>NZ_JBFRFI010000001.1:0-557619 GCF_052114745.1 Brevundimonas sp. 2YAF1 | reverse complement strand
CGGACGCCGGGGTCCAGTTCTGTGGCTGCAAGCGGGGCGCATGGGGCTCGCACTGGATCCCGGCGTCCGCCGGGATGAACGGGAAAATGGTGGGGAACCCCTCATCCGTCGGCCTTCGGCCGCCACCTTCTCCCGCAAGGGGAGAAGGAAGGCGGTTTGTGCTGGTCATGATCGGGTATTTTAATACCGTTTAAGATAAGTTGTTTTAAATCAATATGTTGACTTAAAATTAGGTCGCGAACCGGTGTTGACCTGCTGTGGATGACCCTCTATCAGCACGCCTTCCGCTCATTCCTGCTTTGGAATGGGCCGCACCGTTCGTCTTTCAGGACCCTCATTATGCTGAAGAGCACTACGGCTTCGATGAAGCCGGCAGAGGTCGAAAAGAAGTGGATCCACATCGACGCCGAAGGCGTCGTGGTGGGCCGCCTCGCGACCTTCATCGCCAACCGTCTGCGCGGCAAGCACCTGCCGACCTACACCCCGCACGTTGACATGGGCGACTATGTCGTCGTCACCAACGTCGACAAGGTGGTGTTCACCGGCAAGAAGTCGACCGACAAGGTCTACTATCGCCACACCGGCCACCCGGGCGGCATCAAGCAAACGACCCCGGAAAAGGTCCTGAACGGCCGCTTCCCCGAGCGCGTGCTCGAGAAAGCCGTTGAGCGCATGCTGCCGAAGGAAAGCCCGCTGGCTCGCAAGCAGATGACGCACCTGCGTCTGTTCTCCGGCGCCGCCCACGAGCATGAAGCCCAACAGCCGCAGACCATCGACTTCAAGTCGGCCTCGGCCAAGAACACCCGGAGCGCCTGAGCATGACCGACGTGACTGCTGAAGCCACCGGCTTCGACGCCCTGAAGAGCCTGGGCACTGTCGAAAACGACACGCCCGTCTACACGCAAAAGCTGGACGCCCAAGGCCGCGCCTACTCGACCGGCAAGCGCAAGAACGCGATCGCTCGCGTCTGGATCAAGCCAGGCACCGGCAAGATCACCATCAACGGCAAGGACCAGGAAGTTTACTTCGCTCGTCCCGTGCTGCGCATGATGATCGCCCAACCGCTGACCGTTTCGGACCGCGCCACGCAATACGACGTGATCTGCACCGTCGAAGGTTCGGGTCTGTCGGGTCAAGCCGGCGCCATCCGCCACGGCCTGTCGCACGCCCTGACGCACTTCGAACCGGAACTGCGCAAGGTCCTGAAGCCGCACGGCTTCCTGACCCGCGACAGCCGCGTCGTCGAGCGTAAGAAGTACGGCCGCGCCAAGGCACGCCGCAGCTTCCAGTTCTCGAAGCGCTAATCGCTTTCAGGCGATTTGGATTTGGGGCGCTTCGGGGAAACCCGGAGCGCCCTTTTTCTTTGGAGCGGTTGATGCAGACGTCTTGGTTGCGAAGGATGATCGCGAAGGTCTTTCCGGAGGCGAGGCGCCGTACACCCGGGGAAGTGGTCGCCTACTTGTCGAACTTCATTGAAGGTGAGGGGCGTCCGAATGATTGGGACGATTTCACCTCTGTCGATATATCGGATCCAGAACTGGATGCGATCCGTGCTGCAGCGGCGAACATCTATCTGCCGGTGAATGTCGATGGCGACCGACGGCTGCGCACGCTTTTGGAAGAGGCGCGAAGAGTCGAGCAGGAGAGACGCCGTTGATGTTGGGCCGACGATTTGGGGCAGCGTCTCAAATCCGCTGAATTCTCGGGGTCAGTGCGACCCCTCATCCGACCCGCTGCGCGGGCCACCTTCTCCCACAAGGGGAGAAGGATCAGGAGTGTGACATGACCCACACCATCTTCATCGACGGCGAGGCCGGGACCACGGGGCTGGAGATCCGCGAGCGTCTGGAGGCGCGCACGGATCTGGAGCTGATCCTGCTGGGCGACCGTCGGCGCGACGTCGCGGCGCGGCGCGAGGCGCTGAACAGCGCCGATGCGGTGATCCTGTGCCTGCCTGATGATGCAGCGAAAGAAGCCGTGGCTATGATCGAGAACCCGAGCGTGCGGGTCATCGACGCCTCGACGGCCTACCGGGTCGATCCGGCCTGGACCTATGGCTTCGCCGAGATGGATGCGGGTCAGCGCGCGGCCATCGCCGCCTCGACGCGGGTGTCGAACCCCGGCTGCTATCCAACCGGCTTCATCGGCCTGATGCGGCCGCTGGTGCGGGCGGGGCTGGTCCCAGCCAGCCAGCCGGTCACGGTCAATGCGGTGTCGGGCTATTCCGGGGGCGGCAAGGCCATGATCGCCGAGTTTGAGGCGGCGGGGGCCTCGACCGCCTTCCGCGCCTATGGCCTGAGCCAGAAGCACAAGCATGTGCCGGAGATGACCCAGCATACGGGGCTGACGCTGCCCGTCCTGTTCGCGCCCGCCGTCGGGAACTATCGCCAGGGGATGCTGGTCGAGGTGCCGCTGCACCTGTCGGCCCTGCCGGAAACGCCCTCGGTCGAGCGGCTGCACGGCGCCCTGGTCGAGGCCTATGACGGGCAACGCTTTGTCGAGGTCGCCGATCTGGACGAGACCGAGGCCATGACGGGCATCGAGCCGGAGGCCCTGAACGGCACCAACCGGATGCGGCTGCACGTCTTCGGCGATCGCGGCGGGGAACAGGCGCGTCTGGTCGCCCTGCTCGACAATCTGGGCAAGGGCGCCTCGGGCGCGGCGGTTCAGAACCTGAACATCATGCTGGGTCTGGACGAGACGACGGGTCTGATCTGAACCCCCGAGCTGAAACCAAAGGCGTCCGGCCGTCGTATAGAGGGCATGGACGCTTTTCTCGAACGACGGGCGTTGGTTCTGGGCGGGGCCGCCCTGGCCCTGTCGGGCTGCACGCCCAAGGCGGCGGACGCCTCGGCGGATTCATGGGCGAACTCGCCCTTCCGCCAGATCAGCGATGCGGACTGGAAGCGGCGTCTCGGCGACGCCTCATGGAGCGTGCTGCGCCATGAGGGGACCGAGCAGCCGTTCAGCAGCCCTCTGAACGACGAGCATCGGCGCGGCGTCTTCGTCTGCAAGGGCTGCGCCCTGCCGCTGTTCCAGTCGGCGTGGAAGTTCGACAGCGGCACCGGCTGGCCCAGCTTCTTCCGCGTGACCGAGGCCAATATTGGCTCGAAGACCGATCGGCTGATCGGCATCGCCCGCACTGAATACCACTGCGCCCGCTGTCTGGGGCATCAGGGGCATCTGTTCATGGACGGGCCGCCGCCGACCGGGCGGCGCTATTGCAACAACGGCGTGGCCCTGACGTTTCAGCCCGCCTGACGGGCCTTGAGCGCGGACTGCACCGTCACCCCGAACCAGACGGCGCCGATGATGACCAGCAGACCGTAGTCGTGGCCGGGGAAGAAGACCGGCACGGCGGCGGCGAAGATCAGCACCAGCGGGAACAGGCTGGCCCAGACGGCGGTGGATGCGGCCTCGGGGTGGATCATCGGCGGGCGCTGCGTTCCCATGCGCTTGGCCAGGACGCCGTTGAGCGCAACGAACAGGATGCTGCAGATGACGGCCAGCAGGACATACTTCAGCGTGTTGCCCGGCTCGCCGAACAGGCTGGCGGTGGCGACCAGCAGAGCGAGGGGAATGGCGGTGGCGAGGGCCAGCAGCAGATTGGGTTCGATACGCTTCAAGACTTCACTTTCACATAGGCGCCGGGCGCGGGCTCGATGGGTTTGAGCGGGCCGGTTTTCGGATCACGCGCCGGGATCTGGTCGCCCGACTGGGGGTGCAGCCAGGCGGCCCAGTGATTCCACCAACTGCCCGGATGCTGTTCCGCGCCCGCTTGCCATTCCGCGAGCGTCTCGGGAAGGGCGGGGTTGGTCCAGTGCTGGTATTTGTTGGCCGACGGCGGGTTGATGACCCCGGCGATATGGCCCGATCCGGCCAGGGTATAGGTCACGGGTCCGCCGAACAGCCGCGCCGAGCGATAGACCGAGTTCATCGGGGCGATGTGGTCCTCGCGGCTGGCCTGGAAATAGAGGGGAACCTTGACCGTCGACAGGTCGATCCGCTGACCGCCGATCTCGAACTCGCCCCTGGCCAGAGCGTTCTGGCCGTACATGCGGCGCAGGTAGTCGAGGTGCAGGCGTTTCGGCATCCGCGTCTGGTCGGCGTTCCAGAACAGCAGGTCGAAGGCCGCCGGCGCCTTGCCCATCAGATAGTTGGACACGAAGAAGGACCAGATCAGGTCGTTGGCGCGCAGGGCGTTGAAGGTGTCGGCCATGGCGGCGCCCGGCAGGAAGCCGCCGGCGGCGTCCATCTGTTGCTCGATCCCGGCCAGCCAGTGCTCGTCGGTGAACAGCAGCAGGTCGCCCGCCTCGGCGAAGTCGTGCTGGGCGGCGAAGAAGGTGGCCGAGGCGATGCGGTCGTCCTGGTTCGCCGCCATATGCGCCAGGGCCGCGCCCAGAAGGGTGCCGCCGATGCAGTAGCCGACAGCGTTCAGCTGCTTCTGGCCGGTCTGTTCCAGCGTCTTTTCGACGGCGCGGTAGATGCCTTTTTGCAGATAGTCGTCGAAGCCGAACTCGGCCTTGTCCTTGTCCGGATTGACCCAGGAGCAGACGAAGACGGTGAAGCCCTGGGCCGACAGCCAGCGGATCAGCGAGTTCGCCGGCTGCAGGTCCATGATGTAGAACTTGTTGATCCACGGCGGGAAGATCAGCAGCGGCACGGCGGCTTGCGTCTCGGTCGCGGCGTCGTACTGGATCAGTTCGAACAACTCGTCGCGCCAGACGACCTGACCGGGGGCGGTGGCGACGTTCTCGCCGACCGTGAATTGGCCGTAGTCGGCCTGACTGATCTTCAGCTTGCCGGCCCCGCGCTCAAGGTCGGCGGCGAAATTCTGCATCCCCTTGACCAGGGACTCGCCGCCCGTCTCGGCCAGGGCCTTCAGCGCCGCCGGGTTGGAAGCGAGGAAGTTGGACGGCGAGAAGGCGTCGGTCAGCAGCCTGGTGAAGAACTCGGCCCGGCGCTTCACGCGCGGATCGACGTCCTCGACGCTGGAGACCAGGCCGTTCATCCATTCGGACGTGACCAGATAGGATTGGCGCATGACGTCGAAGACCGGGTTCTCGCTCCAGGCAGGATCCCTGAACCGCTTGTCGGTCGAGGGGGCGGGGGCGACGTCCTCGCCCATGGCGCGACGCGAGGTGGCGGACCACAGGTCCATATAGCGGCTGAACAGGTCGGCCTGGGCTTGGAACAATTTTTCGGGGCGAGCGGCCAGACTGGTCATGACCGAGGTCATGGCCGGGGCGATGTTGAACGGATCGGGCGACAGGGCGGCGGGGCGGTCGGCCTGACTGAGGGCCGCCTCGGCGATGGCCGATTGGGCCGTCATGGCCGCCTTGGCCAGGTTCAGCGACAGGGTTTCCAGCAGGTGGCGCTGATCGGCCCCGAAGGCGAAGGGATCGGCGGCCTCGGGCTGAGGCGGCGGAGGCGGGGCCGCCTTGGGCTGGGCGGGGGCTTCGGCGGACGAATCGGGCGCCGCCTTCTTCGGCCGGGGCTTGGCCGAGGTCGGACGACCCGATTTGCGCGGGGCGGCGGCGGCCGCCAGCGGGGCGGGGGGAGCCTTGGTCGGGCGCTTGGCCATGGGCGAACCTCCGGAACCGGCGCGCGTCGGGCCGCGAGCCTTCCTCCGGGACCGATGATGGCATATGACCGGGCCTGAGATGAACGTGTTCCTGTCGAAAAAGACGATCCTGCCGGCGATGACCGGTCTGCTGCTGGCCACGGGCGGCTGCGTCGGCGCGTTTAACCCGCAGACGGACATGACCTCGCCGGTCGCGCCGCGCGTGCAGGAACTGGTGGACAGTCATCGACAGTATCCGCGCTGGGCCGATTTCCCGGCGACGTCGACGGACCTGCCGCAGCCGGCGCAGGTGGCCGCGAAGGTCAATGCACTGAACACCGCGGGCGGCGCCCTGACGAACCAGGTCGCGCATATCGACTGGACCCTGACCGGCGATCCGGCGGCCTTCGTCGAGTCGGTGAACCGCCGCTTTGATCCCGCGCGGATGGCCCCGATCGGCCCGCAGACGCCGGAAGCGGTCGAGGCTCTGGCCGAACGCCTGCGTCGTCGCGCCGCCCCGCCGCCGCGGATCGACCGCCCGCGCCCCTGAGGCCCGTCCTATCGTCTGATCGACAGAATCCCGCGATGATGACCGGGCTCAAAAGGATTGTTCATGGCTGACGGTGGCGACACTCCCGCCTTCCTCGACGTTTCGCGCTCCCTGTCGGGCCGCGCCTGGCGACAGCGCCCGGCCGATGCCGGGGTCATTCGCGCCCATATGCAGGCGCTGGATCTGGACGAGCCGATGGCCCGGGCCCTGGCGGCGCGCGGCGTGGCGGCGGATCAGGGCGAGAACTTCCTGAGGCCTACGCTGCGGGCGCTGTTCCCCGATCCGTCCAGCTTCATGGACATGGACACGGCGGCGACCGCCGTCATCGACGCCCTGCAGGCCGGAAACAGCATCCACGTCTTCGCCGACTATGACGTGGACGGGGCGTCCAGCGCGGCCCTGCTGGTGCGCTGGTTCCGGACGCTGGGCGCGGAACTGCCCATCTATGTCCCTGACCGCCTGACCGAGGGCTACGGCCCCAGCGCGCGGGCGTTCGACACGCTGAAGGCGCGCGGCGCGGACCTGGTCATCACCGTGGACTGCGGGGCGGCGGCCAACGAGGCCGTGGCCCATGCGGCGGCCATAGGGCTGAAGGTCGTGGTCATCGACCACCATATGATGCGCGAGGAGCCGCCGGCCTGTCTGGCCGTGGTCAATCCGAACCGGCCGGGCTGCAACTCGGGGCAGGGCAATTTGGCCGCGGCGGGGGTGGTCTTCGTCCTGCTGGCCGCGCTGAACCGCGAGGCGCGGGCGCGGGGTCTGTTCGAGGGAAGGACCGAGCCGGACATCCGTCAGTGGCTGGATCTGGCGGCCATGGGCGCCATCTGCGACGTGACGGGGCTGACGGGCTTCAACCGGGCGCTGACCAGTCTGGGCCTCAAAGTCATGTCGGACTGGAAGAATCCCGGCTTGAAAGCCTTGCTGGCCGCTGCCGGGGCCGAGCCGGGGCCGGCCAAGTCCAATCATGCGGGCTTTATCCTGGGGCCGCGCATCAATGCGGGCGGGCGGATCGGCAAGTCGGACCTGGGGGCGCGCCTGCTGTCCACCGACGATCCCGATGAGGCGAGGGCGCTGGCGCAGGAACTGGACGCCCTGAACATCGCCCGCCGCGAGGTCGAGGCCCAGGTGACGGAACAGGCTGTGCGCCGGGTCGAGGCGACGGGCGCGCACAATGACGAGTCCGCCCTGGTCGTGATCTCGGGCGAGGATTGGCATCCGGGCGTGGTCGGCATCGTCGCCGGGCGTCTGCGCGAGCGCTGGCGCAAGCCGGTCGTGGTGATCGGCGTCGACGCCATCAACGGCCTGGGCAAGGGTTCCGGCCGGTCGCAGCCGGGCATGAACCTGGGCCGGGCGGTTCAGGCGGCGTGGAATGAAGGCGTGCTGATCGCCGGGGGCGGCCACGCCATGGCGGCGGGCCTGACGGTCGCGGCCGACCGGATCGACGAACTGCGCGCCTTCCTCAACGACCGTCTGTCGGGCGAGCGCGCCGAGGCCGTGGCCCAGGACTGGGTCGAGGTGGACGCCCTGATCGACCCGCGCGCGGCGACGCGCGACCTGTTCGAGGCCTTTGAGCAGATGGCGCCCTTTGGTCCCGCCAACCCCGAGCCCCTGTTCGCGCTGGAGGGGGTGCAGGCGCGCGAGCCTGCGGCCATGAACGGCGGCCATGTGCGGTGTCGTCTGGTGGGGGCCGACGGGGCCTCGGTGCGAGCCATCGCCTGGCGCTGCGCCGATCTGCCGTCGGGCAGGGCGCTGCTGGCGGGGCAGGGCGGGCTGAACCTGGTCGGGCGGTTGAAGGCCGACGACTGGAACGGCCGTCGTGGCGTGCAATTCGAGATCGAGGATGTGGCCGACCCGCGCATGGCTTAAGCGGCGCCGCCGAGCGCAGGTCTTTGAAAAAGTCGCACAAACGGAGCCGCAGGCGCTTGCAAGCGTCGGAATCGACGGCTATTACCCCGGTCCTCCGCGCAGCGGTCCCTTCGTCTATCGGTTAGGACGTCAGGTTTTCAACCTGAAAAGAGGGGTTCGACTCCCCTAGGGACTGCCACGCGGAGCTTTCCTTCCCCTGACATCGTTATCGGTTTCGCCCTTGATCGGGCTCCTGCTTTCGTGCGCGCGACCCCGATGTGATGTCTTTGTTCGGAAAGTTGGAAAACAGGCTTGCGTCGTCCGATAGGGGCGGCTATCAGGCCGCTCCTCCGCGCAGCGGTCCCTTCGTCTATCGGTTAGGACGTCAGGTTTTCAACCTGAAAAGAGGGGTTCGACTCCCCTAGGGACTGCCACGCGGAGCCTTCCCCAACATCGCTGAACTCGTCGCGCGGCCTCGCTTGTCGCTGCCGCCATACGGCTGCGACCGAGTTATGGTTACGCTTGGCTTTAAAACCGTCATTTTTGATTTTCCGCGGTTCAAAGAACCGTGTTAATCGTAATCCGCCTGAGTTGTTTTCAGGCGGGGGTTTGGCAAGTGACGGAATTCGAAGGGACTGAAGCGTCGGAGATCGTTCGTATCGCCGGCACGGTCAAATGGTTTGATCCGGGCAAGGGGTACGGTTTCATCGTGCCCGACCAGCCGGATCTGACGGATCTCAAGGACGTGCTGCTGCACGTCAGCAGTCTGCGCGACGGCGGTCATGAGACCGTGTCCGAAGGCGCGCCTGTGACCTGTGATTGCGCGCGCCGGGCCAAGGGCTGGCAGGTGGTTCGCATCGTGGATCTGGGCGAGGGCCTGACGTCGCCGGTTCGCCGGGAAACTGCGCGTCCGGCCGCGTCGGCGCGAGCGAATTTCGAGCTTCCTCCTGGCGCTCCGCTGGAGACGGCGGTCGTCAAATGGTTCAATCGGACCAAGGGCTACGGATTCGTGGTGCGCGACGGTCAGGCTGGCGATATCTTCGTCCACGTTGAAACGCTGCGGCGCTGCGGGCTGGATGACCTGGTCCCCGGCGACGCCGTGCAGGTGCGGTTCGCCGAAGGGCCCAAGGGCCTGGTGGTGGCCGATATCAGACCGGGCGAATAGGATTCGCCCTTCGAGGGGCCGAACCATGAATTTCAGTCGTCGTATCTTGCTGGCGGTCGCGCTTTCCGCGGCGAGCCTGTCTTCGGCCTGCGCCCAGAACGGGCCGGTCGACGCGGCTGGACGCGCGCTGGAGCCGCTGAGCATCGTCACCGCCTCCGGCGAGCACAAGTTCCTGGTCGAGATCGCTGACGACGAGGCGGAGCGCCAGCGCGGCCTGATGTACCGTCCGCCGCTGGAAGACGATCGGGGGATGCTGTTCCAGTTCCCGGTAGCCGCCGAACAGAACTTCTGGATGAAGAACACGCCCAGCTCGCTGGACATCATCTATATCGATCCTCAGGGGCGCATCGTGTCGATCGCCGCCCACGCCACGCCCTATTCGGAAACGCCGTTGCCGTCGAACGGCGCCGCCAACGGCGTGCTGGAGCTGCGCGCCGGCCGCGCCGCGGAGATCGGCGCCAAGCCGGGCGACCGGGTTCGACACCCCTTCTTTCGTCCCTGATGTGGATTAAGGGCGCAAGCGCGTTGCGGCGCGGCGCCCGCCGTGCCATGAGGGCGCTCCATCGGTTCGGGGTGTAGCGCAGCCTGGTAGCGCATCTGGTTTGGGACCAGAGGGTCGGAGGTTCGAATCCTCTCGCCCCGACCATGGATTAAGCCCGTTTGGGCTGGACGAGTTTTACACTCGTCCGAGAGGCAAAACGCTGCCTTTCGATCGGTACCCTCGCTGGACATTGATCCTAGGTCCCCAAGAGCGGACCCGCGAATGTCCGCAAAGGGTGGGAAGCGGACCTTATCGCCAGCGCGCTGCTTACCTTCGAGCGAGGCTAAAGGTGAAGGAAATGACGGTCTGGGCGCCGTTCTCGTGAAACGCGATATCGCTCCCCACCACCTGACGCCGACTGCCACAACGGAGCAGTCCCCAACTAGCGGTCGCTGGCTTGCCAATGGCCGAAGGCCAGCGTGCATACGGAAGGTCCTGAGGCGGAGTGAGCGCATCGCAGGGCCGCAGCAAAGCGGCTTCGACAGCCGACCTGACCTCTGGGTCCTTAAATAGCCTGCTGCCTACTGTGAGCCGTATGCAAAGGTCGAGTTCGCGGCAGTCGGGACTGTCGCCAGGACCGAGCAGTGCACAACCGTGCTGCAGCGACAAGAAGTGCTGGAGCGTGTCCTCCGCGCATAGCCCGGATTGGCCCAACGTATAGGCCTTATCCCCAAAGACCTCGTAGAAGCCTTCGCCCAGCTTGCTGCGGATGACTGCTTCCGTCGCCGCAGCCCGGAAGGCGTCGCCATAAGGTGCCGGATCGTAACCGATCAGGGGCGGCCCCTTCGGAAATGGGGCGCATCCGGCGAGAGCCAGGAGGCCTAGGACGAGCAGGGTTCTGAGGCGCATGGATGCACCCTGACGGGGCTGCCGGAAAAGCTCAACAGTTCGCGCCCACAACAGACGGCCTGAATGTCTCAGATGGGTCGAGAGCGGAATTTGGACGTAGCGCGCGCTACTATGCTTCTCCAAGACGTCCTGGCCGGGTTTGGACGCGCGCCTGCGTGCGTCGCAGCCAAAGCTCCGCCGCGATCAGGTTGGGGACCCAGGCCAGGAAGGAGATGGCGCGGTACCAAGGCAAGAACGGCAGATCCAGGACCATGACCAGCGGCAGGTAGAGCCGCAGGGTGACGGCGGCCAGCGTGAGCGCCCAGGAGCGGATCATCCAGCGGCGGTGCTCGGCGAAGCGGCCCTGCACGGCCGCGCGCCATCCCAGGAGGGTCCCGGCGACCCAGATGACAGCCAGGCTGCCGAAGCCCGCCGAGGCGATCGGGCCGGCGGAGGAGCCCGGCGCCAGGATGAGGCCCGCCGCGCCGCCGACCAGGCATCCCGCGACATAGACCCGTCCAGTCCAGCGGTGCGGCGGGCCAAAGCCTCGACCCTGGCCCCGGCGCAAGGCGGGCAGGAACTGCAGCGAGCCCAGCAGCAGTGCGGTGATTGAGCCGGCGATATGGATGAAGAGCCACGGAACCCCGAGCGGGTTGCCCAGCGCCTGGGCCGGCGTCTGTGGCGGATGCAGCAGGTAGCGCGCGGAATAACCGGCGATCCCCAGGCAGAGAAGGGCGAGGAGCATCCAGGCGATGCGGGCGCGCCAGGACGGGGTTCTGGTCGGGGGCGTGGCGATGGTGGTGGTCAAGCGGAGGTCCTCGTTGGCGGTTTCGCTGAACGCCATTGCCGACCGGGCGGCCGCTCGCTAGGCCTCGCTGCGCGAACGGCGCCAAGGTTACGCGAACGGGACGGCATGAACGGTGGGGCGAGAGGGGCGGGGGATATGGCGCGGCGGTGGGCCATAGACCTGGCCATGCTGATCGCGATCGGCCTGCTGATGGGGTTCCTGGGCCCGTTCGCCTCGGAGCACGCGCCCATCGTGGGACGCTATGTCTACTGGATGATCTGCATGGTCGGCGGGGGACTGATCGGAATTTGGGTGGACGGACTGCTGAGCCGGCGCATGGCTGTGATCTGGCGACGGGTGGCGGTGGTCTCAGTGCTCATGACGCCGCCGGTGTCGCTGCTGGTGATGACCACTGACCACCTTCTCATGGGCGGGCCGTTCGGCTGGCCAGGCTACCTGCGGCTGCTCTGGCAGGTGTGGCCTATTTCTCTGGCGGTGATGGTGGTCCGGGCCTTGGTCTGGCGGCGCTCGCCCGCGCAAGTCGAAACGCGAACCGTCATCGCCGCGCCGCTGCCCGAGGCCGAGGCGGCTTTCCGGCGTCGGCTTTCGGCGAAACGTCGCGGAGCGCGGCTGATCGCGATCGAGGCGCACGACCACTACCTGAAGGTCCATACCGACGCCGGCGCGGAGCTGATCACCCTGCGTTTCGGCGACGCCCTGGATGAACTGGCGCGGGCCCACGGCTGGCGGGTCCACCGCTCATGGTGGGTGGCGGCCGACACGGTGGAGGACGTGCGTTGGCGGCGCGGCGCGGGCGAGATGCGCCTCGTCGGCGGCCTCACGGCGCCGGTGAGCAGGACCTATGGTCCAGTGCTGAAAGAGGCCGGTTGGTTCTAGAGGTCTGTCTTGGCGATTCTCGATCCCAACACCTTGCGAAGGGATTGTTCGATCAGGCCGCCGCAATAGACCTCGCCGTACTCGTGCCCCGCGCGTTCGGCCAGTTGGGCGAGCGGGGGCAAGGTCGAGACGCGACGCGTCAAGCCCGCCGTCATGGGCGCGGCGTCCTCAAGGATCGCTCCTATCTGCGGAAACCGCTCGGACAGCGTCGCCCACAGGGTGGCGGTGACCACATCAGCGACACCGGGAGCGTCGCCGCCGAGCAGGAAGCCGGAACGGGCGTTCAGGCCATGTCGCCGTCCCAGGTCGTCCCACAGCGCCATCCACTTTCTCAGCCGGGGGACGAAGGCGGCCCATCGCTTATCGGTCCACATCTGGCGGCCCCCATCCAGAGTGAGTTCGTCGATGACGTCGTTCGCGTCGTTGACCACCTTGATCGTCAGCGCGCGCAAGGCCGGGGCCGTTGGTAGAAGCGCGAGCGTTTCTCCGAGGTAGAAGATGATCGCCGGCATCTGGGAGATAGCGACCCCCGCGGTCTCGTCGACCAATACCGGCGGACCCATGAACGGAACCGGCATGTCTTCTGGCGGGCCTTCCATCAGGGCGGCGATCGCGTCGTCGCCGGCTTCTGACCAGCGCTTTCCTGCGAAGGCCAGGACGGCGCGCACGAACTGGCCGCGAAAGGGCGCGGACCAATAATAGAGGGTGTAGCCGGGCATCCTGACCTCGCTGGCGTCGCGCCTCGCTCAACGCGGGCAGGGAGCGGTCTGTTCGCGCCGATCCAGCGCGCCTCGATCACCGGGCGGTTCGCCGGTCAAAGGCCGAAGGGATAGATGTCCGGCGCGCCTTCCGGCGGCGCCCCGGCCAGCGGCGTCACGGCTTCCGTCTCTTCGAACCAGACATAGGCGTCGAACTGGGCCGAAAGCCGGGCGTCGAAATAGTGGCTGCTGCGCTCCGTGTCGGGTCGGTAGATGACGCCGATGGCGCGTTCGAGCCGGGTTCCGCCCAAGGCCTCGGCCAGGCCAGGATCGGCGCGCCAATCGGTCAGCGACCGGCCCATGCCGGCCTGCTGGAAGACATGCTCCCAACTATCGCGGCGCGCCGGGATAATCTGTTTGAACTCCTGGGGGCCGCCCCAGTCGTCCGCCGCCGCCACCTGTCCCCGGTCGGTCCCGAAGCCGATGGACACGCAGTCCCGGTCGAAGGCTTCGCGGCACAACTGGCCGAGATTGTATTCGCCGGCCTCGCCCATGGCCGTGGCGGAGGCGTCGCCCAGGTGCGAATTATGCGCCCAGACGATGATCTTGGCTCCCGGACCGCGCGCCTGCAGCAGATGGCCGAGCGTCTCGAACATATGGCTGTCGCGCAGGTTCCAGCTCTCGACCGAGCCGCGATACATGGCGCGGTAATAGGCCTCGGCCGCCCGCACCACGCGCGCGTTCTGAGCCGCATCGAGATAGTCCTCGCCGTCCTGGCGGCTGTAGTCGAGCCGATGACGCAGCAGGCTGACCAGTTGGGCGACGACCGCGTCCTCGCAGTCGACCGTCCCCAAGCGCGCCGCCGCGCCGTAACGCTGAGGCTGGTCCAGATAGGGGCTGAGGCAGCCGTAGCGCAGGCGCGCCTCGCCCGCCGCCTGGGGATCGACCCGGTCCAGATAGTCCAGAACCTCGCGGCGCGACTGCGACAGGCTGTAGACGTCCAGGCCGCGCAGTTCGGCGCGGTCCGCCATGGGCCGCTCCAGGTTCCAGGCGCGCAGGGCGTGCACGAAGGCGACGAATTCGACGTTGCGCCACATCCAGCGGGGGAAATTGGGAAAACTGTCCCTTTGGCCCCAGACTCCGCGGTTGCGGATGAAACGGTCCAACTCGGCCACGTCGGGCCAGTCGCCTTCGACCGCCACGATGCGGAAGCCGTGCCGGTCGATCAGCCGTCGCGTGATCGCCGCCCGCGCCTTGTAGAACTCCCGCGTGCCGTGGGTCGCTTCGCCCAGCAGGACCACCCGCGCATTTCCGAAGCGATCGAAGGCGGCGGCGAAATCCTCTTCGGCGACGGGCGGTAGCGGCAGGGAAGACCTGCGCACGAGCGCGGCGAGCTCCTCGATCTGGAGTGAAGAGGGGGCGGTCATCTGCGCATCTGAGCCGCTTTCCGCCGCCTCGCCTTGACGCCCGTCAATGTCGAGGAGAGGCGTCGAACTAGACTTGCGCTCACCCGTCGTCGGTTCTGACGGTGGTTCAGGAGGCCGCCATGCCCGCCGACGCCGCCCCTTCCGCCGAAGCCGTCCTGATCCCGCCGCTGGATCTGGCTGGCGATCTTCGAAAGCCGCCCCGGCCGCGCGGCCTGGTGATCTTCGCCCACGGCAGCGGCTCCAGCCGGTTCAGCCCCCGGAACAGGGAGGTCGCCCAGGTCCTTGTCGGGGAAGGGATGGCCACCCTGCTGTTCGATCTGCTGACGGAGAAGGAGGCGGGAAACCGCGCCAACGTCTTCGACATCGACCTGCTGGCCGAACGGCTGGTCCAGACCATCGACTGGGCCAGGGCCCGGCCCGATCTGGCGGACCTGCCGCTGGGCCTGTTCGGGGCCAGCACAGGGGCGGCCGCGGCGCTCAGGGCGGCGGCGGATCGGCCTGAGACGGTCGCCGCCGTGGTGTCGCGCGGCGGACGGCCCGATCTGGCTGGCGAGGCGTTGGCGCGCGTCACGGCGCCCACCCTGTTGATCGTCGGCGGCGACGACGAACTCGTCCTGACCTTGAACCGAGAGGCGGAACAGCAGATCGCAGGGCCGAGCCGGGTGGCGGTCGTGCCGGGCGCGACCCATTTGTTCGAAGAGCCGGGGACGCTGGAGGCGGCGATCCGTCTGGCCGTCGGCTGGTTCGAGGACTATCTGCGCTGACTGTGCCTAGCCGTCCCGGTCTGCTCCGAAGGCGGCCGCGCGGGTCATCAGATCCAGCACCTCCTCGTCCTCCAACTGATGGAAGTCGGCATAGGCCTCGCCGACGCTGCGGAAGATCGAAGGCTCCTCCAGACAGACCAGGACGTCGACCGCTTCGCGCATCGCGGCGGCCACCTCGGGCGGTGCGACCGGCACGGCGAGAATCACGGTCGCGGCGCCCTGTTGGCGCAATCCCTGAACGGCGGCCCGCGCCGTCGCCCCCGTCGCCAGGCCGTCATCGACCACGATGGCGGTCCGCCCGCGCGGATCGGGTCGGGTTCTTCCGGCGAAATAGAGGGCGCGGCGGCGTTCGATCTCGGCCAGTTCGCGAGCCTGCGCCTGGGCCAGATAGGCGTCGCTGGCCGCGGTGGTTCGCCGGACGGACTCGTTGATCACCATATGAGGCTGGTCGCCGTCGAACACCGCCGCCAGCGCCAGTTCGGGGTAGCCGGGCGCGCCGATCTTGCGCACCAGGGCCAGGTCCAATGGCGCGTCCAGACGCCGCGCGATCTCGAACGCCACGGGGACCCCGCCCCGGGGCAGGGCGTAGATCACCGGATCATGGGTGTTCAATCCGGTCAGCACATCGCCCAGCCGCCGTCCCGCCTCGGCGCGGTCCTCGAACAGGGGCGGGCGCCGATCCATGGTCAGGACCCGGCCGTCAAGCTCAGGCGCGCGACGGCGCTGCCTGTTGAATCTTCCGTCACGGCTTCGATCTCCCTGTGGGGATCGTTCATCTTGCCCCATCGGCGCTCGGGTGGGTTGACGTCCGTCAAGTCACGGACGGGACGGGCAGGATCGATATGGTCCCGCCGCCCGGTCGTTCTCCGCTCCGCGAGGAAACTTCCTGCACCGAAGCCGGTTGAGGCCTCGGGGGCTCAATGGAGACGCCGTCATGCCGACCCAAAGCCTTATCCCTCAACCCTCGTCCCTGCTGGGCGCTTTCGACCGGGATCCATTTTCGCCGATGCAGCGAGAACTGGACCGGCTGATGGGCGATTTCTGGCGCATGCCCGAGCTTCGATCCAAGGGTTCCGACGGCGCCAGGCTCTGGCCCAGTCTGGAAATCAGGGAGACCGAAAAGGATTATCATGTCACCGCCGACCTCGCGGGCCTCGAGCAAAAGGACATCCAGATCGACCTGAACGACAATGTCCTGGTGCTTCAGGGCGAGCGGCGCGACACCCATAGCGAGAGCAGCGAGGGACGTTGCTATACCGAGCGCAGTTATGGACGGTTTGAACGCCGGATTCCTCTGGATCAGGAAGTCGACGCCGACCGGGTGGAGGCCCGGATCAAGAACGGGGTGCTCGATATCGACATCCCCAAGAGCCAGCACGCCCAATCCAAGGCGCATCGCATCCAGGTGAAGCCGGGCTAGGCGTAGGCTCGAAGGGGGGCATGAAGGCGGGTGGCTTAGCGGGGGCCGTTCTTGCGCCCGCCTTCTGGAGGCGAAGGCCGTTCCGAGGCCTGCGTCGCCGCAGCGCGGAGGAATTTGTCGGGATCAGCGGGGACGAACGATCTGGCTGGACAGGGCGTCCATCAGACTGCGGGCCTCGAACGCGTGAGGATCGTCGGCGGGCTTGGCCCCGCGTCCCATGATGATCTCGGCCGAGGCTTCGTACTGGGTGACCAGATCGACATCGAAGAAGGGATCTGAACCCCAAGGGTCCCAGCGCCGCCAGACGCCGATGCCGTCGTGGTAACGCCAACGCGGCCCCCAGGCCGGCCCCCAGGGGCGATCGATGGGATAGGCGTATGCCTGTGTGGTGGCGTCGGTGCTGCGCTGCGCCGTGGTGAACCAGTCATAGCCGGACTGAACCGTGAGCTCGGCGGCGCGATAGAGGAGATAGGTTTCGACCGTATCGCGAGAGGTCAGGCTGTTGCCCGCGAAGGTGACCCGCCAGCGGTCAGGCTGGAGCTGGACATCGCTGTAGCCGCCCGCCCCCTCGGACGAGGGCGCGCCCATCGGCTGGTAGGGGGTCGCCGTGGAGCAGGCCGCGAGCGCGGCGCCAAGGGCGGCGGCGACCAGCGCCCTGCGTCTGGACGAGTGTGAAAACGGGCTTCCAACGGACGTCGGGGTAAAGACGGGGGCGGGGCTTCTCATTGGCGTTCTCCAGGGCCGAAGAACGCGCCTCTTTCCCGCATTGGCCCTTGATCATCGTCAATTCGCCTCGCGAAATTCGGGGGTGAACCGCTCTGGCGCCGCGCGACGGAACTTGACGTCGATCAACTCGATCCCGGCGGAAAGGCGCGAGGGTCGGCGTCGCGTCGCCCGGTCGAGCGGCGCATACCGGCATCGTGCCGGAGGAGGAGTCCGCACCATGAAGGCGCTCGTTTACAAGGGGCCGGGCCAGAAGGCCCTCGAAGACCGGCCCATGCCCGTGATCCAGGCCCCCGGCGACGCCGTCGTCAAGGTGGTCAAGACCACGATCTGCGGCACCGACCTGCACATTCTCAAGGGCGATGTCCCGACATGCGCGCCAGGCCGGATTCTGGGCCATGAGGGCGTGGGGGTCATCGAGGCGATCGGCGCCGCCGTCACGACGTTCAAGCCCGGCGACCGGGTCCTGATCTCCTGCATCTCTTCCTGCGGGAAATGCGAGTATTGCCGCCGGGGCATGTATTCTCACTGCACCACCGGCGGCTGGATTCTGGGCAACGCGATCGACGGGACCCAGGCGGAATACGTCCGCATTCCTCATGCCGAGACCAGTCTCTATCCGATCGCGCAGGGGGCGGACGAAGAGGCGATGGTGATGCTCAGCGACATCCTGCCGACGGGATTCGAGTGCGGGGTTCTGAACGGCAAGGTCGCCCCTGGTTCGACGGTGGCCATCGTCGGCGCCGGGCCGATCGGACTGGCCGCCCTGTTGACGGCGCAGCTCTACTCTCCGGCCGAGATCATCATGATCGATCTGGACGACAGCCGTCTGGAAATCGCGCGTCGTTTCGGCGCCACGCAGGTGATCAACAGCAGCGACGGCAAGGCGGCGGAGACGGTGTCGTCCCTGACCGGCGGTCGAGGCGTCGACACCGCCATCGAGGCCGTCGGCGTCCCGGCGACCTTCGAGCTGTGCGAGGAACTGGTCGCGCCCGGCGGCGTCATCGCCAACATCGGCGTTCACGGCAAGGCGGTGAACCTGCACCTCGAAACCCTGTGGTCCCGGAACATCGCCGTCACCACCCGGCTGGTGGATACGGCGACGACGCCGATGCTCCTCAAGACGGTGCGATCCGGCCGGATCGATCCGACCCGATTGATCACGCACCGCTTTACGCTCGACCAGATTCTGGACGCCTACGACACCTTCGGCCGCGCCGCCGAGACCAAGGCGCTGAAGGTGATCATCAACGCCTGACGGACGGCCTCGGCCGCCTTAGGGTTCCGTCGTGACGCCGTCGAAATGTTCTTCGCCGGCCTCGGCATCCGACTTGGTGGCGCGCACAATCCCGTCCTTGTGATCCGGAGGACCATAGACGGTGTAGAGCTTCAGCTTCTTGTCGCCCGTGTTTACGACGTTGTGACGGGCGCCGGCGGGCACGATGATGGCGTCATCGGCCTTGATCCTGGTGCAGGCGCCGTCGATCCAGACCTCGCCTTCGCCCTTTTCGATGCGGAAGAACTGGTCATGGTCGTCATGGACTTCCTCGCCGATTTCTTCGCCAGGACGCAGGGCCATCAGGACGAGTTGCAGGTGTTTGCCCGTGTAGAGCACGCGCCTGAAATCCTTGTTGTCGACCGTCAGTCGGTCGATGTTATCGACGAAACCCTTCATGCCGCTCTCCTGACCCATGTTCTCGGAAAGCCTATCATCCTGACGAGGGGGCGGCCATTGACCAGCGTCAATGCACGTTCTTCGCTGAAAGGGTTTTGGGGCGGCGGCCTCTCGTCCCGACCCATGGAGGACCCGTCAGGTCGAGGCGTAGCCGCCGTTCAGGGCGTAGTTGAAGCCGATGGGCAGGGCCGCTCTCACCTGGGTGAAGAAGGCGGCCAGTTCGCCCAAAGTCGTGCGCGGCAAATAGATGATGTCCCCGCGACGCAGGGCGACCACCTCGCCTCGGCGAGGGCGCAGGTCGACCACGCGCATCATCCGCACCCCGCCCGGTCCGCGCCGAATCAGCGCGGCCTGTTGCAGCCTGGCCGAGGGCAGAGCGCCACCGGCCAGGATCACGGCCTGATGGGCGTCGATGTCGCCGGGCATGTCGAAGACGCCCGGATTGCGCACCTCGCCGTCGACCCAGACCTTGAGCGGGCCGGCCGCGCGCAGGGTGACCTCGACCTCGGGGCGTCTAAGCTGAGTGGCGTAACCTGCTGAAATGTCGGCCTCGAGTTGGGACAGGGTGCGGTCGGCGGCCATGACGTGGCCGAGCAGGGGCAGGGAGACGCGGCCGTCCGGTCCGACCTTCAACTGGCGGGTCAGTTCGCTGGCCGTCGGGGTCGCCACCTCGATCTCGTCGCCGGGATAGAGCAGGTATTCCGGCTCTACGTCGGTCCAGTCGGCGAAGGGGACGTCGGGGAACCGGCTTGCGGGTACGCCTTGCACGCGACGCGCGTCACCCGTCGCCGCGCCCGCGCAGCCGGTCAGGCTGGCGGCCAGACCCATCAGGACAAGGCGGCGATCAGGAATCATGGAGGCGGGGACCAGGCTGGAATTCGAGCTGATATGAAGCTGAACGGTTATGGGTAACGCGTGGTTAACGCAGGCCCCGCAAAGGTGCAGGCGACGATTTCAGTGGATTCGCCCCGTTCATGCGTTCGACAGCCTATGCAGCAGCCCGGCCGCGGTATGGCGTCATGGACGTCGTGGCCTTGCTGTTCCGCGAACTGCTGGTGATGATTCTGGTGTTCGTCGTCCTGTTCGTCATCGGCGCGGCGGCCATCCTGACGCTGAAGAAGACCTACACCGCCGGGGCCAGTCTGTTTGTCGGCGTCGGTCAGGAATATGTCTATCAGCCGCGCGTGGGCGCCACGGATCGTGCGTCGCCGCCTGCCGCGGGCGAGGTGGCGCAGTCGGAAGCGGCCATCCTGAACAGCCTTGAGGTCAAGCAGCGCGTGGTCCGCGCCCTGGGCGTCGAGACCTTCCAGGAAGGCAAGCGCGCGACCGGCACGCCCGAGGCGCAGGAAGCGTCGGCCGTCCGCGCCGTGGCGGCCAGCCTGGCCGTGACGGCGGCGCCGCTGAGCCCGGTCGTGGGCCTGAGCTACAAGAGCGATGATCCGGCCCTGTCGGCGCGCGTGCTGAACACGGTGATCGACCAGTATCTGACCTATCGGCGCGAAGTGTTTCAGGACCGCGCGACTCCAGCGATCCAGACCCAGCGTCAGACCTTCGAAGGCGAGCTGGCCGACGCGGACCGGGCCTATGAGGCCTTCCTGCGCAGCAACGACATCGGCGATTTCGCCACCGCCAAGGCCACCCTGGCGGGGACTTATCAGTCGACCTTCGCCGAACGCATGAGCCTGCAAGCCCAACTGAACCAGGCGTCACAGCGGCTGGCGACCCTGGTGGGCCAGCAGGCGCGCACCCCCGCTGAGATCGCTCTGCAGCAGGATCTCAACATCTCGGCGCAGGATCAGATCCTGCAACTGCGCACGCAGCGCGAGGGCTTGCTGGCGCGCTATCAGCCCGACGCCCAACCGGTGCGCGAGCTCGAAGGCCAGATCGCCCAGCTGCAAGCCTATGTCGGCACCGGCACGGCGGTCGGCGCCAAGGAGGTTCGCACCGGGCCGAATCCGATCTGGACCGAGCTGGAGACGACGCGCATCAACGCCCAGGCCGATCGCGACGCCCTGGCGGCGCGGCTGGCGGTTCTGGATCGTCAGGTGACGGACCTGCGCCAGCGTCAGGCGCGCCTGACCGAACTGGAATCGCGCAACGCCACCCTGTCGGGCAATCGTGAGGTGCTGTCAGCCTCGATCCGCGAGTTCCAACTGCGCGAGACGCAGAGTCGCGCCGACAACGAACTGGTCAAGGCCGGGGCCGACAACGTCACGGTGATCGAACGCGCCCAGCCGCCGTCCAAGGGCAAGAGCCTGAAGCTTCCGCTGCTGATCGGGGTCTTTCTGTTCGCCGGATTCACGGCGCTGTGCGTCGGGCTGCTGCGGGTCTTCCTGCGGCGCGGCTTTGCCATGCCATCGACGGCCAGCCGGACGCTGCAACTGCCCGTCCTGGCCGTGGTCCCGATGAAGCGGGCCTGATCCGCCGATGTCCGGCCATGCTAAAGCTGACGCCTTGAGGGCGAGCGCGTAACCGATTCGATGGTCGATCTGACGACGGAAATGGCGGGACTTTGGGCGGCGCTGGGGCCAGCGCCGGCTCATCGCGGCCGCGTGATCCAGTTCGTCTCGGCGACCTCGGGCGAGGGCGTCTCGACCGTGGCGCGCGAATATGCGCGGTTGGCGGCGGTCCGCGCACGCAGGCCGGTCTGGCTGATCGACGGCGATCTGGCGCAACAGGGGCAGGCAGACGCCGTCGCCGCCGAACCCGAGCGGTTCGGGCGGCTCGCCGCGCCGGTCCAGGCCTCGCCCGACGGTTCGGCCTTCTATGCCGTGACGCCGCCCATGCGCGGCCGCGACGGTCGGCCGGTGGCCCCGGCGCGGCTGATGACGGCGCGGGCCTGTCTGGGCGGGCGTCTGTACGTGACCCGATTCCATACGGAGTTGACGCGCGCCGGTCAGCGGGTCGAGCCGTTGGGCGAGGCGCGCTACTGGAGCGCTCTACGCGCCCACGCCGACACCGTCGTCATCGACACGCCGGCGGCGGATCGAAGCGACATGGCGATCACGCTTGCGCCCTTCATCGACGCCACCATCATTGTGGTCGCGGCGGAAGCCACGGCGGCCGGAGAGGCCGTAGCCCTGCGCGACGAGATCGGCGCCGTGGGCGGCCATATCGCCGGGGTGGTGATGAACCGCTCGACCTGGACGCCGCCGTCGATCCTGAGCCGTCTGACGGGCTAGCTGACGGTCTGTGCGGCGCCTTGGCGGTCCAGCCGCGCCAGTTCGTGTATGCCGTAAAAACGAGGCTCTAAGCCCTTCATCCAGAAGATTTTTCCGGTTCCTCGCGCGGTGCGGTCCAGCGCCTCGGCGCGCGTCGGACTCCGGACCAGCGTCAGCGCCAGAGCGGTTACGCTCCAGACCAGGGCTTGCGCGGCGCCGATCGCCATCCACCGCGCGACGCCCGGCCAGTCGCGCGCGGCGGCGGCGGTCTGGCTGGGTCCCTGGCCATAGGCGAAGGCGCGCGTCAGGGCGTAGCGCAGCCTGGCGCGATGCGGCGGCGCGAACTCGTCGACCCAGGCGTCAGCTGCCCAGCCGAAGCGGCCGCCACGCGCCGCCAGCGCCGCGAACAGGGCGTCGTCCTCGCCGCCCGACTGATCGGCGGCGGTGTTGAAGGGCGTTGCGCTGGGCAGGGCGGTCGCTCGCACCAGCAGGGCGTTGCCGCAGCCATAGGGGGCGTCGATCAACTGGGTGCGATCAGGGCCTTCGCGACCGAAGAAGCGTTCCAGATAGGGGCGTGTCCAGCCGGTTTCGTCCGGCACGCGGCCGCGAATGGGACCGAAGACGGCGTCGGCGCCCGTTAAAATTTGAGCCGAGATCAGCGCGGCCAGCCAGGAGGGCGAGGCGGCCTCGTCGTCGTCGAGGAAGGCGATCAGCGGGGCCGTGGTGGCGGCGAGGCCTTCGTTGCGGGCGGTGGCGACGCCGGGGCGCGGCGCATGGCGCCAGATTACCGGCACGCCGGCGTCGGCGGCGAGGCGCGCCGTGACGTCGCGGGCGCTGGCCTGGGGGTCGTTGTCGACGACGACGATCTCTCTCAGGCGATCCGAGACGCCGGTCTGGGCCAGCGCGGACAGGACGGCCCGCTCCAGGCTGGCGGGGTGGCGCAGGGTGGGAATGATGATCGCGACGTCGGCCTGGGCGCTCATGCCGCCAGAACCTCGCCGACGGTGCGGATGTCGCAGCCGACGGAGCGGGCGTGACCGATCAGCCGCTCCAAGGCGTCGGGCGTGCAGCCCCAGGGCGACGGCGTTTCGCGCACGTCGTGGGTGTAGAGGATCAGCCAGGCCTGTTCGGCCACGGCGCGGTCGATCCAGGCGCGGGCGAGGGATTCGCCATCGGGCCCCTCGATGCCCACGCCCGGCAGTTGGTTCTGGTCGTCGCCGTCGTGGACCAGCCCCCTGTGGACGCCGCGCAGGGAGGCGTAGCGGCCCCCCAGCTGCTTCTTGGCGCGGGGCGACACCTCGCCATAGGGATAGGCGAAATGAAGCGCGGCGGCGCCGAGGCCGCGCAGGGCGGTGTCGTTGGCGTCCAGATCCGTGCTCAGTTCGGCGGGCGTGGTGAGGTGGCAGTCCACGTGGTCGAAGGTGTGGCCGGCGACCTCATGCCCCTGACGGATCAAGGCGCCGATCTCGGCGGCGTCGGCGAAGCGGCCCATGTGCCCCATTTGCCCGAACAGGCCAGCGCAGACGTAGAAGGTGCCGCGCGCGTCATGCTTCTCCAGCATTTCCGCCCCTGAATGGGCGGCGCTGACGGGGATGTCGTCGAAGGTGAAGCTGACGGTCGGCCGCGCCAGGGCTAGCCGTGCGGGGCGACGGTGCGTCAGTCGCGCGAAGCGGCGGCGCAGCTTGCCGCCCAGGCTGACGTCGGGCGTGTAGGGCTGGATCATATCGCCTCCGCATAGAGGGCGACGCGGTAGAGCCGCAGGCTGAACGCCCTGAGGGCGACGGGCAACACCGGCAGCTCCGCCGCCTGCTTGAACAGGGGGCGGATAGCCTTCAGGCCCGGCACGGACTTCAACCGTCGCGCGACGCGGTAGCTGGGATAGACGGCGACGAAGTCGGGATGGCGGGCGACCACGCGGGCGAAGTTGGGCGCCGACTGCTCGTACTTGGCAGCCAGGGTCTCGACCGTGTCCAGACCCATGTGGGTGGCGGGGTTGTCGACGTGTTCGACTTTGAAGCGGCGTGAGACGCGCATGGCCCATTCGACGTCTTCCCAGCCCCAGCTGGTGAAGCCGGGATCGAAGGCCTCGGCCTCGAATACGTCGCGGCGGACCAGCAGGTTGGAGGTGAAGACGTATTTTTCAGGCTGCAGGGCGCGCTGGTCATGGGGGATACAGTCGGATCGCGCCGCCATGCTGCGATGGACGGCGAAGCGCGCCTCGTCGGGGGCTTGCAACAGGGAGAAGCCGCCGAAGGCCACGGCGGTCTGTCCGTCGCGCGCCAAGGCGGCCCAGGTGCGCAGGAAGCGGTCGTGGTCGGGGCGCATGTCGCTGTCGAGGAACAGCAGGCTGGACCCGCGCGCAGCGGTCGCCAGTCGGTTGCGTCCGACGGAGCGGCCTTCATTGGTGGAAAGGGAGATCAGGCGGATCGGCAGGGCGCAGACGGCGATCCGGGCGGTTAGCCGGGCGGTCAGGGCGTCGTCGCTCGTGCCGTCGTCCAGCAGGATCAACTCGGCCATGCCGTTTAGAGGCGGCGCTTCGCGGTCGAGCAGGGCGATCAGGGGCTCGGGATCGTCGCGAAGAAACGGGATCAGCACCGACAGGGCCGGGCGGGCGTTGGCCCAGGCCGCATTGTCGTGAATGGCGGCGGAGACGCTCATGCGGCCGCCCTCCGCGCCTGGACCGCACCGAGGATCCGCCGCGCCAGATCGCGCATCCCCCCAGCATTCAGGGCGAAAGCGCAGGCGCCATAGACCGCTGCGCCGACCGAGGCGTCGAGCATCAACTCGGGGAAGCCGCCGATGGGCGGCAGCAGCGACACCGCGACGGCCATCACCGCGCAACTTGTTCCGCACGTCAGCAGCGACCTCCACGGGACCGGAAGGGGCAGGATGCGACGCCCCATGGCCCAGGACGCGATCAGGCCGATGGCGAAGCTTGCGGCCGTGGCCCAGGCTGCGCCCAGAACGCCGAAGCGCGGAATCAGCACGATGTTGAGGATCACGTTGGCCAGCGCCGGAATGCTCATCGCCGCCAGCAGCCAGCCGGTGCGGCGGCCCAGGGTGAAGGCCTGATGGAAATAATAGACTGTCACGCCCGACAGCAGGGCCGACAGGGCGATCCATGGCGTGACCAGGGCGGCGGCGTCGCGGAGATCCTCGCCGATCATGAACTCGGCCAGCGGGCGCGCGACCAGGGCCACGCCGACCGCGGCGGGCAGACCGATCAGGATCAGGGTTGAGGCCTGCTCCCGCGCGGCGGCGGACAGTTGATCGCGCCCGCCGCGCTCCAGCGCCATGACCAGGGCAGGCGTGCCTGCCGCGCCGAGCCAGATGAACAGGACGTCCAGCGTCCGGTTGGCGATGCTGTAGCCTGCGTGATAGGCGCCGACGGCGGCCTCGTCCATGAACATGGCCAGCAGGAAGCGGTCGGTCGACGCCAGCACCAGGGCCAGGCCAAGGGAGGCGGCGATGGGATAGCCGTAGACCGCGTAGTTTCTTAGCCGCTCGCGATCGACGTAGCCGCTGCGCGCCTCGCGCAGCTCGCCGGGTAGGATGAAGGGCAGGGCGAACAGAGGCGCGATGAGAAGGCCCGCCAGCGGCGAGGCGGCCCCGCCGCCCGACAGGGCGAAGGCCGCGCCGACGCCGAAGCCGGCCAGGGTGTTCCAGATGTCGAGGCTGGCGGCCTGGCGCACCTCGCCCGCCGCGCGATAGCGCTCCTGCGCCAGCTTGGTCAGGCAGCGCACGGGGATGCCGAGCAGGGCCACGGCGATCGGCAGGCGGAAACCGTCCGGCATGGGCCACAGCCAGATCGCCAGACCCGCCAGCGGCAGGAACAGGCCGGTCAGGATAAAGGCGGTGCGATACAGGCTGGCGAAATGGCTGGCCATGTCGGCGCCGTCGCGCTGGGCGGCCCAGAACCGCGCCATGGCGGCCTCCAGCCAGCTGAAGGTCGCCACATGCGCCAGGGTCATGACCGAAAAGGCCAGGGCGTAGCGGCCGAAGTCTTCGGCGCTGAGCAGCCGCGTGTAGATGATGATCGCCAGGAAGCCGACGACGCCCTGAATGATGTTGGCGGGCAGATAGCCCAGGACCCCGCGCCAGAACATCAGCGCACCGACAGACGGTCGCCGAGCAGCACCGGGATGGTGACGGCGATGATCCACAGGTCGAGCCAGAAGGACTGGCGCTCGATATAGTCGATGTCGAGTTGCACCCGGCGACGCACTTCGGGCGCGGTGTGCATGGGGCCGCGCGAGCCCTTGATCGCGGCCCAGCCGGTCATGCCCGGCTTGATCCGGTGGCGATGGGCGTATTCGGCGACCAGACGGGCGGATTCGACGGCTCCGGTCTTCATGCCGATGGCGTGGGGGCGCGGCCCGACCAGGGACATCTCGCCCCGGATCACGTTCAGCAACTGCGGCAACTCATCCAGGCTGGCGGCGCGCAGGACCCGGCCCACGCGCGTGATCCGGTCGTCGTCGGCGGTGACCTGGCGGCTGGCGGTCGCGTCGGCGTCGGCGTGGCGCATGGTGCGGAACTTCAGCACCACGATCTCTTCCTGATTGAAGCCGTGCCGGCGCTGGCGGAACAGGGCCGGACCCTCGCTGTCGAAACGGACCAGCAAGCCGATCACGAGCAGGATCGGCGAGAGCAGGATCAGGGCTGTGGACGCCAGGACGACGTCCTGCAGACGTTTGTGGAAGGCGCGGCGATCGGGGTCGACAGGGCCTTCGAGCGGGGCCATCGGCGCCTGCGCCAGCTTCTCCAGCGCGGCGTTGCGCTGCTCGGCAGTCTTGGGGTCGATCAGCAGGGTCAGGCGAATGGGCAGGGCGCCGAGACGAGCGGTGAGGTCCCGCACGCGCGTCTCGGCCTTGGGATCGATGGCTAGCACGATCTGGTCGATGTAGGGCGTCAGCCGGTGGTTCAGCAGGGCGTCCGCTTCGCCTAGGAACGGCACGCCTTCAACCGCGTCGGGGGAGCGCGCCAGGCGATCGTCGAACACTCCCAGCACGTTCAGGTCGCGGCGCTGCAGCGCCTCCCGGATCAGGCGTTCGGCGTGGCGGGTGGCGCCGACCACCGCGATGTTAGGGGTCAGGGCGCCCTTGCGTCGCCAGTCCGCGACCAGAAGGCTCCACACCGCATGGGTCGCCAGCAGCAGCGCCATGACGCCCGCGCTCCAGCGGCCATAGACGACCCACGGCGTGGCCGCGCCATGCAGGGCGAACCCCAGGGTGAAGGTCAGCGCCGCGCCAAAGGCGACGACGCAGGCAATCGACGCCATATGGGACCGCAAGCCATGACCCCTGTCGAACCGATAGAGCCCGAGGGACCGGAGCAGGACGAGAAGGGCCAGGGCGCCCAGTCCGAGCGGAGCCGCATCAACCAGCCGCGCCGACAGAGGGGCTCCGTCCGCGAGGCGCGCGACAGCGACGACGGTCGCGGCTGCAACGCCCACGATATCCAGTCCGCGGAAATAGAAGACGCGCCGCCGGGCGGCGGTGCGCTGGCGCGTGTTCAACCAGAGGTCAGGGCGGAAGGGGCCGCGTCGCGCCTTGCCGGACGTTGGGAACGAATCACGCGTAGCAGAAACGGATTCGCGGATGCGCCGCGCCTGCACGTCGGAGCCGTCCGCAGCGGGAAAGAGGGTGTCGGCGGACGTCATGAGGCGAACAGCGTGATCCCGAAGCAATGATTACAGCTGTATTCGTCGCATAGCGCCTGTCTATCCGACGTTAACGCCACAGTTTGCAGGTCCCCGGTTGCGTCGCGGCGCGCGACTCGCTATCCACGCCGCCTGCCGGAGACGTGGCCGAGTGGCTGAAGGCAACGGTTTGCTAAATCGTCGTACCCTGTAAGGGGTACCGAGGGTTCGAATCCCTCCGTCTCCGCCAGACTTCCTCAAGTCTCGCACAAGCAGGTCAGCTTCAGCGGCCCTAGGGCTGCTGGCTGGCCGCTGACCGCATCAGGCCCGGCGTCTGCTCTGGTCGTTTCGCTGCACGGCGTCGAGCGTCGCGGAAGAACCACGCCTTCGCTGTCTCGGTCACGGCCACATAGGCGCACACCACGCCCAGCATGGCTGCCATCAGCAGCGGCGACAGGGGCGTGAAGCCGAACAGGCGGGAGACGGGGCCGAGATAGGGCGACGCGAGGGCGACCGCGGCCACGGCGAGGCTTGTCCAGACGAGCCAGCGCCCAGGCCGGCTTTTCCACGCTCGCCCTCGGGTTCGCAGCACCATGACCACGGCCAGTTCGGTCAGCAGGGACATCACGAACCAGGCTGTCTGGAACAGCGACTGGGGCGCGTGGAAGACCTGAAGCAGCAGGACGAAGGTGATCAGGTCGAACGGGGAACTGATCAGGCCGAACACCAGCATGTAGCGCTGGATGTCCGCCGTCCCGATGCGCTGGGCGACCTGAAGCTGCTCCGGGTCGACCGCATCCGACGATATGGCCATCGACGGCAGGCCGGACAGGAAGTTGTTCAGCAGGATCTGCTTGGCCAGCATGGGCAGGAAGGGCAGGAACGGCGTCGCCACGGCCATGCTGACCATATTGCCGAAATTGCCGCTGATGGTGATGGACAGGTATTTCAGCGTATTGGCGAAGGTGCGGCGCCCGCCCTCGACGCCGCGCTTCAGCACGCCCAGATCACGCTTCAACAGGACCACGTCAGCGCTTTCTCGGGCGACATCGACGGCCTGTTCCACCGACACGCCGACGTCCGCCGCCGACAGGGCGGGCGCGTCGTTGATCCCGTCGCCCAGATAGCCGACCGACTGGCCGCGCCTTTGAAGCGCGCGAACGATCCGCTCCTTCTGCTGGGGATCGACTTCGGCGAAGAGCACGGTGCGCTCGACCTGCACCCACAGGGCTTCGTCCTTCAGCGCGGCGATATCCGCGCCGGTGAGAAGCGCATCGCTCGCCAGGCCGAGGGCGCGGGCGACATAGGCCACGACGTGGCGGTTGTCGCCGCTCAGCACCTTCACCGACACGCCCAGCGCCGCGAGATCGGTGATCGCCTGAACGGCCTCGGCCTTGGGCGGGTCCATGAAGGTCAGAAAGCCTTCGAACCGCATGTCCACTTCGTCGGTCATGCCGTAGTCGGGCTGCGGCGGCAGGCGTCGCGTGGCCACGGCGAGCACGCGCAGTCCCTCCTCGCCGCGCGCCCGATACCAGGCCTCAAGGACGGCCTGCCGCTCTGGCGTCAACGGCGCGTCCGTCTGGCCGTCGCTGACTGTGGAGCACTGGGCGAGCACGGCCTCGAAGGCGCCCTTGCTGATCATCTGGCGATCGCCGCCCGACGCGTTCGATTGAACGACGATGCTCAGTCGCCGCCGGATGAAGTCATAGGGAATTTCGTCAATTTTGGTGAACCCTGCCGTCGTCAGTCCTCCGGCTTGACCTGCCGCCACCACGGCCTGATCCAGGGGGTTTTCGATGCCCGTCTCGAAGGCGGCGTTGATGAAGGCCAGCCGCCGAACCGCGGCGGAGTCCTGGCCGGCGGGGTCCAGGGCGCCCTTGAGCATGATGTCGCCCTCGGTCAGCGTGCCGGTCTTGTCGGTGCAGAAGACGGTCATGCCGCCCAGGTTTTCCATCGCTTCGAGCCGGCGCACGATGACGCCGTTGCGGGCCAGATCCCGCGCCCCGGCCGCGAGGGTCACGCTGACGACCGCAGGCAGCAACTCAGGCGACAGGCCGACGCCCAGGGCGACCGAAAACAACAGGGAGTCCAGGAATGGGCGGCCGAGCAGTTGGTTGGCGATCAGCACCAGGATGACCACCACCAGCATGACTCGGATCAGCATCTCGCCGAAGCGGCGTATGCCCCGGGCGAAATCGGTTTCGAGGGGCTTAGCCTTCAACCGCGCCGCAATGGCCCCGTAACGTGTCGCCAGGCCGGTGCGCAGAACCAGAGTCTCGGCTGTGCCGCTGCGGACGGAGGTGCCGAGAAAGACCATCTGATCGGCGGTCGGCGCTTGCGCGGTCGCCGGGTTGGGCCGTTTCTCTACAGGAAAGGATTCCCCCGTCAGCGCCGCCTCGCTGACCAGCAAGTCCACAGCCTCGAGCACGAGGGCATCGGCCGGCACGACGGCCCCCGCGGACAGCAGCACGCGATCCCCGGCGACGATCTGTTCGAACGGAATCGTCCGGATCTGGCCGTCCCGGCGCACACGGGCGTTCAGCGCCAAGCGCCGTTGCAGGGCTTCGACGGCGGCGGAAGCGCGGTATTCCTGGACAAAGCCGAGCAGGGTGCTGCCCAGCACAATGGCCAGGATGATGCCGCCCTCGAGCCATTGCTGCACGACGCCGGACACCACGGCGGCGATGACCAGGATGAGGACGAGGGGGCTACGGAACTGCTGAATCAGGAGGGCCGCGGCGGAATGGCCGCGCTTGGACTGGATGGCGTTGGGACCGTCCCGGCGCAGGCGCGCGGCGGCTTCGACGCTCGACAGGCCGCCTGCATCCTGCTGCTCGGCGATTGTGGCGCACGGAGTCATGGCACGATCGAGCGGCGCAGCCGAGCGCCGGCCTTGAGCGTCACGACAGTGGTCGCGACGATCGTCGCGGGGCCCAGGCTGTAGATCAGGCGATAGACCAGCAGGGCCGCCGCGGTCTCATGCGTCTGGGCCACGAGCGGCGTCAGTCCGATCACCACGGCCTCGAACACGCCGAGCCCGCCGGGCACGCCGGACGCGGCGCTGACCAGGGAACCGAGAATGAACACCACCAGAAAGACCGCGAAGGCGGCGATCGTGGGCTGCGGCAAGAGGATGAACAAGGCCGCGCCAGACGCCGCCCAGTCGCCCAGGCCCGCCGCCAGGGCGGCAAGGCGGTCTCGCCAGGTCAGTACGGACGGGCCGCCGCCTCCGAGCCATCGCGGGCTTGAGGAGCGAAACGCCGCGAACCAGATCGCGGCCGGCGCGACCAGCACGAGCGCCGCGACGCCGATCAGGACGTTCGAACGATGGAGTGCGTGCGCGAACACCGACGGGGCCATGGCGATCGTCAAGCCGGCCGTGACGATCCCGCTGAGAGACACCGCCGAACTGACGACCAGCGTCAGGCGCGCGATCTGAAACCGCGTCAGGCCGGCCGGCTCATAGCCGCGCAGACGCACGGCGCCGCCAGAGGCGAGGCTGAGGCCGAGGGTGTTGGAGACGGCGAAGGCCGAGATCGCGGTCAGGGCGATCCGCCGAGGGTTTGCCTTGAAGCCCATGATCCTGGTGACGATGACCTCGGTCATCGCCAGACAGCCGTAGCTGATCGCCGTCAGCATCAGCGCCGCGCCCACGGCCCACATAGGGATCTGGGTCAGAGCCGAAACGACCAGAGAGAGGGAAATGTCGCGGATCTCGCGCCAGATCACCCAGACCGCCAAGGCGAAGGCGGCGAATGAGAAGCCGATCTTGAGCAGGCCTGTGATCGGACGTCGGGCGCTGCGAATGACGCTCATGCGGCCTCCTCCATCTGGCGATGGTCGGGCGGCGTCCGAACGATGAAGGCTGGGGTCAAGGTCGGTTCTCGGCAAACCTCTCAATCAGCACGCTCGAACCGGAGCGAGTTTGACGATGGTCAAAACGCGAATTTCCGACCCGCCGGTCAGGCGCTCGGCTTCAGGCGGCCAAACCAGCGCTTCAGCTTCTGATGCAGGTGATTGTTGGCCACCTTGCGGTTCATGGCCTCGGCGTCTCGCAGCCAGGTGACCTGCACCACGCGACGCTCGCCGGTGAAGGGCAGGTGTCCATGCCAGGATCGGTCGGATCGCGGGAAGGCGAAAGCCGAGCCGTTCAGCGGCGGCACCTCGAGCGCATAAGGATCGTAGTTCTTGCCGTCGTAGAGGACGCGCAGGCGACCGCCGGACGAGTCGTGCCAGTCCGAGTTGAGGTAGATCAGCATCGTCATCACCTTCCGCTCGGAGTCGGTGTGGATGTGGCCCTCCTTGGCCTGTGACCAGCGGCGCACCGTCACCAGGCGGGGGAAGGGATGCATGTCGCGCCCGAATTTCCTCGAAAGGCGCTCGGTCAGGTCCGGCCCTTTCAACTCCTGCTCCAGGGCGGCGAAGGTCGGGGTCGAGGTCTCTTCGTCCAGCGTCACGAAACCCGACACCTTGATCGGCGGGTAGTCGGCCGCCAGGCGCTCGAAGGCCCCTGGAGCCAGCAGGTTGGGGACCAGAAGGTGAGGATACGGCTCGGTGGAGGCTAGGGACTCGTCCAGCGCCTTGAGATCGAGAAGCGTATCCGGATTTGGTTGAGCGGCTGGAGCGTGAGCGGGCAAGTAACGATCCTCCCGATTGGGACAATGGCTGAGCGATTCATCGAACCTGGTTGGGCAGCGGGCGCTGAAGCCTGACTTTTGTCAATGAGGTCGGAGGCGGGCGGCCTCGGTCGTAATTCTCGGCAAGGGGGCAGGCGAGGGGAGATACGTCCAAGAACGACGTGTTTCTCCATGATGCTAGCGCTTGGGGGGCGCGAGCGCCTCGCGCGTCAGCAGTCGGCTGGGGGGCTTTTCTCCTTCTAGACGTTTCCCTTGCGTGATCTTGGCGCCGTCGTCGGGGCGGGCTACGCCTGCGCCTCAACATTCTCTTGGGAGAGACGCACATGGCCGATCTGGCTTCCGTCACCGAACACATTCGCGGCGCCGTCGGCGACAACTCCGGCCTGGGCAAAACCGTCAAGCTGGACCTGGGCGATGTTGGCCAGATCTTCATCGACGGCGCCTCGGCGCCGAACTCGGTGAGTAACGACGACAAGCCCGCCGATGCCACGGTCTCGATGAAGTGGGACGATTTCATCGCCCTGTCGGAAGGCAAGCTGGACCCGATGATGGCCTTCATGCAGGGCAAGCTGAAGATCGCCGGCGATATGATGATCGCCCAGAAGCTGGCGCCGCTGCTGAAGCGCTGATGCGTTTCTGAGCAACCAGAACAATGGCGGCGCGGCTCCCTCGGGGCCGCGCCGTTTTGCTGTCGGAGGGACGAGCCATGAATTTCCAGCCCAGCGAACGGGGCCAGCATTGGCGGGAGCGGGTGCGCCGTTTCATGGACGAGCAGGTGCTGCCGCGCGAGGCGGAGTACCGCGCCCAGGTCCACGCTGATCCCAAGCGCCAGTCGCCGATCATGGAAGAGCTGAAGGCCAGGGCGAAGGCAGAGGGGCTGTGGAATATGTTCCTGCCCGGCGATCACGGCGCGGGTCTGAGCAATCTGGAATACGCCCCCATCGCCGAACTGATGGGGCGCGCCCTGTGGTCGGCCGAGGTGTTCAACTGCAACGCCCCTGACACCGGCAATATGGAAGTCCTGCACATGTACGGCGACGCCGCCCAGCAGGAGCGATGGCTGGCGCCCCTGATGGCGGGTGAAATCCGCTCGGCCTTCCTGATGACCGAGCCGGATGTGGCTTCGTCGGACGCCACCAATATCCAGACCAGCATTGTCCGCGACGGCGACCACTATGTCGTCAACGGGCGCAAGTGGTGGTCGACCAATATGGCGCACCCCAACGTCGCCATGACCATCGTCATGGGCAAGACCGACCCCGACGCCGCCACCCACCAGCAGCAGAGCCAGATCATCGTTCCCCTGAACACGCCCGGCTTCCGCGTCGAGCGGATGCTGTCGGTGTTCGGCTATGACGAGGCGCCGATCGGCCACGCCGAGGTGGTGCTGGACAACGTCCGCGTCCCGGTCGCGAACCTGATCGCGGGCGAGGGCCGGGGGTTCGAGATCGCCCAGGGGCGGCTTGGCCCGGGCCGCATCCACCACTGCATGCGTGTTATCGGCGCGGCCGAGAAGGCGCTGGAGCTGATGTGCGAGCGGCTGTTGACCCGTACCGCCTTCCGCAAGACCTTGGCCGAACATTCAGTCTGGGAGCAGCGGATCGGCGAGGCCCGCACCAATATCGAGATGTGCCGTCTGCTGGTGCTCAAGGCCGCCTGGATGATGGACGAGGTCGGCGCCAAGGGGGCCAAGTCCGAGATCGCCCAGATCAAGGTCGCTGCGCCGCGCATGGCGCTGAAGATCATCGACGATGCGATCCAAGCCTTCGGCGGGGCCGGGGTTTCGGGCGACACGCCGCTGGCCGAACTCTACGCCACGGTACGGACGCTCAGGATCGCCGACGGCCCGGACGAGGTGCACAACCGCACCATCGCGCGGTTGGAGTACGCCAAGCACGGCGGTCGCCGCTGACAAAAAAACGGGGCCGTGGCAGTTCGCCATGGCCCCTCCGCTCACGCCGCTATGAATCTATTCGACTGTTAGTGCCGCTTGTCCGGTCGATAGACCTGATGGTGATGGTGCGAACCGATGCCGCCCTCCGTCACGTCGCTGATGAAGAAGTTGGGGCTGTGTTTGTGCGGAGGTTCGCCGCCGAAATGGCGATGAAACCATCCTTTCAAACCGGGTTCCTTGGTTGGCCTCCTCTCTTCGGAGGTGTTCATGGAGCTATCCTGATCGGACGGGTTGCGGGGATGGGTATGAAGTGGGTTCATCATGATCGACTCTCCCGGGTCTGTCCCTAAAACAGGGTAGGAAGGCCTGCGTTCCCCCTGCCTAGCTGTCACCCTCAATTACATTTTGGACAGCTTCGACCGGGGGTTCGTCGAGCAGCAAGGCCAGTCGATGGCGCGCGCGATTGACGCGACTCTTGATCGTGCCGACCGCGCAGCCCGCTATGTCGGCGGCTTCCTGATAGGACAGTCCCGCCGCCCCCACCATGACGATGGCTTCGCGGTGCTCGGGCGGCAGGGCGTTCAGCGCCGCCTGCAAGGATGTAAGTTCGGCCGTCCATTCCTGGCTGGCCTCGGCGGTCAGACCGGCGGCGTAGCGCCCTTCCTCGTCGGGAACTTCGCGTCTGCGTTTGGCGGCGTTGGTGTACCAACTGTTGCGCGCGATGGTGAAAAGCCAGGCCCGCAGATTGCTGCCCGGTTCGAACCGGGCCCGGTGCGCCCAGGCCTTGGTCAGGGTCTCCTGAACCAGATCGTCCGCATCTGCTCCGTTGCGCGACAGGGAAAAGGCGAAGGCGCGCAGGGACGGAATGAACCCCATGATCATCTCGCGCCAATCGACCGGGTCGATGATGCCGGCTGGATGGCGAGGGCTCGCTGTCGGCGGCCCTTCAGGCACGCGAACATTGGGCATGCAACGGAGGTCCTGAACTCTGGCGGACGACCCGGCGTCGGGTCGAGGGCGCCAGAGGAACGTCGCGTCCCGACGACTGTTCCCGCCTCTCGCGCATCACATCGCGCGGAACCGGGGTCGATCAACCGGCATTGAATATCGTCGGCGCTGGATCGCCGAACGAGAGGCGGGAAGGCTCTGCGTGCGAATGACAAAGCCCATCGGGGTGGCGGTGAGCGTTGAAAGCGATCTTGAGCGGTACCGTCGGGTGCGTGCGGCTCTGCCGAATTTGGCCCAGGGCCTGTCGGCCGAGGATCTGGCGGTTCAGTCGATGCCCGACGCGAGCCCGGGGAAATGGCATCTGGGTCACGTCAGCTGGTTTTTCGAGGTCATGCTGCTGGGCCTCCGGCCTGGCTACCGGCCGGTCGATCCGCGCCTTCAACCCCTCTTCAACTCCTACTACGAAGCCCTGGGTGAACGGGTCGAGCGACCTAAGCGCGGTCTGATGACCCGGCCTTCTCTGGCCGAGGTGATGGCCTATCGCGCGGAAATCGACGACCGGATGGAGACGTTGCTGGCCGGCGGGCTGAAGGACGGACTTGAACGCTACCTGTTCGAACTGGGCCTGAACCATGAGCAGCAGCATCAGGAGTTGTTCCTGATGGATCTGTTGCACCTGATGTCCTGCTCGCCGCTGGACCCTGCGGCCTATGACGCGGAGCCGCGCAGCCAGAAATGCGAGCAAGCTCGAGGCGGCTGGGTGTCGTTCGAGGGCGGGCTCACGCAGATCGGAGCGGACGCTGGCGGCTTTGCCTTTGACAACGAGCGGCCCCCGCATCGGGTCTGGCTGGAGCCGTACGTCCTGGCGGAGGATCTGGCGACCAACGGCGACTGGATTCGGTTTATCGAGGACGGCGGCTATCGCCGGCCGGAACTGTGGCTCAGCGACGGATGGGCGGCGGTCAGGGCACAAGGATGGTCGGCCCCCCTGTACTGGCGAAATGATCCGTCTGGCTGGACCCTCATGACGCTGGCCGGGCGGCGGCCGGTCGATCCGGCGGCTCCCGTTCGCCATGTCAGTTTCTACGAAGCCGACGCCTATGCGCGGTGGTCGGGGCGGCGCCTGCCGACCGAGGCGGAATGGGAGCATGCCGCGCGGACCGAACCGGCGGCCTTTTCGAACCTGGACGGCGAGGCGTGGCAGTGGACCGCCAGCGCCTACGCGCCCTATCCGGGCTTTCGTCCGACCGAGGGAACGGCCGCCGAGTACAACGGCAAGTTCATGGCCAATCAGATGGTCTTGCGCGGCGGATCGTTCGCCACGCCGCCGGAGCATCGCCGGATCAGCTACCGAAACTTCTTTTACCCGCACCAGCGCTGGGCGTTTTCGGGGGTGCGGTTGGCCTGGGACAGCACGCCGGAAGGGATATCCATGGACGACGACGCGACCGACGCCTTTCGCCAAGACCTGATCGCCGGTCTGTCCGAACGACAGAAGACGCTGCCGCCGAAGTGGTTCTATGACGCCGAAGGGTCGCGACTGTTCGAGGACATCACGCGCCTGCCGGAATATTATCCGACGCGTCAGGAGGCGGCGCTGCTGCGGCGTGTCGCGCCCGAATGGGCGGCGAGGTTCGGCCCCGGCGCGGTCCTGGTCGAACTGGGCTCTGGGGCCAGCGAGAAGACGCGCATCGTTCTGGACGCGGCGCCGGACCTGGCGGCCTATGTGCCGATCGACATTAGTCCTGCCGCGTTGAACGAGGCGGCCGATCGCATCCGCGCCGACTATCCAGACCTGAAGGTTCTGCCGATCGTCGGCGATTTCGAGCATCTGTCGCCGCCGCAGTCCCAGGCTGGGCCGGGGCGGCGGGTCGGCTTTTTCCCGGGGTCCACCGTCGGCAATCTGACGCCCGAAGCCGCGACGCGGCTGTTGCGATCGGCGCGCGAGATTCTAGGGCAGGGGGCGTTTTTCATCCTGGGCGTCGATCTGGTGAAATCGCCGGCGACGCTGGTCGCGGCCTATGATGACGCCCAGGGCGTCACCGCCGCCTTCAACCGCAATGTCCTAGTGCGCGCCAATCGGGAACTGGGGACGGATTTCGACGTCGCCGCCTTCGCCCATCGCGCCCTCTGGAACGAGGCGCGATCGCAGATGGAGATGCACCTGCAGGCCCCGCGCCCCATGACCGTCCGTCTGGGCAAGCTGGCGTTCCGGTTCGTCGAGGGCGAGACCATCCACACCGAGAGCTCGCGCAAGTTCGACGAGGCTTCCGTACGCGAACTGGCCGAAGCGTCGGGCTGGAGGCTGGAGGCGTTCGAGGTCAGCGACGATCCGGCGGTGGCGCTGGCGTTGCTGGCCGACTAGCGGCGTCGGACATGGAAATGGCGGCGCTGCCTCCAGGTCGCGCCGCCAGTGCGGGGGCTGTGGCCGTCCCTAGCGCTTGGGAGGATTTTCGTGGGTCTCGGCCTTGTTGCGCGCGCCGTGGGAGGCTTCTCCGCCCTTGCGGCCGGCCTGCGCCGCAAGGCTGCGATCCTGCGAGAAGCTGCGTTTCTCACTGGGGACGCTGGCGCCGCCCTTGCGGGCGATCTCGCGCTGGCGTTCCGGGTCCATCGAGGCGAAGCCTCGCTTGGAAACACCGGAGCCGCGGGTGGGCTGACCTTCGGCCATTCGGCTGTTCCTTTCAAAGACGGTGGCGCTTGCCCGAAAGAACCCGGCGTCGCGGGTGAGGTTCCGAACAAGCACCATTTCCTTGTTCTGTGGACGATCCGTCGCGGGGGCGAAGGGGCGGCCAGGAACCGGCTGCCGCGGGGCGGGTTCAGCAACGACCCCTCGAACCACAGGAGATCGACCCATGGCCGAGCCCTATGCCTCCGACGTCTCGCCGGAAGATATTGTCAATGGAACGGCGACTGAAAGCCTGCGTCTGGAGCAGGAGGCGGACGCCATCATCGCCCGCAACATTTCCCCGCGTCCGCTTCGCCAGGCCGTGCGCGAAGACGCGGCGGAGGCCCGCGCCTGGGCCGACCATCGCGTCAAACGCGCGCGCGACGCCATTCGCGGCGAGCCGATCCGCGCGAGTCTCTACGCCCTGGGGCTGGGGGTGCTGATCGGTCTTCTGGCCGCGCGCTAGATCAGGCGGGGCCAGACGCAGGCCGGGCGATCGGCGCGCGCGACATGGCTTGGTCCGACACATAGGGATTGGTCCGCCGCTCGGCCCCGAAGGTCGAGTGCGGGCCGTGTCCCGGCACGAAGGTCACGTCGTCGCCCAGCGGCCAGAGCTTGGTCGTGATGGCGTTCAATAGGGCGGCGTGGTCGCTGCGCGGAAAGTCGGTGCGGCCGATCGAGCCCTGGAACAGGACGTCCCCGACCTGGGCGAAGCGGGCCTCGCGGTTGAAGAAGATGACATGGCCGGGGGTGTGGCCGGGGCAATGGACGACTTCCCAGGTTGTTTCGCCCAGCGTCAGAACCTCGCCGTCGGCCAAGAAGCGCGTCGGGGTGAAGGTGCGGGCGTCGGGCAGGCCGTACTTCTGACCCTGGGTGGGAATCAGGTCGATCCAGAACTGGTCCTCGGCGTGGGGGCCGATGATGTCGACGCCGGTCTTTTCCTGCATCTCGGCGGCGCCGCCGGCGTGGTCGAGATGGCCGTGGGTGATCCAGATGGCGTCCAGGGTCAGGCCGCGCCGGGCGATCTCGCCGAGAATCGCATCAGTCGAGCCGCCCGGGTCGATGACAGCGGCCTTCCTGGTGCGGGTGCACCAGACGGTGGTGCAATTCTGCTGCAGCGGCGTGACGGGCGTGACGAAGACGCCGATGGGGGAGGCGGGCTGGCTCATGCCCTCTCAGATAGCGTCAGGGGGGTGACTAAGGAACCGGGCGCGTTGACCTTTCGGCCCCTTCTCGACATAAGGGCGGGCTTCGAGGCGCCGCTCCTGAAGGGGGCGGCCCTATTGCTTTATCCACCGCGCGCCGCACGGCGTCGCCACAGAGCGTCAGAATCCCGACCATGCAAGTCGTCGAAAAGTCGAACGAAGGCCTCAGCCGCGTGATCGCGGTGACCATCCCGGTAGCCGAGCTGAACGAAAAGCTCGAAGCGCGCATCAAGGAAGTCGCGCCGCAGATGAAGCTCAAGGGCTTCCGTCCGGGCAAGGTGCCGGCCGCGCACGTCAAGAAGACCTTCGGTCGTGACTTCATGGGCGAAATCATCAACGCCTCGCTGAACGAAACCAGCCAGAAGGCCCTGGACGACGCCAAGCTGCGTCCGGCCGCTCCGGCCGAGATGAAGCTGATCTCGGACATGGACAAGGTCATCGCCGGTCAGGAAGACCTGGCCTATGAAATGGCCCTGGAAGTCATGCCCGACTTCACCCCCGTCGACCCCAAGACCCTGAAGCTGGATCGCCCGACCTACACGGCCTCGGACGAGGACCTGGACGAAGCCCTCAAGGAACTGGCCTCGCAGGCCAAGTCCTACGAGGACAAGACCGGCAAGTCGGTCAAGGCCGCCGACGGCGACCAACTGACCATCGACTTCGTCGGCAAGCTGGACGGTGAAGTGTTCGAAGGCGGCTCGGCCGAAGACGCCGACCTGGTGATCGGTTCCAACCGCTTCATCCCGGGCTTCGAAGAGCAGCTCAAGGGCGCCAAGATCGGCGAAGAGAAGACCATCGAGGTCACCTTCCCCGAGGACTACCAAGCCAAGAACCTGGCCGGTAAGGCCGCGACCTTCGACGTCAAGGTCAAGGCCATCAAGGCCGAGACCGAAGCCAAGGTCGACGAAGAGTTCGCCACCCGCATCGGCCTGGAGTCGCTGGACAAGCTGAAAGAGCTGCTGAAGGCCAACCTGGACCAGCAGTACGCCGGCGCCGCCCGCTTCAAGCTGAAGCGCGCCCTGCTGGACCAACTGGACGAAGCCCACGATTTCGCCCTGCCGCCGAAGATGGTGGAAGCCGAGTTTGAAGGCATCTGGGCTCAGGTGTCGGCTGACAAGGACGCCGGCCGTCTGCCGGAAGAGGACGCCAAGAAGTCGGAAGACGAACTGAAGGCCGAGTACCGCAAGATCGCCGAGCGCCGCGTGCGCCTGGGTCTGGTGCTGGCCGAAATCGGCCGCGCCAACAACGTCGGCGTGACGGATCAGGAACTGTCGAACGCCATCATGGCCGAAGCCCGCAACTATCCCGGCCAGGAAAAGATGGTTCTGGACTTCTACCGCCAGAACCCGAACGCCGCCGCCCAGCTGCGCGCGCCCATCTATGAAGAGAAGGTCGTCGACCTGATCGTCGGCGTCGCCGCCGTCACCGACACGCCGATCTCGAAGGAAGAACTGCTGAAGGAAGAAGACGAGGGCTAAGCCCCTTCTCTACTGACCAGCGGATAATGATCTGGCCCTCGCGCTCCGGTGCGGGGGCTTTTTCATGGGTCTGATGAAGATTTAATCTTGGATCGACGACCCGGCCTCATTGCGGCCCATTTAGTTTGTCGTTTTATAGAACGATGAAATCTGGAGAGGCCTGAATGGGCGCGTCGCTTGCAATGGGATTTATGGGGCTGGCCTTGCTGTCGGCGCCTGTCGATCAGGATCGGTCAGCATCTGCGCCCGCCGATGCCCAAGCGACCACGGAGCTCGCCGACATCGTCGTGCAGGGGCGCCGGATCGATGATCAGGTTCGAGGTTTCATCGATGAGATCGCCGCCGCGCCTACCGGTCGGGGACCCGCGCGCTGGCGCGACAATATCTGCGTCGGGGTCGCCAATCTGCGCGGCGAGGCGGCGCGGTACCTCGCCGACCGTGTGTCCCAGGTGGCGCTCGACATCGGTCTGGAGCCGGGGGAGCCTGGTTGTCGGCCGAATATTCTGATCATTGGTACGGACGACGGCGCGGCGCTGGCGCGCGGGCTCGTCGCGGCCCGAAAGAACGTGTTCTGGCCTGGCGGTTCGGGCATGAACCGGAGCCGGGCGGCGTTGGAGGCGTTCCAAGCGAATGATCACCCCGTGCGTTGGTGGCACATCAGTCTTCCGGTTGATTCCCAGACGGGGCAACTTGCGGTTCGATTGCCAGGGGAAGAGCCCCCCCAAATCTTCAAGACCACATCCGGACGGCTTCGCACCACGATTCGCAATGACCTGGGTCGCGTCGTCATCATTGTCGACCTGGCGAAAGCTGAAGGTTTGGATCTGCGCCAGATCGCCGACTATGCGGCGATGGTCGCGTTCTCCCAGGTCGACCCGGATGCGGATACGGGGGCCTACGACTCGATTCTGAATCTGTTTCGTCAGCCCGCGATGACGCCGAGCCTGACCAGTTGGGATATGGCCTATCTCAAGGCGCTCTACTCGGCCGAACTAAATCAGTCGTCGGCGGCGCATCAGGCGGGTGAGATTCAGGGGTTGATGGCGCGGGATCAGAAGCGCGAACAGGGCCTGACGGACGATCCGCACTGATCCTTGGTAGGCTAAGGCGAGCGTGCGGCCTTGCGCGGCGCGGGTCGGGTGGTGATATCTTGGCGACTAAGGTCGCGGCAGCGAGTCGCGCCGACAGAATTCGAAAAAGGCCTTCATGCGCGATCCGATCGACTACATCTCCAACAACCTGGTGCCGATGGTGGTGGAGCAATCCAGCCGCGGTGAACGGTCGTTCGACATCTTTTCGCGTCTGCTGCGCGAGCGGATCATCTTTCTGACCGGGCCGTTCGAGGACGGTATGGCCTCGCTGATCTGCGCCCAACTGCTGTTCCTGGAATCGGAAAACCCGAAGAAGGAAATCAGCATGTACATCAACAGCCCCGGCGGTCAGGTGACCTCGGCGCTCGCGATCTACGACACCATGCAATACATCAAGTCGCCGGTCTCGACCGTGGTCATGGGCATGGCCGCCTCGGCCGGTTCGCTGATCCTGACGGCCGGTGAAGCGGGCCAGCGCATCGCTCTGCCGAACGCACGCGTCATGGTTCACCAGCCCTCGGGCGGTTTCCGCGGCACGGCCTCGGACATCGAACGCCACGCCGAGGACATCATCGCCACCAAGCGCCGCCTGAACGAAATCTACGTCCACCACACCGGCCGGACCTATGAGGAAGTCGAGCGCACCCTGGACCGCGACCACTTCATGACGGCCGAGGAAGCCAAGGCCTGGGGCATCGTCGACCATGTCTATGACAAGCGCACCCAAGCCGACGACGACGGCGTGAAGACGGTCTGATCCGACTTTAGGCATCTAGCTGCCACGATTTGCGAGGCGGGGTCCGGAAACGGGTCCCGCCTCGAATCGTATCGCCCCGCGAATGAGGGGTGGAGCAGGGGTCTGGGCCCGCCCGCGGTTTGTGCTATCAGGCCGCCATGCAGTACACACGCGATGCCAGCGGGACCGTCGAAGTCGACGGCGACATCTATGAGTGGGAGATCCGCCGTCAGCCCCAGCCCAAGGCTGGCGGCCAGTGGGACGGCATGGCCATCAGCCTGCACCTGAAGGACTTCAAGCGCGAGGCGGTCATCCAGTTTCCCATGCCGATGCGTGCGAACGGACGGCCGGACCTGGAGAAGCAGCGCGTCAACGTCGACGCTGTGCGCAACTCCGTGACGGCGGCCATCGAGGCGGGCTGGAACCCCACCTCGCGCGGCAAGGCCGTGGTCTTCGACGTGGACGCCGACGGCCGCTGATTCTCCGAACGGACCCTCAGGGGCGGCCGGTGAAGACCCGGAAGCCCTTTTCCTCGGCGATGGCGATCATCTCGGTGTCGCCGGAGGTGTCGCCATAGGCGGCGGCCAGTTTCATGTCCGGTCCATAGGCGGCGCGCAGGCGGCGCACTTTTTCCTCGCCCCGGCAGTTCTCGCCCGCAAAGGCGCCGGTGACGCGGTCCTGGGCGTCGAACACCAACTGGGTGCCCAGCAGGCCCTCAGCCCCCAGACGGCGGGCGAAGGGGGCGACGGTCGTTTCCGGCGAGGCGGTGACGACGACGCGGTGCGCGCCCTTTTCGCCCCAGGCGTTCCAGCAGGCGAGGGCGTCAGGACGCATGAACTGATCCCAGTTCTGATTCGCGTAGCGTTCGGCCTCGGCCTCCAGCGTGGCGCGGTCCAGGCCCAGCAGGAATTCGCGCACCGAGGCGGCCTTGATCCGGCCCCGGTCGCGATCCCCGACATAGGCCGCCAGCGCGGGCGCCATCCTGGCCAGGCCCAGGGCCCAGCCGCCCGCGCCGGCCCGCCAGCGCAGGAAGGCGGTGAAGCTGTCGCGAATCGTCAGGGTGCCGTCGAAGTCGAAAGCGACGATCGGACGGTCCCCGGCGGGGGACTGGCGAAACGATTGTGCGGCGCCCATGTCAGACATTAGCCGTGATCCCCATAGAAACTGTGCTGTCCGTCCCTGTTAGCGCTTTGTCGTGTCGCAACAGGGTTGTGGCGGAACGTGTGATGGGTGATTGTCTTTTTTTGAAGACCTTCGTGCATAGATTCACGGATCGACCACGAGGTAAGCGCCTTTCGTCCCATGTCGGGCCGGATCGCGGGAGTGAGAAGGGTCTATGACCAAAGCCGCCGGCACAGACGCCAAAAGCACGCTCTACTGCTCATTCTGCGGAAAGAGCCAGCACGAGGTGCGCAAGCTCATCGCCGGACCGACGGTGTTCATCTGTGATGAATGCGTCGAGCTGTGCATGGATATCATCCGCGAAGAGCACAAGATCGCCTTCAAGACGACCAAGGACGGCGTGCCGACTCCCAAGGAGATTCGCGACGTCCTGGACGACTATGTGATCGGCCAGAGCCACGCCAAGAAGGTGCTGAGCGTCGCCGTCCACAACCACTACAAGCGCCTGAACCACGCGACGAAGAACAACGACGTCGAACTGGCCAAGTCGAACATCATGCTGATCGGGCCCACCGGCTCGGGCAAGACGCTGCTGGCCCAGACGCTGGCGCGCATCATTGATGTGCCGTTCACGATGGCCGACGCCACGACCCTGACCGAAGCCGGTTACGTGGGCGAGGATGTCGAAAACATCATCCTGAAGCTGCTTCAGGCGTCGGACTACAACGTCGAGCGGGCTCAGCGCGGCATCGTCTACATCGATGAAATCGACAAGATCAGCCGCAAGTCGGACAACCCGTCGATCACCCGCGACGTGTCGGGCGAAGGCGTGCAGCAGGCCCTGCTGAAGATCATGGAAGGCACAGTGGCTTCCGTGCCTCCGCAAGGCGGTCGCAAGCATCCGCAGCAGGAGTTCCTGCAGGTCGACACCGCCAACATCCTGTTCATCGTCGGCGGCGCGTTCGCCGGCCTTGAAAAGGTGATCTCGGCCCGTGGGGCAGGGGCCTCGATCGGCTTCGGCGCCAAGGTCAAGGAAATCGACGAACGCCGTACGGGCGACATCCTCAAGGGCGTCGAACCGGACGATCTGATGCGTTTCGGCCTGATTCCCGAGTTCATTGGCCGTCTGCCCGTTCTGGCGACGCTGGAAGACCTGGACGAACCGGCGCTGGTCACCATCCTGACCGAGCCGAAGAACGCCCTGGTCAAACAGTACAAGCGCCTGTTCGAGATGGAGAATGTGGCGCTGACCTTCACCGACGACGCTCTGTCGGCGGTGGCCAAGAAGGCGATCACCCGCAAGACCGGCGCCCGCGGCCTGCGTTCCATTCTGGAAGGCATCCTGCTGGAGACCATGTTCGAACTGCCGACCTTCGAAGGCGTCGAGGAAGTCGTGGTCAATGCCGAAGTGATCGAAGGCCGCGCCCAGCCGCTGCTGATCTATTCGGAAAGCACCAAAAAGAAGGCCGACGGCGCCGCCTAATCGAGCGTAGCAATGTTGGAAGGGGCGGCGCCGGCGACGGCCCGCCCCTTTTTCCGTCCCGAGGCCTCGATCTGCGGCGTCCGCGCCACAGTCCGGAAAGGACAGCAACGCGTCGCAACCGCCTGGACCTGGCCGGGCAGGTCGTCCACGATGGGCCCTGAACCACGCTTCTGTGGGCCATCCGACCGCTACGCTTGAACCCGGCGTCTCGCGAACCACATACTCACACGAAAGCCGCCGGAATCGGCGGGTCGTCCAGAGGAGCCTAGGCATTCGCGCCGAGGCGTTTCGGGGCGGCGGGCTGGAGATCCACGAAAGCCCTGGAAAGTACGCATCATGACCGAGAGCAAAATCCTCCCCGTCCTGCCGCTGAGAGACATTGTGGTCTTTCCGCACATGGTCGTGCCGCTGTTCGTCGGCCGCGAGAAGTCCGTGCGGGCTCTCGATGAGATCATGAAGGGCGACAAGCAGATCCTGCTCGCCACTCAGAAGAACTCCGTCGACGATGATCCGGCGCCTGACGCCATCTATCAGACCGGCGTCCTGGCCACCGTCCTGCAACTGCTGAAGCTGCCCGACGGCACCGTGAAGGTGCTGGTTGAGGGAAAGGGCCGCGCCCACCTGACGCGCTTCACCGACCGCGAGGACTACTACGAGGCCGAGGCCGTCGAGATCGCCGACGAGGAAGGCGACGCCTCGCAGAGCGAAGCCCTGCTGCGCGCGGTGATCGAGCAGTTCGAAAACTATGTGAAGCTGAACAAGAAGGTCCCGCCCGAGGCCCTCAGCTCCATTCCCCAGATCAGCGATCCGTCCAAGCTGGCCGACAGCGTCGCCGCGCACCTGTCGGTGAAGATCGCCGACAAGCAGGGCCTGCTGGAAACCATCGCCGTGCCGGCGCGCCTGGAGAAGGTCTATGGCCTGATGGAGGGCGAGATCAGCGTCCTTCAGGTCGAGAAGAAGATCCGCTCGCGCGTGAAACGCCAAATGGAGAAGACCCAGCGCGAGTACTATCTGAACGAGCAGATGAAGGCGATCCAGCGCGAGCTGGGCGAGACCGACGACTCGCGTGACGAACTGCTGGATCTGGAAAAGCGCATCCGCAAGACGCGCCTGTCCAAGGAAGCCCGCGCCAAGGCCGATGCGGAGTTGAAGAAGCTGCGCAACATGTCGCCGATGTCGGCGGAATCGACCGTGGTGCGCAACTACCTCGACTGGCTGCTGTCGATCCCGTGGGGCAAGGCCAAGACCAAGCCCATCGACCTGCAAAAGGCCGAGGACATCCTCGAAGAGGATCACTACGGCCTGGAGAAGGTCAAGGAACGCATCATCGAGTATCTGGCCGTCCAGGCGCGCACCGGCACGCTGAAGGGCCCGATCCTGTGCCTGGTCGGCCCTCCCGGCGTCGGCAAGACCTCGCTGGCCCAGTCCATCGCCAAGGCGACGGGGCGTGAATACGTCCGCATGTCGCTGGGCGGCGTGCGCGACGAGGCCGAGATTCGCGGCCACCGCCGGACCTATATCGGCTCCATGCCCGGCAAGATCATCCAGTCGATGAAGAAGGCGAAGACCACCAACGCCTTCGTCCTGTTGGACGAGATCGACAAGCTGGGCGCCGACTGGCGCGGCGACCCGTCGTCGGCCCTGCTGGAAGTGCTGGACCCCGCCCAGAACTCGACCTTCGGCGACCATTATCTGGAGGTCGACTACGACCTGTCTCAGGTCATGTTCGTGACGACGGCCAACAGCTTGAACATGCCTCAGCCCCTGATGGACCGGATGGAGATCATCCGGGTCAGCGGCTACACTGAGGACGAGAAGGTCGAGATCGCCAAGCGTCACGTCTTGCCGAAACAGCTCAAGGATCACGGGCTGAAGGAGGGCGAACTGATCGTCCCGGAAGAGACCCTCCGTGACCTGATCCGCTACTACACCCGCGAAGCCGGCGTGCGTTCGCTGGAACGGGCGCTCGGCGGTCTGGCCCGCAAGGCGGTGCGCGAGATGGCCAAGACCAAGGCCGTCTCCATCACCGTCGATGCGGCCAAGCTGGCTCAGTACGCGGGCGTGAAGAAGTATCGCTACGGCGAGACGGACACCGAGGATCAGGTCGGCATCGTCACCGGCTTGGCCTGGACCGAGTTCGGCGGCGACATCCTGACCATCGAGGCGATCAAGATGCCCGGCCGCGGCCGCATGACCGTGACCGGCAACCTGAAGGAGGTGATGAAGGAGTCGATCTCCGCCGCCGCCTCCTATGTCCGCAGCCGCGCCCTCAGCTTCGGGGTCAAGCCGCCGCTGTTCGAGAAGACGGACATCCACGTTCACGTGCCGGACGGCGCGACGCCCAAGGACGGCCCCTCGGCCGGCGTGGCCATGACGGTCGCGATGGTCTCGGTCCTGACCGGCGTGCCGATCCGCAAGGACATCGCCATGACCGGCGAGATCACCCTGCGCGGCCGCGTCACCGCCATCGGCGGCCTGAAGGAAAAGCTGCTGGCGGCCCTGCGCTCCGGCGTGACGACGGTGCTGATCCCTCAGGAGAACGAGAAGGATCTGGAAGACGTGCCGGAGAACGTGAAGTCGGCGCTCGAGATCATCCCGATCTCGACCGCGGACGAGGCGCTGAAATGGGCCCTGACAGGCACGCTGACGCCGGTGGAGTGGGACGAGGCGGCCGAGCCCCTGCTGCCCGTCCAGCCGTCCTCTCCGCCCCACGACGGAAAAGCCGTCAGCCACTAACGGCGACAAAAGAAGCGACCAAGCGCGCGGCCCGGGGAAACTCGGGCCGCGTTGCTTTTGACGTCGGCGTCAAGAAGCCGTTAAGTGCGCCCCGGGGAAATGCTGGGGAGCAAGACCAATGAACAAGACTGAGCTGATTGGCGTCATGGCCGAGGCGGCGGGCATCAGCCGCGACCAGGCCAAGCTGGCGCTGGAAGCCTTCACCGACAACGTAACCGCCTCGCTGACGCGCGGGCGCGACGTGCGTCTCGTCGGCTTCGGCTGTTTCGTGGCCGTGGATCGCAAGGCCGGAACCGCCCGCAATCCGCAAACCGGCGAGGCCATCGCCCGCCCTGCCTCGCGCACCGCGCGCTTCAGGGTTGGGGAAGGATTGAAAAGCGCCTTGAACGGCTGAGGAGACAGGGGCATGAAGCGTCCCTGACGCGCGACGTCACGGGCGGCTAGCTCAGCTGGTCAGAGCATCTCGTTTACACCGAGAGGGTCGGCGGTTCGAACCCGTCGCCGCCTACCAAATTTTCCTAGCAAATCAGTGGGTTGTACAGATTTTGCTGGTGCCGGTTGTTCCGGCAATTTGGGTCAAGGGGGCAGTAGGGGGGGGGCAGTTTCTGCGGATTTCGCTGAAATGTCCTGAAACGGTTTGGGCCCCTAAGGCGTGTTCTGACCCGAAGCGATCACCCGCCCTTGATCAATCCTCTCATGACGGACCGGGGATGACGTTGTTGAGGCCCCTCGATATCGGCTGCTCGTGACACCCAATGACGCCCTGCCCAGCGCCGCCGACGTCGAGATCGTCTGGGTTCACCGCGACGGCGGTCCGCGTGGCCGGGCCGAGGCCCTGACGACGGCGGCAGTTGCGGCAGCGGGACGGATCGACCCGACCATGCCTGTGTCTGGGTGGCCAGCGAGTCCTCGGTCGCTCGTGCGATGCGCGCCGCCTTGCTTCCTAGCTCTTCACATGTGCGCCAGCGGCGCAGGTTTGATCGTCTTCGAGCTTCTGGGACGGTATGGATCAGCCGCACTAAAAAGGCGCGGCCAATAGGTCCGCAGTGGGTCGAGTGCGGTCCTCGGCTTCGACGCTGAAAGCGCATCGGCTTAGGGTCCGCTAAGGGCCGCGTGCGGACGCCGGCTTAGCGTCCTAATGCCGACATTGGGCTGAACGCCTAGAAGGCGGACGCCTCAAACGTCAGCTATGGGTGGAGAGGGGAACTTCAACTTGACAAGGTAGCGTTGGCCACCAACCGAAATCAGGATCGCATGCGAAAGCTGGTTCAATGCCCAACAAGCTTTCGGATCGCCTTCCGGCAGGGTGTCGTAGTGGTTGCCTGCACGACCTTCGTCCCGCTAGCCGTTTGGGGGTTTGGCGCCGTCCTCGCAGCGGACGATGGCGTAGGGGCTGGGCTAATTTTTCTGGCGTTTTTCGCAGGATGGTCTCTCGCTGGCGGCGTCGCAAATACGATCCCTCTGATCGCGAAATGGGTCATCCACGATCACTTTTCTCGACGTTGAGCAGACCGAAACGTCCGAAACCTGGCCGTGAACCTTTATCTGCACGGTTTCTGCACGCCGCCTGGTTCATATCTCGAACATGAGGCCATCAACGCTCGACACGCATAAGCGACAACGACCGCCTCATAAAGAAGGCGCCGTCCAGCCGTGTTCAATTCATCCATTCGATCATCCTACTGGCTGAAGGTCGGGATCGGGCTGTTGCTGGGCGGCGCGGCTGACGCGATGTTCTTCATGCAGCGGCCCGGCGCGACCCTTGGCCTGTTCGCCCTGCTTTGGCTGGCGGCGGCGGCCTTGTTCCGAAAGGGATGGGTCCGCGACCGGCGAGGCCTGTTGGCAGCCGCAAGCGCGGCGGGGCTGGCGGGGGTCATGATCGACCGGCCGAGCCTTTTGGCCTGGGTCCTGTTCGGGCTCGCCCTGATGATCGCCGTCCAATCGGCGCGGGTGCGCGGCGGCGAGGACGTCTGGCGCTGGGCGCAGCGGTTGATCGTTCAGGTAGTAGTGGCGGTGGCTGGGCCGTGGATCGACCTGATCCGCCTGAACCGGACCAACCGGCGACGGCAGGCCTTCAGCCTGCCGGGCGTCGTGCGCCTGCTGATCCTGCCGGTCCTGGGCGGCGCAGTGTTCCTGGCCCTGTTCGCCAGCGCCAATCCGGTGATCGGCGATCTGGCGGCGCGGCTGCGGTTGCCGCCCCTGTCGGAAAACACGGTGGCGAGGGTGATTTTCTGGGGCGTTGTTCTGATTGCCGTCGCTGGATTTCTGCGTCCGCGCTGGCGGCGTCGGTTGATTGCCCTGCCATCGCTGGAGGGACGGAATGTCCCAGGCGTTACGGCAGCTTCAGTCACCCTATCGCTGATCGTGTTCAACCTGCTGTTCGCGATGCAAAACGGCCTGGACCTGGCCTTCCTGTGGAGCGGCGCACCGCTGCCGGAGGGCGTGACCCTTGCCGAGTACGCGCATCGCGGCGCCTATCCGCTGATCGTCACGGCCCTGCTGGCGGGCCTGTTCGTCCTGATCTTCCTGCGGCCGGGGTCAGAGACGGCGACGCGGCCTCTGGTTCGACGGCTGGTCGTTCTGTGGGTCGGACAGAACCTGTTTCTGGTCGCTTCCAGCCTGTTGCGGACGGCGGCCTATATCGAGGCCTATTCCCTGACGCGGTTCCGCATCGCCGCCATGATCTGGATGGTGTTGGTCGGTCTCGGCCTAGGGCTGATCTGTTGGCGCGTGCTGAGGAACAAGAGCGCTAGCTGGTTGATCAACGCCAATGTCGGCGTGGCCCTGACGGTGCTGGGGGTGGTCAGCGTGGTCGATCTGGGGGCGATCGCAGCGCACTGGAACGTGCGGCATGCGCGCGAGGTCGACGGCCAGGGTTCACGGCTGGACCTCTGCTATCTCGACAGCCTGAACGGCGCGGCCCTGGTCTCGCTCGTCGAGTTGGAGCAGCAAACGGCGGACTCGGCGCTGAAGGACCGCGTCGCGGCGTTGCGCGACCGGCAAATGGCGGCGATGCAGGAGCATCAATCGAAATGGCGGGGTTGGCGCTGGCGCGACGCCCGGCGGCTTGACCGGGTTGAGCAACTGACCGCCGCCCGTCCCCTGACGGCGATGCCTCCCGGTCAGCGCGATTGCGACGGGCGTCTGATCACCCCGTCCGTGCGCCTTTCGGCGCCGCCGTCGACGCCCAGTCCCATTGCTCCCCCGTTGACCTCTGAAGCTGGAACCTGAACATGGCGATCATGCAGCGCACCGTCCTGGTCGTCGATGACGACCCGCATATCCGCGACCTCCTGACCTTCGCCCTGGAAAAGGCAGGGCTGGCGACACGCGAGGCCGGCGACGGCGAGGCGGCCCTGGCCGCCATCGCCGAACAGCGGCCCGACCTGGTCATTCTGGACATCAACATGCCGCGCATGGACGGGATCGAGGCCTGCCGCCGCATCCGTGCTCAGGGCGATCTCCCGGTCCTGTTTCTGTCGTCCCGTGACGACGAGATTGACCGGATTCTGGGCATCGAACTGGGCGCCGACGACTATGTGGTCAAGCCATTCAGCCCGCGCGAGGTGGTGGCCCGTGTCGCCGCCATTTTGCGGCGTGTGAATATGTCCCCGCCACCCCCACCGCCGGGCGCGGTGCGCGTCGGCAGGCTGTCGCTGGATACGGACGGCTGGCGGGCGCGCTGGAACGACGCCGATGTACCGCTGACCATCACCGAGTTCGGCATTGTTCGCGCCCTGGCCTCCGCCCCGCAAAAGGTCTTTACCCGCGACGCCATCATCGACCGCATCCATGGGCCGGGCTTCGCCCTGACCGACCGGACCATCGACAGCCATGTGCGCAATCTGCGCGCCAAGTTCGCGTCTATAGGCGGGGCCGACGTGATCGAGACCCGAGCGGGCGTCGGCTACCAGATGGGTCCCTGTCGCGGCGGCGAGGCGTGATCGGAGGCGCTGTCCAGCGACTGAGAGGCTTCGTGCGGGCGCACTGGCCTGCTCTGCGGTTGCGCACCATCCTGCTGTCGGTGCTGTTTTTTGCCGCCATTCTGCCCGGCGTAAGCGCCATCTTCCTGCGGGTCTATGAGAACACCCTGGTCCGTCAGACCGAGGCGGAGCTGATCGCCCAGACGGCGGCCCTGTCAGCAACCGCCGAGGCGATCTGGCCCGGCGCGCGCATCGTCCTCCCGACCGAAGCCCAGCGCCGAGCGCCGGGCTATTATCACCCCGAACCGGCGCGCATCGATCTGCGCTCCGATACAATTCTGCCGCCGCGCCCGCCGGCGCGCACATCAACGGCGCCAGCCGATCCAGCGGCCGTCGTCGTGGCCGAACGTCTTGAGCCGGTGATGGAGGAGACCAGCCGCATCACCCTGGCCTCCATCGTCCTGCTCGACCGCAACGGCGTGGTTGTGCGCGGCCTGGGTCAGGGCGGAAGCTGGCGTGATCTGGCTGAGGTCAAGAGCGCGTTGGCGGGCTCGCCCGCAACCGTGCTGCGCCGAAACGCCGCCTATCAGCCGCGCTATTCGATGGAGTGGCTCAGCCGAGCCTCCGGCCTGCGTATCCATCATGCGCAGCCGGTGGTGGTGAACGGCCGGGTTGAGGGCGTCGTCCTGACATCGCGTTCGCCGCGCGCCCTTTTCAAGGGGATTTATCAGGACCGGGGCAAGATTCTGTTCGGGATTGTCGCGGTTCTGGGTCTGCTCAGCGTGCTGGCGGTGGTGATCTCGCGCGGCATTGCCCGTCCGATCGAGGTCCTGCGACGCGCCGCCCGCGACGTGACGCATGGCGGAGGGGTCGTGCCGCCGCCGCCCCCGACGGCGGCGGTCGAGATACGTGATTTATACGAAGACTTTGGCCAGATGGCCGAGGCGGTGGATCGCCGCTCGCGCTACCTGCGCGACTTCGCCGCCGCCGTCAGCCATGAGTTCAAGACGCCTCTGGCTGGTATTCAGGGGGCCGTCGAACTGCTTCAGGACCATGGCGACGACATGGAGCCGGATCAGCGTCGCCGCTTCCTCGACAACATCGACGCCGACGCGCGACGACTGTCCGATCTGGTGACGCGGCTGCTGGACCTGGCGCGGGCCGACATGGCGCGGCCGGAAGCCGGAGCAGCGGTCGATCTGCGACCTGTCGTGGCCCGCATCGCGGACGCCCTGAGAGCGGGCCTGACGATTAAAGTCGATCTGCCGGACGGCCTGCCGTTGGTCGCCGTCCCGGAGGCCAGTCTGGAGATGGCCCTGACGATCCTGTTGGAGAACAGTCGACAATTGGGCGCGACGGCCGTGGAGATCGCCGCCCAGGTCGATGACGATCAAGTTCGTCTGACCGTGTCCGACAACGGTCCTGGCGTGGCTGAAGGCGACGTCAAACGCATCTTCGAGCCCTTCTTCACGACGCGCCGCAGTGAAGGAGGCGCAGGCCTCGGTCTGTCGATCGCCCAAGCGCTTCTGCGCGCGAACCGGGCCAGCCTGGCATTGGTTGGAACACGAGCCGGCGCCACGTTTGAGCTGCTGCTGCCCCGATCCGCTGGCCGCAGGGGGCCATCGTCTGGACGAGTTGGATGACATCATTTCGCGCGCTTACTCGTCGTGCGGGGGGCTAAATGGCCTCATTGTCGATAAGCGGACGCGGCGAACTTCAGTTTGGGGGGGAGCGGACACACAGGCGCTCGCCTGCTACGCTCACAAGATGTCATTCGAAAATGCTTGGGCTAAGTATCATTCTGGTGAACGACCAGTCGGCTGGATGCTGCGAGAAGACGGGGCGAAATACTGGTTGCGCTTTCATTCGCTGCCCGCCTCGAAACGCTATGCTGACACCGATGAAGAGCGTTCAATTCTGCTGGCTCGTCACAACACGCTAGCCGAGGAAGTGCTTGGCGCTAGCCCGTGCTGGCTTGTTTAGACCCATTGGGCGACGTCCGCCGGTGAAAGCGACGCAGCAGATTCGTCTCGACGTTTCTCGTGGACGACGGTGAAGAAGATCGCCCGTGGCGGGTGTATGCCGTCCAAACCAATTGGTCGCCTGGTCGGTTCGACGATCTGCTCCTTTCGGTGGCGGATGAGAAGGCCGGGCCGACACTATGGATGGCCGCGAATGGTCCGATCTTCGCTCCTTATGACGGCGGCGCAGATCTCTTTCTGCCCGACATTGCACAAGTCCAGCGAATGGCAGAACGACACAAGGATTGGCTCTCGCAGCATTCTCTAGGCCTATAGAAGGGCGATGGGTTGGATGCGGTACTCGACTTCAGCGCCGAAAGCGGACGCTGGCAAAGTCAGGGAGGGGTGGGCAACAGATGTCAGCCTCAGCGCGTCAGCACGACATGGGTCCCCGCCTGGTCCACGCTGAAATCGATGGTTTTCCCAGCTGCCCGCTGCCCTCTGCGGAGGTTGACACTACCGTCTCCACCCCGCCGCCGTGCGCCGATCAGAGATGGGTCTTGAAGAAGCGGATCATCTCGCGGTTCAGCGCCTCGTGAAATACGGCGCGGTCGAAGCCGGGGGTCGGGGCGCAGATCATCGGGGCGTTGGCGGCCAGTTCGGGCGAGCAGGCCGGCATGAAGTCGAAATGGCTGGCGCCGTCGATGCGTTTGTACTCCGGCGGGCGAGGCAGGGCATCGCGCACCGGCTCGGCGTAGAAGGGCGAGGGCAGGATCTGGTCGGCCCCTGCCTGCCATAGCTGGACCGGCTGGGTCACGTCGGCCAGGCCTTCGCGCGTGAAGGTGAAGCCCAGGGCTGGGGCGGCGACGACCAGGGCCTTGAGGCGGGCGTCGTGCGGCAGGCGCGGCGCGCCCTGGCCATCGTTCATTGTCTCTGAATGCTGGCCCACGAGGCGGCAATCATAGAAGGCCGGGTTGGCTCGGCAGTGATCGACCAGTCGCGTCATGTCGGGGTTGCCGCCCGCCGCCGCCAGCACGGTGAAGCCGCCGGCTGAGAAGCCGAACGCCCCGATCCGCTCCGCGTCGATCCGGGCCTTGCCTTCCCATTGGCCCAGCATGTGGTCGATCAGCACCGATAGCTGGCGAGTGCGGCCGACGACATCGGTGGCGCGGCTCTGGTCGCGCCAGTTGTCGCCGGTGTGGGTCAGCGTCGCGACAACGAATCCGGCCTTGGCCAGGGCTTGGACCGTGTCGCGGTGACTGCGAAAATCGCCGCCGTTGCCATGTGAGATGACGATCAGCGGGCGCGGCGTCGTGGCCGTCTCGGCCGGATACCAGACGCCCGCCTCAATGGCAGGCTGATCGCCATCGGTCACGGTGAGGCGGGAATAGGCCACGCCGTCCCGGATCGACGGACCCGCTTGCGCGGCCGACTGCGGGGCGGCTTGAGGCAGGCCTGGCGTGGCGGCTGTGGCGCTGGATGCCAGCAGGATTGAAGCGGCGGCGATCAGGGAGGCGGTGGACATTGAAAGGGCTTTCGGCAGCGGGCGATGAGGCCGTGTGCCGTCGCTGCCAGACATCGCGCCAGCGGAGATGGGCGAACGGGCGAACGGGTCCGTGGCCGGGCGAACGGCTGCAATCGCCCGCAACCTTGCTAGGGTGGAGCCATGGAATCGACTCGGGTGAAGGACAGGCGATGGCGTCCGGCGGCGACGGGGTTCGCCGTCTCGACCGCCGTGGGCCTGATTTTAGGTGCGATCGGTCCGTTCGGCAGCTATCTGAGCGGGACCCTGCCGGTGCGTCTGGCCTATTGGGTGGTCTGTCTGTGGGGCGGATGGCTGGCATTCGGCCTCAGTCTGCCGATCCTGACGCGGTGGGCGAAGGACCGGGGTATTTCGGCATGGCTGTGGACGCCGCCGGCCATCGCAGTTCTGACGCTGCTGCCGGCCATGCTCAGTCGGGTGCTGGCGGTCAGGCTGTGGCCCGTGGTCGGTCGGGTCAGTTGGCTGGAGTGGTATGGTCAAGGCTTGTTGATCAGCACCCTGGCGACCTTGGCCATGTTGTGGGCCGTGCGATCTCGAACGGCCGCTCCCGCGATACCCGACACGTCGTCCGCTGACCCGCGCGACCGGCTGCAGCACCGCTTGGGTCGGACCGTGCTGTATCTGAGGGTGGAGGATCATTATGTGCGAGTGCACACGCCGCAGGGCTCTGGCCTGGTACTGATGTCCCTGTCTCAGGCGATCTCGGGTCTGAAGGACGTAGAGGGCGTGCAGACCCACCGCTCGTGGTGGGTAGCGCGTGCGTCCATCGCAGGCGTGGTCGAGGACGGGCGCAAGCTGCGGCTGCGGCTGACCGATGGTCTGGAGGCTCCGGTCTCCCGAGCGCGGGTCGGGGCCTTACGCGAAGAGGGCTGGCTGGCTGCGGCGCCCACTCGTTGATCTGTTCTCGCGGGCAGGATGGGAAGGTCAACTGTCCGGCGGCGAGCCGATGACCGCGTTTGGCGCATTGGCGACTTCGCCGAACGGCCGAGTCTGACTCAAAACCGACTTTCGAGAGGTCCGCTCTTCGGCAAGTCTGACAAGCACGTCGCCATAGGCTCACGCCTGCTACTGTCGAAGCCAACCGATTTCGAGCCCTTGTTCGTGCGACTGCCCTCCGTCGAGAATCTGGAGAGACCGGGGGCGGCTCCGCAAACGCCGCCGTGAGGAGCACGCGCGCAGCAAAGCGGTGGCCCGCGTGGGGAAGCCCGCAGGCCGCCTCTGAAACCCTTAAGCTTTGCCCACGCTGTGGCCGCCCTAGGGGAGCACCTCCCAACGTCCGGTGGCCGACAGATCCCGGCGCAGCAGCACGGGGGCGCCGCCGCGCAGACCTGCGCAGTAGGCGAAGGTGGCAGTGGCGCTCTGTCGACCAACCACGATGTCGCCGAATGGATTGAGCGTGCAGCCCGCGCCGTCCTGCCAGCCCGCCGCGGCCAGAATGGGCAGCGCCGCCGCAGCGGCCGGCGGTTCGAAGACCTCCCGCGGCGCAGGAGTCCAGCCCGTCGCGCCGCGGGAGAAACGATAGACCGCAAGGCGTCCGGCGTCGGTCAGCGCGCAGACGATGACGCTCGCATCCCCAGCCGCGAACGCGCCCAGCCGGCCGTGGGCGCCGAGCCGGTGCGCAACATCCCCTGCCGGAGTGATCGCGGACCAGACGCCGCGCTCGTTGAGAGCCGCGAAGCGCAACCGCCGGTCCTGGCCGATCGCGAACACCAGAAGGTCGGCCGCCGTCGGTGACACGGCCGCCAGCGCCGTGCCGCGCAGCAGGCTGGGCGCCTGCTCCAGAGCACGCGCCTGGAACGCAGGCCAATTGCGTGAGGTCCCCAGCCAACTCGTCGCAGTGAGCCTCCGCTGCTCGTCGATGAACAGGGTGACGACCTCCGCCGCCCCGCGCGCGCAGACCGCCAGGTCGGAGAACGGATGCACCCGCGGCTGGGCCAGCGCCTGCACGGCCGCACCCCAGGCGCCGGTCGCCGCCCTGCGGCGCGCATGCAGCAGGTTGTTCTCGGCGACGTAGACCAGGTGGGAGTCGTCGGCGCGGTGGCTTGCGACGCCCAGGGCGCGCAAGCCCCGCAGCGCCGCCGCAGGGGTGGGCGGGGGGCCCAGCGATCCGCCCGGTCCCCATTGCCCTTGTGGATCGACCCGCGCCTCGGCGATCTCGCCATTGACCAGCACCGTGTAGAGGGCGGGTCGGCCGCCCACCTGCGCAAGCAGCAGCGGCGCGTCCGGCTCGGTGACCACGAACGGGTCGACGCGGACAATCGGCAGCAGCGGCTCGACCTGATCCAGCCGCTGCTGGGGCGGGACTTGAGGGGCCAAGGCGAAACGGCCGCGCAAGATCCGCGTGGAAAGGCCCTCCCCGAGGCCCGCCAGGCGCGGCTCGGCGATCGCTCGGGCGGGGTCGCGCACGAAGCAGCAGTCGTAGTCCCAGGTCTCGATCCGCCGCCAGCGCGGCAGCGCCGTCGCGGTGGCCGACCCCCGCATGGGCAACTCCGCCCTTGCACCCTTGTGGAACCGGAACTGGCGTCCCAGCGGCCAGGCGAAGGTCGGGTCCCGCGCGCGTGCGTGGGTCGACGGATAGATGCGGATCGGAACCCCGTGCTGGCGCGGCGGCGCGTTTGGCCGAGGCGGCGGCCCGTCCTGGATCGCCGCCACGTCCACGTGGATCGGATGAACCTGCAGGTCGTACGGCGCGATCGGAGTGTCGTCGACCTGCACGTCCCACATGAACAGATCCGGCCAGACCGCCAGCATTGCGTCCATGGTCTTGCCGCGGCCATACAAGCCGGGCCGGAAAGCCCGCAGGTCCGGATCCGGACGCGACATCGCTTCGAACAGGCCCAGGTAGTAGTCGGTCTCCCAGGCCTCGGGGTCGTCGGTCTCACCGTCTTCATTGTCGATGATCACCACCGAGCCGCCCAGCCGGGGCCCGCTGGCGTGCATGACGGTGCGAAGGTGGCGTCCGTGCAACTCGCCGCGGGCCCGGGTCTTCTGCGCCGCCGTGCGGGCCTGCTCACCGCCCGAAACGCTGTGGCCGACGTAGAAGAAGGCGAAACCCCAGCCTTGCGCCAGCAGGGCGTTGAGGTTGCGCATCCAGGCCCGTTCGACGGCCCGCGTGGTCGGTGTGAAGTTGCCGGCCGGTTCCCCGGCCAACGGCGGCCCGGTCACGTAGGCGCCGGTGAAGCGCAGATTGGAGTTGGCAATGAGCGTGCCCATCCAGCCCGGATCGTCTCCAGCCGGGGTGCGCGGCAGCTCGCTCTTGTCCAGGCCCACCCAGGCGGGCAGACGCGGGGCGGGTCGGCCGGCGGGCGCCGCGGGCAGCGCCGGCGCGGGTCCAGTTTGCGCGGGTTGGGCGGGCTGCCGAGCAGCCGCAGGTTGAGCCGGTTGCGCGGGTTGGGGCGGCGGACGCGGCCGTCGCGGTCGGCGGGGGGGCACCGGGCGGGCCGATCAGGTCGCGTCGACCCAGGCGCCAGAGGCGTTCTTCTCCCACCGCGGGAGGGAGTCCTTCTTGCGCAGCAGGATCAGCGTGGTCGGCAGCCGCACTTCCCATGGATCGCCGACCGGGAGCTCGTCGTCGCCGGCTTGCTGCCGGTCTTTGATCTCGTCGACGATGTTGAGGTAGGCCGGGCTGGTGACAAGCGGCGGATCGCCCCCTTCCCAGATCTGGCCCGTCTCCAGGAAGTGGGCCACGGCCAGTTCGAAGCCCGGCCGCACGGAGACCACCACCCGCGCCGCGCCGGCCTTCATGAAGGCAGCGAACTCGAAGTCGGCGTCTTCGATGAACGAGGCCTCGACCCAGCGGCTCTTCCGGCCCCAGTAGTAGGGATAGTAGAGGAACATCATCTGTTCCCACTCGAAGGCCTGTTCGAAGAAGCGGATGTACGGGCCCTCCAGCTCGGCTTCGGCCAGATCGACCTGCGGCAGACCAAGACCACCCGTTTGGATCGCCCCGAAGGCGTCGAAGTGCTGGGCGGTGAACACCGAGATCACCGCCTTCTTCAGCTCCTCACGCTGCAGCAGGCTGTACGCCAGCGGGCTGCGGCCGCGGGTCTGGGCGACGGCCTGCGCCTTGGCCCGCTCGACGGCGTCCTCATAGGCCTTCATCTGCTTCAGGTAGCCCTGCTTGATCGCCTGGTGGGTCTTGTTGCGCCACTTCTCCAGCGCTCCGGCGGTGCGGTTGCAAGTGATCTCGATCGCCGCGGTGACCGAGGCGACATTGATGGTCAGCAAGGTGCAGCTGATCGACTTCTGCTGCTTGTTCAACGGCGTGCTGCTGGCCCCCACGCTGGCGCCCGAGTGCACCCAGTGGGCGGTGCCGATCGTGACCACCACGTGGTGCCAGCCACCCCAGTAGGTGGCCGCGACTACGGCGCTGGCGAACACCGCCTCGTAACCGTCCGCGATCGGCACTTCGGCGGTCTTCTGGATCTCGCCAGAGTCGGCGTCGCCGTTCACGCCTTCGAAAACCTTCGAGAGGGTGATGACCGGCTCTGGCGGCGCCTCGATCCCCTCGGCATCGTAGCGGTGCGCGTGCTGGGCGTAGTTGCCCGCAGTGATCTGGCTGGCGTTGAGGGTGAAGGGCGGCGGCTTTTTGATCTCCTCCCCGGGGGCCGGGACGGTCTGCAGGGTGTAGTGGATGAAGGCCGCGGGCTCGGGCACCACCAAGTCGAACAGCACCCGGCTGCCGTAGTTGAAGACCTGCGCCTCGTAGAGCTTCTCCAGCCACTGGTACTGGCCTACCACGTGGCCGCCCTCGCCGGGCACGTTGTTCCACTCGTGGATGTTCTCCTCCTCGAAGGACTCGAGGGTTCGCATCGTGGTGCGGCGCAGCACTCGCTCGGTGACCTTGGACGAGGCGCGGGTGGTGACCTCCTTGCCGTAGCTCTCGGCTGACTTGGCCGATTCTTCCTTCGACGAGGACATGCCCAAGTCGGTCGTCACCTTGAACTCCACGACCGGACCGTAGGAGCCGGAGAGCGACGTCCCGATCTTCAGGCTGTCGTCCTCCTTCTGGACCTTTGCGGCCTCCTTCTGCATCTCGAAGCGTTCGGTGGACTGCTGGTCGCGCTCCTCCTCGAGCGTCGTTTCGCGCTCGTCGACGATGGTTTCCTCGGTGGTGCGGATGCGCTTGGTGGTGAGCGAGCGGTGCTCCCCCTTCAGGACGTTGTCGACATGCGAAAGTTCGCGGGCCTCGTAGCCCTTCAGCGCCTGCCTCACCACCAGCAGGTCGCCGATTCCCACCGAGCCGATCTTGCCGTGGGTGAGCGGGACGCCAGGCGCGCCCTCGCCGTGGTCGCCCGTATCGGCGAGCGTCTTGAAGTCGGCGGTGTAGACCCCGCCGCCGATCACCACCGTCCGGATGTTGGGCGCCAGCGCTTCCTCCAGCCGCATCTCGCCCACCCCCAACTCTCGCAAACGCTGCTCGCCCTTCTGAAGGGTCTCGAGCAGCCCGCCACGGGGTCGGCTGAGGCCCTCGACGACCCGGCGGGCGCCGGCGGAGAGGTCCTCCAGCGCCGTCGCCGCCAACGGCGCGCGGGTCAGGGCCGGGGGCACGCGACCGGGCTCGACTAGGCTGCGCTCCCGCCGCTCGCGCGGATCGCCTTCGCGTATCTCCTGCGGTTCGGGGAGACCGAACAGCCGTTCGCTGGGCAGGGCGACGAGCTCGGCCAGGGCGGCATCTATCTCGCGACGCTGGTCGCGCAGCGCCTTCAGCTCCGCCTCGGCCGCGGCGCGCTCGAGCGGCCGATCAGAAGGTGGACGGGCTTCGATTTCGCGCGGCGGCCGATCCGGCGTCTGCAGCACGACCACCCGGCTCATCCAGTCGGCTGGCTCGGGCGCGGCCTCCGCCCCCGCCGCGAATAGCCGCTCCACGTAGGCGCAGGTGCGGACCACCTCGATCAACCGCGGGGCACGCAGGTCGAGGCGCCCCCCGTACTTGATCCCGGCCAGTTCGTCCGCGCTTTGCAGCGCCAGCGCGTCGAATTCCGGATCGGCGGCGACGTCAGCGAGGGTCCCGCCGAACGCGGTCTCCAGTGCGGTCTTGGCCTCGGCGACGCTGTCGATGGTCCCCTTGCGGACCGCCTGGGCGAAGGTGGCGGCGGCGGCCGAGTATTCCAACTGCCGGGAGCTGGGGCCTCCGGGCGGTCGGCGCTCGACGACCCGCGTCGCGGCCGTGCGCAGCGCCTTGGGCACGTTGCTCTGGCCCCAGGCCCAGACGATGTCGCCTGCCATCGGCCCAGACACCTTGGCGAGGATCGCGTCCTCGCCCGGGGTCTTGGCTTCTAACGGGCGGGCATGAAGGAAGTTGAACAGCGACTCCATGGCGAGCGCTCCCGTCAGGTTTGACTACAACCTTAGGCACACAATTCGATGCCGCACACGCAGTAACGGCGCCGCCTGCCTCGCTTCACCCCCATGTGATTGCCCGATGTGGGAGGCCCTGTCGGCCGAGGCCTGGGCCATGTCCTGGCCAAAGCTTTTCGATGTCCTCGGCAAGGCCGCGATCGGGTCGTTAGGCGGCTGAAGAGACCGGCGCGGGCAAGGTGCCCGAATGCCCGCAAGCTTTGATCTTGGGCTTGCTTGTGTTCGTGATCGGTCAGGTCATGCGGGTCGGTCGCGAGATCGAGGAAGACCGAAGGGCGTTCGTCTGATGCCGATCATCCTCCGTCTCGATGTCGTCATGGCCCGACACAAGGTCCGATCCAATGTTCTGGCGCGCGCCATCGGCATTACCGAAGCCAATCTGTCGCTGCTCAAGTCCGGCAAGGTCAAGGGCATGAAGTTCGACACCCTCGAAGCCATCTGCATCTATCTGGACTGCCAGCCCGGGGACATTCTCGAATACCTCCCCGACGAAACGACCGAACACCCGCCGATCGAGTTCAAACGCGCCGGCTGATCGGCGCTTCACCCTGGAGATCTTCATGAAACTGCTTTCAGCGCCCGTCTGGGCGATCGCGGCCGGCTGCCTGCTGGTCAGTTCCGCCGCAGCCTGTGGCAATGGCGACCCTTGTCGGGTCTTCGGCCGGCGGGGGAGTCGCTGTGGAGTACGCCCTGGCTCATCCGGCATCAGTGGACGGCCTAGTCCTGGTCGGGGCGGCTGTGAACGGCTTTCAACCGACCGATCATTTCGGGCGGCGTACGGCGGCCTTGGTCGGACTGTTGTCGCAGGCACGACTGGAAGAAGCGGTTCGCGATCCGTGCATTCTCACGCCTTCTGCAGAAGAAGCCCGCGCCTTCATCGTCGCCGACTTGCGCGCCCATCCCGGTAACTTCGGCGCAGGACGAATGATGCGGAACGGGGCGGCCGTGATGAGCCGCTTGGGGGAAATCTCTGCGTCGACCCTGATCGTGACAGGCGAGGTAGACATGCCGGATGTTCATTCTCACGCGGGCGCGCTGGAAGCACTCATCCCCGGCGCGCGGCGGATCGTCATGTCTGACGGCGGGCACTTCATCTACCTAGAGCGACCGGACGCCTTCGTCGACGTCCTGCAAACCTTCGTCCGCCAACATCTGGCGCACAGCCGGCACTAGGAAACAAATCCTTGAGCTTAATAGCCAGCGTATAGGCGATGAGAATCGCAAGCGTCGGGTTGCCGACCGCTTTCGTGAAGCCCCTTGAGAGGCATTGATGCTGTGGGGGGACTTGGCCTAGCGTCAGGCTCCTGGTGGAGCCCTGTCATGTCCATTCGCGGCCCCTGCGACGCCGGTCAGGTGCAGGGCGCCCTTGCGCCCGTCCAATCTCTCACCGCCGCGCGCAAGCGTTGGGTGTTGATCGCCACGGTTCTGGGTTCCAGCCTGACCTTCATCGACGGCTCAGCGCTGGGCGTGGCCCTGCCGGCCATCCAGCGCGATCTCGGAGCCGGTCCGGCCGCTGTCCAGTGGATCTCCAACGCCTATCTGCTGATGCTCGGCGCGCTGGTGCTCATCGGCGGCGCGGCGGGCGACCGGTTCGGACGCCGCCGGGTTTTTCTGATCGGTGTGAGCATTTTCGCCCTCGCCTCCATCGCCTGCGGTTTGGCGCCGACCGTCGAGGTGCTGATCGGCGGCCGAGCCTTGCAGGGAATTGGAGCGGCGCTGCTGACTCCTGGAGCGCTTGCCCTCATCGGTTCGGCCTTTCCGCCGGAGGAACGCGGCAAAGCTTTCGGTACCTGGGCGGGCGCCGGAGCCCTTTTCGGGATGGTCGGGCCGCTTGTCGGCGGCTGGCTGTCAGACCACGCAGACTGGCGCTTCATCTTCTGGATCAACGTTCCGCTGGCGGTCCTGACGATCGGCGTCGCCTTGCGCGCTTTACCCGAGAGCAGGGATAGCGACGCTCGCGGGCTCGACTGGCTCGGGGCCCTTCTGGCCATGACCGGCCTCGCCGCCCTGACGTGGAGCCTGATCTCAGCGCCGGATCGGGGCTGGGAGGATCGAGCCATCATCATCGGACTTGTCTGCGGAGGCGGGGCCTTGGCCGCCTTCCTGCTGGTCGAGGCCCGCGAACGGCATCCCATGACGCCGCTCGCCTTGTTCCGGTCGCCGGTCTTCAGCGGCATGAACCTGCTAACCCTGCTGCTCTATTTCGCGCTGGGCGGGGCGATGTTCTTCCTGCCCTTCGACCTGATCCGGGTCCAGGGCTTTAGCGCCACGATGGCGGGGGCGGCCATGTTGCCCTTTGCGGTGATCATGGGGCTTTTCTCGGGACTGGCAGGACGCCTCGCCGACCGGTTCGGGGCGCGGCTGTCGCTGGCTTTCGGGCCTGCCCTCGCGGGGATAGGCCTGAGCTTGCTCGCCCTGCCCGGGCCAGGGGCGGATTATGTTGATGGACCTCTAGCGGGAATGACCGTGCTGGCGATCGGCATGACACTCGCGGTCGGGCCGCTGACGGCGGCGGTCATGGGCGCGGTCGAGCCGGCGCGCGCCGGGGTGGCCTCCGGCGTGAACAACGCCGTGGCGCGCATAGCGGGCCTGCTGGCCGTCGCCTTGTTGGGCGCGCTTTTGTCATCGGTGTTCGTCGATCGCGTGGGCGGCCCCGACGCCCGGGTATTGCTCGGAGAGGTGATGGCGGGCGGAACGTCACCTTCAGGCGCCGTCGAAGCCTTCCACGCGTCCTTCCGCGTCGTGATGTTAACCTGTGCGGCTTGCGCGGTAGCGGCCGGAATTGTCGGAGGCCTGACCGGGCCAAAGCGGCGCTAGTCACGGCTGGTGGAGCGGACGGCCGGTCTACGGGGACATCCTCGGCGTCTCTCTTCTGGCGCCCTGCGTCCTGCGTCTGAAGGAAGGGGCGGAGTGGCGCCGGTTGGCGTCGCCGCTCCCACCCGGTTCCGTGTACCGGCTCTCGGGCGAGGCGCGGAGCCGCTGGGAGCATTCAATCACGCCAATGGCGGCGCTGCGGTATTCGATCTCCTTCAAGACCCTGGCGTAGCGCACGCGGTCTAGTCCGCCAGGAGGTCAGCGGCCTCCGGAAAGCGCTGGGCCAATCGGGACGCCCAGTCCTTGGCGATAGGCCCGACTTTGCGCGCCTCGCGCGGTCGCGCCTGAACCAGGCTCGCCGCCTCGCGGTGCGCGGGCCAGTCCATGAGAAGACACATGGCCGCCTCGAAATCGGGATGGGCGGCGGCGCAGGCGAAGGCCCGGTCCAGCGCCTCGACGTCGTCGAAGTCGGGAAGACGGGCGAGATAGTCCCGCAGGATCTGCGCCGACAGGTCGCGTTCGAACAGGTTCCAACACAGGTCCTGGGCCTCCTGGCGGCGGCCCTCGGCGTCCAGCACGTCGATGGAGGCGGCCTCCCAGGCCGGCGTCAGCCTGGGGGCGCCGTCTGATGGGTTACGCCCAAAAGTCCAGCGCCGGTTCGCGGGAGAGGGCGCCAGCGCGCCTTCGAGGGCGGCGCGCGCCTCGCCAAGACGGCCGGCGGCGAGGAGCCGACGCGAGATATCGGCCGCGACGTCGGGCGACCCGGCCTGTTCGGGCGTGATGAGAGACAGCCAAAGATCGAGGTCCTGGGCCCGGTCCGCAAGACGGCGGACGAGATTGCGCCCGGCCGGCGTCATCCTGGTCGAGGCGTCGAGACCGTCGAGCAGGCGTCGCGCCAGATCGGGGCCGACCGTGTCGCCGGCGGCGGCGATCCACCGGCCGTAGTCGAGCGGGCGACGGCGAAGGGCGTCCCCCAGTTCGCCGGAGGCGGTCCCGTCCTCCGCTTCGGCGAGGTGGAAGAGGGCGGGTGCCGCCTTGAAGACGCTCGGCGCATCCGCATTCTGCTTGGCCGTGGCGAGCGTTAGCCTGCCTCGCATGGAGCGTTCACTGTCGTGTGCGAGTTTTTGGATTTAGCTCCATTTGGCCACACGATGAAAGATCCTCCCGCCTTTGTCGGGAGGCGGAAGGTCTATCACGTAGCCGAGCGGCTTCTTCAGAGCCCCGCGCCGCCCAGCTTGTAGGTGAGCTGGAAGTAGTAGCTGCGGCCGACGGAGTCGAACCAGGAGATGTCGTAGTAGGGGTAGGCGCTGTAGGTCGGATCCTTGACCGGCCCCTTGTCGAACAGGTTGTTGACGGTCACGGACAGGCGAACGTGGTCCGTCAGATCGTACTGCGCCGAGGCGTTGAACATCCAGCTGTCGCTGATGAAGGCGTCCTCGTCATAGTTCGGCAGCTTGCCGAGGTACTGACCCTGAATCGTCGCCGTCAGCTTATCCAGCGCCCAACTGACGCTCGCCGTGCCCTTGTCGCGCGGGATGTCGTAGCCGCTGTCGAAGGCCAGTTTGTCGATGACCGGATCGCCCGGATATTGCTGGAAGGTATGTTTGTCGACGTAGGTATAGCCGAGCGACAGGTTGAACTCGCCGATCCGGTTGGTCGGAACGCGCCAGCGCGCCGCGACATCCACGCCTGAAGTCGTCTCCTGCGCGATGTTGATCGGATTGGTGAAGATGCCGACCAACTGCCCCGCCAGAGGCCCCGTGGCTTGCCGCTCGACGCGGGCGATCGCGTCGAGACAGGTGGGCGATGCGCGGTCCACAGCGCTGCCGCCCTGAGTTTTGCCGATGCGGCAGTCGGCCTCGTCGCGCAGGATCGTGTCTGCGCTCATGTCGCGGACCTGATTGGTCAGTTCGACGCGGAAATAGTCGACCGACAGGCTGAGGTTACGCATGGGTTGCCAGACGACGCCGCCATTGAACGACTTGCTGGTCTCGGGATTCAGATCGCGGTTGCCGTTGCGGTGGGAGACGATGCCCTCGCCCGAGAAGCTGCAGTCGCCGATGGGTTCGTTCGGCTCCTCGGTGCGGCAGCGGAAGTAGTCCGTGCCCGAGGGGTGGGTGTTTCCCGGTCCAGAGAAGACATAGTGCAGGTCCGGCGCCCGGAAGCCGGTGCCGTAGGCGCTGCGGAACAGAAGCGTGCGGATGGGGCGATATTCGAGGCCGACGTTGTAGGTGAACTTGCCGAAGCCGTTGCCGGCGAACTCGTAGTGATCGTAACGGCCCGCCGTGCTGAACTCGAGATTGCTAAGCAGCGGCGCGCGAACCTCATAGCCGGCGCCCCAGTGGTCGCGGTCGCCCTTACCATCCGAGTCGACCAGGCCGTAATAATAGGGCTCGAGCGCCAGCGGGTCAGGCTTGAGGTTGTAGCTCTGGGTCCCGCCTTCCACGACGGCGGCGAAGCCGACCGGTCCGGCGGGCAGATCAAACAGGGCGCTGTTGGTGATCGTGGCCGACAGGTTGTCGTTGCGCGAGCGCGGATGATAGACCGCGTCCTTGGCGATCAGGTCGTAGTCCGCGGTCGTGAGCGGCTTGTAAAGGCGTGCGGCGTCGGTGCCCACAGCGAAGATCGCATAGCCGCTGTCCGGATCGACGCCGAGCTGCGGACCCAGGAAGAAGGCGTTGGCCTTTTGGGCGATGATATGGGGGAAGCGGACCGTCGACCGGTATTCGGCGTGGTTGAAGGCGACCTCATAGCCCCATTGGTCGGCGGAGCCGAAGGCGCCCTTGACGCCCGGCGTGATGGTGAAGGCATCGGATCGATTGCGGGTGAACCCCTTCGAAAGGCCGCCCATCTCCTCCGGCGAAAACTGCCTCTGCCAGCCCTCGATCATGCCCGTGTCGGCATTGAAGAACAGGCCGTCTTCGCTGCCGTTCGCATCCTGATACTGCCAGGATAGAACGTCGCGGAAGAGCTTCAGCTTGCTGTGACTGTACTGAAGGTCGAGGAAGAGTTCGGTCCGATCGTCGATCGTATAGCCCAGGGCCGCGTAGCTGTTCAGGCTGTCGCGGCCGCTGAGGATCGTTCCGTACCCGATCGCTTCGTCGGTGCCGCAAAAATAGCCGTAGCGCCGCCGGTTGGCGTAGTAGGTCGTCCCGCCGTTGAACGACGCGAGCTTGGCGCAGGTCGCGGCGCCGGGGTCGAGGTAGTCGTTGTCCTCGTCGAACCGCAGGAAGGCCCGACGCGCCGTGGTGTTGGTCGGGCTGTCCTTCGTGGAGTCCTGAATTTCCCGATCATAGGCCCAGAGCGGCTTCTGGTTGAGCAGTTCAACGCCGACGACGCCGTGGAAGCCGCCGCGGCTCCCTCCGGCCGTCACGGTGAAGCGTTGGGAAGCGCCGCCGCCGTCTTCGGTCAGGCCCTGGCGGAAGTCGAAGCGGATGCCGTCCGCCGACTTCTTGAGCACGAAGTTGACCACGCCGGAGATGGCGTCGGACCCATAGACCGCGGACGCGCTTCCGCTGAGCACCTCGACCCGTTCGATCAGTCCGACGGGAAGGTTCGACACGTCGGTGAAATTGCTCTGCCCCTGGAAGGGCAGGGGGAAGTCGGCGATGCGCCGCCCGTTCACGAGCACCAGCGTATGGTTGGGGCCCAGGCCCCGCAGATCGACCTGCTGGGCGCCGGGCGTGAACGAGGCGCCGGAGAAGGACTGCTGGCTCTGCGTCTCGCCGCCGTTCTGCGTCACCGCGCGAAGCAGGTCGGGCACGCTCTGGTAGCCGTTGCGCAAGATCTCGTCGGCGGTGATCGTGGTCACCGGCGCCGGACCTTCGGTGTCGATCTGGCGCGGAATCCGCGAACCCAGGACGACGACCTCATCGACCGTCGTGGCGGCCTCGCCGCTCGGCTGAGATGGCGTCGTCTGCGCCGCAGCCGACAGCGCGATGAGGCTGGTTCCGGCCGAAAGAGCGCCGATGATTGATCTGACGTATCGCATGGTATGCCCCCTGTCCCCTGCCGAACACCATGCGGCGACTTTCAAATTTTTTGAAGAACAAAAATATCCAATCGTGTCGCGCTTCGAAGCGAACTGTGCCCATATGGTGTTCTACTAGGTGGCGGAGAGACGATTTATGCGAACGACGCTGTTGGCGTTCTTCGGCGCCCTGGCGCTGCTTTCCGGCCTGTCGCCCGCGTCGACGGCGACCGCTTCGCCCAGCGGCTATAGCTATTACGGAATCGGCGACATCGACGCGCGGACGCCCGGCCCGACTGAGACCGGCCTGATGCTGATGGGCGGCGGCGACTGGGATTACCGCGCCTTTCGATGGTTCATCGCCAAGGCCGGGCATGGCCACATCGTGATCCTGCGCGCCTCTGGCGACGGCGCGGGGGGCGAGGAGATCTATCGCGATATCGGCGGCGCGGCCTCGGTGCAGACCCTGGTCTTCGACGACCGCAAGGCTTCCGAGGATCCGCGCGTGCTCGCCATTCTCGACCGCGCCGACGGCGTCTTCCTGGCAGGCGGGGACCAGGCCAACTATGTCCGCTACTGGAAGGGGACTTCGGTCCAGAAGGCGCTCAACGACCATGTTGCGCGTGGCCGTCCGATTGGCGGCACCAGCGCGGGTCTGGCCATCCTCGGCGGCGCCGGCTACGGCGCGATGGACGGCGGTAGCATCGACTCGATCACGGCGCTCAAGGATCCGATGGGACCGGAAGTCACCATGGTCGGCGACTTCCTGACTATGCCCTATCTCGCCCATGTCGTGACCGACACCCATTTCAGCGTCCGCGACCGGCTGGGCCGTCTCATCGCCTTCGTCGCCCAGGTGCGGGCCTCGGGCGATCCGCAAGCCATCGGCCTCGGCGTCGATGAGGACGGCGCCCTGTGCGTCGACGCCGACGGCGTCGGCCGCTTCTTCACCGCCAGCAGCGGCTATGCCTGGCTGGTGCAGCCGGACGGCGCGCCGCAGGTCGAACCCGGCAAGCCGCTCGATTATCCATCGGTGCGCATCACCACGCTCGGACCGGACGGCGAGATCGATCTGAAGACGATGCGGATCACGCGTCCCGCTTTTTCGGGAACAGCGTCGGTCCAGACCGGCCGGCTGCTGAACGTCCCGGTGGATCCGACGGGTGCCTGACAGATCGCGCAGAACTGTACTGGAAACCAGTGCAGCTAGCGCGGGATGCCAGTGGAGCTTGCGACCGGGTATGTCCGCTGATCGGCTACAAGTTAAGGGCCGCTGTTGGCGCATTGCAGATCCCGCAGCGGCAGGCCGATCCGATCGGCGGCCGCGCGCGTATCCGGCAAGTCAGGTGGAGCATCCCATGAATGTCGTCGTCGCCTACGTCCTGACCCTGATCGTCCTCGCGGTGATCGATACGGCCTGGCTGGGAACCATGGGGGATCGGTTCTACCGGCCGCCGATCGGCTCCATGCTGGCGGAAAACTTCCGGCTGGCGCCTGCCATCGCCCTCTATGTGCTTACGCGGCGGGCCTAGCTCTGTTCGCCGTCCTGCCGGGCCTGGCTAGGCTCGCAGCATGTCGAGACGCCGGTTGCGGGCGATGGTGAAGATCCAGGTGGCGGCTCGGGCCTTTCGCGCGTCGAACAGGTCGGCCTTGCGCCACACCGTCAGCACGGCGTCCTGCGCGAAATCCTCCGCCGCGCCGGGCGTCGCGGCGCAGGCCTGCGGTGGGGAGGGACGGAGCGGTTCGGGCGCGACTACGCCGACATCCTGGCGGAATGGACCCGTCGGTTCGAGGGCGCATGGGGCGATATCCGCCGGGAAGGCGCAGGCTTCGACGGACGCTTCCGTCGGCTCTGGCGCTTCTATCTCGCCTATTGCGAGGCCGGTTTCCGATCCGTACGGACGTGATCCAGCTTTCGCTGGACCGGATGTCGTAACCGCTAGGCGCTTAGCCCGGAACCCGGGCGATCAGCCTGGGGCGGTGAATGTCGCCTTCCGGGAGCGACCGAAGCGACCGCTTCTGGCGCGAAGCGGGGATCAGGCCGGCGATCAGGGCAGAGCCGGCAGCAGGGTCCGTTGCCGACGATCCTGCGCGCCGGTCCAGTCTGTGATCGTCGGCTTTTTCGCCGTCAGAGGGGTTAAGCCGAGGGCGGCGCGCCGGAACGGGAGACGGGCAGGCGCCAACCCCAGCGGATCGCCGTCATTCGCAGACCGAAGCAGGCCAGGCCGCCGGTGACGGCGACCGAAACGACCGGGAGATGCAGCAGGTCGCCGCCCACCACAATGGCGGCGCCGGCCAAGGCGGCCACCGCATAGAGATCGGAGCGGAGCACGGCGGGAATTTCGGCGAGCAGCACATCGCGGGCGATGCCGCCGCCTACCCCGGTCAGCATGCCCAGCAAGGCGGCCATCACCGGACTTAACCCGAACGCCAGCGCCTTCTCCGTGCCCGCGACGGCGAAGAAGGCCAGTCCGGCGGCGTCGAGCATGCGTACGGGGCTTGTCAGTTTCTCGATGAGCGGCGCCCAGAAGAAGACGATCAACCCGGCGCCGAGCGAGACCGCCAGATAGCGCCAGTCCTGTAGGGCGGCGGGAGGCGTCGCCCCGATCAGGACATCACGCCCGATGCCGCCGAAGCTGGACGCCGCGAATGACAGCACTAGGACGCCGAACACGTCGAGGCGGCGTCGAACGCCCGCCATCGCGCCGCTGAGAGCAAAGGCGAAGGTTCCGCAGAGATCGAGAATGAGGACGAGCGTCCGCTGAACCTCAAGCGCCGTCTGGGATTCAATCATCGCCGCCGCACCGTGGAGGCCCGACCATCACGCCCGATTCCAGGCCATCGCTGCGGCGACCATGGCCTCGACCCCCGTTTCGAGCGTCGGATGCAGCGTCGGCGCGAAGTTCGGGCTGTGGTTGACCGGGAGTTCGTTGATCCGTCCTTCCTTCCTGGCCGTTTCATACACGACGGGATCCGTGCCGCCGACGAACCAGAAGACCGAGGGAGCGTTCCATGCAGTTCCAAAGCACCCGAAGTCCTCGCTGGCTGGCGCAGGGCCGGTATGGCGGACGCGATCGGCCGAAAAATGCGATCGGAACGCTGCGGCGACCCGGTCGCTCGCCGCCTTGTCGTTCACATTGAGAGGATAGCGGTCGAGGGGCGTGATCTCTGGCGGGCGGGGCGCGCCCGACGCCGCGGCTTCGGCGTTCACGATGCGCTCGATGGCGGCGAGCACGCGCCGGCGAACCCCTTCGTCGAAGGTCCGCACGTTCAGCTTGATCAGGGCCTCGTCCGGGATGACGTTCTCCTTGGTTCCGGCTTGCAGCACGCCCACCGTGACCACGGCGGCCTCGTTGGCGGCCACCTCTCGCGAGACGATGGTCTGCAATCGCAGGACCGTGGCGGCGGCCATGACGATCGGATCGATACTGGCCTGCGGCATCGATCCGTGCGCGCCGCGGCCGAACATGCGGATCTGCAGGCTGTCGGCCGCCGAGGTGATCGGCCCCGCGCTGCCGGCGACCGTGCCCGAAGACCCGACCATGACGTGCTGGCCCAGGACCACGTCGGGCCTTGGAAAGCGCGTGAGCAGGCCGTCCTCGATCATCGCCCGAGCGCCCTGAGCCGTTTCCTCGCCCGGCTGGAACACGGCGATCAGGGTGCCTTTCCAGGCCTCGCGCGTGCGCGCAAACAACGCGGTCGCCCCCATCAGCCATGCGACGTGCATGTCATGGCCGCAGGCATGGGCCACGGGCGTCGTCTTGCCGGACGGGTCGGTCGCAGACGCCTTGCTGGCATAGTCGAGCCCTGTCGCCTCCTGCACCGGCAAGGCGTCCATGTCGGCGCGCAGCATGACGGTCGGGCCCTCGCCGTTGCGCAGCAGGCCGACGACGCCGGTCTGGCCGACGCCGGTCGTCACCTCATAGCCGTTGTCCGCCAGATGCTTCGCCGCGAGGCCGGCGGTCCGGGTTTCCTGCATCGACAGTTCCGGATGGGAATGTACGTCCTTGTAGGCCGCTTCGAGGGTCGGCAGCAGATCATTCAGTTCGGCCAGCAGCCGATTTAGGGCCTCTGTCGCTGGATCATTCATGTCGCTGCTCCCGCAGATCAAGCGAGAGGGGTCGCTTCGCCCAGCATGACAACACAATAGCGACGCGCCCGTTTCCTGGGATGCGGCTTTTAATCTTGGGGATTTTCGGGGACGCGGCGATGTTTCGCGGGGGGGTGGGGTTGGTCCAGCCTGCTAGGGGGCTTTCGTGCTGCGCAGGAAGAAGGCCGGATGCGCAGCCACCGCGTCGGCCGCGTCCCTCAGCAGGCGGACGTCCTCAACCTGGGTCGGGGGCAGGTGGTCAGCGACGCGGCGCAGGGCGGCGACGACGCTGTCCGGGTCGACGTTGAGGCCGCGGATCTGTTCCAGAGCGATACGGGCGTCAGACACGGGATGGTTGGCGAGGACCGGCCGCTCGCTCAGGGCGTGAAGCCTGATCGTCGCCTGACCCAGGGTCAGAACCGCCAGACCGCCGGCCACGGCTGAAACTTCCCGGTCGCCGGTCTTGTCGACCCAGCGGGACAGACGCAGCATCCGGTGTTGCAGGCGTGCACGCCAGGTGTCCTGGCGGCGAACGGCGTCGGGGCTCCGCGCCATGGCCTGGACCTCGCTCACCATGACGCCGATCAGGGTGTCCAGTCGCCGCGACAGGGTTGCGGGATAGATGAGCCGATAACCCAGCCAGGCCGCAGCCGGCCCGGCCAGAACCGCCAGGGCGATGGCCAGAGAATGGCTGAGGGAGCCGGTCAGCGGAAAGATGGGCGGCAACAGAAGCAGCAGGTTCATGTTGTAATCGAACGCCCCTTCGCCGGTCCTTCTGTGGCTCATCAGGAAGGGGCCGAGGAGCAGGAAGGGCATGGTCAGGAGAACCAGTTCGATCGGCTGCCTCGCTAGCGGCCAGACCAGCCACCGGCAGATCAGGGCGGCCAGAACGCCCAGCACCACCCCGCGAAACACATAGACTATGGTCCGCGCCGGGAAGTCCATGGACGAAAACACGCTGGTCATGACCGCGGCGCCCAGCATGAGATAGGGGCCCGTGCTCCAGCCGGTGACGACCCAGACTGCGCCCATCAACAGCATGACCGCCAGCGATCGCAAACCGGCCTCTCTTGCGCCGACCCAATCGCGGTGAAGCAGGCCTGTGACCACGCGCTGCGGCCGCTCTGTCGCCGCTCGGTCGCCCAGCAGGCGGTCGCGGACGGCGGTTTCCAGGCCCAGGAGCGCTTCATGCAGTGCGGGATTGCCTGCGGCTGCATCGGCGGCGCGTTCCAGCGAGCCGACAAGGTCAGCAGGGAGGAGGGCGGTCTCGAAGGCGACGGCGGCCTGATCCAGCGCTTCCGAGATGACGGCGGTCGAGGCGGCGTCGGAGGCGGGTGTTGCGGGGCGTAGTAGCCAGACGACGGCGGAGACCTGAGCGACGAGGATCCGGCGCAGACCCCGAGCCTCTTGCCGACTGCGCCATGAGCCGGCGGCCTGGGAGTCCAGCGTTTCCTCGATCAGGGCGGCCTCGGCCAACAGCGGCTGAACGGCGCGATCGTCAGCCGGCTCGTCGCGCAGGTCGCGGGCCATGGCGCGCAGCAGTCGCGCCGTCAGGTTACGTGTGCGGGCGGCCAGCACGCCCTCCGAGCGCCGGGGTGCGAACGCCAGGCCGATTACCATGGCGACCACGATGCCCAGCAGGACCGTCGCCAATCGATCGCCCGCCAACTCCAGGATATGGCTCGGGCGGTTGTAGTCGAGCAGGGCGACCATGGCGGCCGAATAGCCGGCCAGGGTGACGCCATAGGCCACATAACCGCGCTGAAGGTTTCCCGCCGCAGCGCACAGGGCGGTCCAGGCCGAAACAGCGAGGACCAGGATCAGGGGATCGCTGCCCGAGATCAGCAGGAAGGCGACCCCGGCGGCGACGCCGCCGACCGTGCCCGCCATCCGGAACAGGCTCTTTTCGATGACCTGACCGCGCATGGGCTGGGATGCAGCCCAGACCGTCATCGCGGACCATTGCGGATGGTCCAGGCCGATGCACCAGCCGATGAGCAGGGCGGCGCAAGCCCCCAGCGCCGTGCGCAGCGTGAAGGGCAGGCGGGCCACGTCAAAGCCCCAGGTCGACAGGGCGGACGAAAGACGCGTGGGGGCGACGGCGGTCACGCCGGCTGAACCGGGACGTCCGTGCGGCTGTCCAGCCGGCGACGAATTTTTTCAAAGGCGGCAAGGGCGGCGGTGATCTCCGCGTCGCTGAGTTCGACCAGCATGTCGTCCTCGGCCTCGGCCAGCGCCCGCGCGATGGCTTCCACGGCCCCGCGCCCGCTCTCCGTCAGAAAGATCAGACGGGCGCGGCGATCAGCGGCGTCGGCGCGTCGCTCGACCAGGCCGCGCGCCTCCAGAATGTCGATCAGCCGGACCAGCGTCGATCCGTCGATGCCGACGCGCGCGGCCAGGGTCTTTTGCAAAACGCCGTCGCCCGATTCCCGAAGATGGATCAGCGGCCCCCAGGTGGCGTCAGTCAGGCCGGTATTGGCCAGCGCCAGATCCAGGGCCTGGCGCCAACGCCGGGCCAGGACGGAGAATTGGATGCCGAACAGGCGGCGGGATGAGGGGACGGTAGACATCTTGTTCTTGCTAACAGAAATGATTTGAATATCAAATTAATTGCATTATCGGGTTCTTGCGAGTGGCGCCGGGCGTGGGGCGGGGCACGCCTCGGGCGGGCGAGGACGGACATAGACATAGGCGATGCGCTCGTCGGTCGCCTGCAGGGCTGCCGTGATCGCGTTGATGCTCTCGCCTATCGCGGGGGCGTCCGCGGCCTGTTTGAAGCTTAGGGTCAAGGCGACAAGGATCGCGCCGGGACCCAGCTGAAGCGTGGCGATATCGATGATTTCGTCTATACTCTCCGCGCGCCGCAGAGCCTCTCGCAGCTTTTCAAGGACCGGACGCGCGACCGCTTCGCCGGCGATCAGGCTGCGGGTTTCGTTGGCCAGGACCAGGGCGACGCCCGTGAGCAGCAAGCCGACGCCGATCGAGGCGGCGCCGTCCGCCCAGGCAAAGCCCAGGAAGCTCGAGCCGATAATTCCCAGGGCCGCCAGGGTCAGTCCGATCATGGCGGCGGAATCCTCCAGAATGACCGAGAAGACGTTGGGGTCCTTGGACCCGCGGATAAAGGCCCAGACGCTTACGTCGCGACCGCGCACGATGCGGCGATATTCTCGCAATCCGACGCGCAGCGACGCGCCTTCAAACACGGCGGCGACCGCCAGAACCGCCAGGCTGATCCAGGGCGAACGGATCGGTTCGGGGTTCAGGGCATGACGGACACCCTCGTAGAGGGACACCACGCCGCCCAGAAAGAAAACCATCAGGGCGACTATGAAGGACCAGAAATAGGCCTCCATGCCGTAGCCCAGGGGATGGGTGGGGTCGGCCGGGCGCTGGCTCCGCCTCTGGCCGATGAGCAGAAGCACCTGGTCTCCGCTATCCACCAGAGAGTGAATGGCTTCTGTCGCCATGGCGGTGGAGCCGGAGGCGCCGGCGGCCGCGAACTTGGCGATCGCCACGCCGAGGTCTCCGGCCAAGGCGGCGATGACCACGCGGGTCGACGCTGTCGCCATTCTATCGTCGGGACGAGCGAGACTCGCGCCCGATCCCGGGGCGCCGGAGCGGTTTGCGGCGCAACCACAACCCGACGAGGCCGGCGACGATCAGCACGAGCACCAGCAGCATGCTGGCCTGAACCATGAAGACGAGTGGGCTGGTTGGCCCGCCCGCGCGCAGTGTTGCGACCTGTTTGGCCGTGACCTGCGATTGCGGGTTACCCCATTGCTCGGTCAGATAGTTGACCAGGGTGGCCACCTGAATGTCCGACAGGTCGCGCCCGAAGGCCGGCATGTTCACATCGGGCTGCCTGTGCAGGCCGTTCAACACCACCATGACCAGGTTGTCAGGACGCGACCGACCGAGGGCGGCGTTGTGGAAGAGCGAGGGCAGGCCTCCGTCGAAACTGCCCTGACCCTGGGCCTGATGGCAGGTGGCGCAATGGGCGTCATAAAGTTGCGGGCCGGTCATCTGGTCGAGGTTGGCGGGCAGGGCGACGCCCCGTATCGAAGCCAGGTCGTCGCTGGCTTGGCCCCAGGCGAAGGCGGGCCGGGTATCGCCCTTGCGGCGCACCGGCGGGCTCGACTTCAGATAGACGGCGATGGCGCGCAGGTCGGCCTCATCGAGATGCCGAAGGCTGGCGTCGATCGCTTCGGCCATGGGGCCGGCCGCCTGGGCCTTTCCTGCGGCATGCCCGGTGCGGAGATAGCCCGCCAGTTCCTCGACCGACCAGCCGCCGACCCCGCTGACGGGGTCGGAGGTGATGTTGGGGGCGAACCAGCCGCCGAGCGCGGCGCCGGACAGCACGTTCCTGGAGCTTTCGGCCATCAGAATGTTGCGGGGCGTGTGGCACGAACCGCAGTGCGCAGGGCCCTCCACCAGATAGGCCCCCCGATTCCATTCGGCGCTCCGCTCAGGGTCCGGCGCGAAAGGTTTCTTGTTCAGGAACAGCAGGTTCCAGCCCGCCATCGACAGGCGGATGTTGAAGGGGAAGGGCAGGCGGGTCTTCTCAGGCGCCACGTCGACCGGCTGAACCGAATGCATGAAATAGGCATAGAGGGCGCGCGTATCGTCCTCGGTCAGCTTGGCGTAGGCGGTGTAGGGCATGGCCGGATAGAGCTGCGCCCCGTCGGCCCGAACGCCGCCCCTCACCGCACGATCAAACTGGGTGAAGCTGTAGCCGCCGATGCCGTGGGTTCGGGACGGGGTGATATTGGTCGAGACGATGGTCCCCAAGGGCGAGGCCATCTTCAGTCCGCCGGCCATGGATCTTCCACCGGGCGCGGTATGACAGGCGACGCAGTCGCCGGCGATGGCCAGGTATTCGCCACGCTGGATCAGGGCGGCGTCGGCGGTGGTTTGCGCCTGGGCGGGCAAGGCTGCCAGGCCGAGCAGGCCGATGGGCGCCGCCAGGACCGCGAGACGATGAAACAGGTTTGCCAAAAACGTCATTGAGCCCGCGCCCCTTGATCGGCCGCCAAGGTCGGCCTGGAGCCCAGGATGTGGTGGACGCTTCTCAAGGCGACGGCCACGCCGTTCTCGGTCGAGTTGCAGGTGCCGGCTGTCGGAAGCACCCCGGTGCTCGCGAAGAAGAGATTTTCGTGGTCGTGCGCGCGACCGTATCCGTCGCACACCGAGGCGCTCGGATCGGCCCCCATGGAGAGCGTGCCGCAGATGTGCTGATTATTGGCGAAATCGCCGTCCTTGCTGGGCTTCAGCTGGGTTCCCCCCATCAGGTCGGCGATGCGCTGGAAATCCCGCTTGGCGCGTTCATGTCCCAGCCGCGTGTAGTCGTCGATGGCGTAGTGGGCCTGGGGTTTGGGAATGCCCATGGCGTCCTTCTGGTCCGACAGGGTGATCCGATTGTCGAGATGAGGCAGGACTTCGAGCACCGTCTTGACGTTCATCTCGTGAGCGGCGCTGCGGCGCAGGCGCTGTTCAAACTCGGGGCCGTAGACGCCGGCGTCGATCAGCGCCCTGGTCGCCCCGTCGACGCGCGAAATGTTGGTGAAGTCCAGCCGATAGGGGGCATGGTCGGCGCGGAAGGCGCCGTCCCTCATCGTATTGATCGAACTGGGGCTTTGCGGCCCGCGTCCCAGCCACAGAGCCTCCTCGGCGTCGAAGGTCAGGGAGGTGCTGGGGTGGTCCATCAGGTTTCGGCCCATCATGCCGCTGCTGTTGGCCAGGCCCTGGGGATATTTGTCGCTGCTGGACAGCAGCATCAGCCGAGGGCTCTCGATACCGTTGGCGGCGATGATGAAGGTCTTGCCCGTGACCCGATGCGAGCCCTTGTCGGGGTCGTAGTAGTGGGCCGCCGTAATGCGACCGCGCGCGTCGTGCTCCAGGCGATAGACGTTGGCGTTCGGCGCCAGTTTGGCCCCTGCCGCCTCTGCGGACGCGGCGGCGAGGCCGCCGTGATACTGGGCGTCGATGGGACAGATGGGCTGGCAGCTGTTGTTACCGCAGCAGGGCGGCCGGCCATCATAGCTGCGGCTGTTCCGGGCGGTTGTGTTGCTGACTACGTCGAAGGTTCCGGCCAGACGCTCACGAATGCGGCGCATCGCGAACGGCTCGACGACCGGCTCCATGGGGAAGGGCCTGACGCGGGGCGATCCCGTGTTGGGCGCGCCCGAGACCCCCATCAACTCCTCGGCCTCCTGATAGAAGGGTTCGAGGTCGTGGTAGGTGAAGGGCCAGTCGACGCCGACATCGTAGAGGCTCTTGATGCGGAAATCATTGGGCACGTTGCGCCAGGCGTGGGCGGCCCAGTGCCAGGTCGTGCCGCCTACCTGGCGGATATATTCCGCTGGATAGGGATAGGGGCCGGCCTGGACCAGATAGCCGTTGTCCTGGGGCTGATAGACGGGGTGCGGCGCCCAGGCCGAAGGCGGATAGGGCGACATCCAATCGCTGCGTCGCGGGGAATTCCGGAACCGCGCGACCAACTGGCCGCGCGTCACGCGCGGGCCCGCTTCGAGGATCAGGACGGACGCGCCCGCTTCGGCCAGGCGGCGTGCCGCAAGCGAGCCGATAATGCCGGAGCCGACGACCACGAAATCGGCGGACTGGTCAGCCATTGGGCGTGATCTCCACGGAGGGGGAAGGCGGCGTGTTCGCGGCGGGCAGGGGCTCGCTGGGAGGCTGGACCGCCCAACTGCCATAGGAGCCGTAGGCGTAGGTCGGCGGCTTCAGGGCGTCGGACACCATCACTGCATTCAGCGCCGTCTCGAACGCCAGGCACCGAGCCTTGTCGCCGACGCCGACGATGCCGAGGCACCAGGCGGTGACGATCTTGCGCGGCACGGCGGCCAGAGGGGATTGCTGCTGGTCCAGTTGGGCTTGCAACTGAAGGGGATCGACCGCCTGTCGATTGATCAGGGTCAGCAGGTCGCGCGCGGCGGCTGGAAAGCCCGCATCATCGGCGGTCAGGGCGTCGAACAGGCGCGCTGCCTGGGCTTGGTCCAGTCCCTGACGCCCGACCAGGATGGCTGAAAGCGCGAGAAACGCGCCGCGCTCGGGGGTTGAAGCGGGCTGGGCGGCCGCCCACGGGATCAAGGCCAGCGTGGAGGTCGACAGCAGTCCGGCCAGAAGGGCGCGCCGCCCGAATCCCGACACATGAATCCGGAGGCCCGGCTCCATCGGATCTGGAAGGTCCTCTGTGTCTGGCGGCATGGCGGAACCTGACTTGGTTAAAGATGGGGACCATGGTTTCGGCGCATACTCCGCCCGACGCGCAGGCATCGCCAAGTTCGCGCCAAATCCGACCGTGAGCGAAGCAGATGTCAGTGTCTGCCTCATGAGCCCCGGGGGCCGAAATTTGGCGCGCCACGGATCGAAAGGGCGCCTTGTGCATATAAGCCTTGAAACGAGATGGCGTTGCCTCGCCGGCGAACGTTTAAGCTTGCTGGAGATACGGAATGAATTCCCAGCTGCTGGCGGGAGTTGCACTGGCCTCTTTGGTGGGTTTTGGCGGTTGTCAGGCTCCGGCCGGAAAGGCGGTGGAGGCGGTGACGGTCTCTCCGGCGGCCATGGCTCGGATTGGCACGGTCGACGAACGTTTCCAGTCCTATAACGTCGAAATGCTGGAAGTGACGGGTGGGGCGTTCTGGAAGCCCTATGGGGCGAGCAGCAACAGTCCGCCGGCTGCGAGCGATGCGCCGACGCCGGCTGGTATGGACCCGAATATCTACCAGTACCGCCCGCCGATGGATCTCGCCAATCCGCGGCTTCGCACACTGGCTGCGGCCTTGGGGCCAGCCTATGTCCGTGTCAGCGGCACCTGGGCCAACACCACTTATTTCGCGGACAGCGACACGCCCCCGACCAATCCCCCGCCAGGATTTAACGGCGTTCTGACGCGTGCGCAGTGGAAGGGGGTCGTCGACTTCGCGAAGGCGGTCGACGGCGAGATCGTCACCTCCTTCACCGACAGCCCCGGGGTGCGGGACGCCAGCGGTAAATGGACGTCAGATCAGGCGCAGCTGTGGCTGGATTACACCCGGCAGGTCGGGGGACGGATCGCCGCCGCTGAATATATGAACGAACCGTCGTTGGCCGCCATGGGCGGGGCGCCCGAGGGTTATAGCGCCGCCGACTATGGCCGTGACTTCAAGCTGTTCAAGGCATTCGCGGATCGTGCCGCGCCCGACATGCTCATTCTCGGCCCGGGTTCGGTGGGCGAGACGCCGGGGCCGTGGTCGATGGACTATGGAGCCTTGCCGATCATCAAGACGGCCGACCTGCTGGCCGCGTCGGGGCCAGGCGTGGACGCCTTCTCCTATCACCACTATGGCGCCGCCTCGCAGCGTTGCGCCGCGACGGGAATGCCGCAGACGACTGAACAGTCGGCCCTGTCTGAGGAATGGCTGGGCCGTACCAGCCAGACCCTGGCCTTCTATGGCGGACTGCGGGATCAGTATGAACCTGGCAAGCCGATGTGGCTGACAGAAGTCGCGGATGCGGCGTGCGGCGGCAACCCATGGGCGGGAACCTTCACCGACAGCTTCCGCTATCTCGACCAGTTGGGCCGTCTAGCGAAGGCAGGGGTTCAGGTCGTGGCGCACAACACCCTGGTCGCCAGCGACTACGGCCTCCTGAACGACCAGACGCTCGAGCCCAAGCCCAACTACTGGGCCGCCCTGTTGTGGCGGCGGCTGATGGGGACGACCGTTCTGGACTCCGGAGTGCCGATCCAGGAGGGGCTTCACGTCTACGCCCAGTGCCAGCGTGGCGCGCCCGGCGGCGTGACGCTTCTGGTCATCAACAATGATCGTAAGACAAACCGTTCGCTGAGCCTGCCCCTGGCTTCGGAGCGCTACACGTTGGACGCTGAAAAGTTGAACGACAAGGTTGTGCGCCTGAATGGACAACCGCTGGGCCTGGGACCAAATGATGCTCTGCCGGCTCTGAGAGGGGCGGCGACGCCGGCGGGCGCGGTAGTCTTCGCCCCGGCGACGATCAGCTTCCTGGCCGTTCCGACGGCGAACAATCCGGCGTGCCGTTAGGATCGAGCGACGGCGGCTTCCTCGGAAGACCCGCGCCTTGACGCCTAGATGCGCCGTTGCACGGCTCGCTGCTTCTGGAGACGCCATGTCGCAAGCCGCGACGGCAGACGCCAGGTGCTGCGCTAGGCCAGATCGACTTCGGGTTCTGAAGTGGGGCGACCGCGTCGGTCGGCCCTGTTCGGCGCATCCCTTTCAGCTTGGCGGGAGAATACCGTTGTCCTCGGGGCAGAGACGCGTCACGAGGGGCTAGGATTAATGAATGTCGAGACCATCGTGACTGAAGCTGAACGTATTGCGGCCCTGCTCGACATTGTCGACGAGACCCGGACCCAAGATGGGGCGAACAGCAACCAGCTTGCGGTGCTGGGACTGGTCGAGCGGTCCGGCAAGGGTGGCTTACGGCTCACCAACGCCGGCTGGAACCTGCTGGGCGGCCTGGGGCGCGCCTTCAGAACCGAGTACGGGGCGATGGACGCCCGCATTCCCTGATGAACCGGCAGGTCCTCGCCCGCTGCGGCAGGCTTGCATGTACGACAATCCTCCCTTTCGACGGGTCGCTGAGTGATTGCCTCCCAACACGGAACTCGGATGCCGCAGGTTAACGACACCGTTCATATCCGCTTCTCGCTGCGAGGCATGGGCGGGCCGTTCTGGCAGACGAACGTCACCGTGGCCTCCGTCAACGGCGCCGCGCTCCTGCTCGATGGGCTGGATCGACAGGTGCCCGCTGCAGCGTCGGAACTGAAGCGCGCCGGACCCGGACGCTGGACGCTGGATTGGGAAGTCAGGCCGCGTCCCTGATGCAACCGGGTGGTTCAGCCCGCAGGCCTCATGCTCGGGCATAGCCAGGCCGTCAGACGCCGACTTTGAGTTAAAGGCCGATGTGGCCGAGCCCACCGGCTCTGACCAGGCGGCGTCCGAGCGCCTATTTCTTCCGGAACTGGTCCAGGGAGACGACCTTGGGGCCGTCGTCGTCGCCCGAGGGCGGCGGCGTGGCGGCGTTCGGGTCGCGGGCCGGGGGCGACAGGGGCGCGACCTCCGCCTCGATGATCTCGGGCTCTTCGAACTGCAGCAGGAACTGGACGCTGGGGTCGTAGAAGCGGGTCACGGCCGAATAGGGTGCTGAGAGCACCTTGGGCATGCCGCCGAACTTCAGCATGACCGAGAAGCGGTCGTGGTCGACGCTCAGGTCCCAGTACTGGTGCTGCAGCACGATGGTCATTTCGTCGGGGTATTTGGCCAGCACGTCAGGCGGCACCGAGACGCCCGGCGCCCGCGTCTTGAACGTGATGTAGAAATGGTGCGCGCCGGGGATGCCGTCGGGCTCGGCGGCGCGTTCAAGCGCCGAGCGGATCACGCCGCGCAGAGCGTCCTGGGCGAGTTGCTCGTAGTGCATCTCGTCAACCGGGGGGGACTGATCCGTCATCGGGGGCCTCGAAACTGGGAACGCCCGACTGTTACCCGCGACAGGCGAGCGACGGAAGATGCCGATGCAGGAAAGCGCCGGGATTCTGAAGCCAAGCTCTCGCGATGTAAGGAAAGTGGAGGGCTTCTGTTGGCAGGCGCCCTCCGGGCCCCGCCTGAGGAACTGATCCCCCAGGACTTAAGTGTTCGAAATCAACCGAACCGCATTACGCGGCGAGGCGGACTTCTCCAGCGAAGTTATCGTTCGCAGTTAGAAAATGGCCCGATACGGTGGGCCAAGACGGGCAAAAGCATCTTCTTTACACGTCCGTCGATGCTAGTCGGCCCCGCAGCTCCCGCCGATAACGCGGTGAGAGATTGGTGGAGCCGCCGGGAATCGCACCCGGGTCCGGTCCGCTTATTACAAGCGCGTTTATCGCCATAGTCCGGGCGAACCCGAACAGGATCAATATAGGCTGTCCGGCGTCGGCTTCCAAGGGGAAGGTTCAGAAACCTCAGGCGAAACCCGGATGGCGCGGCCAGTCGCGGGTCTGGTTGCGGAACCAGGTCAGCTGGCGTTTGGCGTAGTGGCGGGTGGACAGGCGGATGGCGGCGACGGCTCGGTCCAGCGTCGTGGCACCGGTCAGGTGGGCGGCCAGTTCGGGGACGCCGACGGCCTTCATGGCGGGCAGGGCGGGGTCGAGGTTGCGGGCCAGCAGGGCGCGGACCTCGTCCACGGCGCCGGTCTCGATCATCTGGCTGACCCGCGTGTCACAGTTGGCGTAGAGGCGGTCGCGCGGGGGCTCGACCACCAGGGTGGCGTAGGAGCCGGGCGCGAGCAGGGGCTGGGTGTCGGCCTTCCAGTCGCTGAGCGAGCGGCCGGTGGCCTGGGCGACGGCGAGGGCGCGGATCAGGCGCTGACGGTCGCCGGGGGTGATGGCGGCGGCGGCGATGGGATCGACCTCGGCCAGACGGCGGCGGAAGGCGGCTTCGCCCTCGGCGTCATAGGCGGCCTGAACCGTGTCGCGGACGGCGTCAGGGACGGCGGGAATGTCGGCCAGACCGCGCGTCAGGGCGTTGAAATAGAGACCGGTGCCGCCGACCAGCAGGGCCGGACGGTCTTGCGCCGCCAGTTCGTCCAGCAGGGGCATGACGGCGCGGGTCCAGCGGCCGACCGACCAGGATTCGGCGGCGTCGGCGACGCCATAGAGGCGGTGCTCGGCGCGGGTTTCATCTTCGACTGATGGGCGAGCGGTGAGGATGCGCAGGTCGGCGTAGAGCTGCTGGCTGTCGGCGTTGACGATGACGGCGCCGGTCTTTTCGGCCATCTCCAACGCCAGACGCGACTTGCCCGAGGCAGTGGGGCCGGCGATCAGGGTGAGACGGGGCGCTTTGGTCAAAGGAACAGGCTCGCGAACAGGACCAGAGGGCGATAGAACGCCCGCGACCGGCCCGGCAAGGGCCAAGGAGCAGAGCCTTGATCGACCGCACCGCCGTAATCGCCGCCCTCGACGCCGTTGTGGACCCGAAATCGGGACAGGGGCTGGTCGCAGCCGGTCTGGTTCAGGGCCTGGTGGTAGGCGAGGATCGCGCGGGCTTTGCCATGGAGGTTCCGGCCGGTGAAACCGCCATTTACGCCCCCGTGCGCGACGCGGCCGAGGCGGCGCTGAAAGCCATTCGCGGCATGGCGCGGGTGTCGGTCGTCCTCACCGCCGAGGCCGTGGCAGCCGCTGCGCCCCGCCGCACGGCGGGCTTGTCGAAGGCCGCGACCGATCAGGGCCGGGCCAAGGCGCCGGTGCCGACGGATCGTCCCGCCCATGTGAAGCGCGTTCTGGCCGTGGCCAGCGGCAAGGGCGGGGTCGGCAAGTCGACGGTGGCGGTCAATCTGGCGGCGGCGCTGGCGGCGCGCGGCCTGTCGGTCGGGGTGCTGGATGCTGATGTCTATGGCCCGTCGCTGCCGACCATGTTGGGGCTGTCGGGCCAGCCGGCCTATGTGGACGGGGCCATCATCCCGCACGTCGCCCACGGGCTGAAAGCCATGTCGGTCGGCCTGCTGACCAAGGCCGACGACGCCATGATCTGGCGCGGGCCAATGGCGTCGCAGGCTATCACCCAGATGCTGACCCAGACCCGTTGGGGGACGGAAGAAGAGCCGCTGGACGTTCTGGTGGTGGACCTGCCGCCCGGCACCGGCGACGTGCAACTGACCCTGATCCAGAAGACGCCGCTGGACGGGGCGGTCATCGTCTCGACCCCGCAGGAGGTGGCGCTGGCGGACGCGCGGCGGGCGCATACGCTGTTCCAGCGCGTCAACGTGCCGACCCTGGGTCTGATCGAGAACATGAGCGGCGATGTGTTCGGGCGAGGCGGGGCCGAGGCCGAGGCCGCCCGGCTGGGCGTGGTCTTCCTCGGCGACCTGCCGCTGGACGCGGCCCTGCGCCATGCGGGCGACGCCGGGCAGCCGTTGGTCTCGGCGGAGCCCGACGGCGAGATCGCGCAGCGGTTCGCGGTTGTGGCGGCGCGGGTGGTCGAGGGGTTGGGGCTCTAAACATCCCCCTGACCGTCATCCCGGAAGCGGCGTAGCCGCTATCCGGGAGCGCCAGAAACGCTAACGTCGACGCCTTGAGCGGTCACGGCTCTTCGCCTCGCGGAGCGAGACTGCGGCCCGGGATGGCCGTCGGGGGGCGGTCAGCGCCTATCCAGGGTGCGGAAGGTGAAGGCGTGGTCGTCCTTCTCTCCGGCCGGATGGGATTCGGACGCCGTTTCGACGAAGGCGGTCTCGTCGAAGGCCGGGAAATAGGCGTCGCCCTGGGGCTCGGCGTCGACCTCGGTGATGTAGAGGCGCTGGGCGCGGGGCAGGACGGCCTCGAACAGGGCCGTGCCGCCGATAATGCAGACCTCGTCCACGCCGTCCTCGGCCGCCGTCTCGCGCGCGATGGACAGGGCCTCGCCCAGGTTGGAGCAAACCAGAGCGCCCTTGGACATGCCTTCGGTCTCGTAGGAGCCGTCCTTGGTCAGGACGATGTTCAGCCGGCCGGGCAGGGGTTTCAGCGGCAGGCTTTCCCAGGTCTTGCGGCCCATGATGCAGGGCTTGCCGACGGTGATGGCCTTGAACCGTTGCAGGTCCGAACGCAGCCGCCAGGGCAGGTCGCATTTGTGTCCGATGACGCCGTTGCGGGCGCGGGCGACGACAAGGGCGATTTTGGGAATGGACACGGGCGAGCTCCGTAAGGCGGGGACTTGGACTTAGGCCTCTGGCTCGAGCGGTTTCAAGCGGGCTCCAGCCACTTCAGCCATTTGCGCTGCATGGCGGCCTCCAGATCGATGCCGGCGCGGTCGCAATAGATCAGCAGCATGCCCAGCACGTCAGCTGCCTCGTCGCCGAGGGCCGTTTCGTCGGGCGCGCCGCGCGCACGGCCGGTCAGGCGCAGGTGCTCCTTGGTCAGCTCGCCCAGCTCTTCCTGCAGCTTCAGAAGAGCCCAGTCGCGGTCGCGGTTGATGGCGTGCTCGCGTGCATAGATATCGGAGATGCGGAGGACGTCCGCCTTGAGGTCAGCGATCTTCATGAGGGTCAGACCGCGACGGCGGCCTTGATGTGCGGCCAGGGCGCGTAGTCGCTCAGCACGAAGTCCGACAGCTCGTAGGCGAACAGGTCGGATTTCGGCGCGACGGTCAGGGTCGGCAGGGGCAGGGGCTGGCGGGTCAGTTGCAGCTCGGCCTGCTCCAGATGGTTCAGATAGAGGTGGGCGTCGCCGAAGGTGTGGACGAAGTCGCCGGGCTCCAGCCCCAGAACTTGGGCCAGCATCATGGTCAGCAGGGCGTAGGAGGCGATGTTGAACGGCACGCCGAGGAAGACGTCGGCGCTGCGCTGATACAGTTGGCAGCTCAGCTTTCCGTCGGCGACGAAGAACTGGAACAGGCAGTGGCAGGGTGGCAGGGCCATGTCGTCCACGTCGGCCGGGTTCCAGGCGCTGACGATATGGCGGCGGCTGTTGGGATTGGTCTTCAGTCCGTGGATCAGCTTCTGGATCTGGTCGATGCTCTGGCCGTTCGGCGCGGCCCACGAGCGCCACTGCTTGCCATAGACGGGGCCGAGGTCGCCGTTGGCGTCGGCCCATTCGTCCCAGATGCCGACGCCGTTTTCCTGAAGCCAGCCGATGTTGGTGTCGCCGCGCAGGAACCACAGCAGTTCGATGAAGATCGACCGCGTGTGCAGCTTCTTGGTGGTCAGAAGGGGGAAGCCCTTCGACAGATCAAAACGAATCTGACGACCGAAGACGCCGAGGGTGCCGGTGCCGGTGCGGTCGTCGCGGCGCACGCCGTTGTCGAGGATGTCGCGCAGCAGGTTGAGATACTGCCACTCGGGGTGATCGGCCGGGGCCGCCCCGCTGCGGGTTTCCAGATCGGCGAGGGCGAGTGCGGCGGTCATGGGAAGAGAGGATGAGGCCGAATCGGTCCCGTCGTCACGTGCGACGAATCGTTGCCCACAAGGAAAGCGGAATCAGCCCTTGAAGCCGTCGCCCCCCAGGAACGCGCTCTCTTCCGCCGTCGTGTCGCGGCCCAGGCAGGCGTTGCGGTGCGGGAAGCGACCGAAGCGGGCGATGATGTCCCGGTGGATGACGGCGAACTTGAAGGTGTTCGGCTGCTCGGCCTCGTCCAGCAGGGTCAGAAGCTTGTCCTGATCGGCGAGCGATTCCGAATGCATCAACGGCATCAGAATGAAGGGGCGTAGATCCCTGGCCACCTGACGGTCGTCGCCTCGGGCGATCCCCGCCTTGGCGAACATCAGGGCCAGGGAGTCGGTGGCGAACATGTGCGCCGTGTCGCGAAAGGCGTTTCGCGGCAACTGGTCCAGCAGGATGATGAGGGCCAGCGTTCCTTCGGGCGTCTCAGCCCAGGCGTCCAGTTCGCGGCGGGCGGCGGCGAAATGGGTCTCGCGGCACAGCGCGGTGAAGGCCGCGTCGAAGGCGGCGTTCTTGGCGAACCATTTCTGGGGACCGGCCTCGGTCCAGAAGGCGACGATTTCGGCGGGGGAAAGCAGCATACTCATGCCGCAGAGCTTACCCCGTGGACGCGCCCATGCACGGCCCCGCGAGGGGGAAATCATCTAGCGATGTAAGAAAAAATGGTCGGAGTGAGAGGATTCGAACCTCCGACCCCTGCGTCCCGAACGCAGTGCTCTACCAGACTGAGCCACACTCCGACATTTCGTCTCGACGCGGGCCTGAGGCCGTCGTTGCGCCGAGGAGGGGGCTTATAGCCACGGGTTTCGGACCTCGCAAGCGGGGATTCAGCTGCTTTGAAAAAAGTCTCTGCTCGATGAAAATTCTTCTGTTTTCAGGTGTTGCATCCCCGAAAGCCTTGGCGTATCTCACCGCTCCTCGCAGCAACGAACTGCGGGGCGCACTGGTCCTGCTGGGGAATGGTGTAATGGTAACACTACGGTTTTTGGTACCGTCATTCTAGGTTCGAGTCCTAGTTCCCCAGCCAACCGCCCTAGGGGCGTGAGCATCGACCGGCTCAACTTCTTTTCCCTATATAATAATGTACGCTTTACCGATGGCGGGCTCGTTGTTGGCGTCATCAGGCCGTGTGACTGAACTGAATCGCCAAAGACAAAGGCCGCCGGATTGCTCCGGCGGCCTTTGGTGATTCTAAGGCCGAGGTCAGCGGACGGGCGTCGGAGGCGGCGATGCTGGAGCGGGCGCGCCGTTCTTGTAGCGGTCGAACCAGGTCAGGATGGCGCTGATCCGGGCGGCGTTCTGGGACGGGCGGACGGCCAGGCCGTGGCCGACGCCGGGAATCTTGACCAGGGCAGTGGGCACGCCGCGCAGTTGCAGGGCGGTGTAATACTGCTCCGACTCGCTGACGGGGGTGCGGTAGTCCTCGTCGCCGACGACGACCAGGGTGGGGGTGGTGACATTGCCGACCAGCGACAGGGGGGACCGGCGCCAGTAGGCCTCATGGTTCTCCCACGGATATTCGCCGAACCAGTAGCGGGCGAAGAAGGCAGGGTTGTCAGCGGTCAGGACGAAGCTGGCCCAGTCGATCACCGGCTTCTGGCTTGCGGCGGCCTTGAAGCGGTTGGTTTTGCCGACGATCCAGGCGGTCAGCACGCCGCCGCCCGAGCCGCCGGTGACAAACAGTCGGTCGGGGTCGGCAACCCCCTTGGCGATAACGGCGTCGACGCTGCTCATCAGGTCGTCATAGTCGTGGCCAGGATAGTCGTGGTGGATCAGGTTGGCGAACTCCTCGCCGTATGACGTCGAGCCGCGCGGATTGACCGACAGGACGGCGTAGCCCGCCGCCCCGAACAATTGATTGTCGGTGGCGAAATGCGGGCCGTAGGCGGCGAAGGGGCCGCCGTGGATTTCCAGGATCAGCGGATACTTCTGACCCTCAACATAGCCGGCGGGGAGGGTCAGCCACGACTCCACCGTGCGGCCGTCATGGGATGAGGCGACCTCCAGCCGCTGAACGGCGCCCAGGATCTTGCTGGCCAGATAGTCGGCATTCAACCTGGTTAGTTGGGTCTGGCGGCCCTGACGCAGCACATGGACGTCAGCGGGGCGCAGGGCGTCGCCGCGGGTGAAGGCGACCGAGCCGTCGTCGGCCAGGGAGAAGTCGCCGCCGGAATAGGGACGACCGATGTCGCTACCGCTGAGGCCTTGAACGATCGTCGAGACTGCGCCGTCCAGCGACACGCGCGCGATCGTGGTCGAGCCGTGGTCGTCATAGGCGATCAGGATGGAGCGCCCGTCCTTGCTCCACACCGGCGACTGGACCGAGCGATCCAGACCGGCGGTCAGGACCCGGCGGTTCGCGCCGTCGCGGTCCATCACATAGAGGCGGGTGTTCTGGTAGCCCAGCCTCTGGTCGTCATAGCCGACATAGGCGATGCGGCGGCCGTCGGGCGAGGCGACCGGCGACTGATCGGGGCCGAGGCGGTCTGTCAGGGCGGTCAGGACGCCCGAACGGACGTCCAGGGCATAGACCTCGCTGTTGGCCGCTTCGCGTTGCCAGTCGGGGCCGCGATTGGCGCTGAGATACAGGGTCGCGGAATCGGGCGACCACGACAGGTCTCCACCGTGGTTGAAATCGCCCTGGGTCAGTTGGCGCGCGCCGCCCCCGTCCGCCGGGGCGACGAAGACCTGACGATAGCCGGGCTTCAGATAGCCCTGGCCGTCGGCGCGATAGGTGACGGTATCGATGACCTCCAGCGGCGGGGCCCATTGGGCGCCTTCGGGTTTGGGCAGGGGCGCGCCCAGTTTCGGCGCCTGACCAGCGACCAGAACCGAATAGGCCAGCTTGGTTCCGTCCGGCGACCAGCTGATTCCCGTCGGCGTGTTCGGCAGGCTGGTGACCCGGACCGACTGGCCCGAGCCGATCCAGCGCACGAACATCTGCGCGCCGCCGCCCTCGGCGGTCGAGATATAGGCGACGCGGGTTCCGTCGGGCGACCAGCGCGGCTGGCTATGCGACCCGGCCCCGGCGACCAGCGGGGTCTGCTGGCCCGTGCGCACGTCGATCAGCCAGATGGTCGGTCGCATCCGGTCCGTCATGATGTCGGCGGTCTGGCGCACATAGGCGACGCGCGATCCGTCCGGACTGATCTGCGGGTCCGAGGCGACCTCGAGGCCGAACAGGTCCTGAGCCTGGAAGCGGACGGATTCGGACGGCGGCGGCGCGGGCTGCGCCACGACGGGCGTGGACAGTAAGGCCAGGGCGCAACAGGCCCAGATCGCTTTAGACATTCGGTGTTTCCCCCTCTGGAACGCCGCGATCATAGAGGGGGCAGGGGGGGCGGCAAGCGAGATCGGATGACGTTGTGCGACCGCTGATCTGCGCTTGGTGACGTCAGCGGGAGACGCAAAAGCCGACGAGGGCCTTCATGACTATCCCTTGGTCGCCGCGCCTAAAAAAGGTTCACATGACATCGCCGCTGGGGCGCGGGTAGCAGGTCGCCATGGCAAAGCTAGTCGCATTCTCCGCCCCGAAAGCCCGCATCGTTTGGATCAACATTGAGAAGGTGGTCCGCATCGAACACCGCAGCGGACGGAAGTTCTTCGTCCACTTCAGCAACATGTTGCTGTCGCCGGTGGAGATCGAAGACGATCTGGCGGGGCTAGCGGCTCGGCTGGCTTCCGCCAGCGCCTAGCTCGTCCGCCATCCAGCCGGACGCTGCAACTCACACGAAAAAGGCCCGCCGTTTCCGGTGGGCCTTTGTGATCACTTGGGCTGCTTCGATCCAGCAGCGGCCTTATCGACCAGATTCTTCACGCTTGGATTTGAAGCGTTCTGTTTGGGCTGGACCTTCTTGGTCTTGCCTTTGGATTCTTTCACGCCTTGTGGCCTTTCATGTGCCAGCGGACCCTATCAGGTCGAACAGCAGCAAATGAGGCGGTGGGTGTCTCGACGGCAATCCGCGAGCCGGGCAGGGCGGCGAAGCCGTTGAGCAAAGTTTCAATGTATTGGGGGCGGTGTGCGCCATTCTCTTCGCTGAAGAGAATGGCGCGAGTGACGGGACTCGAACCCGCGACCTCCGGCGTGACAGGCCGGCACTCTAACCAACTGAGCTACACCCGCGTTTCCCGCCGAGGAGCAATGCGTCTCGGCGAGGGGCGTCGTTTAGGCGGGAGGGCCTTGCGCTGTCAAGCAAGGTGGTGATGATTTTGTGGAGAAAACTGCGCGATCAACGTTGCGTGAGAACGGGTGCGAAAAGTGGGCGTTATCGGGGCTTTTCCTGCGAACCGTTCGCAACATAAAAACCTTTGCCGACATGGGTTTGAACCCCGACGAGGTTGGGTCTAAGAAGCCCCGAATCCGCCCCCACCCTCGGCGGGCGAGGCAGCTCGAATGAACGCATTTCTTCTGGAATATCTCCCGATCGTCGTTTTCCTGGCGATCGCGGCCGTCCTTGGCCTCGGCTTCATGCTGGCCGCCTGGGCTCTGGCGCCGAAAAACCCCGACACTGAAAAGCTGTCGGCCTATGAGTGCGGCTTCAACGCCTTTGACGACGCGCGCATGAAGTTCGACGTCCGGTTCTATCTGGTGTCGATCCTCTTCATCATCTTCGACCTGGAAGTGGCCTTCCTGTTCCCGTGGGCGGTGTCGATGTTCGACCTGTCGACCGGCGGCATGGTCTTCGCCTTCTGGTCGATGATGGTCTTCCTCGGCGTGCTGACCGTCGGCTTTATCTATGAATGGAAGAAGGGAGCGCTGGAATGGCAGTGATCGCGCCTTCGTCGCCCCTGGTCCCCGCCGGCTCGGCCGCGCGCTCGACCGTGGAAGGCTACGACCCCAAGATTCACGACAAGTTTTTCGAGCAGGTGAACACCGAGCTCGGCGAGCAGGGCTTTCTGACCACCTCGCTGGACGACGTCATCAACTGGGCCCGCACGGGTTCGCTGATGTGGATGTCGTTCGGCCTGGCCTGTTGCGCCGTCGAGATGATTCACCTGTCGATGCCGCGTTTCGACCTGGAGCGTTTCGGCACGGCTCCGCGTGGTTCGCCGCGCCAGTCGGACCTGATGATCGTCGCCGGCACCCTGACCAACAAGATGGCTCCGGCCCTGCGCAAGGTCTATGACCAGATGCCGGAGCCGCGCTACGTCATCTCGATGGGCAGCTGCGCCAACGGCGGCGGCTATTATCACTACAGCTACAGCGTCGTGCGCGGTTGCGACCGCGTGGTGCCGGTGGACGTCTATGTCCCGGGCTGCCCGCCCACGGCCGAGGCGCTGCTGTACGGCATCCTGCAACTGCAGAAGAAGATTCGTCGCACGGGGACGATCGAGCGATGAGCGAACTGGTGCGCGTGGCGGAGCGCGAATCCGCCCTGACCCCGCTGGGGACCGAAATGGTCGCCGCCCTGGGTGTCGAAGCCGTCGTCGCCTTTGGCGAGCTGACGCTGATCGCCCCGCGCGAGAATATCGTCGAGGTCATGACGGCCCTGCGCGATCAATTCGGCTTCCAGCAACTGATGGACGCCTGCGGCGCCGACTATCCGGACCGCGTCGAGCGGTTTGAGGTGGTCTATCACCTGCTGTCGCTGACCCGCGCCGCGCGCGTTCGCGTCAAGGTGTCGACCGACGAGGTCGCCCCGGTTCCCAGCGTGTCGTCGGTCTATCCGTCGGCCGGCTGGTTCGAGCGCGAAGCCTTCGACATGTACGGCATGATCTTCTCGGGCCACCCCGACATGCGCCGCATCCTGACCGACTACGGTTTCCAGGGGCATCCGCTGCGCAAGGACTTCCCGATGACGGGTTATGTCGAGGTCCGCTACGACGAAGAGCAGAAGCGCGTGGTCTATGAGCCGGTGAAGCTGGCTCAGGAATACCGTAACTTTGACTTCCTCTCTCCCTGGGAAGGGGCCGAATATCCGGCCCCGGTCCTGCCGGGCGACGAGAAGGCGGGAGCCAAGTAATGGCTGTTGGCGAGAACACTCCGGCGACGGCCGCCCCCAAGGCGATCGATCCGTTCGAGGACTATGAAGACGGCCTGACCCCGCACGCGCGGGCGATGGACGACCGCAAGTTCACCATCAACTTCGGCCCGCAACACCCCGCTGCGCACGGCGTGCTGCGCCTGGTGCTGGAGCTGGACGGCGAGTTGGTGACCCGCGTTGATCCGCATATCGGCCTGTTGCACCGCGGCACCGAGAAGCTGATGGAGGCCCGCACCTACCTCCAGAACATCCCCTACCTGGACCGGCTGGACTACGTCTCGCCGATGAACCAGGAGCACGCCTTCTGCCTGGCTATCGAGCGCCTGCTGGAACTGGACGTGCCGTACCGCGGCCAACTGATCCGGGTGCTCTATTCGGAAATCGGCCGCATCCTGAACCATCTGCTGAACACGACCATGCAAGCCATGGACGTGGGCGCTCTGACCCCGCCGCTGTGGGGACATGAAGAGCGCGAGAAGTTGATGATCTTCTACGAGCGGGCCAGCGGCGCGCGTCTGCACGCCAACTATTTCCGTCCCGGCGGCGTCCATCAGGACCTGACGCCGGAACTGATCGACGACATCGGCCGCTGGTGTCAGGAATTCCCGGCCAAGCTGGCGGACATCGAGAGCCTGGTCACCGAAAACCGTATCTTCAAGCAGCGCAACGTCGACATCGGCGTGGCGTCCAAGGAAGAGGCCCTGGCCTGGGGCTTCTCGGGCGTCATGCTGCGCGGTTCGGATATCGCCTGGGACCTGCGCAAGGCGCAGCCCTATGACTGCTACGCCGATCTGGAGTTCGACATCGCCGTCGGCAAGAACGGCGACTGCTGGGATCGCTACCTCTGCCGCATCGAAGAGATGAAGCAGTCGATACGGATCATGGAGCAGTGCATCCACAAGCTGCGCAACTGCCCCGGCGAACCGGTCCTGGCCGAGAACAACAAGATCACGCCGCCGCGCCGTGGCGAGATGAAGCGTTCGATGGAAGCGCTCATCCACCACTTCAAGCTCTACACCGAGGGCTTCAAGACGCCCGAGGGCGAGGTCTATGCGGCAGTCGAAGCGCCCAAGGGCGAGTTCGGCGTCTATCTGGTGTCGGACGGCACCAACAAACCCTACCGCGTCAAGCTGTCGGCGCCTGGCTTCCGTCACCTGCAGGCGATGGACTGGATGAACCGCGGCCACATGCTGGCGGACGTCTCCGCCATCCTCGGCTCGCTCGACATGGTGTTCGGAGAAGTGGACCGATGAGCGTTCGTCGCCTCGCCAAGGAACAACCTGAATCCTTCGCCTTTTCAAAGGACACGAAGGCCAAGGCCGAGTGGTGGATCAAGAAGTATCCTGACAGCCGCCGCCAATCGGCGGTGATCCCGATCCTGTGGCTGGTCCAGAAGCAGGAAGGCTGGGTCTCGGAACCCTCCATCCGCGCCATCGGCGAACTGCTGGGCATGCCCTTCATCCGGGTTCTGGAGGTCGCGACCTTCTACACCATGTTCCAGTTGGAGCCGGTCGGCAAAGTCGCCCTGATCCAGGTCTGCGGCACCACGCCCTGCATGCTGCGCGGCGCGGGTGAACTGATGCGGGTCTGCAAGCAGAAGATCGGCGACAAGGACATCCTGTCCGCCGACGGTCGCTTCACCTGGCAGGAAGTCGAGTGCATCGGCGCCTGCGCCAATGCGCCGGTCGCCCAGATCAACGACTACTACTACGAAGACCTGACGCCCGAGACGATGGCCCAGATCATCGACGACTTCGCCGCTGGCAAGTCGCCGAAGGCTGGCAGCTACGTCGGTCGTCACAGCTCCGAGCCCGAGGGCGGCGCCCAGGTCCTGACGGACCCGACGCTGTACGACGGTTCGCGAGCCAAGAAGATCAAGTCGCTGCCGAACTCCAAGCCGGCGACTGAGAAGGCTCCGGCCTGATGACTCGACCGAACCTCGACAACGATGAGGGCAGGGCGGCCTACCGGGCCGAGCTGCGTCGCGTCGGCTGGCCCCTGCGTTGGGGCGGGCTGGCGTTGATCGTCGTTGCGGCGGGACTGGTGCTGGCGGTCAAGGACGGCAAGTTCGGGCTGTCGGAAGATCTGTTGCTCGTCGCCTACGGCCTTTTGGCCGCGGGCTGGGTGCTCGTCGTCACCGCTATTTTCATGCGCACCCGCCACCACAAGCGCCGTCTGGCGGAAGGACTTTAAGGGCTCATGGTCGGAATCCTCGAAGACAAGGATCGCATCTTCACCAACCTCTACGGCTTCCAGGACTGGACGCTGGAGGGGGCGAAGGCGCGCGGGGCGTGGAACGCCACCAAGGACATGCTGGACCTTGGCCGCGACTGGATCATCACCAACGTCAAGAATTCGGGCCTGCGCGGACGCGGCGGCGCCGGTTTCTCGACCGGTCTGAAGTGGTCGTTCATGCCCAAGGAAGTGAAGGATCGTCCTCACTACCTGGTCGTCAACGCCGACGAATCCGAACCCGGGACCTGCAAGGACCGGGAGATCATGCGCCATGATCCGCAACTGCTGATCGAAGGCTGCCTGATCGCCTCGTTCGCGATGCAGGCCCACGCCTGCTACATCTACCTGCGCGGCGAGTACGTGCTGGAGCGCGAGCGCATGGAAGCCGCCGTCAAGCAGGCCTATGAGGCCAAGCTGATCGGTAAGGACAACGTCCACGGCTGGGACTTCGACGTCTATATCCACCACGGCGCCGGGGCCTACATCTGCGGCGAAGAGACCGCCCTGCTGGAAAGCCTGGAAGGCAAGAAGGGCCAGCCGCGCCTGAAGCCGCCGTTCCCGGCCGGCGCGGGCCTCTACGGCTGCCCGACCACGGTGAACAACGTCGAGTCGATCGCCGTCGTCGGCACCATCCTGCGTCGCGGCGCCGAATGGTTCGCGGGCTTCGGTCGTCCGAACAACACCGGCACCAAGATCATGTCGATCTCGGGCCACGTGAACCGCCCGTGCAATATCGAAGAAGTCATGTCGATCCCGCTGCGTCAGCTGCTGGAAGAGCACTGCGGCGGCGTTCGCGGCGGGTGGAACAACCTGAAGGCCGTCATTCCGGGCGGTTCGTCGGTTCCCCTGATCACGCGCGACATGGCCGAGACGGCGCTGATGGACTTCGATTCCTTGCGTGAAATGCGCTCGGGTCTGGGCACCGCCGCCGTCATCGTCATGGACCAGTCGACCGATCTGGTGAAGGCGATCGCCCGCATCAGCTACTTCTACAAGCATGAGAGCTGCGGCCAGTGCACGCCGTGCCGCGAAGGCACGGGTTGGATGTGGCGCGTGCTGGAACGCATGTCCGTGGGCGACGCCGATCCGTCGGAAATCGACCTGCTGCTCGACGTGGCCGGTCAGGTCGAAGGCCACACCATCTGCGCCCTCGGCGACGCCGCCGCCTGGCCCGTTCAGGGCCTGATCCGGCACTTCCGTCACGAGATCGAAGACCGAATTCAAACCTACCGCAGCCGCCGCGCGAACTTCGCCGGCCACGCGATCGCGGCGGAGTAATCGTATGCCTATCGCCAAGGTCAACGGCGTCGAAACCGAGTTCGAACCCGGCATGACGGTTCTGCAGGTTGCAGAACTTGCCGGCCAGGAGATCCCGCGTTTCTGCTACCACGAGCGTCTGTCCATCGCCGGCAACTGCCGGATGTGCCTGGTCGAAGTGAAGCCCGGACCGCCGAAGCCGCAGGCTTCGTGCGCGCTGCCGGCTGCTGAAGGTCAGGAGATCTTCACCGACACGCCGATGGTCAAGAAGGCCCGCGAAGGGGTGATGGAGTTCCTGCTCATCAACCACCCGCTGGACTGCCCGATCTGCGACCAGGGCGGCGAATGCGACCTTCAAGACCAGGCTGTCGGCTACGGCCGTGACGGTTCGCGCTACGGCGAGAACAAGCGCGCGGTCGAAGAAAAGAATATGGGCCCGACGGTCAAGACGTTCATGACGCGCTGCATTCAGTGCACGCGTTGCGTTCGCTTCATCACCGAAGTGGCCGGCGTTCCGGACATCGGCATGATCTCGCGCGGCGAAGGCGCCGAGATCACGACCTATCTGGAAAAGAACATCGACAGCGAGCTGTCGGGCAATGTCAACGACCTGTGCCCGGTGGGCGCGCTGACGCACCGTCCGTGGCAGTACCACTACCGTCCGTGGGAACTGAAGAAGACCGAGACCATCGACGTCATGGACGCCCTGGGCTCGAACATCCGCGCCGATGCGCGCGGGTCCGAGGTCATGCGCGTGCTGCCGCGCCTGAACGAAGGCGTCAACGAAGAGTGGCTGTCGGACAAGAGCCGCTATGCGGTCGACGGCCTGGCCCGTCAGCGTCTGGACAAGCCCTATGTCCGTGAAAACGGCAAGCTGCGCGTCGCCTCGTGGGACGAAGCGCTGAACGCTGTGGCGTCTAAGATCAAGGCGGCCTCGGCTGACCGCATCGGCGTCATCGCCGGCGACCTGCAAGATGCTGAGTCGATGAAGGCGACGCTGGACCTGTTCCGCGCGCTCGGCTCGGCCAACACCGACTGTCGCCAGGACGGCGCTGCGATCGGGCAGGGGGCTCGTGAGGGCTGGCTGTTCAACTCCGGCCTGCAAGGCATTGAAAATGCTGACGCAGTTCTGATCGTCGGCGCAAATCCACGCACCGAAGCGCCGCTGCTGAACACGCGCCTGCGCAAGATCTGGCTCAAGGGCGCCGCCGAGATCGGCGTCATCGGCGAACAGGTCGACCTGACTTATGACTACAACTACCTCGGCGCCGGTTCGAAGACGCTGGGCAAGCTGCCCAAGGCGGCTGTCGACTTCCTGACCAAGGCTGAACGCCCGGCGATCATCGTCGGCGCGGGCGCCCTGATCGGCGACACCGGCGCGGCTGTGCTGAACGCTCTGGGCGCGCTGGCCAAGAAGGTCGGCGTGGTCAAGGACGGCTGGAACGGCTTCAACGTCCTGCACACCGCAGCCAGCCGCGTCGGCGGCCTGGACATGGGCTTCGTCCCCGCCGACGGCGGTCTGGATGTCGCCTCCATGCTGAAGCCGGGCGCGCTGGACGTGCTGTTCCTGCTGGGTGCCGACGAGGTCAACGCCTCGGCATCTAGCGCCTTCCGCGTCTATCTGGGTTCGCACGGCGACCGCGGCGCGCACGGTGCAGATGTGATCCTGCCGGGCGCCGCCTATACCGAGAAGTCGGGCGTGTACGTGAACACTGAGGGCCGGGTGCAGATGGCCGAACGCGTCGTCTTCCCCAAGGGCGAGGCCAAGGAAGACTGGGCCATCATCCGCGCTCTGTCGGAACGGGTCGGCCACAAGCTGCCCTTCGACACGCTGGAGCAACTGCGCACCAAGCTGATGGGCGACCATCCGACCTTTGGCCGCATTGACTATCTGGCTCCGGCTGCGTCGTTCGACGTGGCGGCTTTGGGGGCCAAGGGCGATCTGGGCGACGTCGCCTTCGTCTCGACCATCGTCGATCCCTACCTGACCAACCCGATCGCGCGCGCCAGCGCAACGATGGCCGAGCTGTCCGCTGAGCGGACGGCGCCGGTCGTCCTGGCGGCGGAGTAAATCATGGACGCTGCGACCTCCTTCTGGGCCACCCCCCTCGGCTGGACCCTCGCCACCATCGGCGGAATCCTGATCGTCACGGTCGGCATCCTGATCTCGCTCGCCTTCCTGCTGCTGGCGGACCGCAAGATCTGGGCGGGCGTGCAGATGCGCAAAGGCCCCAACGTGGTCGGCCCGTTCGGCCTGCTGCAGTCCTTCGCCGACTTCTTCAAGTTCGTGCTCAAGGAAATCGTCGTCCCGTCGGGCTCCGACAAGGTCGTCTTCCTGGCCGCGCCGCTGATCACCTTCATCCTGGCCTTCATCGCCTGGGCAGTGATCCCGTTCGCGCCGGGCTGGGTGATCTCGGACCTGAACGTCGGCATCCTCTACATTCTCGCGATCAGCTCGCTGGGCGTGTACGGCATCATCATGGGCGGCTGGGCTTCGAACTCGAAGTATCCGTTCCTGGGCTCGCTGCGTTCAGCGGCGCAGATGGTGTCCTATGAGGTCTCGATGGGCCTGGTCATCGTCAACGTCATCCTGCTGGCCGGGACGATGAACCTGACCGAGATCGTCACCCAGCAGACCGGGTGGATCTGGAACTGGAACATGTTCGGCGGCGGTCTTGAGACCCTGCCCACCATCATCGTCATGCTGCCGATGACCATCGTCTTCTTCATCTCGGCCCTGGCCGAGACCAACCGTCCGCCCTTCGACCTTCCGGAAGCGGAGTCGGAGCTGGTGGCCGGTTATCAGGTCGAATATTCGTCGACGCCCTACCTGCTGTTCATGATCGGCGAATACGCCAACATCGTCTTCATGTGCGCCATGATCAGCCTGCTGTTCTGCGGCGGCTGGAACCCGGGCTTCCCGACCGACTTCCTGGACAGCTGGCCGACCTTCCTGGCCAACCTGTTCTACTTCCTGGTCCTGGCGACCAAGATCGTCTTCTGGTTCTTCATGATCGCCCTGGTGAAAGCCTTCGTGCCGCGCTACCGCTATGACCAACTGATGCGCCTGGGCTGGAAGATCTTCCTGCCGTCATCGCTGATCGCTGTGGTCGTCGTGGCGGCCTGGCGCGTGTTCGCGGTGGGCGCGTAATGGGCCTTCGCGCCACATTGCTGAGCTGCCTGGTCCTCGCGGGCGCCACCGGCGCCTGCGCTCCCTATGAGGCCGAGCCGGTCTCGGTCTATCAGTGGGAACGCAAGGTGGAGCAGGTTCAGCGCCAGGACGCCGAACGCCAACGCCTTTGCCAGACCCTCGACAAGGAAAGCGCGCGCTATCAACGCGACTGCGCCGGAGTGAAATCGTAATGCTGACCCGTATCGTTCAGGCGGCCAAGGGCGCGATGCTGACCGACATGTTCAGCGCCGTCGGCCTGTCGATGAAGTACATGCTGAAGCCGAAGGCGACGGTGAACTATCCGTTCGAGCGCAACCCGCAGTCGCCGCGTTTCCGCGGCGAACACGCGCTGCGCCGCTATCCGAACGGTGAAGAACGCTGCATCGCCTGCAAGCTGTGCGAAGCCATCTGCCCGGCCCAGGCCATCACCATCGAGGCCGAACCGCGCGCCGACGGCAGCCGCCGCACGACGCGCTACGACATCGACATGGTCAAATGCATCTACTGCGGCCTGTGCCAGGAGGCCTGCCCGGTGGACGCCATCGTCGAGGGGCCGAACAGCGAGTTCGCCACCGAGACGCGCGAAGAACTGCTCTATGACAAGGTCCGTTTGCTGGATAATGGCGACCGCTGGGAACGGCTGATCGCGAAGAATCTGGAACTCGACGCTCCGTATCGCTAAACCGAGCCGCGATTCCGCCATGGGATCGCTGCGCAAGACTTTGAAGGGGGCTTTGTCCCACCCATGCTGCAAGGCATAGCGTTCTATCTTCTGGCGACGGTCGCCGTGGTTTCGGGCCTTCTGGTCGTGACCGCGCGAAATCCCGTGCACTCCGTCCTGTGGCTGATCCTCAGCTTCTTCTCGGCCGCCGGCCTGTTCGTCCTCTTGGGCGCAGAGTTCCTGGCGATGCTGCTGGTGGTCGTCTACGTCGGCGCCGTCGCGGTGCTGTTCCTGTTCGTGGTCATGATGCTGGACGTCGACTTCGTCCGCCTCCGCGAAGGCTACGCCCGCTACCTGCCGCTGGCGGGGATCGTCGCCGGCGTGTTGCTGGCCGAGATGATCATGGTGTCGATCACCGTGGTTCAGGGCGGAGCCGCCAAGGCGGCGCTCGCGCCGGCCGTGGCTGGCCCTGACGCGTCGAACGTCGAGACGATCGGCCGGGTGCTCTACACGGACTACGTCTATTTCTTCCAGGCTGCGGGCATTGTGCTGCTGATCGCCATGATCGGCGCCATCGTCCTGACCCTGCGTCATCGCCCCAATGTGCGTCGCCAGGACCTGGCCAGCCAGGCCAACCGCGAACGCGCCAAGTCGGTCGAGGTCAAGACCGCGCCGACCGGGCAGGGCGTCACCCCCGAGGAGCTTCTGTGATGGACATCTCGCTCCAGCACTATCTGGCGGTCGCCGCCATGCTGTTCACCATCGGCGTGTTCGGCATCTTCGTGAACCGCAAGAACGTCATCATCATCCTGATGTCGATCGAGCTGATCCTGCTCGCGGTGAACATCAATTTCGTCGCCTTTTCGACCTACCTCAACGACGTGTCGGGCCAACTGATGGCCATGTTCGTCCTGACCGTGGCCGCCGCCGAGGCCGCTGTCGGCCTGGCGATCCTGGTGACCTTCTTCCGTAACCGCGGCGACATCGCAGTCGACGACGCCTCCGTGATGAAGGGCTGACCGGACCGTGACTATCCAGACTCTCGTTGTTCTCGGCGTCTTCGCCCCTCTTCTGGGGGCGATGATCGCCGGCTTCTTCGGACGCCGGATCGGCAACGTCGCCTCGCAAGCGGTGACGACCGGCCTGCTGTTCTTCGCCTGCGCCGTCTCCTGGACGGTGTTCAGCGCCTGGACCTGGGGCGGCCTCGAAGCCTTCACCGTCAAGATCGCGCCCTTCATTCACGTCGGCGACTTCCAGTCGAACTGGGCGATCCGCGTCGACGCCATGTCGGCCACCATGCTGATCGTGGTGACCAGCGTCTCGTCGCTGGTTCACCTCTATTCCTGGGGCTATATGGCCCAGGACGACAGCCGGCCGCGCTTCTTCGCCTATCTGTCGCTGTTCACCTTCATGATGCTGGCGCTGGTGACGGCCGCCGACTTCCTGCAGATGTTCTTCGGCTGGGAAGGCGTGGGCCTGGCGTCCTATCTGCTGATCGGCTTCTGGTACAAGAAGTCCACGGCCTCGGCCGCCGCCATCAAGGCCTTCGTGGTCAACCGCGTCGGCGACTTCGGCTTCCTGCTCGGCATGATGACCATCTTCTGGATGTTCGGCACGATCGAGTTCGCCAAGCTGTTCCCGCTGATCGCTGGCAAGACCGGCGCGGGCTGGGAATTCCTGGGCCACAACTGGTCGGCTCTGGATCTGGCCGGCGTGCTGCTGTTCATCGGCGCCATGGGCAAGTCGGCGCAGTTCTTCCTGCACACCTGGCTGCCGGACGCGATGGAGGGCCCGACGCCCGTGTCGGCGCTGATCCACGCGGCGACCATGGTCACCGCCGGCGTTTTCATGGTCTGCCTGCTGTCGCCGCTGTATGAGCACGCGCCGATCGCGTCGCTGTTCATCGCCATCATCGGCGGAATCACGGCCATCTTCGCCGCAACCGTCGGCATGATGCAGAACGACATCAAGCGGGTCATCGCCTATTCGACCTGTTCGCAACTGGGCTACATGTTCTTCGCGGCGGGCGTCGGCGCCTATCAGCCAGCCATGTTCCACCTGTTCACGCACGCCTTCTTCAAGGCTCTGCTGTTCCTCGGCGCCGGTTCGGTGATCCACGGCATGCACCACGAGCAGGACATGCGGAAGATGGGCGGCCTGTGGAAGCTGCTGCCCGTGACCTATGCGGTCATGATGATCGGCACCATCGCCATCACCGGCCTGGGCCTGCCCGGCGTCGGCGGCTTCGCCGGCTTCTATTCCAAGGACTCCATCATCGAGAGCGCCTATGCGGCGGCGACGAGCGGCCATTCGGTCGCGGGCATGTTCGCCTTCGTCATCGGCATCTCTGCCGCTCTGCTGACGGCCTATTATTCGTGGCGCCTGGTCTTCATGACCTTCCACGGCACGGCCAAATGGAAAGACGACGGCCATCACGCCGCCGACGACCACGCCTCGCACGCCCAGCTGGAGACTCACTCCGAGCCTCTGGACGGCGACGACGCGCATGATGATCACCACCATGGTCCGCTGCAGCCGCATGAGAGTCCGGCACCCATGGTCCTGCCGCTGCTGGTGCTGTCGATCGGCGCCATGTTCGCGGGCATGATCTTCGCCCCGCACTTCATCGGTCACCACGAGGCCGAGTTCTGGCGCGGCGCCATCTTCGTCGGCAGCAACAACCATGTGCTCCACGAGAGCCACAACGTCCCGACCTGGGTGAAGTGGTCGCCGCTGGTCGTGACCCTGCTCGGCACCTTCGCCGCCTTCTGGATCTATGTCCTCAAGGAAGGCGTCGCCAAGCAGTGGGCCGATCGCAAGGGCCCGCTGTGGACCTTCCTCTACAACAAGTGGTTCTTCGATGAGCTGTATGACGCCGTCTTCGTGAAGGGCGCCAAGGCCATCGGCGACTTCTTCTGGAAGATCGGCGACGTGAAGATCATCGACGGTCTCGGCCCCAACGGCGCGGCCTGGGCTTCGCTGAAATCGGGCGGCTGGCTGTCGCGCTTCCAGTCCGGTTTCGTCTATTTCTATGCATTCGTGATGCTGATCGGCGTGGCTGCGTTCCTTGCCTTCGCCATCTTCACGTGGGGAGCCTGAGCCTCGTGCCTCACATTCTGAGCATCGTCACCTTCCTGCCGCTGGTCGGCGCTGGCCTGCTGCTGCTGGCCAGCCTGCTGAACAAGGGCGGCCAGGACGCCGCGGCCCCGGCCGCGCGCTGGATCGCCCTGGGCACGACCCTGGCCGTCCTAGCCGTGTCCGTGGTTCTGGTGGCCCAGTTCGATCCGTCGAACCCGGCCTATCAGTTCGTCGAGAACTACGTCTGGTTCGCCGGCGCCGGCTATCATTTGGGCGTGGACGGGATCTCGATCCTGTTCGTCCTGCTGACCGCCTTCCTGATGCCGATCTGCATCGTGGCCAGCTGGAAGTCGATCGAGACGCGCGTCGTCGAGTACATGATCGCCTTCCTGGTGCTGGAGACCCTGGTCATCGGCGTCTTCACGTCGCTGGACCTGTTCCTGTTCTACATCTTCTTCGAAGGCACTCTGGTGCCGATGTTCCTGATCATCGGCATCTGGGGCGGGGCGAACCGGATCTACGCCTCGTACAAGTTCTTCCTCTACACACTGCTGGGGTCGGTGCTGATGCTTCTGGCCATGCTGTGGATGGCCCATGAGACAGGCACCACGAGCATCCCCGAGCTGAAGAAGTACGCCTTCGACCCGGCCGTTCAGCCGATCCTGTGGCTGGCCTTCTTCGCCTCGTTCGCGGTGAAGATGCCGATGTGGCCGGTCCACACCTGGCTGCCCGACGCCCACGTTCAAGCCCCCACGGCGGGTTCGGTCATCCTGGCCGGCATCCTGCTGAAGCTGGGCGGTTACGGCTTCATCCTGTTCAACCTGCCGATGTTCCCCGTGGCGTCGCAGATGTTCACGCCGCTGGTCTTCACCCTGTCGGTGATCGCCGTGGTCTATACGTCGCTGGTCGCCTTCCGTCAGACCGACATCAAGAAGCTGATCGCCTATTCGTCGGTCGCCCACATGGGCTTCGTGACCATGGGCATCTTCGCCGGCAACGACACGGGCGTGCAGGGTGCGGTCTTCCAGATGCTGAGCCACGGCCTGATCTCGGGCGCGCTCTTCCTCTGCGTCGGCGTGGTCTATGACCGGATGCACACGCGTGAGATCGCCTTCTACGGCGGCCTGACGGCACGCATGCCCTGGTATGCCGCCATCTTCCTGATGTTCACCATGGCCAACGTCGGCCTGCCGGGAACCTCGGGCTTCATCGGCGAAGTGTTGACGATGACGGGCGCCTATCAGGTCTCGACCTGGACGGCCCTGATCGCCGCCTCGGGCGTCATCTTCTCGGCGGTCTATGCCCTGACGCTGTTCCGCAACGTCATGTACGGCGAGATCACCAACCCGGCGCTGAAGACCATCACGGACATCGACAAGCGCGAGCTGCTGATCTTCGTGCCGCTGATCGTGGGCACCATCTGGCTGGGTCTCTATCCCAACGCCGTCCTCGACTACACCGGGCCGACCGTTGAGGCCCTGACGACCGCCTATCGCGCAGCCATTGGCGGGTGAGAGCATAATGACTGATCTGTCCTCCGCCCTTCACCTTGCAGCCCCCGAAGTGACCCTCGCGGTCGGCGGGTTGGTGCTGCTCATGCTCGGCGCCTTTACCGCCGAAAAGTCGACGCGCCTGATCTCGGGCCTGTCGATTCTGCTGCTGGCTGTCGCCGCGGTGCTGGCCGCCGTCGGCCCGCTGGGCACGGCCTTCAACGGCGCCTATGTGGCCGATCCGCTGGCCGTCTATGGCAAGGTCGCCATCTTCCTGTCGGCGGCGGTCGCCATCGTCCTGGGCGACGGCTGGATCCATCGCAACGGCATCGCCAAGTTCGAGTATCCCGTCCTGATCGTGCTGGCCTCGGTCGGCATGTCGATGATGGCGTCCTCGGGCGACCTGATCTCGCTCTACATTGGCATCGAGATGCACTCGCTGGCCCTGTACGTGCTGGCCGCCTATCACCGCGACAACCTGAAGGCCTCGGAAGCGGGTCTGAAGTATTTTGTCCTGGGCGCCCTGTCGTCGGGTCTGCTGCTGTACGGCGCCAGCCTGATCTACGGCTTCGCCGGTTCGATGCGCTTCGTCGACATCGCCGCCTTCGCCACCGCCAACCCCGGTCCGGGCCTGATCTTCGGTCTGGTCTTCCTGATCTGCGGTCTGGCGTTCAAGGTTTCGGCCGCGCCGTTCCACATGTGGACCCCGGACGTTTATGAAGGCGCCCCGACCCCGGTCGTGGCCCTGTTCGCCACGGCGCCCAAGATCGCGGCCATGGTGCTGATCATCCGTGTCCTGATCGAGGGCTTCGGCATTGCGCACGCCCAGTGGGCCCAGGTCATCATCCTGATCTCGCTGATCAGCTTCGCCGTCGGTTCGTTCGGCGGTCTGATGCAAAAGGACATCCAGCGCCTGCTGGCCTATTCCTCGATCATCAACATCGGCTACGCCCTGCTGGGCGTGGCGGCGGGCACCCATGCGGGCGTCCAGGCCACGCTGATGTTCATGAGCTTGTACGCCATCGACCAGTTCGGCTTCTTCGCCGTCCTGCTGTCGCTGAGCCGCAACGGTCGTCCGATCCGCAAGGTCGCCGATCTGGCAGGCCTGAGGAAGGATCGTCCGCTGACGGCGGTGGCCCTGACCATCCTGTCGCTGTCGGCCGTGGGCATTCCGCCGATGTCGGGCTTCTGGGGCAAGTTCTTCGTCTTCGGCGCTGCCGCCGACGCGGGCTACTGGATGGCCGGCGCCGCCGGTCTGGTCGCCTCGGTTGTGGCCGGCTTCTACTATCTGCGCATCATCAAGGTGATGTGGTTCGATACGCCGGAGTTCGACGTGACGACGGACAAGGCTCCGGCCGAGGCCCAGGCGATCGCCCTTGCGGCCGCCGCTTTCTGCTTCCCGCTGGTGATCGTCGCCCTGACCTGGCTGGAGCCGCTGACCCGCGCCGCCGCCGCGGGCGTCGGGGCCGGGTAAGGGGCTTTGGCCGCCCCGGTCCTGATCCTCGACGAAACCGACTCCACCAACGCCGAGGCGCGACGCCGCGCCGAGGGAGGCGAGTTCGGCCCGCTGTGGATCACGGCGCGGCGCCAGACGGCCGGTCGCGGCCGTCGTGGACGCAGATGGGAGAGCGAGAGCGGCAATCTCGCCTCCACCCTGCTGTTGTTGACGCCCAAGTCGCCGGCCGAGGCAGCGCAGCTGACGTTCGTCGCGGCCCTGGCCGTGGCGGAACTGCTGGACCGCTATGTCCCGTCGGTCCTGGTCACGATCAAATGGCCCAACGACGTGCTGCTGGACGGGCGCAAGACGTCGGGCGTGCTGATCGAGTCCGGCCCGGCGCCTTCTGGCGGTCTGTGGCTGGCGGTTGGCATCGGCGTGAACCTGAGCCAGACGCCGGGCGACACCGAACGGCCCGCCACCTGCATCGCCGAACACCTGCGCCACGACGTGACCGCTGCGCCGACCGTCGAGGAGGCGGCGCAAGGGCTGGCCGAGACATTCGGCGTCTGGTTGGACCGATGGACGACGCTGGGCTTCCAGCCCATTCTCGACGCCTGGATCGCGCGGACGCCCGGTCTGCACGGTGCCTGCACGGCGCGGCTGACGCATGAGACCCTGACCGGCACGGCCGACGGGGTCGAGGCCGACGGGTCGCTGCGGCTGAAACTCCCGGACGGATCGCGGCGGGTGATCTCGGCGGGCGACGTCTTTTTCGGAGGGGCCGCCTGATGCTGCTGGCGATTGAGCAAGGCAACACCAACACCCTGTTTGCGATCCACGACGGGGCGGATTGGATCGCTCAGTGGCGGACCTCGACCTACGCCAATCGTACGGCCGACGAATACGCCGTCTGGCTGCACCAGTTGCTGACCATGCGCGGGCTGGAGATCGTCCAGTTGGACGGCTGCATCATCTCCAGCGTGGTGCCGCAGTCGATCTTCAACTTGCGTAACCTGTCGCGGCGCTACCTGAAGGTCGAGCCGCTGGTCATTGGCGACAATGTCGAACTGGGTATTCCGGTGCGTATTCTGAAGCCGAGCGAGGCGGGGTCCGACCGCCTGGTCAACGCCATCGGCGCGCACCTGGCCTATCCGGGCGACCTGATCGTCATCGACAGCGGCACGGCGACGACCTTTGACGTCATCGCGGCCGACGGCGCCTTTGAGGGCGGCGTCATCGCGCCCGGCATCAATCTGAGCCTGCAGGCGCTGCACGAGGCGGCGGCTATGCTGCCGCGCATCGCCATTCAGAAGCCCGATCGCGTGATCGGCAAGGACACGGTGTCCAACATGCAGTCCGGGGTCTTCTGGGGCTATATCGCCCTGATCGAAGGCCTGGTGGATCGCATGAAGGCCGAGTGGGGCAAGCCCATGACGGTCATCGGCACCGGCGGCGTCGCCTCGTTGTTCGAGGGCGCAACACAATCAATCGACCGGTTCGATCCGGACCTGACTATCCGCGGCCTACTCGAAATCTGGCGGCGGAATACCCACCTTTAGGGCCATATGAAAAAATCTGACTCCAACGAACTCGTTTTCCTGCCGCTGGGCGGCTCGAACGAGATCGGCATGAACCTCAACGCCTACGGCTTCGGCCCGGCGCATGACCGCAAATGGATCATCGTCGATGTCGGCGTGACCTTCGGCGATCCTTCCACGCCCGGCGTGGACGTGATCGTGCCTGATCCCTCCTTCCTGGAAGGAGAGAACATCCTGGGCATCGTGCTGACGCACGCTCACGAAGACCATATCGGCGCCCTGGGCTGGCTGTGGCCGCGCATCCAAGCGCCGCTGTATGCGACGCCCTTCACCGCCTATCTGATCCGCGAGAAGCTGCGCGACGCCAATATCCTGGATCAGGTCGAGCTGAACGAAGTGCCGCTGGGCGGCGACCTGAACCTGGGTCCGTTCGACGTGACCTTCGTGACCATCACCCATTCGATCGCCGAGCCGAACGGCCTGGCCATCAAGACCCCGCTGGGCACGATCCTGCACACCGGCGACTGGAAGATCGACAACGATCCGGTCGTGGGCGAGCGCACCGACGTGGAGACGATCAAGCGTCTCGGCGACGAGGGCATCCTCGCCATGGTGTGTGACAGCACCAACGTCTTCGTGGACGGCGTGGCCGGTTCCGAGGGCGATGTGAAGGTGGCCATGGCCGCCCTGATCTCGGACCTGAAGGGCCGCGTCGCGGTGGGCTGCTTCGCCTCCAACGTCGCGCGCATGGACAGCGTGATCCGCGCCGCTGAGGCCGCCGGTCGTCGCGTGGCCCTGGCCGGGCGTTCGATGCACCGCATCAGCGCCGCCGCCAAGTCGGTCGGCATGCTGAGCGACGTGAAGCCCTTCCTGAGCGAACAGGAAGCCCGCGTCTGGCCCGCCGACGAGATCCTGTATCTCTGCACTGGCAGCCAGGGCGAAGTCCGCGCGGCCCTGTCGCGCGTCGCCGAGGGCACGCACCCCTTCATCAAGCTGGGCAAGGGCGACCACTGCATCTTCTCCTCGCGGGTCATCCCGGGCAACGAGCTGTCGATCGGTCGCCTTCAGGACAAGATGGCCGACCGGGGCGTGCGCCTCTACACTGAGAAGGACCATCCGGGCATCCACGTCTCCGGCCACCCATGCCGTGACGAACTGCGTCAGATGTACAGCTGGGCCCGTCCGCAAATCGCGGTGCCTACCCACGGCATGCGCCGTCACCTGATGGAGCACGCCAATCTGGCCAAGGACATGCAGGTCCCGGAAACCGTGACGCCGCGCAACGGCGACATGGTGCGTTTGGCCCCTGGACCCGCGGCCATCATCGACGAAGTGCCCTCGGGCCGTCTGTTCGTTGACGGCGGCATGCTGGTCGAAGAGGCGGGCGAGGCCCTGCGTGAGCGTAAGCACGCGGCGACCAACGGCGTGCTGATCGTCAGCTTCGCCATGGACAAGCGCGGCAAGATCGTCAGCGACATCGATGTGCGCGGCATCGGCCTGCCGGGCGATGAAGACCGTCCGCTCGGCGACATTCTGGACGATCTGGCCGAGCGCGCCGAGCAGGCGGTTCGCAAGCTGAAGGGCGAGGCGCTGGACGACGAACTGGTGGTCGAACAGGCCGTCAGTCGTGTTCTGAAGAAGGCCAGCCAGCAGATCTGGGACCGCCGTCCCATCGTCGAAACCGTGATCCTGCGGCTGTAATGACCGACCGGCTTTATCTGCTGAACGCCGACTGGTTCGACGATCAGGGCGGGCCCTGGTATTGCCCGCCCGGCGCTCGCATCGAGGGCGTGTTGGGGCTCTATCCACGCCTGCGCGAGCAGGTTCAGGTCACGCATCTGGACCATCCTCGTCCGCGCGCCGCCGTGGTGGCCGAGGTGGGAGAGACGAACCAGAGCTGTCCGCTGCTGGTTCTGGACGGCGAGTTTGACTGGCCCGACGCCCAAGTCAGCGCGGAGACCGGCGCTCGGTTCCTGCAGGACGACGACATCCTGGCCTACTGGGCGGCTCGCTACGGCATCGGTCGGCCGCACCCGTAAGGCTGCCTCTTTCCTCCCCATGAAATGGGGAGGAAAGCCGGGGTCTGAGGCTCAACCTCCCAGCGTGATTTTGCGATAGTTGTCCCTGTCCAGGTTTCCGATCTCGACGGAGATCTGGGCCGGGCCCGCATAGGGCTTCACTCCCGCCAGCAGGGCCGCCTGCACCGCTTCGCCCAGAGCCGTCTTCTGCTCCTGGGTGCGGCCGGTCAGGATGCGCAGGTCGCAATGGACCATGGCCTGGGCCGGGTCGCCGTCGGCGATGATCAGGTCGTCGCAGCGCACGATGCGCGTCTTGCAGGCCTGGGTGGTGGCGCCGACCACGTCGACGCACAGCCGGTGGATCTCCAGCGCCAGGGCGCGCCAATCGGTCCCGTCGAAATGGGGGGAGTGTTCGAGGGTGATCTGTGGCATGAGGACGTCCTTGTTTCGCGCCTTTCCTTAGCCTGCCGACGACGCGGGCGGAATGCGAAGGGCGCACGAACCGTTGGATGGAATGTCCCGATGCCTCTTGGCCCCTTTACCCTGGTGGCGCTGTATCTGACCGCGTGGTGGATCGTGCTGTTCATGATCCTGCCGCTGGGATCGTCGAAGCAGGTCGAGACGCCGCCGACCGACGGCAGCCAGTGGGGCGCCCCCGCGGACCCGCAACTGAAGAAAAAGTTCATCACCACCACCTGGGTGTCCGCCATCGTCTGGGTGGTGATCGTCGCGATCATCTGGTCCGGCTGGATGCCGCTGCCGGACTTCTCGCGCGCGCCTGCGCTCTAGCTTTCGCCCCATTCGCCCGGTTAAATCTCGGGCCTGACTGATTTTGCCGAGAATCCACATGCGCCTGTCGCGCTTTTTCCTGCCGACCCTCAAAGAAGCCCCTTCCGACGCCCAGATCGTGTCGCACCAGCTGATGCTGCGCGCCGGCATGATCAAGCAGGAGGCCGCCGGCATTTATGCCTGGCTGCCGCTGGGCCTGCGCGTGCTACGCAAGATCGAAGGCGTCGTGCGTCAGGAGCAGGAGCGGGCAGGGGCGGTCGAACTGCTGATGCCGACGCTGCAACTGGCTGACCTGTGGCGCGAGAGCGGCCGCTATGACGCCTACGGCCCGGAGATGCTGCGCATCACCGACCGGCATGAGCGCGAGCTGCTATACGGACCGACCAACGAGGAAATGGTCACGGATATCTTCCGGGCCTATGTGAAGAGCTACAAGGCTCTGCCGCTGAACCTCTTCCACATCCAGTGGAAGTTCCGCGACGAGCGTCGTCCGCGCTTCGGCGTCATGCGCGGCCGCGAATTCCTGATGAAGGACGCCTATTCGTTCGATCTGGACGAGGCCTCGGCCCGCATCGCCTACAAGCGCATGTTCGCCGCCTATCTGAACACCTTCTCGCGTCTGGGCCTGAAGGCCGTGCCGATGCGCGCCGACACCGGCCCGATCGGCGGCGACCTGAGCCACGAGTTCATCGTCCTGGCCGAAACCGGTGAGAGCGAGGTCTTCTGCGACCGCAAGCTGGTCGAGATGGACGCGCCGGGCCACAATCTCAGCGTCGAGCAACTGGAAGGCGTCTTCAACGAGCGCACGGCCCTCTACGCCGCGACCGAGGAAATGCACGACGCGGCCCAGTTCGAGGCCCAGACCGCCGAGGGCGACCGCCTGTCGGCGCGCGGCATCGAGGTCGGCCACATCTTCTACTTCGGCACCAAATACTCGGTGCCGATGAAGGCCAAGGTCGCCGGGCCGGACGGTCAGGACACCGAGGTCCACATGGGCAGCTACGGCGTGGGCGTGTCGCGCCTGCTGGGCGCCATCATCGAGGCCAGCCACGACGCCGGCGGCATCATCTGGCCGGACTCGGTCGCGCCGTTCGACGTGGTGGTGATCAACCTGCGCGCCAACGACGAAGCCGTCTCGGCCGCCTGTGAAGAGGCCGTGGCCAAGCTGGAAGCCCTGGGCAAGGACGTCCTCTACGACGACACCGACGAGCGTCCGGGCGGCAAGTTCGCCACCGCCGACCTGATCGGCGTGCCGTGGCAACTGACCATCGGTCCCAAGGGTCTGGCCGACGGCGTGGTCGAACTGAAGCGCCGCGCCACGGGCGAGAAGCAAACCCTGCCGCTGGACGCCGCCCTGGAGCTGCTGACGAAATGACCGACGCCGCGACGGCTTCCGCGCCGCCTGCCGTGAAACCGGCCGGTCCCTTCTCCGCCTGGGAGATCGGACTGGCGTTCCGCTACCTGCGCGCCAAGCGCAAGGAGGGCGGGGTCGCCCTGATCGCCGTCATCAGCTTCGTCGGCATCATGCTGGCCGTGGCGGTGCTGATCAGCGTGATGAGCATCATGGCCGGTTTCCGTAGCGAACTGCTGGGGCGGATGTTGTCGTTCAACGGGCATATGTACGTGCAAGGGCCGGTGCTGACCTCGCCTGACCGCGACGCGGCGCTGAAGCGGATCAGCGACGTTCCGGGCGTGGTCTCGGTGTCGCCTTTGACGGAATCGCCCGCCATGTTCCGCGCGGGCGGCCAGATGACCGGCGGCATGGTCCGCGGCGTGCGGCCGCAGGATCTGGCCTCGACCAAGTACGTTTATGAGAGCCTGACGCCCGAGATGCGGGCCGCCTTCGGTCGCGGCGAGTACGGCGGCGACAATATCCTGATCGGCAAGGCGCTGGCCGACCAGATGGGGCTTCGGGTTGGGGATCCCATCTCGATCTATTCGCCAACTGGCGCCGACAGCGCCTTCGGCAATCTGGGCGGTCTGGAAAAGACCTACACCATCGGCGGGATCTTCAGCTCCGGGACCGCCGACTTCGACCGTGCCTTCGTCTTCATGCCGCTGGAGCAGGCCCAGCTCTTCTTCGGCAAGGAAGGCGTCTGGGACGTGATCGAGATGAAGGTCGCCGAACCGGACATGGTCGAGACCCTGCTGACGCCGGTGCAGCAGGCCGCCGGACCCGGCAGCATCGTCAGCGACTGGCGCAACCGTCTGGCCGCCTTCTGGGGCGCGCTGAAGGTCGAGCGCGTGGCCATGAGCATTATTCTGGGCCTGGTCGTCGCCATCGCCGCCATGAACATCATCAGCGGCATCGTCATGCTGGTGAAGAACAAGACCCGCGACATCGCCATCCTGCGCACCGTGGGGGCCAGCCCGTCGTCGATTCTGCGCATCTTCTTCATGTCGGGCGCCGCGATCGGCATCGGCGGGACCATCGCCGGTCTGGTGCTGGGTCTGCTGTTCTGCCTGAACATCGGCGCGATCCAGCACTTCATCGAAGGCATCACCGGGGTCCAGCTGTTCAACGCCGACGTCTATATGCTGGATGCCATTCCGGCCCTGGTCGATCCGTGGGACGTCACCTGGGTGGCGCTCTTCTCCTTCCTGATGAGTTGCCTCGCCAGTTTGCCGCCGTCGTGGAACGCGTCGCGCATCGACCCGGTGGAGGCGCTTCGCTTTGAATAGTCCCTTGACGACCCTGTCGCTGCGCGGCGTGACCCGCACCTATCCGACCGCTCAGGGCGGGCTGACGGTGCTGAAGGGCGTCGATCTGGACGTCATGCCGGGCGAGGTCGTCGGCCTGATCGGACCGTCAGGCTCGGGCAAGTCGTCGTTGCTGCACGCCGCCGGTCTGCTGGAGCGCCCGACCAGCGGTCAGGTCATGATCGACGGCGAGGACGTCGGCGGTTTGGACGAGCGCGCGCGCACCCGTCTGCGCCTGTCTCGGATCGGTTTCGTCTATCAATTTCACCACCTGCTGCCGGAATTTGATGCACGGGATAACGTCGCCCTGCCGATGCGGATTGCCGGTCATTCCGAGGCCGAGGCGCGTCGCCGGGCCGAGGACATCCTGACAGCCCTGGGGCTGGGCGAGCGTTTCCTGCACCAGCCGGCGCAACTGTCGGGCGGCGAGCAGCAGCGGGTCGCCATCGGCCGGGCGCTGGCCAACCGCCCACGGCTGCTGTTGGCCGACGAGCCGACCGGCAACCTCGACCCCGCCAACAGCCACGCGGTGTTCGAGGCCCTGCGCGAACTGGCCAAGACCACTGGCGTCGCCGCCCTGATCGCCACCCACAACATGGAGTTGGCCGGCCACATGGACCGCGTCTTCGCCCTGAAGGACGGCCATCTGGAAGAGCGCGCGGCCGAGAGCCAGGCCTACTGATCAGCCGACGGCGGCGTCGCCCCACAGGGCGTGCAGTCTGACGCTGCGTCGGCACCCGATGCGATAGGCTTCGTACTGGGCCGGGTGCAGACGGGCGAAATCCTGATGTTCGGGTCCAGCAGGCCAGAAGCGCATGACGGGATTGATCGGCGTGACGAAGGGCCTGTCGCCCGTGGCCTTGGCACCCAGCGCGGTCTGGGCCGCCGTGCGGGACGCCTGGGCCGTCGCCGTTTGCGCTTCGGTGGCATAGACCGCCGAGACGTAGGACGGTCCCTGGTCGCAGACTTGGCCCGTCGGATCGGTCGGGTCGATGGTCCGCCAATAGCGGTCGACCAGGGTGCGATAGCTGACGACGGCGGGATCGAACGTCACCAGCACCGCCTCGCGATAGCCGGTTCCGCCGCGCACCACCTGATCATAGGTCGGGTTCGACCGCGTGCCGCCGACAAAGCCCGACACCGCCGAGCGCACCCCAGGCAGGCCGTCGAACGCCTTTTCCTCGGTCCAGAAGCAGCCACCGGCGAAGATGGCCGTCTGATAGCCGGGCGGGGGCGGTTCCAGCGGGGCGGCGCTTGCGGGCGCGTCGCCGGGCGAACAGGCCGCCGTCAGAGCCATCACAATCAGGGGCAGGATGCGCAGGGTCATGGCTCTCGACCAGTTCACGACCTTGAACGCGCGGCGGGCGATTCCGGATGCCGGCGGTCGCGCAGTTCCACCGGGGGTGCTTGCAATGAGAACAAAACGGGAATAGGAACATTTCAGGAACACGCTAACTGGGGATAAGCCGATGTCGCGTTGGGTGAGAGATATGCTGTCGCTTGCGTCGTGCAGCGGCTTCGTCTGGATGATCTGGCAGGCGTCTTTCCTGGTGACGTGATCGCCGCGACGACTCTCTGCATGATTGACGTCCGGCCGCGCGGCGGCTGGACATGAGGTTCCGGCGTCCGGGACCAGCGGAGTAGATATTGGCGGAAACGGCGAACACTCAGGGCTTTGTCCATCTGCGGGTCCGCAGCGCCTATTCCCTGCTGGAAGGTGCGATCAAGGCCAGCAAGATCGGCAAGATGGCGGCTGACGCCGGCATGCCAGCCGTCGCCGTGGCCGACCGCGCCAACCTGTTCGGGGCGCTGGAGTTCAGCCAGACCGCCAAGGACGCGGGCGTCCAGCCCATCGTGGCCTGCGCCCTGCCGGTACTGGGCATCGGCGGTCAGATTTCCGACCGCTGGGCCAAGACGCCGACCGTGGTGCTGCTGGTCCAGAACGAGCAGGGCTGGCTGAACCTGTGCGCCCTGTCGTCCGCCGCCTATCTTGACGCGGGCGAGATGGCCGAGCCGGGCGTGCCCTGGGGACTGGTTGTGGATAAGTCCGAGGGGCTGATCCTGCTGTCGGGCGGACCCGACGGGCCGGTCGATCCTCTGTTCGTTCAGAACAAGCCGGCCGAGGCCCAGGCTGCGCTGGAGGAAATGCAGAGCGTCTTCGGCGATCGCTTCTATGTCGAACTGCAACGCCACGGCCTGCCGCAGGAGCCGATTGCCGAGCGGGGGCTGGTCGACTGGGCCTACGCCCACGACGTTCCCCTGGTCGCCACCAACGACGTCTATTACGCCAAGGCGGCGCAGGCGAAGTCGCACGACGCCCTGCTGTGCATCTCCGACGGCGCCTTTATCGGCCAGGAAGAGCGTCGGCGGATCACCGCGCAGCACTGGTTCAAGACCGCCGCCGCCATGCGCGAGCTGTTCTCGGACCTGCCCGAAGCCTGCGACAACACCATCGACATCGCCCGCCGCTGCGCCTTCCTGGTCCCGACACGCGCGCCGATCCTGCCGCGCTTCGATACCGGCGCCGGTCGCTCCGAGCCCGACGAACTGGCGCACCAGGCGCGCGAGGGCCTGAAGGTCCGCCTGCAACAGGTCACGCCCGCAGCGCCCGAGGAGGAATACTGGACCCGCCTGGAGTGGGAGGTCGGGATCATCCAGCAGATGGGCTTCCCGGGCTACTTCCTGATCGTGGCCGACTTCATCAAATGGGCCAAGCTGCACGGGATTCCCGTCGGGCCGGGGCGGGGTTCCGGCGCCGGTTCGCTTGTGGCCTGGTCGCTGACCATCACCGACCTGGACCCCTTGCGGTTCGGCCTGCTGTTCGAGCGGTTCCTGAACCCCGAACGGGTCTCCATGCCCGACTTCGACATCGACTTCTGCCAGGAGCGGCGGGAGGAGGTGATCGACTATGTGCAGGACCACTACGGCAAGGACCGGGTGGCCCAGATCATCACCTTCGGCACGCTGCAGGCTCGGGCTGTGCTGCGCGACGTCGGCCGGGTGTTGCAGATGCCGCTGGGCCAGGTGGACCGGCTCTGCAAGATGGTGCCGAACAACCCGGCCAACCCGGTGACCTTGGCTCAGGCCATCGACCTGGAGCCGCGCCTGCGCGAGGCGCGTGACGCTGAGGCCTCGGTCAAGACTCTGCTGGAGACGGCGTTGGAGCTGGAGGGGCTGTACCGCAACGCCTCGACCCACGCCGCCGGCATCGTCATCGGCGACCGGCCGCTGACCGAGCTGGTGCCCCTGTATCAGGACCCGCGCTCGACCATCCCGGCCAGCCAGTTCAACATGAAGTGGGTCGAGCCGGCGGGTCTGGTGAAGTTCGACTTCCTGGGCCTGAAGACGCTGACCGTGCTGGATCGGGCGCGGGAGTATCTGGAACGACGCGGCGCGGCCCAGGACTGGAACCTGCTGCCGCTGGACGACGCGCGGACCTATGAGCTGATGGCCTCGGGCCAGACGGTCGGGGTGTTCCAGCTGGAATCCCAGGGCATGCGCGACACCCTGCGCAAGATGCGCTGTGGCTCCATCGAGGAAATCACCGCCCTGATCTCCCTCTATCGGCCGGGACCGATGGAGATGATCGACACCTATATCGACCGGAAGTTCGGCCGGGCCGAGGTGGACTATCTGCATCCCTCGCTGACCGAGGTCCTGACCGAGACCTACGGCGTCATCATCTACCAGGAACAGGTGATGAAGATCGCCCAGATCCTGGCGGGCTACAGCCTGGGTGAAGCCGACCTTCTGCGCCGGGCCATGGGCAAGAAGAAGAAGGAGGAGATGGACTTCCAGCGCCTCCGCTTCGTGAAGGGGGCCTCCGAGAAGGGCGTGCCCGAGGCGCAGTCCGGCTCCATCTTCGACCTGGTGGCCAAGTTCGCGGGCTACGGCTTCAACAAGTCGCACGCCGCCGCCTATGCGCTGATCTCGTTCCAGACCGGCTGGCTGAAGGCCAATCACCCCGTCGAGTTCTTCGCGGCGTCGATGAGCCTCGACCTGTCGAACACCGACAAGCTGGCGGTCTTCTATCAGGACTGCCGCCGGTTCGAGGTTCCGGTCCTGGCCCCGGACATCAACCGCTCGTCGGCCGACTTCGACGTCTCGTGGAAGGACGGGCAGGGCAGCGTCCTCTATGCCTTGGGCGCCATCCGCAACGTGGGCCTGGAGGCGATGAAGCATGTCGTCGAGGTGCGCGAGACGGGCGGGCCCTTCGCCGACATCTTCGACTTCCTAGAGCGGGTCGATCCCAAGGCGGTCAACAAGCGGGCGCTGGAAGGCCTAGCCAAGTCGGGCGCTTTCGACAGCCTCAATCCCAATCGCCGCCAGTTGTTTGAGCAGGCGGACACCCTGATCGCCTATTGCCAGAGCGTGGCCGCCGAGCGCGCCTCGTCGCAGGTCAGTCTGTTCGGCGCGGATCAGGCGGGCGCCGCGCGGCCGCGTCTGCGCAGCGTCGAACCCTGGGCGGGGCCGGACAAGCTGGATCAGGAGCTTTCGGCGGTCGGCTTCTACCTGTCGGGACACCCGCTGGAGGACCTGACCCCGGCGCTGAAGCGCAAGCGCGTGACCTTCGTGGCCGAGGCGCAAGGCTTGGCCGAGGCGGGACACGAAGCCTTCCTGATGGCCGGCGTGGTCCGTCGCCGCCAGGAGCGGGCTAGCGCCAAGAGCGGCGAGAAATTCGCCTTCGTCACCTTCTCGGACCCGACGGGCGAGTTCGAATGTCTGTTCCCGCCGGAACAACTGCGGCGCTGTCGCGATATCCTCGAGGTCGGAACCTCGGTCCTGGTCAAGGTGCGGGCCAAGTCAGCGGATGGCGAGGTGCGCTTCTTCGGCGACGACGCCAGCCGAATGGAGACCCTGCTGGACGACACCCAGATCGGGCTGCGGGTCGTGCTGTCGGCGCAGTCGGCCGACGCCGAGGCGCTGAAGGCGCGGCTGGATCGGGCGCGGGCGCAAGGCAAGGGCGGCGAGGTCTGGATCCAGGCGACGCTGGGCGGGCGCATCGAGGTCGAGATCAAGCTGCCGGGCCGCTACCGCCTGGACGCAGCCCTGCGCGGGGCGTTGAAGTCAGCGCCGGGCGTGGTGATGTTGGAGGACGCCTGATGAGTGAGGGACTAGCCATGAAGCATGCCCACGGAACCTTCGACGTCGTCATCACGCCGGTCCAGCCGGCGACAGGCGCGGCGCCGGACGCGCCGGGCCGGATGTTGCTGGCCAAGACCTTTCACGGTGATCTGGTCGGAACCGCCGCTGGCGAGATGCTGGCGGTCATGGGCCCCGAGCGGTCGGGGGCCTATGTCGCTCTGGATCGGGTTCGGGGCGTCATTGACGGCCGCGAGGGCGCATTCACCCTGGTGCATCGCGGTCTGATGGATCGGGGCGCGCAGGAACTGCTGATCACCATCGTTCCGGGGTCTGGCGCGGGCGACTTGACCGGGATCGCCGGGGTCTTTCACCTGACGCTCGCGGACGGCGTTCATCGCTATGATCTGGAATACAGTCTGCCCACATCCTGAGTGAGAAAATCGACATGGCCGTGCACAAGGGTTCCTGCCACTGCGGCGCTGTGGCTTATCAAGTGGAGGTCGGGCTGGAGGGCCTGGTCGAGTGCAATTGTTCGCACTGCTATCGTAAGGGGTTCGTCCTGGCCTTCGCGCCGCGCGCGGCCTTTCGGCTGACGGCGGGCGAGGAGGCCACGACCTCCTACTTCTTCAATCGGCACAATATCGATCACCGCTTCTGCAAGACTTGCGGGGTCCAGCCCTTCGGCTACGGCGTGGCGCCGGATGGGTCGGAGGTCGCGGCGATCAATGTGCGGACGCTGACCGACATCGAGCCGTGGGCATGGACGGCGAAACGCGTGGACGGTCGCAGCTTCTGACTGATCCGCTTGCCTTTTCCGATCAATCCGCCTAGAGAGCGCGCGCACTTCGCACGTGGGCGTGGCGCGGTCCGGGGAGACATCCCGGCCTGCTCCGTTCCGAGGGACCGCAGGTCCTTTTACTCGCCCGCGCTAGGTTTGATCGGAAAAAGGATACCACGATCATGGCACTGCCAGAATTCTCGATGCGTACGCTGCTGGAAGCCGGCGCTCACTTCGGTCACCAGACGCACCGCTGGAACCCGAAGATGGACCGCTACATCTTCGGCTCGCGCTCGAACATCCACATCATCGACCTGTCGCAGACGATGCCGCTGTTCCACCAGGCTCTGGTGGCTGTGCGCGACGTCGCCGCAAAGGGCGGCCGCGTGCTGTTCGTCGGCACCAAGCGTCAGGCTGCTGACCCGGTTGCGCAAGCCGCCACGCGCTGCGCCCAGTACTACATGAACAACCGCTGGCTCGGCGGCACGCTGACCAACTGGCGCACCGTCTCGGGCTCGATCGCCCGCCTGCGCGAGCTGGAAACCGTTCTGGCGACCGGCGGCGAAGGCCGCGTCAAGAAAGAGCTGCTGACGCTGCAGCGCGAGAAGGACAAGCTGGAACTGTCCCTGGGCGGCATCAAGGACATGGGTTCGATCCCGGACATCATGTTCGTGATCGACACCAACAAGGAAGCGATCGCGATCCAGGAAGCTCGCAAGCTGAACATCCCGATCATCGCCATCCTGGACACCAACTCGGATCCGGACGGCATCACCTATCCGGTCCCGGGCAACGACGACGCCGCCCGCGCCATCCAGACCTACTGCGACCTGATCGCCGACGCCGTCCTGGACGGCCTGGCCGCCGGCGCTTCCGCCTCGGGCATCGACCTGGGCGCCTCGGAAGCTCCGGTCGAGCCGATGCTGCGCGAAGCTGCTGCTGCTCCGGTTGAAGCCGAAGTTGCTCCGGCCGGCACGGAAGCCGTGGCTGAAGAACTGCTCGCGACGACTGAAGAAAAGGTCGAGGGCTAAGACGCCCCGGGGGCCCGGTCGGTGATCGGACCTACGCCAAACTGACATGCGGCCGGGCTATCCAAGCCCGGCCGCTCATTTGAATTTCCAGGAGACTGAACATGGCCGAGATCACTGCCGCCCTCGTGAAGGAACTTCGCGAGCGTTCGGGCGTCGGCATGATGGACTGCAAGAAGGCGCTGGTGGAAACCAACGGCGACATCGACGCAGCTATCGACTGGCTGCGCGCCAAGGGCCTGTCCAAGGCCGCCAAGAAGGCCGACCGCGTAGCCGCTGAAGGCGTTGTCGCCGTCGCCACGCGTGAAGACGGCGAGGGCGAAGTCGCCGCCGCCATCGAATTCAACGCGGAAACCGACTTCGTCGCCCGCAACGACCTGTTCCAGACGGCCGCCAAGCAGTTCGCTGCTCTGGCTCTGCACCACGAAGGCGTTGAAGCCATCCACGGCGCCACGCTGGAAAGCGGCCGCACCGTTCAGGACGAAGTGACCCAACTGATCGCCACTATCGGCGAGAACATGCAACTGCGCCGCGCCGCCCGTCTGGCCGTGTCGCAGGGCGTCGTGTCGTCCTACGTCCACAACGCCGTGTCGCCGGGCCTCGGCCGCATCGGCGTGCTGGTCGCCCTGGAAGGCGAGGGCGACAAGACCGCTCTGCGCGAACTGGGCCGCAAGATCGCCATGCACGTCGCAGCCACGGCGCCGCTGTCGCTGAACACCGACGACCTGGACCCGGCCGCCATCGAGAAGGAACGCACCGTTCTGACCGAAAAGGCCAAGGAAGAGGGGCGTCCGGAAAACATGATCGCCAAGATCGTGGAAGGCCAGATCAACAAGTTCCAGAAGGACGTGGTGCTGACCAAGCAGCCGTTCGTCATGGACCCGGACGTGACCATCGAACAACTGGTCGTCAACTCGGCCAAGGAACTGGGCTCCTCGAACCTCAAGCTGGCCGGCTTCGTCCGCCTGGCTCTGGGTGAAGGCGTCGAGAAGGTCGAGAGCCCCGATTTCGCGGCTGAAGTCGCCTCGATGACCGGCGGCAACTAAGATCGAAGTTTCTTCCTGAAAGGGAAGAATTTTCAAAAGGGCGCGTTCGGCTTTGAAGGCTGACGCGCCCTTCGTCTATGATGAGCCGCCGATTCACCTCGCGCGGATGCGTAACCCCTGTATCCACGGACCCAGACCATGCCCGACGCCCCTTCCGAGTTTCGATATAAGCGCGTCCTGCTCAAGGTCTCGGGCGAGGTTCTGATGGGCGATCAGTCCTATGGCATCGACATGAAGACGGTAGATGTCGTGGCCGCTGCCGTGGCTCAGGTGGCGCGCGAAGGCGTCGAGATCTGCCTGGTCATCGGCGGCGGCAACATCTTCCGCGGGCTGTCCAAGGCCGCTGCGGGCATGGACCGCGCCAACGCCGACTACATGGGCATGCTGGCCACTATCATGAACGCCCTGGCCATGCAGGGCGCGCTCGAGAAGATCGGCGTCGATACGCGGGTCCAGAGCGCCATTCCCATGGCCGCCATCGCCGAGCCCTACATCCGCCGCCGCGCCATGCGGCATCTGGAAAAGGGTCGGGTGGTGATCTTCGCCGCCGGCGTGGGCGCCCCCTTCTTCACGACCGATTCGGGCGCCGCCCTGCGCGCCGCTGAAATGGGCTGCGACGCTCTGCTGAAGGGTACCAGCGTGGATGGCGTCTATACCGCCGACCCCAAGAAGGACCCGACCGCGACCCGCTATGAGACGCTGACCTATCAGGAGGTTCTGGCCAAGGACCTGCGCGTCATGGACGCCTCGGCTATCGCCCTGATGCGCGACAGCGACATTCCGATCGTGGTCTTCTCGATCCGCGAGGAAGGTTCGCTGCGCAAGACCCTGAGCGGCGAGGGCACTTTCACCGTCATCGCCAACAAGGCCGCCTGAGCGGCGACCGACCGATAAAGACCAGACCAGGAAAACGACAATGGCCAAGCCCGACCTCAAGACCTACCGGGACCGGATGGAAAAGTCCGTCGCCTCGCTGAAGGAAGACTTCGCCGGTCTGCGCACGGGCCGGGCCAACTCGGGCCTGCTGGACCCGGTTCAGGTCGAAGCCTACGGCTCGACCTCGCCGCTGACCGCTGTCGCCGCCATCAGCGTGCCCGAGCCGCGCATGATCTCGGTCAGCGTCTGGGACAAGGCCATGGTCGTGGCGGTCGAGAAGGCCATTCGCGCCGCCGGCCTGGGCCTGAACCCGATCGTCGACGGTCAGACCCTGCGTATTCCCGTCCCGCCGCTGACCGAAGAGCGCCGCAAGGACCTGGTCAAACTGGCCGGCAAATACGCCGAGCAGCAGAAGATCGCCGTGCGCAACGTGCGCCGCGACGCCAACGACGACCTGAAAAAGGCCGAGAAGGCGGGCGAGATCAGCCAGGACGAACAGAAGAAGATGGAGACCGAGGTCCAGAAGGACACGGACGCGGCCATCAAGCGCATCGACGAGGCCTTGAAGGTCAAGGAAGTCGAGATCATGCAGGTCTGACGCAGGTTCGCGTCAGGAGGGATCTTTTTAATGTCGGCCGAGACCGTCGCCACGGCGCCTGAAAAGGGGCCTCGTCACGTCGCCCTGATCATGGACGGCAACGGTCGCTGGGCCGAGCGTCGCGGCTTGCCGCGCGTGATGGGTCATCGCGAGGGCGTTCAGGCGCTGCGCCGCACGATCAAGGCGGCGCCGGACTTCGGCATTCGCTGCCTGACCGTGTTCGGCTTCTCCACCGAGAACTGGAGCCGCCCGGCGGACGAGGTGTCGGATCTGATGGGTCTGGTCCGTTCGTTCGTCGGCAGCGACCTGAAGCGACTGGCCGCGGCCGGCGTGCGCATCCGGGTGCTGGGCCGCCGCAGGGGCCTGCCCAGCGACATCGCCGCCATTGTCGATCGCGCCGAGGCGCAGACGGCCGGCAACGACCGGTTCCTGCTGCAGGTGGCTTTCAACTACGGCGGGCGGGCCGATCTGGTGGATGCGGCCCAGCGGCTGGTCGATCAGGCCCGCACGGGACAGTTCACCGGCGAAGTGACCGAGGACGACCTCGGGGCCGGCCTGTCGACGGCCGGGGCGCCGCCGGTGGACCTGATCGTACGGACCTCGGGCGAGCAGCGGCTGTCCAACTTCCTGTTGTGGGAAGCCGCCTATGCCGAACTGGTGTTTCAGGACATCCTCTGGCCCGACTATGGCGCCGAGGCGCTGGGCGAGGCGGTCGCTCTCTATGGCAATCGCGAGCGGCGTTACGGCGGGCGCGACGCCCTGCCGGACGCGGCTGCGGTGAAGACGGCGGCGAACTGATGGCTTTGAAAATCGGCGACATCGGCCTGAGAGCGGCCTCGGCCGTGGTGCTGGCGCCGGCCGCCGTGCTGGCGACATGGGCAGGGGGCGGCTGGTTCTGCGCCCTGGTCGTGGCGGCATGCGGCTTGCTGTCGTTTGAATGGTCACGCATGAGCGCGCCGCGCCATTGGCGCTCCGTCGGCGTGGCCGTGGCCTTGGCGTTGATCGTTGCCGTGATCGCCGCCCATGTCGGCCATATGTCGTTGGCGCTGATCCTGCTGGTGTTCGGCGCCTTCTCGGCAGGGCTGTTTGCCCGGTCGCGCGGGGCCGAGGCGCTGGATGCGGCCTATGGCGTTCTCTATCTCGGCTGGCCCTGCGTGCTGCTGATCTGGCTGCGCGATCTGAATGCGGCGCAAGGCCTCTATTGGACGGTGCTGGTCTTCGCCGTGGCCTGGGCCTCGGACATTCTGGCCTATCTGGTCGGCAGCGCCGTAGGCGGGCCCAAGCTGTGGCCGCGCTTTTCGCCCAACAAGACCTGGTCGGGCTTCATCGGCGGGCTTATCGCCGGGATGATCGCCGGGGCCGCCATGGCCGGCTGGCTGGAAATGGGCCGGCTGAACATCTTCTGGGGCGGCGTCCTGGGTCTGGCGGCGGCTCTGGCCACCATGGCGGGCGACCTGTGGGAGTCGGCCTTGAAGCGTCGCTTCGGGGTGAAGGACGCGGGCAATATCATTCCGGGCCACGGCGGCCTGCTGGACCGGGTCGACGGCCTGATGTTCGCGGTCGTGGTCGTGGCGGCGGGGCGTGTGATCGTTCTGATGCTGGGGCAGGGCGCATGATCGCCCGCAAGGTCAGCGTGCTGGGCTCGACCGGCTCAGTCGGCACCTCGACGCTGGACCTGATGGATCAGGCTGAGAAGGCAGGCTCCGGCGCGTTTCAGGTCGAGGTCCTGACCGGCGGAAACAATATCGCTCGGCTAGCTGAACAGGCGCGGCGCTGGCGACCGAAGCTGGCGGTGACCGCCGATCCCGCTCGCTTGAGGGAATTGCGCGACGCCTTGGCCGGTACGGATGTCGACGTCGCGGCCGGCCCTGAAGCCATTGTCGAGGCCGCGACCCGCCCCGTGGACTGGGTCATGGCGTCCATCGTCGGCGCGGCGGGGCTGCGTTCCGCCTGGGCCGCCGCCGGCACCGGCGCGACGCTGGCCCTGGCCAACAAGGAAAGCCTGGTCTGCTGTGGCCCGGCGCTGATCGAGCGGGTCAGGCACAGCGGCGGCAAGCTGATCCCGGTCGACTCTGAGCATTCCGCCATCTTTCAGGTGTTTCCGGCCGAGGCCCCGGAGCAGGTGTCGAAACTGGTGCTGACGGCTTCGGGCGGTCCTTTCCGCACCCTGCCGCGGGAGGCCATGGGGCGCATCACGCCTGAACAGGCGGTCGCTCATCCGAACTGGAGCATGGGCGCCAAGATTTCGGTCGATAGCGCCACCATGGCCAACAAAGGCCTGGAATTGATCGAGGCCGCCTATCTGTTCGGCATGGCCGGCGATCGCATCGACGTCGTCGTCCACCCCGAATCGATCATCCACAGCCTTGTGGAATATGTGGATGGATCGACGCTGGCCCAGATGGGGCCCCCGGACATGAAGACGCCGATCGCCTGCGCCCTGGCCTGGCCCGACCGGCTGGCCTGGCCGGCGCCCAAGCTGGACCTGGCCGCCCTGGGGCGTCTGACCTTCGAAGCGCCCGACGAGACGCGCTTCCCGGCCTTGCGGCTGGCGCGCGAAGCCCTGGCGAGGGGGGGCGTGGCGCCCATCGTTTTCAATGCGGCCAATGAGGTCGCGGCCCTGGCCTTCCTTGACCGCCGACTGGGCTTTCTCAATATTGCCGCAGTCGTCGCCGACACCTTGGAACGCGCGACGAACGCGGGGATGGGTTCCGGTTCCGACGATGCCTGCGATGCGGCCCTGGCCGTTGATGCGACGGCCCGGCGGATTGCGAACGACATCATCGCCTCGCTGGCGGTTGCTGCCTGAGGGCGACGGGAGACTTGACCGGCATGCTAGGTGTTCTGGGGCAGGCCCTGATCTATGTCGTGCCGTTCCTGCTGGTGCTGACGCTGGTCGTCACCATTCATGAACTGGGCCACTTCCTGACGGCGCGCGCCTTCCGGGTGAAGATGGACCAGTTCTCCATCGGCTTTGGCCACGCGATTTTTCGGCGCACGGACAAGCAGGGCGTCGAATGGCGTCTGGGCTGGCTGCCACTGGGCGGATACGTCAAGTTCTCCGGCGATCTGGATGCCACGGGCGTGCCGGACCGCGCCGGTCTGGACGTCCTGAAAAAGGAAGTCGTCGCCGCCCACGGTCCGGGGGCCGAGCGCGACTATCTGTATTTCAAGCCTTTGTGGCAGCGCGCCCTGGTCGTGGCGGGCGGTCCGTTCGCCAACTTTGTCCTGGCCATCACCATCTTCACCCTGCTGTTCAGCCTGGTCGGCGTCGAGCAGCGCCCCGCACGGGTCATGCAGGTCCAGCCGGATTCCCCTGCCGCCGCCGCCGGCTTCCTGCCCGGCGACCTGATCACGCGCGTCAACGGCAAGCTGATCGCAGACGGCGGTGAGGTGACCCGCGTCGTGGCCTTGAGCAGCGGCGATCCCGTGCGGTTCACGGTCGAGCGCGCGGGCGCCGATGTGTTGCTGACCGCCACGCCCGAGCGCCGGGTCGAGAATGATCCCATCGCCGGTCGGGTTTCGATCGGCCGCATCGGTCTGGGCATGGGCTCCAGCCGTGATGAAGTGCGTCACGTTCGTTATGGACCCGTCGCCGCCGTGGGGCAGGGGTTCAAGGAAACCGGCGCCATTCTGAGCACGACCTTCACCTATATCGGCCGCATCTTCACCGGTCGCGAATCAGGCGACCAGTTCAGCGGGCCGCTGGGCATCGCCAAGGCGTCGGGCGCACTGACCAATGCGGCGGTGGCGGCCAATCCCGACCCGCTGGCGATGGCGGGAAATCTCCTGCTGACGCTGACCAGCTTCGCCGCCATACTTTCGGTCGGAATCGGCTTTCTAAATCTGCTGCCTATTCCGGTTCTGGATGGGGGGCATCTGATGTTCTACGCCTATGAGGCGGTGGCGCGCAGGCCTGTGGCGGCCAAGGTTCAGGAGGCGGGATATCGGGTCGGTCTTGCTTTGCTGGCCAGTTTAATGTTGTTCGCGACCTGGAACGACCTGCAGAAACTCAATCTCTTCAAATTCCTCGGCGGGCTCGTCTCGTGAGCCGACGCCAGCCCCCGATGGTTCCCCGAATGATTCAGAACGACAGTCGCCTCATGATCCGAACCCGTGGCCGTATCCTTGGACCCAGCGCCCTGGTGCTGGCTGTCGCCGCCGGCCTGGCTGGGCCGGCGCTGGCGCAGACGCCTGCTGCGGTCCAGCAGGACCCGCAGGTCACGGTGGCGGCGCCCCCCCCGGCCGAGGAACGCGGCGTGGTCAGCCGGATTCTGGTTCGCGGCAATCAGCGGATCGATCAGACGACGGTTCTGTCCTACCTGCCCATCCAGCCTGGCGACACCGTTGACGCGGCCGTGATCGACGTGGCGGTGCGGACGCTGTCGCGGACCGCTCTGTTCGCCAACGTGCAGATCGGCCTTCAGGCCAACGGCGATCTGATCGTCGAAATCGCCGAAAACCCGATCATCAATCAGGTGACGTTCGAGGGAAACAAGGCGCTCGCCGAGAAGAAGCTTCGTGACGAAGTGACGATCAAGCCGCGCGGCATCTACACGCGCGCCCGCGTCCAGGAGGACGTGGGCAAGATCGTCGAGCTTTATCGCCTGTCGGGCCGCATCTCGGCGACCGTGACGCCGAAGCTGGTGCAACTGGATCAGAACCGCGTCGACGTGGTGTTCGAGATCGACGAGGGACCGGAGACCGGCGTCGCCGCCATCACCTTCCTGGGCAACAAGGCCTTCTCGGACAGCGATCTGCGCGAGGTCATGGTCACCAAGCAATCGCAGTGGTGGCGCCTGTTCAGCTCGAACGACAACTACGACCCGAACCGGCTGGACTACGACCGCGAGCAACTGCGGAAATTCTACACGAACCGTGGCTACTACGACTTCCGCATCCTGTCGTCGGTGGCGGAGCTGAAGCCGGACAACAGCGCGTTCGGCATGACCCTGACGCTGGACGAAGGCGACCGGTACAACTTCGGCGAGGTCAAGGTCGTCACCGAGAACGATCGTCTGAACGCCGACTTCCTGAAGCGCCTGCTGCCGATCCGTTCGGGCGATCTGTACGAGAGCGACCGCATCCAGAGCGCGGTCGACACCCTGACCTTCGCGGCGGGTTCAGCCGGCTATGCCTTCGTTGAGATCAATCCGACCTATCGCGCCAACCCCGACACCGACACGGTCGACGTCACCTTCAACATCAAGGAAGGTCAGCGGGTCTATATCGACCGCATCAACGTGGTCGGCAACACGCGGACCCTGGACTCGGTCATTCGTCGTGAGCTGATGGTCGGCGAGGGCGATGCCTTCAACCGCTCGCTGGTCGAGCGTTCGCGCAACAATCTGCGCGCTCTGGGCTTCTTCAAGGACGTGAAGATCGAGGAGACGCGCGGCAGCGCGCCGGATCGTTCGATCGTGAACGTCACCGTCGAAGAACAGCCGACCGGCGAATTGTCCGTCGGCGCGGGCTTCAGCTCGGTTGACTCCTTCGTGCTGAACCTGGGCATTTCCGAGCGTAACTTCCGAGGTCGGGGTCAGAACGTGGTGGCGCGCGCGGAATGGGGCTCGCTGCGTCAGCAGATCGACTTCCGCTTCACTGAGCCGAAATTCCTCGGTCGCGACCTGCGGGCCGGTTTCGACCTGTTCCACACGCGGTACGACCTCAGCCAGTACTCGTCCTACGACTATCGGTCGACCGGCGGCGGTCTGCGCCTCAGCTATCCGCTGAACGGCTATTCGTCCTTCAGCGTGCGCTACTTCCTGAAGTCGGACGAGGTCATCATCCCGTCGGGCTATTGCTCCAGCGTGGGGTCGTCGGCGCTGTGCGATCAGGCGGGCTCGTTCCTGAACTCGTCGGCGGGCTATACGCTGATGGTCAACCGATTGAACGACCCGGTCAGGCCGACCCGCGGCTGGTCGGCGTCGCTCCGTCAGGACTTCGCCGGCATCGGCGGCGATGTGAACTATCTGAAGACCGAGGCGGACGCGTCCTGGTATTATGGCATCCGCCCGAACTGGGTGGTCAGCCTGCAGGGCTCGACCGGTTACGTCACCGGCTGGAACGGCGACCCGATCCGCATCAACGACCGCTTCTTCAAGGGCGGCAACACCTTCCGCGGCTTCGAAACGGCCGGCATGGGCGCGCGCGATCTGACCACGACCGACGCCCTGGGTGGAAACTTCTACGCCATCGGCACGGTTGAACTGACGGTGCCCAACTACCTGCCGGAAGAATACGGCATCAAGACCTCGCTGTTCGCCGATGTCGGCACCCTCGGTTTGCTGGACGATCGCTATAAGGCCGACTCCCTCACCGGGGCGCTCAATCCGAACATCGCCGACAACCTCGCCCTGCGGGCGGCGGCCGGCGTCAGCATTCACTGGCGTTCGCCGATGGGACCGATCCGCTTCGATCTGTCCAGGGTTCTGTCCAAGGAAGACTACGACAAGACCGAGACCTTCCGCTTCTCCACCTCGACCCAGTTCTAACCGCAGCCTTCCAGACTGCTCAAAGGTTCAAGATGAAACTGTTCGCTATCGGCGCCGCCGCCCTCGTTTCGCTCACCGCTTCGGCGGCCATGGCTCAATCGCAAGGCCCGGCCAACCCCGGCCCGGTGATCCCGGGCGTCTGCGTCTATTTCAACCAGCAGGCGCTGGCTCAATCGTCCGTTGGTCAAGCCGTGCAGACGCGCATGGAGCAACTGGCCAAGGACGTTCAGGGCGAGATCGCCCCCTACGCCCAGCAACTGCAGACCGAGTACCAGGCGTTGCAATCGGGCGCCTCGACCATCCCAGCCGACCAACTGAACCAGCGTCGCCAGGCGCTGCAGCAGCGTGCTCAGGAAGCTCAGCAACTGGAGCAGACCCGCGACAACGAACTGCGCTACACCCTGGGTGAACAGCGCAGGAAGATCTCGGAAGCCATCGAGCCCATCCTGGTCGCCGTCTATCAAGAGAAGGGCTGCGGCATCATGGTCGACCGCGAAAGCGTCTTCATCATGAACCCGGCCATGGACGTGACGCCGCTGGTCATCCAGCGCCTGAACACGGCCCTGCCGACGCTCAGCTTCAACCGTATGCCGGTTCCGGCCCAGCCGCAGTCGTAAGACCGGGCCATGCCCGATCCGAGGTTCTTTGAGACCCTGTCGCCCCTGACGGTCGCCGCCCTCGCCGAGAAAATCGGCGGGGAGGTGGTCCGGGGCGGCGAAGTCGTCATCTCGGCCGTTGCGCCCCTGTCCAATGCGGACCGGGGCGCGATTGCGTTTCTGGGCGACCGAAAATTCGCGGCGGCCCTGGCTGAGACCCAGGCCGGTTGCGTCATCGTGCCGGCGTCGGCGGTCGAAGCGGCGCCCGAGGGCGCGGCGGTGATCGTGTCCGGCGAAGCGCAAGCCGCCTGGGCGCGGGCATCGGCCCTGCTGCATCAGCCGATCCGGCTGGATCGCGCAGCGGGCGTCGCGGAGGTCGTCGAGGACGGCAGCGTGATGATCGAACCGGGCGTGGTGCTGGGCGAGGGCGTCCGCATCGGTCGTGGCACGCGCATCGGCGCCAACACCGTGATCGGTCCCGGCGTGCAGATCGGCCGGGACTGCCTGATCGGCTCGAACGTCACCGTTGGGTTCGCCCTGCTCGGCGACCGGGTCAAACTTCTGTCCGGCGCGCGGATCGGCGAGGCGGGTTTCGGCGCCGCCGGGTCCAAGGCCGGCCCGGTTGATATTCCGCAACTGGGCCGCGTCATCCTGCAAGACGGAGTGACGATCGGCGCCAACTCCTGCATCGACCGCGGGGCCTATGACGACACCGTCGTGGGTGAGAACACCAAGATCGATAATCTGGTCATGATCGGCCACAACTGCGTCATCGGCCGCAACAACCTGATGGCGGCCCACACCGGCATTTCGGGTTCGGTCACGACGGGCGACAACTGCATCTTCGGCGGCCGCGCGGGCGTGGGCGACCACATCACCATCGGCGAAGGCGCGCGTGTCGCGGCTGGCGGCGGCGTTCTGGCCGATATTCCGCCGGGCGAGACATGGTCCGGCTATCCTGCAAAACCGCTTCGCCAATCCTTGCGCGAAGCCATCTGGCTGGCCAAACAGGCGTCCCAGAAGAAGACCCCGAGAGAATCATGAGCGACGCTGACAGGATCGACTATGCGGAAGTCATGCGGCGGTTGCCGCATCGCTATCCCTTCCTGCTGGTCGACAAGGCCGAGGCTTTCGTCGCGGCGACCTCGATCGTCGGCATCAAGAACGTCTCGCACAACGAGCCCTTCTTCCCCGGTCACTTCCCGATCGACCCGGTCATGCCGGGCGTGCTGATCGTCGAGGCCATGGCCCAGACGGGCGCTCTGCTGATGTCCAAGTCGCTGGACGTCGCCGTGGCCGACAAGGTCATCATGTTCATGTCGATCGACGGCGTACGCTTCCGCAAGCCCGCCCGCCCGGGCGACCAGTTGCGCATGGAGGTCAAGGTGATCCGCGCGCGCGGTGACGCCTACAAGTTCCGCGGCGAGACCTTCATCGACGGCAAGCTGGCTGCCGAAGCCGAATTCATGGCCATGGTCGTGACCGTGCCGGACCCCGCTGCGTGACTATCCATCCGAGCGCCGTCGTCGATGCCTCGGCCCAGATCGCCGACGGCGTCATGATCGGCCCCTGGTGCATCGTCGGCCCGGGCGTGACCCTGGCCGAAGGCGTCACGCTGGTCAGCCATGTGGTGGTCCAGCAGGACACGAGCGTCGGCGCGCGGACTGTGATCCACCCCTTCGCCGTCATCGGCGGCGACCCTCAGCACAACGGTTACAAGGGCGAGCCCGTCCGGCTTGAGATCGGTTCGGACAACGTCATCCGCGAGCACGCCAGCTTCAACCGAGGCACGCCGCAGGGCACAGGCGTGACCCGTGTCGGCTCTAACGGCCTGTTCATGACCGGTGCCCACGTCGGCCACGACTGCGTCGTCGGCGACCATGTCGTCATGGCCAACAACGCCACTCTGGGCGGCCACGCTCAGATCGGCGACAAGGTCTTCCTGGGCGGGCTGTGCGCCGTGCATCAGAACGGTCGGGTGGGGCAGGGCGCCATCGTTGGCGGTCTGGCCGCCGTGACGCGCGACGTCATCCCCTACGGCTCGGCCTGGGGCAATCACGCCAGCTTGCACGGGCTCAACCTGATCGGGTTGAAGCGCAAGGGTTACGGCAAGGACGCGGTGCGTCGCCTGCTGGCCGGCTATCGCGATCTGTTCGAAGGTGAGGGCGTCTTCGCCGAGCGGCTAGACCGCGTCGAGGTGGCCTATGCCGACCTGCCCGAGATCATGGAAATCGTCGCCTTCATCCGCGACGGCGCCAAGCGACCACTCTGCCTGCCGGGCAAGGAATGAACCCGGCGCCCAAGCTGGGCCTGATCGCGGGCGGCGGCGATCTGCCGTTCAAGATCGCGGCCCGGTGCGAAGCCGAGGGGCGGGCGGTCTTCATCATCCGTCTGGCCGGGTTCGCCGACGCCCACCTGGTGCGCTGGCCGGGCACCGAGTTCGGCATGGCCGAGATCGGCCGCATCCTGAAGACGATGAAGGCCGAAGGCTGCGAAGCCGTCTGTCTGGCCGGCTATGTAAACCGGCCTGATTTCAAGAGTTTGAAGCCAGATCTTAAAGGGGCGACCTTGCTTCCGGGCATCGTGGCGGCGGCGACCAGGGGCGACGACGCTCTGTTGCGCAAGATCTTGTCGGTGTTCGAGGCCGAGGGTTATGCGGTCGAGGGCGCGGACGACATTCTGGGCGGAGAGGCTCTGGCGCCTGGCGCCTTGGGCACCTTGACGCCGACGAACGAGCAACTTCAGGACTTGAGGAAGGCGCTGCACGTCGCTGAAAAATCAGGAGAACTGGATATCGGTCAGGGCGCGGTCGTCTGCGAGGGACTGGTGCTGGCGGTCGAGGCGCAGGAGGGCACTGACGCAATGTTGACGCGCGTCGCCGGTCTGCCCGCTGATCTGCACGGCGCCCCCGGCGTTCTGAAGGGTGCCTTGGGCAAGGCGCCGAAGCCGATTCAGGACCTCCGGGTGGACATGCCGGTCATTGGCCCTCGCACCCTCGAACTGGCCGCCGCCGCTGGTCTGGCGGGCGTCGGCGGACGGGCCGGACGGCTGATCCTGATCGACCGTGACGCGATCCGCGAGACCGCCGATCGTCTGGGCCTTTATGTCTGGGGCGAAGCATGAGCCGTCCGTTGAAGATCATGCTGGTGGCCGCCGAGGCGTCGGGCGACGCCCTGGGCGCTGGACTGGCGCACGCGCTGAAGGTGCGGCTGGGACCGGACGCCAGCTTCGTCGGCGTCGGCGGTCCCAAGATGGCGGCCGAGGGCGTCGTCAGCCCGTTCGACATCGCTGAACTGTCCATCCTGGGCTGGATCGAGGGGCTGAAGGCCTATGGTCTGGTCAAGCGTCGGGTGGCCGACACGGTCGAACTGGCCAAGGCCGAGCGGCCCGACGCGGTCGTCCTGATCGACAGTTGGGGCTTCACCATCCGCGTGGCCAAGGCGCTGCGCGAGGTGCTGCCGGGCGTGCCGCTGATCAAATATGTCGGGCCTCAGGTCTGGGCTTCGCGTCCGGGCCGAGCCAAGACGCTCGCCGCCAGCGTCGACCACCTGCTGTCGCTCTATAGCTTCGACGCGCCCTGGTTCGAGCGCGAGGGCCTGCCGACGACGGTCGTGGGCTCGCAGGCCCTGCATGTGGACATGGCGAGCGCCGACGGCGCCCGTTTCCGCGCTGCGCGCGGCATCGCCCCCGACGCGCCCCTGCTGCTGGTCCTGCCGGGCAGTCGGCCCAGCGAGATCACCCGCATGACGCCCGTGTTCGAGGCGACGGTTCAGCGGTTGAAGGCGGCGGACCCGTCGCTTGAAATCGCCGTGATCGCCGCCGGAACGGTCGCCGCCGACGTGGCCGGTCACGTCGCCGCCTGGCCTTTCCGCGCCCATCTGGTGCAGGAATCTAACAAGTATGATGCGATGAAGGCGGCCAATGTCGCCCTGGCCACCAGCGGCACGGTCTCGACCGAACTGGCGCTGGCCGGCGCTCCCATGGTCATCGCCTATCGGATCGACGGTCTCAGCTACGCCCTGATGAAGCATCTGGTGACGGCCAAGCACATCACCCTGTTCAACATCGCCGCCGACGAGCGCATCGCGCCCGAGTTCATCCAGAACGACGCCACGCCCGAGAACCTCGCCGGCGCCGTCGGCCGCCTGCTGGCGGACCCGCAGGCCTCAGCCGATCAGGCCACCCGCCAGACCGGGGCGCTGGACCTGATGGGGCGGGGCGGACCCGATCCGTCCGAACTGGCGGCGGACGCCGTGTTAAGAATCATCGCAGCGCGCGGCGGCTGACCGCGCCAAATCAGGCGGTCACTTGCTCATCCACGGGCGCGATGCGCCTGACTTGATGCGGGCGGCCTGTTCGCGCTGGAAGCGGCCGCCGCGGGGCGGTTTGGGGCGGGCGTCGAGCGCCGCCTGCTTCAGCCGAAGCGCGCGCTGGACTGGCGTTTCGCCCGGAATGTCATCCATGGCGCTGGCGGGGACGGGTTCGTCGTCGTTATGGTCGCTCATGTCGCCAGTCTAGCATGTCGGCGCGGCTGGAGCGCGGCGCCTGTTGAGTGGAGCGTCGCCGAACAAAAAACGCCGAGGCTCTCGCCCCGGCGTTTTCGGTTTCAGCTTTTGGCCGTCGATCAGCCGCGCTGTTCGATCGGCACGTAGTCGCGTTGCGTCGGGCCCGTGTAGAGCTGACGCGGACGACCGATCTTCTGCGACGGATCGGCCATCATTTCCTGCCACTGCGAGATCCAGCCCACAGTGCGGGCCAGAGCGAACAGGACCGTGAACATGGTGGTCGGGAAGCCCATCGCTGACAGGGTAATACCCGAATAGAAGTCGACGTTCGGGAACAGCTTGCGCGAGGTGAAGTATTCGTCCGACAGGGCGACGCGTTCCAGTTCCTTGGCGACCTGGAACAGCGGATCGTTTTCACGGCCCGTGGCGGCCAGCACTTCATAGGCCGACTGCTGCATGACCTTGGCGCGCGGATCGTAGTTCTTGTACACGCGGTGGCCGAAGCCCATCAGCTTGTACTTCTTGTCCTTAACGCCCTGGATGAACTCAGGAATGCGGTCCGGCGTGCCGATCTCCTTGAGCATGTTCAGCGCTTCTTCGTTGGCGCCGCCGTGCGACGGGCCCCACAGACAAGCGATGCCGGCGGCGATACAGGCGAACGGATTGGCGCCCGACGACCCGGCCAGACGGACGGTCGAGGTCGAGGCGTTCTGCTCGTGGTCGGCGTGCAGGGTAAAGATGCGGTCCATGGCGCGGACCAAGGCCGGATCGACCACATAGTCCTCGGCCGGGACGGCGAAACACATGCGCAGGAAGTTCTCGGCGTACGACAGGTCGTTGCGCGGCGAGATGAAGGGCTGTCCGACGTGGTATTTGTAGGCGCGGGCGGCGATCGTTGGCATCTTGGCGATCAGGCGGATGGCCGAGATGTCGCGCTGCACCGGATCATGGATGTCCAGGCTGTCGTGATAGAAGGCCGACAGGGCGCCGACGGTGCCGACCATGATCGACATGGGGTGAGCGTCGCGGCGGAAGCCTTCGAAGAAGCGGTCGAACTGAGCGTGCAGCATGGTGTGCCGCGTGATGTTCTCTTCGAACTTCTCGAACTGGGCGGCGGTCGGCAGTTCGCCGTGTAGCAGCAGGTGGCAGACCTCGAGGAAGTTCGACTTCGACGCCAGTTGGTCGATCGGATAGCCGCGGTGCAGCAGGACGCCTTCGTCGCCGTCGATGAAGGTCAGGGCGCTTTCGCACGCCGCCGTCGAGGTGAAGCCCGGATCGAAGGTGAAGGCGCCGGTGGAGGCGTACAGCTTGCGGATGTCGATGACGTCCGGTCCGGTGGAGCCCGCGAGGACGGGAAGTTCGACGTTCTTGTCGCCGTAGGTGAAGGTCGCCGTGCCGGCGGGTTTCGCTTGTTCAGTCATCTAGGCCCCTTTTGTTTTCCTTCGACCAGGCGCGGGGAGGCGTCGGCCTGCGTGGTTATGGGTGTTCACTTAGTCTGTTGCAGCGCATCATCCAAGCGCCCGAGACCTTCGTCGCGTCCAAGCGCCGCAAGAATTCGCGCGATATCCGGGGATACCGCGCCGCCGGTGAGAGCGCCGCGCATCGAAGGTCCTATTTTTCCGAAGCCTACGCCTTCTTCTTCTGCAAAAGCCTTAAGCTCGGCCTCTAGGGCGAAGACGTCCCAGCTCTGGAAAAGACGGAGGCGTTCACGGAGTCGTGAAATCCGTTCGCCGCCTTCTCCGGTCAACAGGCCGCAGGTCTTCTCGTCCAGGGCGAGCGGGCGCGTCTTCAATACGAACTCGGTCTGGGAGGCCAACTCGACGATGGTCTTGGCGCGGTCCTTGACGAAGGGCATGGCGCGCAACAGGCGAGCCTCGTCGTCGGGCTGCAGCGCGCGGCCCTTGGCCAGATGGGCGTCCAGCGTCAGCTTGGCCAAGCGGTCGTCGTCGGCCAGCCTGAGCCAGTGGGCGTTGACGTGGGCCAGCTTGTCGAAGTCGAGGCGGGCGGGCGCCTTGCCGACGCCGGACAGGTCGAACCATTCCAGGGCCTGTTCGTCGCTGAACAGTTCATGGTCGCCATGCGCCCAGCCCAGACGCGCCAGATAGTTGCGCATGGCCTCGGGCAGGTAGCCCATATCGGCATACTCATGCACGGCCTGGGCGCCGTGGCGCTTGCTGAGTTTGGCGCCGTCGGGGCCGTGGATCAGCGGGATGTGGGCGAAGGTCGGCCGGGTCCAGCCGAGCGCGTCATAGATCAGGCTCTGGCGGGCGGCGTTGTTCAGGTGGTCGTCGCCGCGAATGACGTGGGTCACGCCCATGTCGTGGTCGTCCACCACTACGGCGAGGTTGTAGGTGGGCGCGCCGTCGGAACGCAGAATGACCAGATCGTCCAGCGACGCCGAATCCCAGCGCACCGCGCCCTGCACCGCGTCCTCGACCAGAACGGCCTGATCCAACGGGCGGCGGAAGCGGATGGTGTGCGGCTTGGCCAGGTCGTCGACGCTAGGCTCACGGTCGCGCCAGGGCGAGACGAAGTCCTTGCCCGAGGCCTTGGCCTGATCGCGCAGGGTGCCGGTTTCCTCGGCGGTCAGGTAGTCGCGGTAGGCGTGGCCCGAGGCCAGCAGTTGCTCGGCGACTTCGCGGTGGCGGTCGGCGCGGGCGAACTGGAAGACGGGCTCTTCGTCGCCGAACAGCTCCAGCCAGGACAGGCCGTCGAAGATGGCCTTTACGGCGTCGTCGGTCGAACGTTCGCGGTCCGTGTCCTCGACGCGGATCAGGAATTTCCCGCCGCGGCTCTTGGCGTACAGCCAGTTGAATAACGCGGTTCTCGCCCCGCCGATATGCAGGTAGCCTGTCGGCGAGGGGGCGAAGCGGGTGACGACTGTCGAGGAGGGGGAGGTCATAAACAAGGGGTCCGTTGCGGAGGCCCTTATACGCCCGCGCGCGCCAAAGCGAAGCCTTGCCGTAAGTGTTCTTGACGGGGTGCGCGCCGAGGTCGCGGACCAGACCGATCGGTGGCGGTTGTGGGCGCCGGTCTTCTTCGGCGGTGGCTGCGCGATCTATTTTGCCCTGAAGGTCGAGCCGGCGAGTTGGCCGCTGATGGTCGCGGCGGTGCTGGCCGGCGGGGCCTGGCTGGCGGCGCGGCGGTTGGGGCTGGCGCGACGCTGGACCTTGATCCTGTTGATGATGGCCTGTCTGTGCAGCGGGGCGGCGGTGGCCAAGCTGCGGACCGAGGCGGTCAGCGGGCCGATTGCCCCGGCCTTGGCCGAACCGACCATGGTCGAGGCCTGGGTCATGGATGTCGACAGTCCCGGCGAGCGCGGCGCGCGAATCGTCGTGGCGCCGGTGCGGATCAGAGGACTGGCGCCCGAGGCGACGCCGGTGCGGTTGCGGGCCACGGTGCGGGGCGAGCCGCCGGCGCCGGGGACGGCGGTGCGGCTCTATGGCATTCTGAATCCGCCGCCGTCGCCGGCCAGTCCGGGGGCCTATGATTTTGGCCGCAACGCCTATTTTCAGGGTATGGGCGGGACGCTGTTCGCCTTGGGCCAGACGCGGCCGACTGTCCTGCCCGAGCCGCCGTGGCGGGTGCGGATGGCGATGAAGATCAATGCGGCGCGATACGCCTTGGCGCAGCGGATCGTGGCGCGGCTGGGCGAGCGGACCGGCGGGATCGCCGCCGCCATGACCACGGGGCACGAGACCTGGATCGGGCGCGAGGATCTGGACGCCATGCGCGATTCCGGGCTGGCCCACATCCTGTCGATTTCGGGCCTGCACATGGCTATCGTCGGCGGCTTCGTCTTCTTCGGCGTTCGCTTGGGCGTGGCGGCCTGGCCGTGGCTGGCGCTGCGGGTGTCGGGCAAGAAGGTGGCGGCGGTCGCGGGGCTGATCGCGGTCGGGACCTATCTGGTGGTGTCGGGCGCACCGCCGCCGGCCGAGCGGTCGGCGATCACGGCCTCCATCGCCTTTGTCGCCATCCTGCTGGACCGACAGGCGGTGACCATGCACGCCCTCGCGGTTGCGGCCTTCGCCGTCCTGTTGCTGCAGCCCGAGGCCATCGTTACGCCGGGGTTTCAGATGTCGTTCGCGGCGACGGCGGCTCTGGTGGCGCTGGTCGAGGTCTGGCCGCGCCGGATCAAGGAAATTTCGGCGCCCTGGCCCATCGTCGCAGCCCAACGACTGGGGAACTGGCTGCTGGTCGCCTGCACCGCCAGTCTGGTGGCGGGCATGGCGACGGGTCCGTTCGCGATGCAGCATTTCAACCGCACGGCCATCTACGGCCTGGTCGCCAACCTGGCCACGTCGCCGATCGCGGACTTCATCCTGATGCCGGCGCTGGCGCTGGGCGCGGCGCTGGAGCCTTTGGGCTTGGGCGCGCCCTTCCTGTGGCTGGCGGGCAAGGGCGTCGATCTGATGCTGGCTATCGGCCACTGGACAGCGGAGCTACCGGGGGCGGTGCAGACCGTGGCGAGCGCCCCGGCAGCGGCTTTGCCGGTCGCCTTTTTCGGCATCCTGTTCATCTGCCTGTGGCGAGGGCGGTTGCGCTGGCTGGGCCTGCCGCTGGCGGCGGCGGTGCTGATCTGGCCGCGCCCGACCGCGCCCGACCTGTGGATCGGCGACGGCGGGACCAATGCCGCGTTTCATCAGGGCGACGCGGCGGTCGTCGTGCGCCCCGGCGTACGTCAGTTCGCGGCGGACCTATGGTCGCGGCGGCGCGGCCTGACCCTGACCCCGCGCTCGGACGAGGGCTGGACCTGCAAGCGGTCGCTCTGCACGCCGGAATCGGCCGAGGCCGGGCCGGTCGCCCTGTGGTGGGGTAAGAAGCCGCCATCGGCGGAACAACTGGATGCCCTGTGCCGTTCGGCGTCGGTCGTCAGCAGCCGCGCCGAGCTGGCCTCGCTGCCGGCCTCATGCGCCGGGCGGTTGGTGCTGGACGGGGTCGACTATGCACGCGGCGGCTCAGTCGAGTTGTGGCGCGTCGGCAAGGGCTGGAAAGCGGTTTGGGCGGCCGACGTGCGCGGGCAGCGGCCCTGGACCCGTCAGGCCGACCCCGATTTCAGTGATAACGGCGGATAAGGCCGACCAGCTTGCCCTGAACCGCAACCTGATCCGAGCCATAGATCTTGGTCTCGTAGTTGCGGTTGGCGGGCTCCAGCGCGATCGAAGCGCCCTTCTTGCGAAGGCGTTTCAGCGTCGCCTGCTCGCCTTCGACCAGGGCCACCACGATCTCGCCGGACGAGGCGTCCGCAGTCGACTTGATGATGACCATGTCGCCGTTGAGGATGCCCGCCTCGATCATCGAGTCGCCCTCGATCTCGAGCAGATAGTGTTCGCCCGCGCCCAGCATGGCTTCCGGCACCGGATAGCGGGCGGTTTCATGCTCGATGGCGTCGATGGGCGTGCCCGCCGCGATCTTGCCCATCAGCGAAAGTTCGCGGGTGTCGTTAGCCGGCTCGGCGCTCTTCGGACGACCGCCTCCCTCAATGACGCCGGGCTTGAAGCCCGCATGGCCGCGCGGCGCGCCCGCCGTGGCCTGTTCCGGCAGCTTGACGACTTCCAGCGCGCGGGCGCGGTGCGCCAGGCGGCGGATGAAGCCGCGCTCTTCCAGCGCCGTGATCAGCCGGTGGATGCCGGATTTGGACGCCAGATCAAGCGCCTCCTTCATCTCGTCGAAGGAGGGCGAGACGCCCGTCTCCTTGATGCGCTCATGGATGAACATCAGGAGTTCGTGCTGCTTCTTGGTGAGCATCGGTATCGGGCTTCCAGAACAAGGCGTGAACCGTTGTCGATGTTCTGTAAGTGTTCTTGCCTAATGTCAACTTAACGCCAGCAGGGCCTTGGTGGCGGCTTCGACGTCGGCCTGACGCATCAGGCTTTCGCCGACCAGAATGGCCTGGGCGTGAGCGTCGGCGACGCGGACGACGTCGTCGGGGGTGAAAATGCCGCTTTCGGCCACCAGCAAGGCTTTGACGGGGCTGAGCATAGACAGGAGCTCGGTCGTGGCCAGATTGACCTCGAATGTGCGCAGGGAGCGGTTGTTGACCCCGACCAGGGCGTCGTCCCGATCGCTTACAAGCGCGCAGGCGCGGGCCATTTCGGCCTCGTCGTGGGTCTCGATCAGGGCGTCCATGCCAAAACGCTCGGCCTCGGCCAGCAGCTCGGCGGCCAGGGCGTCGTCGATCATGGCCAGGATGATCAGGATGCAGTCGGCGCCCAGGGCGCGGCTTTCGGCCACCTGCCAGGGATCGACCAGGAATTCCTTGCGCATGCAGGGCAGGGCGACCGCGTCGCGGGCGGCGGCCAGGAAGGCGTCGTCGCCCTGGAAGCTGGGGCCGTCGGTCAGGACCGACAGGCAGGCGGCGCCGCCGCGCTCATAGGCCTTGGCCAGCGCCGGCGGGTCGAAGTCGGCGCGGATCAGCCCCTTGGACGGGCTGGCCTTCTTGATCTCGGCGATCAGGGCGGGACGGCCGGTGTCCTGGGTGACGCGTTCCAGCGCGGCGCGGAAGCCGCGCGGAGGCGAGACCTGGGCGGCGCGGGCCTCGATGGCGTCCTGAGAGGTCGCGGCCTTGCGGGCGGCCACGTCGTCGCGCTTGTAAGCGGCGATCTTCGCCAAAACGTCGGTCATGCCGCCTCTTTTTTAGGATTGGGGTCAGGTTCGATAGGGGTGTTGGTGACGCGCATCAGGGTTTCGAGCGCGACGGCCGCGCGACCGTCGTCGATGACGGCTGCGGCCAGTTCAGCGCCTTCGCGCAGGTCCGCGGCCCGGTCGGCCACGACCAGAGCGGCCGCTGCATTCAGCACCACGATGTCGCGATAGGGGCCGCGTTCACCGGCGAGCAGGGCCTTCAGCGCCGCCGCATTGTGCTGAGCGTCGCCGCCGCGCAGGTCGTCCAGCGTGGCCAGCGGCAATCCGGCGTCGGCGGGGGTGACGGTGAAGCGACGGACGGCGCCGTCCTTCCACTCGGCCACCTCGGTCGGGCCGGTCGTGGTCAGTTCGTCCAGGCCCTGGCCGTGGACGGTCCAGGCGCGACGGGCGCCGAGGCGTCCCAAGACTTCGACCAGAGGTTCGAGCAGGGCGGGATCATAGACGCCCATGACCTGACGCGTCGCATGTGCTGGATTACAAAGCGGTCCCAGCAGGTTGAAAACCGTACGGAAACCGATCTCGGCCCGCACCGGACCGACGTGGCGCATGGCCCCGTGATAGGTGGGGGCAAACAGGAAGGCGATGCCGGCCTGATCCAGGGCGCGGGCCTGTTGCGCCGGCGTGGCGTCCAGATTGACGCCCAGCGCGGCCAACACGTCGGACGAGCCGGACTTGGAACTGATGGCGCGGTTGCCGTGCTTGGCGACCTTCAACCCGGCACCCGCCAGAACGAAGGCGGCGGCCGTCGAGACGTTATAGGTGTGCTGGCCGTCGCCGCCGGTGCCGCAGGTGTCGATCACCTCGTCGAAGGAGTGATCCAGCGACAGGGCGGCGTCGCGCATGGCGGTGGCGAAGGCGACGATTTCGTCCACCGTCTCGCCGCGGATGCGCAGGGCCGTGACGGCGGCGGCGACCTGAGACGGGGTCGGCTCGCCGCGCAGGCAGGCGGAGAAAAAGGCGTGGGCTTCTTCCGGCGTCAGGACGCGTCCGTCGACCAGCTTGGCCAGCAGGGGCTTGAAACCGTCCATGGCGATCAGACCGCCGCCAGACGTTTGACGCCCGCCAGATCGAGGAAGTTGGCGATCATGTCGTGGCCGTGCTCGGTGGCGATGGATTCTGGGTGGAACTGGACGCCGTGGATCGGCCGGGTGCGGTGGGCCAGACCCATGATCTCGCCGTCGGCGGTCCAGGCGGTGACTTCCAGTTCGTCCGGCAGGGTTTCGCGACGCACGGCCAGCGAGTGATAGCGGGTGGCGGTGAAGGGCGAGGGCAGGCCGGCGAAGACGCTGCGGCCCTCATGCAGGATGGGCGAGGTCTTGCCGTGCATCAGGGTCTTGGCGCGGACGACCTCGCCGCCAAAGGCCTGACCGATGGCCTGATGGCCCAGGCAGACGCCGAAGATGGGCATGTCCAGCGGTGCGGTCGTGATCAGGGGCAGGCAGATGCCGGCCTGATCCGGGGCGCAGGGGCCGGGCGACAGCAGCACGGCTTCGGGCTTCAACGCCCAGGCTTCTTGCACCGTCAGGTCGTCATTACGGACGACATGCGTCTGGGCGCCCAACTCCGCGAGGTAGTGGACGAGGTTGTAGGTAAAGCTGTCGTAGTTATCGACGACGAGGATCATGGCGGGGTTCTTAGGACGGGAGGGAGGGCACGCCAAGCGGAGGCGAAACGAAAGCGGACGTTAAGCTGTCCGCGCGATACAAGAGCATCGCCATCGGAAGAAATCCGTCTTGACCGCCATGAACGCCATCCGCGACGCCCGGGCTATGCTGAACGAGCCGCCCACCCCGCAGCCGAAACCGCTGCGCCTGCTGGCGGCGGCGGCCTTCGCCGCGACGGCGGCGGTGCTTCTGGCGGGGAGCATGGTGGTGGGCCCCGGCGTGTCGTTCGACCAGGGTTCCACGGTTTCCAATCCTTAGACTGAGCCGTTGCCTTGGCCGCGCGTGGTCGCGGTGAACCGCCACGAGTCCTCGGCCGCCTTCATCGGAGCGCGGGCCTTGGCCAGGGTTTCGGCGTATTCGGCGGCGGGGTCGCTGTCCGCCACGACGCCGGCGCCGGCCTGAACGAAAATCTTGTCTTTAGCGAACATGGCGGTGCGCAGGACGATGCAGATGTCCGCCTCGCCATTGGCCGAGATATAGCCCACGCCGCCGCCGTAGCCGACGCCGCGCTTCTCGGTCTCCAACTCGTCGATGATCTCCATGGCCCGGACCTTGGGCGCGCCGGATAGCGTGCCGGCGGGAAGCGCCGCCAGAAGCGTGTCCACGGCGTCCAGCTTGGGATCGGCGGCGCCGTGCACATTCGAGACGATGTGCATGACCTGGCTGTAGCGTTCGACGACGAAGCTTTCCGTCACCTCGACCGAGCCGGGCGATGAGACCCGACCGACGTCGTTGCGGCCCAGGTCGAGCAGCATCAGGTGTTCGGCGCGTTCCTTGGGATCGGCCAGAAGCTCGGCTTCCAGGGCCTTGTCCGCCTCGGGCGTGGCGCCGCGCGGGCGGGTGCCGGCCAGGGGGCGGATGGTGACGCGGCCGTCCTTCAACCGGACCAGGATTTCCGGACTGGACCCGGCCAGCTGGAAATCGACGTAGTCTAGGAAGAACAGATAGGGCGATGGATTGCCGCGACGCAGCGACCGATAAAAGGCGAACGGGTCCTGGCTCCACGGCGCCGAGAAGCGGTGGGCCAACACGACCTGGAAGATGTCGCCAGCGGTGATGTAGTCCTTGGCCTTGGCGACCATGGCGTCGAAACCGGCGGCGTCGACGGGCGTGTGGAAATCGGGCGCGGGCAGAGGCTCGGCCTCGCGCTGGATCGGCAGCGGGCTGCGCAGGCGCTCCTCGAAATCGTCAAGGCGTGCAATGGCCGCCGAGAAAGCCGTGTCGGGCTCGGCGCCGCTGTCGGGATAGGCGGCGGCGATCAGGACGATCTCGTGCTTTACCGAATCGAAGATCGCGACCAGCGACGGGCGCGCCATGACGGCGTCGGGCAGGTTCAGCGGGTCCGGGTTGGCAGGGCCTAGCGGCTCCAGCAGCCGCACCATGTCATAGCCGAAGACGCCGAACAGGCCGGCGGCCATGGGCGGCAGGTCGTCGGGCAGGTCGAACTTGGTGGCCGCGATCAAGGCGCGCAGGGAGTCCAGCGCAGGCCGGTCCTCAAGCGTGAAGCGGTGGGCCAGGACGGCCTCGCCGCGCGCCATCTCGGCCTGACCGTCACGGCAGCGCCAGACAACATCGGGAGCCAGGGTGACGATCGAATAGCGGCCGTTGACCGCGCCGCCTTCGACCGATTCCAGCAGGCTGGCGTAGGGCCGCCCGTGACCGACCTTGAGGAAGGCCGAGACGGGCGTCTCCAGGTCGTCGATCAAGCGACGCACGACGACCTGGGGGTGGCCCGACGTCAGGCCCGAGACAAACGCGGCGCGTTCGGTTTCTTGTCCGAGGCCTGGGCTCATTTCTTGACGGGCGCGGCCGGAGCCGCCGGAGCTTCAACACCCAGAGCGGCCAGGGCGGCTGCCGGGTCGTTCTTGGCCTTGGTGCGGACGGCGGCGGCGGTGAAGCTCTGTTCGACCATGGCGTTGGCCAGCGCCTGGGTCAGGCGCGGACGCACCTGCTCGACCAGCGGGGCGGCGAGGGCCGGGACGGCGCCGTGGATGGCGTCGACATGGCCGACCACGAAGCTGGTCTGCGACTGGGCGCCGCTGAAGACCTGGCCCTTGCCCTGACCGAACAGGCCGCGCAGCACGCCTTCGCCCAGTTGGGTCTGGCTGTCGCGGCTCTGCTGGACGCCGGCGCGGGTGGTCAGTTCGGCGCCGGAGGTGGCGGCCACCTTGGCGATGTCCTCGCCGGCGCGGACGCGACCGGCCAGTTCCTCGGCCTTGGCCGACAGGCGACGAGCGTTTTCGCGCAGGGTCCATTGCTGGGCCAGCGGTGCGCGGACTTCAGCCAGGGTCGGCAGCGAGGCCGGGCGGATGTCGTCGACGCGGACGGCGAAATACTGGCCTTCGCCAGCGTCGATGATGTCGCTCTCGCCGCCCTTGGACAGGGCGTAAGCCGACTCGAAGATCTGACGCGGAGCGTTCAGCGGCTGACCATCCGGCAGGCGGCCGTCGGCGGTGAAGGGCGGCAGTTGCACCAGGCGCGCGCCGACCGACTGGGCGGCGTCGGCCAGGTTTTTGCCGTCTTGACGGGCCTTTTCGTACTTCTCGACCTTGGCGTAGGTCTCGCCCTTGGCGTCTTCGGCGCGCAACTCCTGGACCAGGGCGTTGCGGACGCTTTCCAGGGTGGCGGGGGCGCCGGCGGTGACGGCCGTCACCTTGGCGACCGTGAAGCCGAGGCGGCCCTGGATCGGGTTGGAGACCTGATCGACCGGCAGGGCGAAGACGGCGGCGGCGACGGCCGGATCCCCCAGAGCGCTCTGCGGCGTATCGACGTAGTTGCCGGGCTCGATCTTGTTGGCGGCGGCGACCTGGGCCGGGGTCTGGCCGGCGCGCAGGGCGGCGGCGATGCGGTCAGCGGTTTCCTTGTTCGGCGCGGCCAGCGTTACGAACGTGCGCTTTTCGGCGCTCGACAGGGCGGCCTTGCGGAACTCGAAGCGTTCGCGAATGCGCTCTTCGCTGATCGGGGCCGGCTGGCTGTTCGGAGCCGCGTTGAACAGCACGATCGAGATCATGCGGAATTCGGGACGGCGCAGCTGCGCGGCGTTCTCGTTGAGGAAGGCGGTCAGCTGGGCGTCGGTGGGGTCGGGGGTCTGACCGGCCATCGCCTGGGTCACGGTGAACCAGCGTCCGTCGCGCGTTTCCAGCGCCTGACCGGCCAGCAGGGCGCCGTAGATGCGAGGCACGCGGGCGCCGGCGAAGACAGCCGCGCCGAACTGGCTGGCGACATACTGATCGCGCAGGTCCTGCTCCAGCATTTCCGACGTCATGCCCTGGGCGGCCAGAGCCTGCTGGTAGCGGTCCTGATCGAACTGGCCAGTAACCTGATTGAAGAAGGCCGGGATCTGGCGAATCTGCTTCAGCACCAGTTCCTTGCCGGGGCGGATGCCGGCGTTCCAGGCCCAGGCGAGGAAGCCCAGGCGCTGGGTCTGGCTTTCCAGATACTGAGTGTGGATGTTCTCCTTGACCATGTCGTCGAACGACACGGGGCGACCGGCCTGCTCCTGCAGGTTGGCGCGAACGCGCTCAAAGTCGCCGCGGAACTGCTGGGCGCCGATGCTGCGGTCGCCAGCGTCGATGACGTGTTTCGGGCCGAGGCTCGAGAACACATCCGACTGAGCGCCCACGATCAGGAAGCTGAGGATGATCAAGGCGAACAGGCCGGCGGCCCATTTCGACTTGGAGAAGTTGCGGAACAGCGAGATCATCGAGACAGAACCTGACGAGGGCCGGCGTCAAAGGGGCGCCACGCTCGCCTATAAGGGCAGTCCCTAGGGCGCCGCAAGCGGACGCACCCCAACATCTTGGCTTCCGCGACAACGGCGCCTAAACAGGCCCCATGAAACAATCTGTGAAGCTGGTCGCCGGCAACTGGAAAATGAACGGCCTGGGCGTGAGCCTGGGCGAGGGTGAAGCGCTGGCTAAAGCCTTGCAGGAACAGGCCGCTGCCTGCCGCGTGGCGCTGTGCCCGCCTGCAACCCTGACCGAGCGGATGGCGCGCGCCTTGGCCGGAAGCCCGGTCGAACTGGGCGGTCAGGACTGTCACGCGGAGGCCTCGGGCGCTTTCACGGGTTCCGTCTCCGCCGCCATGCTAGCCGACGCTGGGGCGACCCTGGTGATTCTCGGCCACTCCGAACGCCGCGCCGGATTCGGGGAAAGCGACGCGGACGTCGCCGCCAAGGTCGAAGCCGCGCTGGCCGCGGGTCTGGAGCCGATCATCTGCATCGGCGAGACCCTGGCCGAACGTGAAGCGGGTCAGGCGGTCGAGGTGGTCAGCCGCCAAGTGGCTGGTTCGTTGCCGGCCAGGCTGTCCGGCAAGGCTTTCGCCGTCGCCTATGAGCCGGTCTGGGCCATCGGCACGGGCCTGACGCCGACGCTGGAACAGATCGAGGAAGTTCACGTCGCCGTGCGCGCCGCCATGGTTGCGCGGCTGGGCGAGGGCGGTCGGGTCGCGCCGATCCTGTACGGCGGGTCGGTGAAGCCGTCGAACGCTGCCGAAATTCTAGCCGTGGCCGAGGTCGGCGGGGCCCTGGTCGGGGGCGCTTCGCTGAAGGCCGAGGATTTTCTGGGCATCATCCGCGCCGCCTAGAGGGCCCTATGCCAGGCCTGTTTTCGTTCGGCGTTTGCCCCGGTCCCGCATCGGTGTTAGACGCCGCCGCTTGATCGGCGCATCTGCGCGCCCACATGATTGACACCATGCTCCAGACCATCTTGCTCGTCGCCATGATCCTGATCTCGGTCGCTTTGGCAGCCGTGATCCTGCTGCAACGCTCTGAGGGCGGCGCCCTGGGCATGGGCGGAGGCCCGTCGGGCTTCATGACCGCCCGCGGCGCGGGCAACCTGCTGACCCGGGCGACTTCGGTTCTGGCCGTGCTCTTCTTCGTGTGCGCCATCAGCCTGACCATCGCGGGCAACTTCGCTCGCGGCTCGCGTTCGGTGATCGATGCGGACGCCGTCGGCGCCATCGCGGTCGGCAACGAACAGCAGACCGCTCCGGCCGAACAGCCGGCGCAAGTCGCTCCGGCCAAGCCCGCAGCACCGTCGCTCGACGATCTGGAGGCCAGCCTGCCGGCGGCCTCGACCCCCGCGACGCCGGCTCCGGCACCCTAGTCGGTCCGACAGTCACGAATTCCAGAAAGCGCGCCCTACGGCGCGCTTTCTTCTTTTGTTCAACGGTTGTTTTGCGTCGGGCCATGCTCCCGCCGCGAATCATGGAGTAAGGTGTCCGCCCATGGCTCGCTATGTGTTCATCACCGGCGGCGTGGTTTCCTCGCTAGGAAAAGGCCTCGCCTCCGCCGCTCTCGGCGCTCTTTTGCAGGCGCGAGGTTACAAGGTCCGTCTGCGCAAGCTGGACCCTTATCTGAACGTCGATCCGGGGACGATGAGCCCCTATCAGCACGGCGAAGTCTTCGTGACCGACGACGGCGCCGAGACCGACCTCGATCTGGGCCACTATGAGCGCTTCACCGGCGTCTCGGCGGCCAAGTCGGACAACGTCACGACCGGACGCATCTATTCGACCATCCTGGAGAAGGAGCGTCGCGGCGATTATCTGGGCGCGACCGTTCAGGTGATTCCGCACGTCACCGACCAGATCAAACAATTCTGCCTCAGCCCGGCCAAGACGGACGCGGGCGAGGACGTGGACTTCGTCCTGGTCGAGATCGGCGGCACTGTCGGCGACATCGAGGGCCTGCCCTTCTTCGAGGCGATCCGCCAACTGGGCCAGGACCTGCCGCGCGGCCAGTCCTGCTTTGTCCACCTGACCTTGCTGCCGTTCATCAAGACGGCCGGCGAGATGAAGACCAAGCCGACGCAGCACTCGGTTAAGGAACTGCGCTCCATCGGGATTCAGCCGGACATCCTGCTGTGTCGCTGCGAACAGCCGATCCCGGCTGACGAGAAACGCAAGATCGGCCTGTTCTGCAACGTGCGGGAAAGCGGCGTGATCCAGGCGATGGACTCGGCCGACATCTACGCTGTGCCGCTGGACTATCACCACCAAGGTCTGGACAGCGAAGTTCTGGCCCACTTCGGCCTCAACGATGCGCCCAAGCCTGACCTGTCCAGCTGGGAAGAGATCGTGCGCCGTCGCCTGCATCCGGACGGCGAAGTGACCATCGCCGTGGTCGGCAAATATACGGTGCTAAAGGACGCCTATAAGTCCCTGATTGAGGCCCTGCATCACGGCGGCGTGGCCAATAACGTCAAGGTCAATATCGACTGGGTCGAGGCCGACACCTTCGAAGGCGATCCCCAGGCCTGCCAGGAGCGTCTGCAAGGCGCCCACGCGGTTCTGGTGCCGGGCGGCTTCGGCGAACGCGGCGCCGAGGGCAAGATCGAGGCGGCGCGCTTTGCTCGTGAGCGCAAGATTCCCTACTTCGGCATCTGCTTCGGCATGCAGATGGCGGTGATCGAGGCGGCGCGGAACCTGGCGGGCTTCCCCAAGGCGACCTCGACTGAGTTCGGCCCTGCGGAAGAACCCGTCGTCGGCCTGATGACCGAATGGACCCAGGGCAACCAGCGCGTCCTGCGTCAGCAGGGCGGCGATCTGGGCGGCACCATGCGTCTGGGCGCCTATGATTCGACCCTGGCCGAAGGCTCGAAGATCGCGGAGATCTACGGCACGACCGAGATCAGCGAACGCCACCGTCACCGCTATGAGGTGAACATCAATTATCGCGAGGCGATAGAGCAGAAGGCGGGTCTGATTTTCGCCGGCCTGTCGCCTGACGGCGTCCTGCCCGAGACGGTCGAGCGCGCGGACCATCCCTGGTTCATTGGCGTCCAGTACCACCCGGAACTGAAGAGCCGCCCGTTCGCGCCGCACCCGCTGTTCGCCAGCTTCATCGGCGCGGCGGTCGTTCAGAGCCGGCTGGTCTAGCGGCGGGCTTCACGCACGCTTGTTGCAGCGTTTGTCCAGTGTTGTGCCAATATGGGCCGCAATCACTGGACAGACGCAAATGGCGGGTGAAATTCTCTATTTCCTGCATCGGCATTTCAAGGCCGTCCTGATCCTTGGAATGATCGCGAGTCTCGGCGTGCTGTTCGCCGTGGCGAACGCGACGTTTCTGCATCTGGATCTTTAGCCGCCAGGCGACGCGTGGCGTGGCCATGCAGGCGGCGGACGTATGGCCCGCCGCCTTTCTGAGCCTATCGGCCGGACTTCGCCGTCGTCGCCGGCCCGTAGAAGAGGGCGTTGAACAGCAGGCGGGCCGAGGACCGGGCCTGGGCGCGGTTGACCACGTCGGGGCCGAGCACGATCACCCGGCCCGCGCCGTGCGGCAGGTCGAGGATGGCGTCCGAGCCCGACAGCTTCTGCGGGCCGATGGCCCAGCCGCTCGAAACCGTCACCTGCTGCGGATAGCGGACGATGGAGCCGGTTTCCCCGGTGTGGCGGAAGCCCGAGTTGCGGTTGAAGAAGACGTCCATCCGGTCCGAGGCGCCGAAGGCCAGGGGCTGGGTGTTGTCGACCTCGGTGCGCAGGATGGCGCCGGGGATGAAGAAGTCGGTCGAGGCCGGGGCCTTGCCGTCCGCACCCAGCAGCACGTCCTGAACCGGCGCGCCCAGGGCCGTGGCCAGACGGTGGGCCGAGCCGATGGTCACCACGCTGCCGCCGCCGCGCACGAAGGCGTCGATCTGCGGCACGGAGGTCTCGGTCGTGATCTTGCCCAGCCAGCCGCGATACTCGGCCGGGATGGCGTCGGGTTCGGGTTGCTTGTCGTCGGCGTCCTGAGCCGCCGCCGACAGGTTGGCGGGGATCATGTCCGAGGCGAAGACCAGGACGTCGAAATCCTTGGCCAGATCGCCCGCGTCCAGACGCTGCGGATAGACCACCTCGAACGGATACTCGAACTGCTCCAGCATGAAGCGGGTCCAGCCCGAGGCCATCGAGCCGCCGTAGCGGTCGACGAGACCGACGCGCACCGGCTTCAGCGCGATCTTGTCGCCGCCCGGCGCGCGGGCGGCGGCGTGGGCGTTCAGGCCCAGGTCACGCACGGCGGCCTCGACGATCGGACGGGCCTTGGCGTCGGCGGGGATCCACAGGGCGCCGGGGGCCAGGATGGCGCGGCCCGCGCGGGTCTCGCCTTCCTGCCAATAGACGGGCACGCCCGCCGCCAGCAGGCGGTTGGTCAGGATGTAGCCGTTGACCGGGGCGTGATCGATCAGCCAGCCGGCGCGGCCCGAACCCTCGATCTTGCCGGGCGGCGGGGCCATGACGTCGGCGACGCGCTCGGTCGGGGCCTCGAAGCCGTCGAGGATGCGGTCGAACTTGACCCCCATCTGCAGCGCCAGCGTATAGCCGGTCGCGTCATAGGGCAGGGCGGGCGGGCCGCCCGGGTATTGCAGGTCGTGCGGGTGGTCCTGCGGCTCGAACATGTCCAGCACGTGCGGGCGATAGGCCTGGGCCGTCTTCACCACATAGGAGCCGGCCGGATAGGTCTTGCCGCCGACGGTGAAGGCGCGCGTGGCGCGGTCCACGTCGACGCCCGTCTTGACCAGGCTGTTGAGGAAGGCGACGGCGTTGGGCAGGTCGGCCTGATCCGCCGGGATGACATAGCCGCGCGGATCGCGACGGCTCGGATCGTGCAACACCTTGTCATACAGGGTCGGATCGACGCCGCGACGACCGGCGTTTTCGCCCGCCGCTTCGACCAGGGCCTCGACGCCGGTCGGCGTGATGCGCCAGGTGTCGGTGTTGCCCTTGTCGATGGCGTTCTGGCCCATGCGCCAGATGTTGAACAGCAGCCGGTCCTTGTTGCGCGAGGCGTAGTTCAGCACGGCGCGGTTGATCGACTGCGAGTATTCGATCGACTGGGCGAAATGCCAGGTCTGGGGTGCGACCGGCATGGGCAGATCGTTGCGGGCCAGCTGGTTCTGCGGGATCAGGCTGATCTGGCTCGGCGTCGGGTGGCCGGTGATCTCGGTCAGCAGGCCGACGGCGTTGTGGAAGTAGGTGATGGAGCGTTCCATCCCGTTGTTCCAGGTCGAGTAGCTGGCGCCGCTGCGCATGGTCGAGCCGGGCTTGCCCTCTTCGATCAGGCGGCTGTGCATGGCCGCGCCGACTTCGGACAACGTGCCCATGACCAGCGGGTCGTAGTTGTAATTGAAGGGGTCGCGGAAGGGCGGCATGAAGACCACGGTCCCGGCGGGCGCCGTCTGGTGGTGATTGTAGATGATCTGCGGGAACCACTCGCGGAAGAACTGGCGGTTGACGTTGGTCGTCTCGGCCATGGCCGACAGGTAGTAGTCACGGTTGTTATCGTGACCGACGTACTTCTGGTACAACACCGGGATCGAGGCGAACTCGCGCTTCAGCGGGTCCGCGTTGCGCATGTACCAGTTGGAGACCAGCTCCATCCCATCCGGGTTCAGCGGCGCGAACAGGATGATGGTGTCGTTCAGAACGCGCAGGGCCTCGGGGTCCTCGGCGGTCAGCCATTCGTGCACGGCGGCGATCAGGGCTTGCGGCGGGACGGTCTCGGTCGAGTGCAGACCGCCGTCGATCCAGACCACGGCTTTGCCCTCGGCGGACAGGACGCGCGCCTGTTCCTCGCTGACGCCCTCGGCCTTGGCCAGACGACGCGCGATCTCCTGATAGCGGTCCAGATGGGCCAGGTTCTCAGGCGTGGAGACGATGGCGATATACTGGGTGCGGCCCTCGGACGACTTGCCGATCTCGACCAGCTTCATCCGGTCCGACTGGCTGGCCAGCGTCTTCAGATAGGCTTCCCACTGGGTGTAGTTGATCAGGTGGTAGTCGGCCCCGACCTCATGGCCGAAGGCCTCACGCGGCGAGGTGATGCGCGAGGTCGTCGCGGATGCGTTCGCCGGTGCGGCGGCGGGCGGCTGGGCCAGTACGCCCTCATAGGCCAGGGCGCTGGTCGCCGACAGCAGCAAGGCCGCCAATCCAGCTGCCCAGGGGGCGGTTACTCGGGTCATGCGAACTCCTGGGACGTCTTCTGATTGCGATCCATAGTCAAGCTTGTCGCGGGCTTCGTCAAAGCCGGAGTTCGTCTGGCGGGGCGACACCCGAAAATTTTCGAGCGTCGAGCAGGTCTTAGCGGCTTGGCGAGAGATCGTCGGCGCCCAGGTCCAGCAGGGTGAGCCGGTCGCACAGCGTCGAAGGGGCGGTCGTTGTCAGCACCGGGGTCGTGGACCGTCTGCTGCGCGCCAACAAAGGGGGCTCGACGGAGGATCGTCAAATTGACCGTTCTCGATGGGGCGGTCAGCCGTCTCCACCCGACGGTTCAGCGTTGGACTGACAGCGCGCTTCCGAAGGGTCTCCCGAGAACCGTACCGATCACGAAGCGGCCGCTGGTCAGGCCGAAGCACATCATGACGTCATGAGCGGCGAACCTTCAGCGAGGTGCATTTACCGCACCGTCGGGGTCGACCAGGGCCAGAGCGAAATCCATCGACAGCCGTCACGTCGCCAAAGCGGCAGCTCAGTGGCGCATGAGCCCGACCGGAGCCGACGGTACGGCCATGCGCCGGATCGCCTTCACCAGACGAGCGGCAACCGCCAGCCACCAGCCTACCGGAACTCGTCGTAGACGACTTGGACGATTTCTCCCGTAGCAACGTCGACCAGGATGGCGTCTGGTCCGTAGCGCACCCATTCATAACCGACGGGAGGGATGTCCAGGCCGAACAGCCAGTAGTCCGACAGCCAGTATTGCTCGTCCCAGAAGATCAGCGGGAGCATTTCACCGAACCGCCAGCGCCGGTACTCGAAGCCTTCGGGGCCGTGATAAGGGCCAATGCGATGACCTTCATTGGCCTGGAAGTTGTGGTTCATGAAGTCACGGTCGAAGGAAGGGCGATTCTGAATTCCTTCCGGTCGGCTCGGTGGCATGTAGTCACGCGGCATTCTTTGCGGTTCACCGCGAGGCATGGGTCCCATGTCCCTTTGCGGTCCACGCTGCATATCGCTGCGGGGCGCCTGCATCTGCATCTGCCGGTGTTGCATATCTCCCGGCGGTTGCTGCATCTGCCCGTGCTGCGCATCCGGGTTCGAAGCGGCGTAGCTTGAAGCGGCGAGCGCGCCCGTGGAAGCGGTCAAGGCGACGAACGTGGTCAGCAGAATGCGACGGTTCATGGCGAAGCTCCTTGAATTCGACGGCGTTGCGAGGAGATTTGAAGGCCTCATAACGTCGTTCCATTCTGAAAGGTTGCGCCCCGGCGTCATGACGACGGCTCGGCGGTAAAGTCCCCGCCTAGGGCCTCGATCAAGGCGACGGCGGCCAGTTGGCGGGTGAGGACGGACTGGGCCAAGGCGCGGCGCGCGCTCAGGGCCGTAGCCTGGGCGACGACGACGTCTGTATAGGCGACCAACCCCGCGCGATACTGATTGAGGCTGATCTGCTCGGCGGCGTCGGCGGCTGCCGAGGCTTCGGCGAGGTGCTGGTTCTGCTGGGCGAGAATCCGCGTCGCGGCCAGTTGGTCTTCGACATTCCGGAAGGCGGTCAGGGTGATCTGACGGTATTGGGCCACGGCCTGATCATAGGCCGCGCGCGCCTGTTCCGTTCGACCGCGACGGGCGCCGCCGTCGAACACCGTCTCGGCCAAGGCGACGCCCAGCGACCACAGGCTGGACGAGGCGTCGAACAGGCGGTTCAGTTGCGAAGCGGCTCCGCCATAGTCGCCCGTCAGGGTGATGACGGGGAAATAGGCGGCTTCCGCCACCCCGATCTGGGCGTTGGCCGCCGCGACCCGGCGCTCGGCCGCGGCGATGTCGGGGCGGCGTTGCAGCAGGGCCGAAGGCAACTCTACGGGAACGTCGGGCGCGGTCTGCGACCATGAGGGGGCGACGGCCAGGGTGAAGTCGGCGGGCACCTGTCCGATCAGGACGGCGATGGCGTGTTCGGCCTGGGCGCGTTGCTGGGTCAGGGCCGACAGGCTGGCCTGGGCGTTGGCGAGCTGGGTTTCGGCCAGAAGGACGTCGCTGCGGGCGGCGATCCTGGCGTCGTACCGGTTGCTGGTGATCTGAAGCGATCGCGCATAGCCGTCGACCGTAGCTGCGACGAGGGCGATCTCGGCGTCTGCCTCGCGCAGTTGCAGATAGTTGGCCGCTAGTTCGCCCTGCGCCGAGAGCTTGGCGGCGGCGAGATCCCCGGCGCTGGCCTGGGCTAGGGCTCCGGCGGCCTCGACGGCGCGCCGCACGGCGCCCCAGACGTCCGGCGCCCAGGTTCCGCCGATGTCGAAGCGATAGGCATTGGCGGTGGATGCTCCCCCGCCGAGGCTGGCGGCTTTTGCACGCTGGCCTGACCCCTCCAGAAGCACGGTCGGGAAATAGGCCGCGCGCTGCTCTCGCACGAGGGCGCGCGCCTGACGGTAGGCGGCCTCGGCGGCCGCGAGATTCTGGTTGGAGACCTCCAGCCGCTGCTGCAGCGCGTCCAGAATGGGATCGTTGAACACCCGCCACCAGTCACGGCGATCGACGGCGTCGGCCGGGACGGCTTGCATCCAGCCCTCGGTCGGCGCCACGGCCTCCTTGTAGGCGGCGGAGATGGGCGTCGTGGGTCGGACATAGTTGGGGCCCGACGCGCAGGCCGTCAGAACCAGGCCGCCGACCACACTGATGCAGACCACGGTACGCATCTTCGTTTCCTAGGCGGTTCCAAGGGGGGATGGAGTAGCGGTAGGCGCGGCTCGCGCCGCCCTGGCGCGCGGGCTCCCGAGACGGTCCAGGTAGAGGAAGACCACCGGCGTGGTGAGCAGGGTCAGCAACTGGCTGGCCACCAGACCGCCGATAATGGCTATGCCGAGGGGTTGACGGAGTTCGGCCCCGTCGCCGAAGCCGATGGCCAGGGGCAGGGCGCCGAGGGCGGCCGCCAGGGTGGTCATCAGGATGGGGCGGAACCGCAGCATCGACGCCTCGCCGATGGCGTCACGCGCGCTCAACCCACGTTGGCGCTGGGCGTTGATGGCGAAGTCGATGATCAGGATGGCGTTCTTCTTGACGATGCCGATAAGCAGGATCAGCCCGATCAGGGCGATGATCGAAAACTCCATCTTGAAGGCCATCAGGGCGATCACGGCCCCGATCCCCGCCGAGGGCAGGGTCGACAGGACGGTGAGCGGGTGGATCAGACTTTCGTAGAGGACGCCGAGGACGAGATAGACCGCCAGTATGCCGGCGAGGATCAACAGCGGCTGGCTGTTCAGCGAGTCCTGAAACGCCTTGGCCGCGCCCTGGAAACTGCCTTGAACATTGGACGGCATATGGATTTCGGCTTCCGCGGCGGCGATCGCCGCCCTGGCGTCGCTGAGGGATTTTCCAGGTGGAAGGTTGAACGAAATGGTCGTCGCCAGCTGGCCGTCCTGATGGTTGATCGTCGTCGGTGCGGCCGAGTCGGAAAAACTGGCGAAGGCCGCGAGCGGCGCTGTCTTGCGCGGGGTCAGGGTCAGGGCGGATCCCTGGGAGGCGTTGCGGACAGGCGAGGCCGTCGGGCCGGTGCTCGCTTGAACCGAACCGGCCGCCAGAACCGTCGCCCCGCCGCTGACGGGCACATGGACGTCGTACAGGGCCGAGGGATCGCGGGCGTACTGGGGGGCGACCTCCTGGACGATATGGTACTGGTTGAGGTTCTTGTAGATCGTGGACACCTGCCGCTGGCCGAAGGCGTCGTAGAGGACGTTGTCGAGCGTCGCCGAATTGATCCCCAGGCGAGCGGCGGCGGTCCGGTCGATCATGACATAGGATTCCAGGCCGTTGGGTTGGGCGTTGGAATTGACGTCGACAAGGTCAGGGCGCCGGCTCATGGCGTCGGCCAGGGCCCCCGCCCAGGTCGCCAGATCGGCGGCGTTGTCGCTCTTCAGGGTGTACTGATATGCGGCGTTGCTTTGTCGCGCCCCGATGGTGACGTCCTGAACCGGGCTGAGGAACAGCGTCGCACCGCTGACGTGCATCAGCCTAGGGCGTAGTCGAGCGATGACGGTCTGGCTGCTGTCCTTGCGACCGGGCTTGGGCTTCAGGGTGATGAAGACGAAGCCGCCGCCCGCCCGCGATCCTCCGGTGAAGCCGACCACGGATTGAACGGCGGGGTCCTGACCCACCACGTCCAGAATTTGCTTCAGCTTGCCCTGCATGGCCTGGAACGAGATGCTTTGGTCGGCCCTCAGGCCGCCGCTGATCTGGCCGGTGTCCTGGATAGGAAAGAAGCCCTTGGGCACGGCGGTAAACAGATAGACGTTCAGCCCAATCACAATGGCCAGGGCGCACAGCATCAACCGACCGTGATCCAGCGCCCATTCGAGCGCCGATCCATAGCCGTCGCGCACACGCTCAAAGCCCCGGTTCAACGCAGACGCTAGTCGGCCGGGCTGTTTGGCCTGGCGGGCGGGACGCAGAAGGAAGGCGCACATCATCGGCGTCGCCGTCAGCGAGATCACCAGCGAAATCAGCACCGCCGCCGCCAGGGTGACGGCGAACTCGCGGAACAGGCGGCCGACGATCCCTTCCATGAACAGCAGGGGGACGAAGACCGCCACCAGAGACAGGCTGATCGAGACGACGGTGAAGCCGACCTCGCGCGCGCCCAGCAAGGCGGCCTGGACGCGGTCCATGCCCCTTTCCAGATGGCGGCTGGTGTTCTCCAGAACTACGATGGCGTCGTCCACCACGAAGCCGGTCGCCACCGTCAGGGCCATCAGGCTGAGGTTGTTGAGGCTGAAGCCCAGCAGGAACATGACGCTGACAGCGCCGAGGATCGACACGGTCACGGCGACGGCGGGAATGATCGTGGCCCGGACGCTGCCCAGGAAGACGGCCACGACCAGCACGACCAGCACCAGAGCGATGAGCAGGGTGATCTCGACCTCCTTCAGCGAGGCCCGGGTCGTCAGCGTCCGGTCGGCGGCGACGGCCATTTCGATGTCGGCCGGCAGGCGCGTCTTCAGCAAGGGCAGGGCGGCCCTGACGCCGTCAGCGGTCTTGATGACATTGGCTCCGGGCTGGCGGCTGATCAGCGCCACGACAGCGGGTTCGCCGTTGTAGAGGCCCAGGGTGTGCAGGTCCTCGACGCTGTCGACCACCTCGGCCACATCGCTCAAACGCACCGGGGCCCCGTCGCGCCAGGCCAGGATCAGGTCGCGGAAATCGGCCGCCGACTGGCCCGTGTCGTTGGTGTAGATCTGAAAGGCGCGGGCGCCGTCCTCGATGACCCCCTTGGGGCGGTTCGGGTTGGCGGCGGTGATGGCGGCGCGTACGTCTTCCATGCCGATGCCGTATTGGCTCAGGGCATGAGGGTTCAGTTCGACGCGCACCGCAGGCAAAGAGCTTCCGCCCAACTCGACCGAGCCGACGCCGTCGATCTGCGACAGGGTCTGCTGGACGATGTTGGCGGCGGCCTCATAGATCTGGCCCGGGGTGCGGGTCTGGGATTGCAGGGCGATGATCATGACCGGAGCGTCGGCGGGATTGGTCTTGGCGTAACTGGGGTTGGCCTTCAGAGTCGTGGGCAGGTCGGCGCGCGCGGCGTTGATCGCCGCCATGACGTCGCGCGCTGCCCCGTTGATGTCGCGGCTGAGATCGAACTGCAGGGTGATCCGGCCTTGGCCGGTGGTGCTGGACGAGGTCAGTTCGCTGACGTTCGAGATCACGCCCAGGCGGCGTTCCAGCGGGGTGACGACGTTGGCGGCCATGGTCTGGGGACTGGCCCCCGGCAGGCTGGCCGAAACCGAAATCGTCGGAAAGTCGACCTGGGGCAGGGGCGCGACCGGCAGGTTGAAAAAGGCGGCGATGCCGGTCAGGGCCAGGCCGAGGGTCAGCAGGATGGTGCCGATCGGACGACGGACGAATGGCCCCGACAGGTTCATGCCGACGCCTCCTCGCCCAGGGCGGCTGGCGCTCGACGCCGGGTCAGGCGGTCGAAGGCCAGATAGACGACAGGCGTGGTGAACAGGGTCAGGGCTTGGCTGATGATCAACCCGCCGAAGATGGCGATGCCCAACGGGTGACGAAGTTCGGAGCCCACCCCCCATCCCAGCATCAGGGGCACGGCGGCGAACATGGCCGCCAGGGTTGTCATCAGGATCGGCCGCAGACGCAGCAGCGCGGCCTGATGGATCGCCTCGCGCGGCGGCTTGCCCTGGTCGCGCTCGGCGTCCAGGGCGAAGTCGATCATCATGATGGCGTTCTTCTTGACGATGCCGATCAGCAGAATGATCCCGATGACGCCGATCACCCCCAGGTCGTTGCCGGTCAGCATCAGAGCCAGCAGAGCCCCGATCCCGGCCGACGGCAGGGTCGACAGGATGGTCAGGGGGTGGATGAAGCTCTCATAGAGAACGCCCAGCACGATATAGACGCAGACGACGGCGGCCAGGATCAGCCAGAGCTCGTTCTGAAGCGAGTTCTCATAGGCGCTGGCGGCCCCCAGGAAGACAATCTGGACGCTGGGCGGAAGCCCGATGGATTGGGCCGTCTGGCGGATCTGACCGACCGCCGCGCCCAGCGAGGCGCCCGGCGCGACATTGAATCCTACGGTCGCGGCAGGAAACTGAGCCACATGGTTGACCTCCAGCGGCGCCGACCGCTCCTCGATGGCGGCGATTACGGACAGGGGCGTCGGCGCGCCAGTGGTCGGAACGTGCAGCAGGGCCAGGTCCGCGGGCGTGGACACCAGCGTCGGGTCGGCCTCCAGGATGACGCGATACTGGTTGGTTTCGTCGAAGATGGTCGAGACGATCCGCTGGCCGAAGGCGCTGTAGAGGGTCTCGTCCACCGTCGAGGCGGTGACGCCGAGCCGCGCCGCCGTATCCCGGTCGATGTTGACGTACGCGGCCAGACCGGACGCGCCCGCGTCGGTGACGACGTTCCTCAGCTTCGATCCGTCCTGCAGGGCGGCTGCGAGCTTCTGCGTCCAGAGGTCGACGGTCGCCTGGTCCGAGCCCTGCAGGGCGAAACGGTTCTGGGTCGGGCCGGTCTCGGCGTCGATGGTCAGGTCCTGAACCGGCTGAACATAGAGGACCACGCCCGGCACGGTCGCCGCCGCCTGCTTCAGTCGGTCCATGATCACGGCCTGGGAGGCGGTGCGATGGTCCTTGAGGTTGATCAGCATCCGCCCGACGCCCAGCAGGGAGGTGTTGACGCCGTCGACGCCGATGAAGGCGCTCAGTGAGGCCACGTCCGGGTCCTGCAACAGGACCTTGGCGACTGCCTGCTGGGTTTCGGCCATGCCGCCATAGGAGATGGAACGGGCGGCGCGCACCTCGGCCTGAAGCTGGCCGGTGTCCTGGGTCGGGAACAGGCCCTTGGGGATGACGATATAGAGCAGGGCGGTCAGGGCCAGGGTGACGGCGACCACTGCCAGCGTCGCGCCCTGACGGTCCAGCACCCAGTCCAGGGCGCGATCATAGCGGTACAGCAGGCGCTGGAAGACGTCCGGCTTGGCTTCGGTTTGCCCCTCCGGTCGGGACGGGCGCGGCTTGAGCCAATAGGCCGACAGCATCGGCGTCAACGTCAGGGACACCACGGCGGAAATGGCGATGGTGACGGCCAGGGTGACGGCGAACTCGCGGAACAGCCGCCCCACCACATCGCCCATGAACAGCAGGGGGATCAGCACCGCGATCAGCGACACGGTCAGCGAGACGATGGTGAAGCCGATCTGGCGGGCGCCGTTCAGGGCCGCCTCGAACGGTTTTTCGCCGGCCTCGATGCGGCGGGCGATGTTCTCGATCATGACGATGGCGTCGTCGACGACAAAGCCCGTGGCGATGGTCAGGGCCATCAGGCTGAGATTGTTGAGACTGAACCCCATCAGATACATGAAGCCGAAGGTCCCGATCAGCGAGATCGGCACGGCCAGGCCCGCGATCAGGGTCGCGGGGCCGCTGCGGAGGAAGGCGAAGATCACCGCCACGACAAAGGCGACGGCCAGCAGCATCTCGAACTCGACATCGCGGACGGAGGCGCGGATGCTGGTCGTGCGATCGCTCAGCACCTCGACCTTGAGCCCGGCGGGAAGACCGGTCGTCAGGTCGGGTAGGCGCGCCTTTACGGCGTCGACCGTCGCGATGACATTGGCCCCGGGTTGACGCTGGACGTTGACCAGGATCGCGGGGGTCAAATTCGCCCAGGCGCCCAGCCGCGCATTTTCGGCGCTGTCGATAACGCTGGCGACGTCCGATAGCCGGACGGCGGCTCCATCGCGATACAGCAGCACCATGTCCCGATAGTCCTGGGCCGTGGTCAACTGATCGTTGGCGTCGATCGTGTAGGCGCGGCTCGGGCCGTCGAAACCGCCCTTGGCCCCGCTGGCCGCGCCGCTGGCGATCGCGGTGCGCAGGGCGTCGATGGTCAGGCCGTAGGATGCAAGCCGCTGGGTGTCGACCTGAACCCTGACGGCTGGCCTGGCGCCGCCGCTGAGCGACACCAGACCCACGCCGCCGACCTGGGAAATCTTCTGGGCCAGATGAGTGTCGACCAGGGTCTCCACCTGGGTCAAAGGCAGGGTGGCGGAGGTGATCGCGAGGGTCAGGACGGGGGCGTCGGCCGGGTTGACCTTGGCATAGATGGGCGGTGCCGGCAGATCGGCGGGCAGCAGGCTTCCCGCCGCATTGATGGCCGCCTGGACCTCTTGCTCGGCCACGTCAAGCGACAGGGACAGATCGAACTGCAAGGTGATCGCCGAGGCGCCCGCCGCGCTGGTCGAACTCATTCGGCCAAGGCCCGACATCTGGCCGAACTGGCGTTCCAGCGGGGCGGTGACGGTGTTGGCCATCACTTCCGGGCTGGCGCCGGGATAGAGAGTCTGGACCTGGATGGTCGGGTAGTCGACCTGGGGCAGGGCGGAGAGCGGCAGCAGGCGAAACGCCGCCAGTCCCGCCAGCACCAGCGCCGCCATCATCAGTGCGGTCGCAACCGGACGCAGGATGAAGGGGCCCGAGATATTCATCGGCCTGGGTGTTGGTGGGTCGCAGAGTTTGGGTTTCCCGCGTTCGACAGAACCACCTGTGCGCCGTCCGTCAGTTGATCGCCGCCGGCCGTGACCACCTGTTCCCCGACGGCGAGTCCCTGGCTGATCGAGACGAGGTCGCCGCTGGTCGGGCCGCGGCGGACGGAACGGAAGGTGGCCTTGGAGGCTGGGCTGACGACATAGACGAAATCGCCCCTGGGCCCGGTGCGAACGGCTGCGGACGGGACGAGGACGACATCCTCCTGAACCTCGAGCAGCAGCCGCGTATTGACGAACTGGCCGGGGAAGAGGGCGCCGTCCGTATTGGCGAAGCGGGCCTTGGCCTTCACCGTGCCGGTGGCGGCGTCCACGGCGTTGTCCAGGGTCAGGAACTGTCCCTGAGCCAGGACGCGGGTGCGGGTTTCGTCCAGGGCGGTCGCGGGCGGCGACGACCCCGCCGCCAAGCGGGTGCGGATGCGCGTCAGGTCCTGCTGCGGAACCGAAAATTCGACGTCGATGGGGGTCAGTTGCGCAATCGTGGCGACGCCGCCGCCGGCTGGCGTGACATAGGCGCCCAGATCCGCCGTCCGCAGTCCGATCCGGCCGCTGACTGGGGCCGAGACCCGGCTGAAGGTCAGGTTCAGCCTTGCTGCGCCGATGGCGGCGCGATCGCCGGCTACGGCGCCCGCCAGTTGCTTGACGGTCGCGGCCTGGGTGTCGACATCCTGGCCGGCGATTGAGTCCTGCGCCGACAGGGTGCGGTAACGGTCCAGGGTCAGCTGGGCGATTTGAAGCTGCGCCTCGTCGCGGGCGAGGGCGGCTTCGGCCTGTTGCAGGGCCAGTTGGAACGGGCGCGGGTCGATCACGACCAGAGGCGCGCCCTTGGCGACGATCTGGCCCTCCCGATAGAGGACGGCGGCGATCACGCCTGAAACCTGCGGCTGTACCGCCACCTCGGCCAGAGGCGTGACCGTGCCGAGCGCATCGACCTGGATCGGGACCGACCCCTTGGTCGCCGCCGCCACGGCGACAGCCAGGGGCGGCTTGTGGCCCGCGCGCGCCTTGTCCGCGTTGGAATTTCGATGGGTCAGAAACCAGGCCAGGGCCAGAAGCGCCGCTATGGACAGGAGCAGAATCCAGATCCCTCGCTTTCGGCCGACGCGCCCGCGTCTTTCAGCGTCGGTCGTCGAGCGTTCAGGGGCGGCGGGATGTTCGTCCATGGTGCCTGACTGAAATGTCTGTGCAGCGTGGGATCAGAGGGAAGGCGCTCACTAATTGGCGCGTTAAGGCGAGGGGCTGGCGGAGATCAGAAGAACACGTCGGCGGGCTTTGGCCAAGGCTTAGGGAGAGATTGCAAAAACGAAGATATGCGACGCTAGATCGTCGGGATGCGCAGGGATGATCTGACCGCAGGTTTGTTCGCCGGGCTGATGTCGCCGGGGGCGGTGGCGGGAAAGGCGCTTTGCTCTGAAGACTTAAGCTGACAGGTCGCATGCGAGCTAACGCATCGCTGGACACGTCCTAGTCCGGCCCGGGCTTCGACGGCGCTCGCCCTGCGGCGCCCGATGCGGGCGCGGGATCAATCGCCTCGGCGCCTTCGATATGGCCGCCGAAGCCGAAGCGCATGGCCGACAGCATCCGGTCGGCGAAGGTGTGGTCCCGGCGCGAGCGGAAGCGTGCATAGAGGGCGGTGGACAGCACGTCCGCTGGTACCGCTTCCTCGATGGCGGCCTCCACGGTCCAGCGGCCTTCTCCGGAATCCTGAACGAAGCCGGAATACTCGTTGAGTTGCTCGTCCTTGACCAAAGCCGCGGCCCCCAGGTCGAGCAACCAGGAGGTAATCACGCTGCCGCGCCGCCAAACCTCGGCGATATCCGCCAGATTCAGGGTGTAGCGTTCGTCCTCCGCTAGATCCTCGGAGATCTTGTTGCGCAGGATGTTGAAGCCCTCGGCATAGGCCTGCATCAACCCATACTCGATGCCGTTGTGCACCATCTTGACGAAGTGCCCTGCGCCGGCGGGACCCGCATGGATGTAGCCGCGCTCGGCCTGGCAAACCTCGCCGGTGCGCCCGAGCGTGCGGGGGATGTGGCCGACACCGGGGGCCAGGGCCTCAAAGATCGGGTCGAGACGGGCGACGGCCTCCTGGGGTCCGCCTATCATCATGCTATAGCCGCGCTCCAGGCCCCAGACCCCGCCCGAGGTGCCGCAGTCGACATAGGCGACACCCTTTTCGCCTAGGAGTTTGGCCCGGCGGATGTCGTCCTTGTAGAAGCTGTTGCCGCCGTCGATGATCGTGTCGCCGGTCTCAAGCAAATCGCGCAATTGATGGACAGTCTCTTCGGTGGCCTGTCCGGCGGGTAGCATGAGCCACACCGCGCGCGGCTTTTGCAGCTTGCCGACCAGGTCCGCCAGCGAGTCGGCGGCCGTGGCGCCCTCCTTGGCCAGGACGTCGCGCGCCTTAGCGTCCAGGGCATAGACCACGCAACTGTGCCCAGCCGCCATCAAACGGCGGGACATATTGCCCCCCATGCGTCCAAGTCCGATCATCGCGATCTGCATGGGGCCGTCACTCCTTCGAGCGGCGCGGTTGCGCGAGCGCCGCGTCCAGGGCTTGGGCCAACTCGGCTAGCCCAGCGTCGACATCGGTCAGATGAACGCGGAGCGCCCGTCGGCCGCGTTCGACCAGCACCTCCAGATCGCCGCGCGCCTGCGCCGCCTTGACCACGCCAAAGCTGTAGCCGTGGCCCGGCACATGGATGTCGGCCGGGTCGTCGCAGGTGAGTTGCAGGAATAGGCCGCTGTTGGGTCCGCCCTTGTAGGTCTGGCCGGTCGAATGCAGGAAGCGCGGCCCGAAGCCCAGGCAGGTTGCGGCCCGGGTCTTGTCGCGGATACGGGCCCGGATCGCGGTCAGCGCCTGGCTGTGGCGCTCGTTGCGCTCGATATAGGCCAGGAGCGCCACGTAGTCGCCCGCGTGAAGACGGTCCAGATGGCTCTTCAGGTAGCCCGACAGGCTGTGGTGCCGGCCAAGGTTGGCGGCGTTGCGCGGATCGGCGTAGAGGGCGACCCCCTTGCCGCGAAACAGCGGCGCCTCTTCGGGCAGGCTTTGCGACGTCTCATAGGCCTTGGTCAGGGCCTTGGTCTTGGCCTTGCTGGCCTCGACATCGAGCTGGTCGAACGGGTTGATGGCGATGATCGCTCCGGCCACAGCCACGGCGATCTCCCAGCGGAAGAACTCCTGGCCGAGGCGCCAGATGTCCTTGATCGTGATGCGTACGACGGGGTGGCCGGCCTGCTCCAGTGCTTGCACCGCCTGGCGCAGTGCGGCCTCGCCCCGACCGTCCAGCTCGATATAGGCGAACAGCCGGTCTTGGCCGTAAAGGTCGGGGGAGGCCAGCGGTTCGTCGGCCAGGGGGACGAGGCCGCGTTCCTGCTTGCCGGTGCTCTCGGCCAGGAGCTGCTCCAGCCAGGCGCCGAGAGGCTCGATGCCCGGCGAAGTGATGATCGTCACCTTGTCGCGGCCGAACTGCCTGGCGGCCACGCCCAGCAGAACTCCAAGCTGCACGCTTGGATTTTCCGCAGGTGGGACGTCGGGTCCGCAGGCGTGCTGCATCGGCTGGGTGGTGCGAAGCAGGCGTGCAACATCCAGGCCCATGGCCGCCGCCGGCGCCAGGCCGAAATTGGACAGCACCGAATAGCGCCCGCCGATGGAGGGCGCGCCGTAGAAGATATGGCTAAAGCCCAAGGTTCTAGCGCGCGTCTCCAGCGAAGACCCGGGGTCGGTTACGGCGATGAACTGCTCGCCCGCCTTGCCCTTGTCCTGGCCCCGCACCGCGACCACGCGGTCCATGAAGTAGTCCAAGAAGATATTGGGCTCCAACGTGCCGCCAGATTTGGAAGAGACGATGAACAGGGTCCGGCCGATATCGACCGCCTGTTCGACGGTCTTGATCTGGGCCGGATCGGTGCTGTCGAGCATATGGAAACGCGGCGCGCCGGGCTGGCGGCCGAAGGTCTCGCCCAGGACGGCCGGCCCCAGGCTGGAGCCACCCATGCCCAGCAACAGCACGTCGGTGAACCCGCGCTGCTGGACGTCCTTGGCCAGGGCCTGCAGCGGTGCGAGCTCGGCCAGCGCCTCGTCCACCGCGTCCAGCCAACCCATCCACTGGTCCTCGTCGGCATCGCTCCACAGCGTCTTGTCCCCGGCCCAGAGCCGGCGAATGCGGCCGTCCTTTCGCCACGCCTCCATCATCCTGGTCACGGCAGCCTCCAGTTCAGGCGAGCCGCAGACGATCTGCTGGTTGGAGCCTTCGCCGTTCAGTTGGCTGCGCTGGCGGGCGATGACGGCGAACAGCCTGTCGAAGGCGTCGGCGAACTGCTGGACGCCATCGGCGACCAGGGCGTTGGTGACGGCCTTCATCGACACGCCCTGCTGCTCCAGCGCCACGAGCAAGGCGCGGGCCTCGTCCACGCCCTGTTCGATGGCGTCGGCCGTGGCGACGCCATGATCGCGGAAGGCGTCCATGGTCGCGGGCGGCAAGGTGTCCACGGTGTCGAGACCGATCACCGCCTCGGCATAGAGGGTATCCTTGTAGGTCGGGTTCTTGGTGCTGGTGGAGGCCCATAGCAGGCGCTGGGTCTTGGCCCCGGCTGCGGCCAGGGCTTGCCAGCGCGGGCCGGAGAACAGAGCCTGGTAGCGGCTATAGGCCAGTGTGGCGCTGGCTATGGCCGCCTTGCCGCGTAGCCCATCCGCCAAGGCCTTGTCGTTCAGCTTGTCCAGCCGCTTGTCGACCGCAATGTCGATGCGGCTGAGGAAGAAGCTGGCGACGCTGGCGATCTTGGACAGGTCGCCGCCCGCCCGTTGCCACTGCTCGAGCCCGGACAGATAGGCCTCGACCACCTGTTCATAGGCGTCCAGGGAAAACAGCAGGGTGATGTTGATGTTCAATCCACGCCCGGTCAGCTCGCGGATCGCGGGGATGCCGGCGGGCGTCGCCGGAACCTTGATCATGACGTTGGGTCGATCCAGCGCTTGATGCAGACGCAGGGCTTCGACGATGGTCCCTTGGGTGTCGTTGGCCAGATAGGGCGAGCATTCCAGGCTGATGTAGCCGTCCCGGCCCTCGGTCTGTTCAAAGACCGGGCGCAGAACCGCGGCGGCCGCCTGGATGTCTTCGATGGCCAGGTGTTCGTAGATGTCCGCGACGCTGTGGTCCGCGTCGGCCTGAAACGCCTTGATGGCGTCGGCGTATTCGTCGCTCTCGGCGATGGCCTTCTCGAAGATCGAGGGGTTGGAGGTCACGCCCTTCAGCCCATCATTGTCGACCAGGGCCTTCAGGCCGCCCGTCTGGATCAGGCTGCGCTTCAGATAGTCCAGCCAGATCGCCTGGCCGCAGGCCTCAAGCTGCCGCAACGGGTTCATGCGCCTTGTCCCTTTGCTTGCGCCAACTGGGCCTTGGCGGCTTCGACCACCGCGTCCGGCGTGAATCCGAACCGGGCCATCAGGTCCTTGGCGGGGGCCGACGCCCCGAAGCAGCGCATACCGATCCTGGCGCCGTCGGCCCCGACGTAGCGGTCCCAGCCGATCACAGAGCCGGCTTCCACTGACACGCGCGCCGTGACGTGGGGCGGCAGCACCCCGTCGCGATAGGTCTGGTCCTGTTGCTCGAACAACTCCCACGACGGCATGCTGACGACCCGGGCGGCCACGCCTTGGTGTTTGAGGGTCTCGAAGGCCTTCACGCAGACGCTGACTTCGCTGCCCGTGCCGATCAGGATCACGTCAGGGTCTTTGTCCTGGGCGTCCGCCATGACATAGGCGCCGCAGGCCAGCCCCTGGGCAGAGCCGTAGAGCGAGCGGTCGAAGGTCGGCAGCGCCTGACGGCTTAGCACCAGGCAAGCTGGCTGATGCTTGAGTCCGCCGATGACCCACCAGGCCTCGACCACCTCGTTGGCGTCTGCCGGCCGCAGGACGACGAGGTTTGGAATGGCGCGCAGGCCAACAAGCTGTTCGACCGACTGATGGGTCGGACCATCCTCGCCGAGGCCGATGGAGTCGTGGGTATAGATATAGACGACAGGCAGTTGCATCAGCGCGGCGAGGCGGATGGCCGGCTTCATGTAGTCGGAGAAGATCAGGAAGCTGGAGCCGTAGGCGCGCAGCCCGGAGAGCGCCAGGCCGCTGAGGATGGCCCCCATGGCGTGCTCGCGAATGCCGAAATGCAGGTTGCGGCCGCCGTATGAGCCGGCTTCGAAACTGCCGGCCGTCTCGAAGGTGAGGTTGGTCTTGGTCGAGGGCGACAGGTCCGCCGAGCCGCCGATCAGCCAGGGATAGCGCGGCGCGATGGCGTTGATCGCCTTGGCCGACGACTCGCGGCTGGCCATGCCCTTGGCGTCGGCGAGGAAGTTGGGGAGGTCGGCGTCCCAGCCCACCGGCGGCTCGCCCTTGGCCATCTGGTCCAGTTGCTCGGCCAGGTCTGGATGCTGCGCACGATAGGCGTCGTAGCCTTTCTGCCAGGCCATTCGCACCTGCCGGCCGCGCAGGCCGATGCCGGCGTCGAAATGCTCGCGCACGCCCTCGGGGACGAGGAACTGGGCGTCTTCCGGCCAACCGTAGCTGCGCTTGGCCAGGCGGACCTCTTCCTCGCCCAGGGGCTCGCCATGGGCGGAGCTGGTGTCCTGCTTATGCGGCGCGCCATAGCCGATATGACTATCGACAATGATCAGGGTGGGCGTGGTCTCGGTGTCGCGGAACTGCGCAAGGGCCTCGGCTATCCGCTGGGTGTCGTTGGCGTCGCCGACATGGATCACGTTCCAGCCGTAGGCGAGGAAACGCGCCCCGACATCCTCGGTGAAGGCCAGATCCGTGTGACCTTCGATGGTGATGTTGTTGGCGTCGTAGATCCAGCAGAGGTTGCCCAGCATCAGGTGGCCGGCGATCGAGGCGGCCTCGCTGCTGACCCCTTCCATCAGGTCGCCGTCGCTGCACAGGACATAGACGTCGTGGTCGAAGACGGCGAAGTCGGGCTGGTTGAAATGCTTGGCCAGCCAGCGCTCGGCGATGGCCATGCCGACGCTGTTCCCGCAGCCCTGACCGAGCGGACCGGTCGTCGTCTCAACGCCCGTCGTGTGGCCATACTCCGGATGACCCGGGCATTTGCTGTCCAACTGGCGGAAGGCCTTGATGTCGTCGAGCGAGACGGCGGGGGCGTCCAGAAGCTCCTGATCCGGGCCCGTCGCCATGACCCCGGCCAGATGCAACATCGAGTAGAGCAGCATCGAGGCGTGGCCGTTGGACAGCACGAAGCGGTCGCGGTTCAGCCACAACGGGTCGGTGGGATCGTAGCGCAAGAAGCGCTGCCACAGGGTGTAGATCACGGGCGCCAAGGCCATCGGCGTGCCGGGGTGGCCGGACTCGGCCTTTTGTACGGCATCCATCGACAAGGTGCGGATGGTGTCGATGCAAAGGCGGTCGATGGTCATGACACCCTGTTTCGCCTCGTCGCAATCCGGCTGCCCCATTTCGAAACTCACGGGGGAAAGCGAAGTTGCAGCGGCCGGAGAAGGCGCCTGCGGAATAAGCTTGCAGCGCCAAGCGGCAAACCGACGCCTGAAGCCGGAATCAGAGATCCGGGTTTCTTTGAATTTCAGCTAGTTCAGCGGGTGAAGGCGGCGCGATCAGGTCTCAAATGTTCATGGGCCACCGCCGTCACGCGCCGCCCGAGAGCGAAGCCGACGGGGAGGGCTTCGAACAGGGGCGTGAAGGCCTCGTCACGCAAGTTCAATCCACCGGCATAGGCGCCGAAGGCGGGCAGGATCAGGCGGCGACCGTCCGAGGCGAAGCAACGGCGCCGCACGCTGCCCGCGGGGCCGTGGATGCGAGCACAGGGGTGCAGGTGTCCGGCGACCTCGCCGAGTGCGGGATAGGGGGAGGGATCGTGGCGGAGGGTCAATCCGGCGACCGCGACAACCGCCGCCGTCTCGCCGCCCAGGTCGCCGGCGCCGTCGGGGTCGTGGTTGCCGCAGACCCAGATCAGCCGTAGCCGATCCGCCAGGGCGGCGATCCGCGCCCGCTCTGATGAGGCGATGCGGGTCTCCGCGTCGCCGTCGTGCAGGGTGTCGCCCAGCAGGACGACCGAGCGAGGCGCCAGTGCGCCGACCTCGCGCTCCAGCCGGTCCAGGGTCTCACGCGTGTCGTAGGGCGGCAGCAACTGACCTCGTGCGGCGTAGGCTGAACCCTTTTCCAGGTGCAGGTCCGCGACGACCAGCATCCGTTCCTGCGCCAGCCAAAGAGCGCCTGAGGCCCGCAGCACGACCTCGACGTTGGCGACGCGGATGGTCAGGGCGCCGTCGTCGGTCGCCGCGCCGATCCCCAAAGCGGTCAAGACATGGCCTCGTCTATTAGGGCGGCGTCCTCCAGCATCATGTCGACCGCCGAAGTCCCCGGCGCCCGCTCTTTTCCGATCTCCATCAGCAGGGGAACGGCAAAGGGGGACAGATGCGCCAGCCGCTCGACGCGGATGCGGCCGGATATCCGCGTCAGCAGTTCGCCCAAACGCGCGACGTCCAACAGGCCTCGCGCTGCATCTTCGCGCGCGCAGGACAGCAGCAGATGGTCGGGGTCGTGTCGGCGCAGGGTGTCGTAGATCAGGTCCGCCGAGAAGGTGACCTGACGGTTGTTTTTCTCATGCCCCGGCATACGTCGCTCGATCAGGCCGGCGATCAGAGCGCACTCCTTGAAGGCGCGTTTCATCATGAAGCTTTCGTCCAGCCAGGCTTCCAGATCATCCCCCAGCATGTCCTGCTGGAACAGGGCGTCGAAATCGAGGCCGTCCATCGACCGCATGGCCCAGACGCACAGGGCGTAGTCGTTGGCCAGATAGCCGATCGGTCCGACCCCGGCGCGGTCCAGCCGCCGCGTGACCAACATGGCCAGGGTGGTGTGCGCCAGGCGCCCCTCGAACGGATAGCAGATCATGAAATGCCGTTTGCCCCGGCTGAAGGTCTCGACCAGCAGATCGTCTTCGCCCGGGAGGCTGGAATGCTCCTTCTGGGCGTGCAGCCATTCGCAGACGTCGGGCGGCAGGCGCGACCAGGAGGCCTCGTCGCTCATCATCTGTCGTACCCGCTTGGCCAGATAGGTCGACAGGGGGAATTTCGAGCCGCCCCAACTGGGGACCTTGGGCTCTGTTTCCGCCGAGCGGGTGACGATGGCGTCGGCGCCCTCGACCCCTTCAAAGCGCCAGACCTGGCCGGCGAACAGGAAGCTGTCGCCTGGCGAAAGTTGCTCGAAATAGGCTTCCTCGGCCTGGCCGATCTTGCGGCCGGCGCCGCGCCGTCCAGGCAGGCGGATGTTCAGCGTCTGGGCGGTGACTATGACGCCGACGTTCATGCGGTGACGCCGCGCCATCTCCTCAGTGCGGACCCGCCACAGGCCGTCAGGACCTCGGATCAGACGCCGGAAGCGGTCATAGGTCCTGAGCGCATAGCCGCCGGTCGAAACGAAATCGACGACCTGTTCGTAGGCCTCCCACGTCAGGTCGGCATAGGGCGCGGCGCGGGTCACCTCGGCGTAGAGCGCCTCCAGATCGAACGGCTCCGAGCAGCCACAGCCCATGACGTGCTGGGCCAGGACGTCCCGGGCGCCGGTGCGGGGCGGATCGCCGTCCAGGGCGTTCTCGGCCACGGCCTCCGCCGCCGCCTGGCACTCGAGCATCTCGAACCGGCTGGCGGGCACGAGGACGGCGCGCGAGGGCTCGTCCAGCCGGTGGTTGGCCCGGCCGATCCGCTGCACCAGTCGCGACGAGCCCTTGGGCGCGGCCAATTGGATGACCAGGTCCACCGATCCCCAGTCGATACCCAGGTCCAGCGTCGAGGTGCAGACCACGGCCCTTAATTCGTTGCGCGCCATCGCCGCCTCGACACGCCGACGCTGTTCGGCCGACAGGCTGCCGTGGTGCAGGGCTATGGGCAGATTGTCGTCGTTCAGCCGCCACAGTTCCTGGAAGGCGAACTCGGCCTGCCAGCGGGTGTTGACGAAGACCAGGGTCGTGCGCGCGCTCTTGATGGTCTCATAGACCTCGGCCATCGCGTGCTGGGCGGTGTGGCCGGCCCAGGGCACGCGGTTCTCGGACAGCAGGACCTCCAGCTGCGGCGGCGCGCCCGGCTGGCCGAAAACGATGTCGTCGCCCCGGTCCGACAGCCAGCGCCGCACGCGCGCTGGATCGTCCACCGTCGCCGACAGGCCGACGCAGCGCAGGTGCGGCGCGAAGGTCCGCAGACGGGCCAGCCCCAGCGACAGCAGGTCGCCGCGCTTGGAGCCGTGGATGGCATGAATCTCGTCGATCACCACGCAGCGCAGATTCTCGAAATAGCCGCGCGCGCCCTCCCAGGCGCAGAACAGGGCCAGCTGTTCCGGCGTGGTCAGCAGGATGTCGGGCGGCGCGACCCTCTGGCGCTGGCGTCGGGCCTGGCCGGTGTCGCCGGTGCGAGACTCGACCACGATGGGCAGGTCCATCTCGCGCACCGGGGTCAGCAGGTTGCGCTCCACGTCGACGGCCAGCGCCTTCAGCGGGGATATGTAGAGGGTATGGACGGACTTGGGCCCGTTGCGCGGCCCGCGCTGGGCCAGGTCGATCAGGCTGGGCAAGAAGCCGGCCAGGGTCTTGCCCCCGCCGGTCGGCGCGACCAGCAGGACGTCGGCGTCTGCGTCAGCCTTTTCGATCATGGCCAACTGATGCGCGCGCGCCGACCAGCCGCGTCCGGCGAACCAGTCGCGGAAACGGGGCGGCAGGAGATCGGGAGCGGAGACGCTGAGATCCAAGTCGGCGGGTCCTGAGGGCGAAGCGACGAATATAGGGGCGTTCCCCTTCCGTTTCATCTCTCGATCTGATCCAGCATCCGCTCCAGCGTCGTCAGTTCGTCGGCCTCCTTGGCCGGCTTGTCCCAGCGGATGCGGCTGATGCGGGGAAAGCGCATGGCCACGCCGGACTTGTGGCGTTTCGACCGCTGCAGGCCCTCGAACGCCACCTCCAGCACCAGGCCGAACTCGCGCGTGGCGGTGACCGAGCGCACCGGGCCGAAGCGTTCGACGGTGTGGTCGCGCACGAACTTGTCGAGCTGTTTCAACTCCTCGTCGGTGAAGCCGAAATAGGCCTTCCCAACCGGGGTGAGGGCGTGGATCCCGTCCACGTCCTCGGTCCAGACGCCGAAGGTGTAGTCGGAATAGAAGCTGGACCGCTTGCCGTGGCCGCGCTGGGCGTACATCAGCACGGCGTCGATCAGGTGCGGGTCGCGCTTCCACTTGAACCACGGACCGCGTGGACGGCCCGCCTCATAGACGCTGTCCAGCCGTTTCAGCATCAGGCCCTCGGCGGATTGCGGATCGCCGGGCGGCGGCGCGGCCCGTCGGGCGGCGAGATCGTCCCAGCGGTCGAAGGGCACCAGCGGCGACAGGTCGATGCGGTCCGATCCTGTCGCGGCGACGAAGCTTTCCAGCCGGGCGCGGCGCTCGGCGAAGGGCAGGGGGCGCAGGTCCTCGCCGTCGGCGGCCAGCAGGTCATAGGCGCGGATGCCCGCCGGATGGCTGGCCATCAGCCTGGCGTCCGCCGTCTTGCGGTTCAGCCGCTGCTGCAGGTCGCCGAAGGGCGCGACCCGGCCCTCGCGCAGCACCAGCAGTTCGCCGTCGATCACGCCGTCATAGGTCAGGGCGGCGACCACGTCAGGGAAGGCGCCGGACACGTCCTCGCCGGTGCGGCTGTAGAGGCGTTTGACGCCGCCCTCGCTGACGGCCTGGACGCGGATTCCGTCCCATTTCCATTCGGCGGCGTAGGCGGCGGGGTCCAGCTTGGGCAGGTCGACGGCCTCGTCGATCGGTTGGGCCAGCATGACGGGGCGGAAGCGGCCGTGGGCCATGGCCGAGGGACGCTCGGCCTTGCCGTCCAGCCAAGCCAGAAGGTCGGCGTAGGGCGGGTTCTGGGCGTGCCAGACCTCCTGAATGTCCGCGACTTCGACGCCGCCGAAATCCGCGGCCGCCTGCCAGGCCAGCCGCGCCGAGACGCCGACGCGCAGGCCGCCGGTCACCAGTTTCAGCAAGGCCCAGCGCCCATCGGCGTCCAGGGCGTCGAGCCAGCCTTCCAGCAGGCCCTGAACCTCGCCGCGTTTGGCCGTGTTCAGCGTGTCGACCACCTCCGACAGCTCCGGCTCGCGGTTGGCCCCGTGACGGGTCGGCCAGATCAGGGCAGCGGTCTCGGCCAGATCGCCGACGTAGTCGTAGGACAGGCGGAACAACTCGGGATCCACCCGCGCCTCGACTGCCTGACGGATCATGGCCGGCTTGGCGGCGGTGAAGGACAGGGCACCGGTCAGGGCGGCCAGGGCCCAGCCCCGGTCGGGATCGGGCGCGTCGGCCAGATGGTCGCGGATCAGCCGCAGCTTGGCGTTGCGCGACGCCGTGAACGACAGGCGGTCCAGCAGGGCGGCGAAGGCGCGCATCAGTCGTCGTCCTCGTCTTCGTAGCCGACAAGGTGTAGGGCGCGCGCCGTCAGCCCCTGCAGTTCAGCCCAGCGGCGCAGGGCGTCGTCGCGGCCATGGGTGATCCAGATCTCCTGTGGCGACAGTTCGGTCAGCGTGGCGGTCAGCTCGTCCCAGTCGGCGTGGTCCGACAGGATTAGCGGCAGTTCGACGCCCCGCTGGCGGACCCGCGCCCGCACGCGCATCCACCCCGAGGCGAAGGCCGTGACCGGATCGGGGAACCGTCGGCTCCAACGGTCGGCGATGGCCGAAGGCGGGGCGATGATGATCCGTCCGGCGAAGTCCGCCTTCGATCCTGTCGCGGGGGCCAGGGATCCCAGGTCGACGCCGAAATGCTCGTACAGCCGGTTCAATCGCTCCAGCGCGCCGTGGACATAGATGGTCTCGTCATAGCCAGTCTCTCGCAGCAGTCTGATCACCCGCTGCGCCTTGCCGAGCGCATAGGCCCCGACCAGGTGGGCGCGCTCGGGAAACTGGACCACCGAGCGCAGCAGGCGACCGATTTCCAGAGTGTCCGGCGGATGGCGAAAGACCGGCAGGCCGAAGGTCGCCTCGGTGATGAAGATGTCGCTGGGCACCGGCTCGAAAGGGGCGCAGGTCGGGTCGCGCCGGCGTTTGTAGTCGCCCGAGGCCGTGACCGTCAGTCCGTCCTGCCGCACCGTCGCCTGGGCCGAACCCAGGACGTGACCGGCTGGCGCCAGAGACACCTCGGCGCTCCCCATCCTGAGCCGTTCGCCATAGGCCAGGGCCTGCGTCCGCCCGGCGAAGTCCGCGCCGTAGCGTTCGCCCATGATGGCCAGGGTCTCGGCGGTGGCCAGGACGGCGCCGTGGCCCGCCCGGGCATGGTCGGCATGGCCGTGGGTGATGACCGCCCGGTCCACCGGGCGCGACGGGTCAATGTAGAAGTCGCCTTCCGGGCACCACAGGCCAGCGGGTGTGGGTCGGAGAACGGAAACGGGACGATGATCGGACAGAGTCATGATCGGGGGGGGGCGGCCTTGGAAGTGATGAAGCAGCGGCAAGCCTTTCAGGCGTCGTCGCATTCAAGACCCAAGAGAAGGCGTCACAGGGGGGAATGACAAGGGCGGGGAATAGGGAACGCGGCTTATGAAGCGGCGTTGCAAATCGCCCGACGGCGCGCGGATGTAAGGGGCTTGGTTCCGCCGCGCTGCCATATGCGCCGCGTGTTCAATCGGCGCAAAAAAGGAAGAGACCGCCGCCGCACCCAGGCCCTATTCAGACGGAGCGTCGTCCTTGCCCTCGACGCGGTCGCGATAGACGGCGGCGCGAGCCAGGAGGATCAGGGTCACGGGCGTCGTGACGGGCAGGAAGACGCCGATCAAAAGATCTTTGAGCGCCAAACGTCCTTCAGAAAGCGACCAGAACGTCACCGAGGCGATGACGATCAGCGCCATGCCCAGCGTGGCGCCGAGCGTGGGCGCATGCACGCGCTCGTAGAAGCGTTTGAGCACGACAAGGCCGATTGAGCCGGTGAGCGCGAGCAGGCTGCCGCCGAGCGTCACGGCGACGATGATCCAGGCCGCCCAAAGCGGCAGGTCCGACGGGGTATTCATTCGATCACCTCGCCGCGCATGAGGAACATGGCCAAGGCGACCGTCGCGGTGAAGCCCAGCATGCCGATGATCAGGGCCGCCTCCAAGTACAGGCCGACGCCGCTGCGCATGCCCTGGACGAGGATCAGCAGCATGGCGTTGACGTAGAGGGTGTCGAGACCGAGCACGCGGTCCTGCGCGCGAGGCCCGCGTATCATCCGCCAGGCCGCCAGTAACATGGCCAGCAGCAGCAGAGCCTGGGCCACGCCCAACCCCCAGTAGAGGATGACGTAGGCGCTCAAGGGAAAATCTCCAGCAACAGGCGTTCATAGCGACCCTTGATCAGGTCGATCCACTCCTGCTCTTCGGTGTGGGGGAGAAGGGGGGCGGATCATGACCCGCTTCCCAGTACGGCGCTGATATAGGCGCGCGGCGAGGCGAGCCATTCGCCGGTCTTCTCGGCGTAGGTCAGGCCGGCGGCGGCTCCGATGCTCAGCCACAGACAGCACAGGACCAGACCGCCAATGGCCAGGAACTCCGGACTGCGGACCTTGTGCGGAGCCGCGTTCTCGCGACGCCAGAAGCCGGCGACGCCAAAGCGCGTCAGCGCGATCAGGGCGGCGAAGCTGGACAGGATAAGGACCCCGACAAGCGTCCAACCAACGGCCGACGAGACGCCGTCGCCGGACAGAAGCGCCGCGAAGATGCCGAGCTCGCCGGCGAATCCCGCCAGCGGCGGCAGGCTGACCGTCACCAGTCCTGCGAGGATGAAGGCACCGCCCAGGAAGGCGGTCGAGGCCGGCAGAACGCGTCCCACCTCCTGCACGTCATCTGCGGCAAAGGGATCGTCATATTCGTCGTCGAACACGGCCTCGTCCGGCGACACAGCCTGATCCTCGCCGCGCGCCAGAATCTCGGCGATCAGGAACAGGGCGCCGGCCGCCAGGGTGGAGGCCGCCATATTGAAGAGGGCGCCGCCGATAGCGTCCGGATCGGCTGTTCCGGCGACCGCCAGAACGGTGCCGGAGGAGGTCATGACCGCATAGCCAGCCGCTTGCTCGAGGCGGCGGGAGGCCACCATGCCGGCGGCGCCGAAGACGATCGTCGCTATACCCGCCGACAACAGCCACAGGGTTCCGAAGCCTGTCGAGGCGCCGGCCTCGGCGCCGAAGAGCAAGGTCGCCAGCCGCAGGATCACATAGACGCCGACCTTGCTGAGAATGGCGAAAACGGCCGCGACCGGAGCGCTGACGGCGGCATAGGCGCCCGGCAGCCAGAAGCCGAGCGGCCAGGCCGCCGCCTTGACCAGGAAGGCCACGCCCAGGATGGCGCAGCCCACGTGGAAGAGGGCCCGGTCATGCTCGGGAATGGCAACCCGGTTGGCGATGTCCGCCATGTTCAGCGCGCCGGTGACGCCATAGATCAAGCTGACCCCGATCGGCCGCCATTGGACGCATCTGGGGTAGGGGCGAGCGTTCCTCTTTGGGGGTGAGCCAGGCCGTTTGCGGCTCTTTCCGCTCTCCTGCGCCGAACGACCTGAGGCCCCGAGCATTAAACCTTCGGTTCCTAACAATCGACCTGAAGGAAACGCCATGGCCAAGCCGCCCGTCGCCGCCCACCCCGGCCAAGCTGGTGAACTCCACCAGACCGCTTCAACCCCCGAGACACGCACCACCACCAACCATGGCGCGCCGATCAGCGACAACCAGAACTCGCTCAGGGCCGGCCCGAGGGGCTCGACCCTGCTGGAGGACTTCATCCTTCGCGAGAAGATCCAGCACTTTGACCATGAGCGCATTCCCGAGCGGATCGTCCATGCGCGCGGCTCGGCCGCCCACGGCTTCTTCGAACTGACCGAGAGCCTGGAGAAATATACGACGGCGAAAATCCTGACAGAGGTGGGCAAGAAGACTGAGCTCTTCACTCGCTTTTCAACGGTCGCCGGCGGCGCGGGGTCAGTGGATACGCCGCGCGACGTGCGGGGCTTCGCCGTGAAGTTTTATACGACCGAGGGCAATTGGGACCTGGTCGGGAACAACATCCCCGTCTTCTTCATCCAGGACGCGATCAAGTTTCCCGACCTGATCCATGCGGTGAAGATGGAGGCGGACCGCGGCTATCCCCAGGCGGCCAGCGCCCATGACACCTTCTGGGACTTCATCGGCCTGATGCCTGAGAGCACCCACATGGTCATGTGGGCCATGTCGGACCGAGCCATTCCGCGGTCGCTGCGCATGATCGAAGGCTTCGGCGTCAACACCTTCCGCCTGATCAACGCCAAGGGGGAGGCGACCTTCGTCAAATTCCACTGGCGGCCCAGGCTCGGGACCCAGTCGACCTGCTGGGATGAGGCGGTGAAGATCGCCGGGGCCGACCCCGACTACCACCGCCGCGACCTGTTCGAGGCCATCGATCAGGGCGACTTCCCGGAGTGGGAGTTCGCGGTCCAGCTTCTAAGCCAGGCCGAGGCCGACGCCCTGCCATTCGACATTCTCGACGCGACCAAGCTGATCCCCGAAGAGGATCATCCTCTGCGGGTCATCGGCCGCATGGTCCTGAACCGAAACCCGGACAACTTCTTCGCCGAGACCGAGCAGGCCGCCTTCCTGCCGACCAACATCGTGCCGGGCGTCGACTTCTCGGAAGATCCCCTGCTGCAGGGGCGGCTCTTCTCCTATCAGGACACCCAGCTGTCGCGACTGGGGACCGTCAACTTCCATCAGATCCCGATCAACCGGGCCAAGGGTTGTCCCTTCCAGAACTTCCAGCGTGACGGCCATATGCAGACACAGGTCTTCAAGGGGCGCGCGAACTACGAGCCCAACAGCCTAGCCGAGGCAGGGGAGGAGGGCGGATCGCGTGAGGATTCGCAAGGCGGCTTCCGCACCGCTGCGGTGCCGATGGACGGCGAGAAGGTCAGGGTGCGCGCGGAGAGCTTCGCCGATCACTACAGCCAGGCCCGGCTCTTCTTCCGGTCGCAGACGGAGATCGAACAGGCCCATCTGGCCAGCGCGCTTGTGTTTGAGCTGTCGAAGGTAACGCTCGACCACGTCCGGGCGCGCGTCCTGGCCAATCTTCGCAATGTCGACGAGACCCTCGCCAAGCGGGTGGCGGAGGGCATGAGCGTGTCCCTGCCCCAGGCGTCAGCGCCGGCCGCGGCACCCATCGACCTCGAACCGTCGCCGGCGCTGCGGATCGTCGGCAAGTACCCGGGTACGCTCAAGGGCCGCAAGGTCGGGATTCTGGTCGCCGACGGCTCCGACGGCGCTGTGGTCGAGGCTGTTCGCAAGGTCGTGGAAGGGGACGGGGGCGCCGTATTCATCGTCGCGCCGAAGATCGGTGGGGCGAAATTGGCGGACGGATCCGTCCTCGCCGCTAACGGCCAACTCGCCGGAAGTCCGTCAGTGCTGTTCGACGCCGTGGCGATCATCCTGTCGGACGACGGCTGCATCCAGCTTCTGAAGGAGGGCGCCGCCGTCGACTTCGCCAAAGACGCCTTCGGGCATCTCAAGGCCATCGGTCACACGCCGCAGGCCCGGCCGCTGCTGGACAGGGCGGGCGTTGAGCAAGGCGACGGCGTGGTGGACGTCGCTGCCTCCGCCAAGGCCTTCCTGTCGCCAGCGCGCACCCGTCAGTGGGAGCGCGAGTCCAGGGTGCGGACGCTGGCCTGAAGACGGCATGCTCCACCCGGGCGAACACCCCGGCCCGACGGGGTGGTCGTTTAGCTCGACGCGTTGCAGGAGGACGATGCGAGCGTTTCCGCAAACTTGCTGAGCGCGCGGAAGCCGTCCTGATTGGTGGTGGCGGCGGCGACAGCCGTGCCTTGCGCGGGGGCATAGTAGGCGACGGTGCCCCAGAAGCCGGAGTGCCAATAGGTTTCGGCCTCGCCGTCGCGTCGGGCCATGAGGCCCAGTCGATAATGATCTCCGCCCGGATGTTCGGCGGGGCGGATCATCGTATTCAAGGTGTCCGGGCGGTCGAAGATCCGTCCTTCGAACAGCGCCGCCATGAAGCGCGCCACGTCGCGCGTCGACATCACCAGACCTCCGCCTCCATACAGATCCATGGAGGCGTGGATGTCGGTGGCGTCGCGTTCGCCAAGAAACTGCCGGGCGCGTGGGGCTGCGCCGGGGGGTGGGGCTTCCATCTCCTCCCACCAAGTCGCGGTCAGACCCAGGCGATCGAGGTGCAACTGCTCGCGTACGGCGGCGGCGATCGTACTGCCGGTGATCCGCTCGATGATGTCGCCCAGCAGGATATAGCCGGTGTCCGAGTAGAGGAATTTCTCGCCCGGCAGGCCTTGCGGGCCGGCGTACTCCATCGACAGCCGCACCAGGTCCTCACGCGACCAGCGCCGGTCGGGCGCGGCGAACAGAGTCTGGATGAAGCGCGGGTCCGAGCCGTGGTCGTAGAGGCCCGAGGTATGATTGAGCAGTTGGCGCACCGTGATCCGCGCCGTGTCGTAACCGCGCTCGCGCAGGATCAGGTCCAGCGCCGGCGTCAGCAGGGGGCGGATCGGCGACTCGATATCCAGCCGGCCTTGTTCCCACAGGCGCAAGGCCGTGGCGGCGGTGAAGGTCTTGGTGTTGCTGGCGATGCGCAGGGGCGTATCGACCGTCATCGGCCGGCCGGTCTCGGGATCGGCTGGGCCGGAGGCCGCGCTTAGCCCGCCCAGCTGGCAGCGCCCTTCGATGGAGACGGCGCTGGGCCGAGGCAGGTCGGCGAGGGCGGATTGAAGATCCCGCTCCGCGGCCACGCTGTCGGTCGGCGAAGCGGCCAGCAGCATGGCCGCCATCAGGCTGAGGGCGCCGGTCACACGGAAGCCGGACGGGTGTCGGGGGTCAGTTGTTCGTAGGCGAGGCGCCAGCCCGCCGGGGTGCGACGCATCAGGTTCACGCCCTGGCCCCCGCCGCTGAGGCGTCGGCCATCGGCCATAGTTCCCCGATAGGTGTAGCGAAACGCGCAGGCGGCGGCGTCCGCGCCGTCGATCAGCCATTCGGGGTCGGTCATCTCATAGACCTCGTCCGGCAGGATTGACCATGTGCGCTCGAACCCGGCGCGCACGGCGGTGATGCCCGCGTCGCGTCGGTCGGAGAAGACGAAGATCGCGTCGGACGCGATCACCCGCTGCTCCAGCAGGTTGAATTCATGGGCGTTGATCAGGCCGCGATAGAGTTCGAACAGGCCTTCGGCCGTGGCGCTGTCTGGGCCGCGAGCCAGGGCACCGCTGGTGGGCAGGGCAGTTGCGGCGCCGGCGGCCAGAGACAGCAGCAGCCGTCGGTTCAGGGGGGCGGGGGGTGTCATGCAAAGGCCTCCGAACGGACCTTGGCGGGCTCCGCGACGCTTGAGGGCGGGTTGAGACGCAGCATTTCGAACCTCTGGGTGCGAGGGGTGGCGCCGAAGCGTTTGAACGCGCGGGCAATGGGGGATTGAGCGGGCTCGTCGGCGAGGCTGAGGCGACGCCCGCGGGTTCGCGCGGCGAGCGAGGCGATCAGGGCCTCGGCGGCCTGGTCGTTTTCCGCCGCTGCGTCGATGAGGTAGGTGACGCCGCTGCGAGCCTGTTCAACCGCATAGGCGGCCAAGCCCGTGGGGCTGCGCCACCCCAGGATGGTCAGGCGGTCCCGCCGCACGGCGCGCTCGACAGCCTCCAGTTCACGCTGCCAGGGCGCGGCGCTGACGCCGACGTGCATGCGGCGATGCAATCGGGCCAGGTCGTCAGGCGGAATAACCTCAAGCGGGTCCGCGCCGCCGCCCACGGCGGCGCTGTTGAAGCTGTCGAGCCGCCGACGGTCGATGAAGCCGGCCGAGGCGTAGAGGCGGCGCGCCTTGTTCGTGGTCATGACCTCCAGCCGCGTCGAGACGATGCCGGCTGCCTCCAGAACGCGGCATTGATGGCGCAGCAAATCCGAACCGACGCCGGTGCGTCGGTGGGCCGCGACGACGCCGAAGCCGCCGATCCAGGCCTCGCCCTGGGATCTCGCGGCCAGGGACAGGCCGACCGGCGTATCGCCCACGGTCGCGACCTGAGAGAGCGGCAGATCGACGCCTGACCCCTCGATGAAGCGCGCCAGTTCGTCCTCGGTGAAGGGCAAGGGGACGGGATAGTTGGCGTAGATTTCACGCCACAGCAGGGTCAGTTCGCCGGGCGGCAGGACGTCTGCGGGATGGTTCCCGGTGGGCGAGGCTTTCAAGGCTTCAGGCTCCCGGATCAAGGTCGAGGATCAGGGGCGCGCGGCCCGCCTGTCGCGTGCGCTCCAGGCGCGGCGTCTCGCCGGTCGTCCAGGCAGGCAGGCGGTGCGCGACGCGATAGGCCAGGGGGATGCCCGCTTCGCCCTCGGTGGAGCGGGTTGGACGCGGCGTGGCGACGAATTCGACATCCAGGGCCTCGTCGGTCGCGGTCACGACGGCAAAGCCGTGGCCGCCCATGTCGGCGAACGCCAGGTGAGGCGCGACGTCGGGATTGGTGGCCGCCAGGGCGTCCTCGATCCGACCCGTCGCCTTCAGCGCATAACAGGCCTTCACGCCGTGCCGGATCGCCAGATTCATCGCCGGCTGAACCGGCGCTGCCTCCGTCGGGCGGTGCAGATAGACAGGCGAAAGGGGGCGGTCCAGCGGCAGGGCCGCCTCGGCGGCCTCGAAACTGGACGGCGTCGATATGGAGCCGACCACGAATTCGGCGGCCACGGGCGCGAAGTCGCCGGGGGGCAGTTCGGGCGCCAGGAGCCCCGCGAAGAAGCTGTGCCGATCACCGACCAGGGTGGCGATATTGGTCACGCCCGCATCGCGGATGAAGTCCAGCAACTCGCGTCGCTCGGCCGGGAAACCGCACCAGTCGTCCGTGTCGTAGAGGCCGTAGCCCTCGGACGGCCAGTCCGCCGCCACCTCGTCCGGCAGATTCTGGAAGTCGGTGCGGCGGTGCAGCATGCCGACCGAATTGCCCCACAGCTTCCAGCGGGCGGTCGAGGTGCGCAGGCGCTCCTTGAACCAGCGCTTCTGCTCGGCCCCCAGCATGCTGCCGGGCGTGGCGTCGCGTCGGGGATTGGGCGCGTCCTTGCCGTCGAAACGCAGGGTGGCCGGCGGCGCGCCCTGGGCCCAGTTTCGCCCGGCATCCAGCACGTCGATCACATCCTGCGCCGCGAACCAGGGAAAGCCCCGGACGGCGAAGGGGGCGGCCGCCTCGCTCTCGGCCACGGCCTGGGCGCGGAAAGAGCGGTTGTGGGTCAGGATCAGCTCGATATTGGCGCCCCAGCGCAGGGACCGCGCGATCTTCAAGCTGTTGATCGCGGCCAGATTGCCGGGCTCATGCGACAGGCCGTCGGCGTCGACGGCGTCCAGCGGCGCGTCTGAGACCGTCGGCGCCAGAAACCGCTCCAGCCTCAGGGTCGCGCCGGAAACCCGGGCGGGGATGTATTCGAACCAGGCCTGATTGGCGGCCAGCTTCAGGTTCTGGGCAGGGCGCGATCCGTCGTAGTTGATCTGGCTCTGCCAGCAGCGGTTAGAGAACTCGTGGTTGTCCCAGACGCAGATGAAGGGCCACAGGGCGCGCGCATCCTGGATGTCGGGATCGGCCAGATAGGCCTGATAGACGTGGCGATAGTCGGCGACCGTGGTCGGAACCTGCAGGGCGCCGACGCGGGCGCCGGTCGGCAGCGGCCCGATCTCGCGCACTACGCGGCCCTGCATCGTCGGCTGGTCCTGGGGCGACCAGATCATCTCATAGATGAAGTCGCCCAGGTGCAGGACGAAACGGATGCGCTCGGCCTCGGGTAGGGCCGCGTCCTCGACGATCATGCGCCGATAGGGGGTGGCGTAGCCCAGGTTGACGTTCTGGCAACTGACGAAGGCGAAGCGGGCAGGGGCGGCGTCGGTCTCGACTGGGGCGGTGAAGGTGCGCCCGGTGCGGCTGGCGGCGCCGTCGGTGTCAATGAAACGATACCAGTAGGCCCGTCCCGGCTTCAGTCCCGCGACCAGCACGCGGCAGGTCCAGTCCGCCGCCGCCTCTGGCGTGACCGAGGCGCGGGCGACCACCCGGCAGAACCCTTCGTCCTCGGACGCCTCGACCGTCAGGGCGCCTTCGACGCCACCCGCGAAGGGCGGGCGGCGGGTCCACAGGATCACGCTGTCCGGGCGGGGGTCGCCGGAGCCCACGCCCTGGGGGAAGCGATCGGGCGCCGGGCGCACGGGGCGCGATCCGGCGACGGCCGGACCGGCGATGGCCAGCACGGCTCCTAAGGATGCCGCGGCGGCGAGGAATTCACGACGGTCCGAGGTGCTCATGGGCAGGGCGCAACTTCATTCATGGGGGATGGGGCTTCCGTCGGACGTCAGGCCGAGGAGGCTGCGCAGACCTGGCGGGTGCATGCCCGCGACGGTCAGCTGCGGGGCGACTTCACGTTCGGGAGCCGGCAGGGCGTGCAGGCGCAGTTCGGCCGACAGGGCGTAGTGCTGCTGTACCGACAGATAGATGCTGTCGCTCCACAGGGCGTGGCGAACTTCGGTCAGGTCGCGGGTCAGCAGGGCCAGCAGATGCTGGGTCGCGTCGGCGGCCAGCCGCAATTCGGCGCCGGGCCAGCGTTCCAGAACCCGTTCGGCCGTCCGTGAACGGACGACCTGATAGCCGCCGTGCCGTGCCTGGGCGTCGTCATAGGCCACGCCAGACACCACCACGCCGCGCTCGACGGCGCGTCCGAGGGCGCCGGCCAGTCGCGCCTCGACCTGAGGGAAGCAGTCGAACAGCAAGGTTTCGGTCGCGGCGTCGATCATCGCCTCGGCCTGGGCCCAGACCTGATCCGGCGAGCGCAGTTGATAGAGGCGATCCTCGGGCTCATGCGATTTCAGGCTCGCCAGGGCGTCTGCGGCGGCTTGGGTTTGGTCCGCGAAACGGGTGTTGAGCGCGGCGATCAACTGATCGGGCGCTACTGCGCGAAACGAGCGCGGATCGCCGCCATCGTCGATGACCGCGCCTTTCTGACTCAGGGTCGACAGGGTCTTGTAGGTGTTGGCCTGCGCTTTCCCGATCCCTTGCGCGATCCGATAGCCGGTCGCAGGGCCGGTGCGCAGCAACTCGCAGTAGGCCAGAGCTTCGGTCTCGGTGAAGCCGAGAGGGATGAGGGCGTCTTCGGGAGCCATGGCATAAACCTATTTGTAATCGCTGCTATCAAAAGTGAAAACGGCGTAATCTGACGCCACAATTTAATCCTTACCATTTTCTCATTTGACGACTAGTCGTTGCTACTAGTCTTCATGGGGCCATGAAGATTCACGCTTTCGCTCTGTCCGCTGCGGCCCTCCTGGCCGCGACCGCGACCGCTTCGGCGGAGACCCCGCCGTCCCCTGAGGAACTGCTGCAACGCCACGCCGCCTGGCGTGGCGGCCCCGCCTTTGAAGGCCTGACGGGGCTGCACCAAACGGGCGTCGTGACCACGACCGGCCTTCAAGGCGTGGCGCAGTGGTGGATCGCCGCCGGGCCCGACGGCGTCCGCCGCGCGCGTCAGGCCTCCGAACTGGGGCCGGTGCACGAGGAGACGGGCGCGACCGAGGGCGACGCCTGGAGCCGCACCATGAGCGGCCAGATCGAAACCCTGTCCCGACTGCAGGCCGAGGACGAGCTGAACGGGGCGGCGTTGATGCTGGGTCTGCTGCCGCGCGGCGCGCGCTCGATCGTGGGCCAGGCCGAAATGCTGGACGGCCGCGCCTGCGCACCCGTGGCGGCGGACGCCGGGCGTCGGCGCTATGAACTGCTGATCGAGGTTTCGAGCGGCGTCCTGTGCGGCGTGCGCGCGTCCTCGCCGGGCAAGAGCCGCACCACCCTCTACTCCGACTGGCGCTGGGTCGACGGCGTGCGCCTGCCCTTCCGGCACGCGGTGGACGATAGCGACGACAACCAGGACGGCCAGATCGTGATCGACAGCCTGTCGCTGAATCCGACGCTGGACGCCGCCACCTTTTCCCGGCCGGAGGCGGCGCGCGTGGTCCGGTTCGATCCGGGGCGGACCGACAGCGGCTGGGTGGATTTCGAACTCTTCTCGCAGCGCCGCATCTTCATTCCGGTGTCCGTTCAGGGGCGTCCTGTCGAGGCCATGCTCGACAGCGGGGCCGAGGTCACGGTGGTGGACCGCGCCTTCGCCGAGTCGATCGGCCTGATCGCCCAGGGCGGGGTCACGGCGATCGGCACCGGAGGCACGGAGACGGTATCCATTGCGCCGGGCTTCGACGTCCGTTTCGGCGAGGCGACGCTGAAGGGCATGACGGTCGCGGTGATGGATTTGTCGGCGATCGCTCAGGCGCTGGGCCGCCCCGTCCCGGTTCTGCTCGGCAAGGAGCTGATGAACCAGTCGATCACCGACATCGATTTCGCCGCAGGCCGGATCAGGCTGGTCTCGGCCGAGGGCTTCGCGCCGCCGCCGGGCACGGTCGAGCTGCCGCTGACGCCGGTCGAGGGCCTGCGTGCCGTGCCTATCACGATCGAGGACGGGCCGCCTGTCCTGGCGATGTTCGACCTGGGCAACGGCTCGGCGCTGTCGCTCTATCCCGGCTACGCCGCCGAGGCTCGTCTGCTGGAGGGTCGCCGGGTCTCGGCCGCTATGGCCGGCGGCGTCGGTGGCGCCGCGCCGTCTGCCTTGGTCAGCCTGAGCCGCATCAGCATCGGCGGCTACGTCTTCGCGAATGTGCCTGCCACCTTGCGCACCAGCGGCGGAGTGTGGGCGCGCGACGATGCGGCGGCCAACATCGGCCTGCCCATCTTTTCCCGTTTCCGCCTGATGATCGACTTCGGCGGCGACAGGCTGTTCCTGCTGCCGGGTCAAAACATGTCGGCGCCCTTGGCGCGCAACCGGTCGGGTCTGAACACCGTGATCAGCAACGGCAAGCGGGTCGTTCGCTACGTGGCGCCTGGCTCTCCGGCCGAGGCCGGAGCCTGGAAGGCGGGCGACGTTATCGTCGATATCGACGGCCAAGGCATCGATCCAGAGAACCACTGGGGCGAGGCGGCGGCCGGGCGGACGGTGACCCTGACGCTCGAGGGCGGGGAACGCCGACAACTCACCCTCGCTGACTATTTCTGACGCGGTGCAAGCGGGGCGTCTGATCAGGTCGCGGGGTCTAGGCCTTGTCGCGAATCCGCATCGACCCGCCGTTGCTGGTCTGGACCTCGAACCGCCCCGTGGCGCGAATGAGATCCGACAGCTTGGGGTAACCGTAGCTGCGCTGGTCGAAATCTGGGTACGCGTTCCGGAGGCGATCCCCCAGGCCGCCGACCGCTACCCAGCCGTCGCCGTCCTCGTCCATGTCGGCGATGACAGTGGCGACGAGCCGTGCGGCTTCCGACGCCGGGCGGCGCGCGTCGGACGACCTGAGCGAACGCCCCGCAGGCGCCGCCCCTTCGGGAGCTGCAGAGACGCTGAGGTTTTCAGTATAGATGAACCTGGTGCAGGCTTGGCGGAAGCTCTCTGGGGTCTTCTGCTCTCCAAACCCGTAGACCGCGACGCCTTCCTCGCGAATTCTCGAGGCAAGGCGCGTGAAATCCGCGTCCGAAGACACAAGGCAGAAGCCGTCGAACCGACCGGAGTGCAGCAGGTCCATGCCGTCGATGACTAAGGCGATGTCTCCGGAATTCTTCCCTTTGGTGTTGGCGAAGTTCTGCTGGGGCTGAATGGCGAACCTCGCCAGAACCTTGGTCCATCCGCTCAACTGGGCGCTGGAGAAGTCGCCGTAAATGCGGCGGGCCGACGCCTCTCCGAGCGTGGCTATCTCGGTAAAGAGGGTCTCCGCTATACGGGCGGAGGCGTTCTCCGCATCGATCAGCACGGCCAGACGAGGCGCATTAACCTGAGAAGACATCATCAACTAATACCAAAGCGCCGCCGCCTCGACTCGAGGGGGCTGACCGAACTGCAGGCTGGCGCGCAACTCAGGCGGCGATCAAACGCAAGGACGGCGACGGGGCCGCAACGGCGTCAAGCGAATCGGCGATTCGGGTCAGGAAGACAAGGCGCCGTTCCGCCGCCTGCACCGGATTTGCATCTTTCAACATGACCCGACCGGTGAATTCAGGCGCCACATCTCGAAGCCGGCGGATCAGGGCGTCCAGATGCCCGGGACCCTTGCGCGCATCCATGATCGCCGCGTGGGCGCGAGCGTCGGCAAGACGCTTGTCGACGGCGGCATGGACATCCTGGCCGAGCTCGGACCGGCCGGCCATCTGCACGAAGTCATGGGCGTAAAGGCGGACGTAGGCGTCTTCGATCATGTGGGAACCTCGGGAGGGGCGGGGTGGGGCGGCTGCGCCGATACAAGGGCTAGAAGTCCTTGTGGCCCGCATTAGTCCTGTGAGATGGGGATGATAGGGCTTTGGCGCAACCATCAGGCGACGATCCGGCGCCGCGCAGTAGGTGCCTCTCAACTTTGCCGGGTTAACCTGACAGTGCTGTCAGATCACCTTGGCGAGCCAGCGGAACGGAGTGTCGGGCCTGGCAGTTCAGCTATCCGGTAGAGTGACGAAAATTCCAGGGCTCCTGCGCCCAACACCTTCTCGCTCTCACCTTGCCGATCCTTGCCTGCGAACAGACGGTAAAAGGAGGCTTTTGTGGACCCCGCCGCAACAGAGGCTTACCGCGGCAACGATAGGTTGCTGTACGGAATTATCCTGGGCGTGCTCGCATTCTGGCTGTTTGCTCAGACGACGCTGAACATCGCGCCCACCATGGCCGCCAACCTGCATCTCGAGCAGTCCTTCATGAACATCGCCGTCTCCATCACGGCGCTGTTTTCGGGGATTTTCATCGTCGTCATCGGCGGCCTGGCCGACCGGGTCGGCCGCGTGAAGATGGTGATGTTCGGCTTTGTGTTCTCGATTGTCGGCTCGCTGCTGGTCGGGCTGGCGCCGTCGGGGTCGCTGGGCGGCTCTTTCCTGATGGTGGGCCGGATATGCCAGGGCCTGTCGGGGGCCTTCATCATGCCGGCCTCGCTGGCGCTGGTGAAGGCATACTGGGACGGGGCGGAACGCCAGCGCGCCATCTCGCTCTGGTCCATGGGGTCGTGGGGCGGTTCGGGTTTTGCGGCCTTGTTCGGCGGGCTCATGGCCCAGAACATCGGCTGGCGCTGGATCTTCATCATCGCCGCCATCGTGTCGCTGATCGGCATGCTGATGGTGCGCGGCACGCCCGAGAGCAAGGCTCCTCCGAAAGAGGGTTACAAGTTCGATTTGCTCGGCGTGCTGACCTTCATGATCGCCATGGTGGCGCTGCAGATCTTCGCGACCCAGGGCGGGCAGTTCGGCTGGGCCAGCCCGGCCTCGCTGGGCTTGCTGGCCGCAGCGCTGATCTTTGGGTTCGTCTTCTACAAGATTGAAAGCCGCAATTCGAACGCCTTTGTCCAGTTCGGCTTGTTCAAGAACCTGACCTTCACCGGGGCGACGATCTCGAACCTGCTTCTGAACGCCACGGCGGGGATCATCATGATCGCCATGCTGGTGCTCCAGGAGGCCGGCGAGATGACAGCCCAGAAGGCCGGCTTGCTGACTATCGGCTACGCCGTCACGATCATGGCGTTCATCCGCGTCGGCGAGAAGCTGCTGCAACGCTTTGGTCCGCGCAAACCAATGCTGTGGGGCAGCTATATCGTCGTTCTGTCGGTCCTCCTGCTGATGCCCACCAACCTGATGCTGGGGACCTATACGGTGCTGGCGATCATCTCGTTTTCCCTGTTCGGCTTGGGCCTCGCGTTCTACGCCACGCCCTCGACCGACGCGGCGATGTCGAACCTGCCCGAAGACCAGGGCGGCGCCGGCGCCGGGATTTACAAGATGGCCTCGTCGCTCGGCGCGTCCTTTGGCGTGGCCGTCTCATCGACGATCTACACGGCGATCGCGGGTCGTAACGAAGGCGTGCGCTGGATCGAGGGCGTGATCACCTTCACCGGCAATCAGACGAACCTCGCCTCGCGCGAGGCTGCGTTCTTCGCGCTGCTGGCCAATCTGGTGATGGTGGCGGTGGCGATCCTTTCGATCCTGATCACCGTGCCCAAGGGCAAGGCCGCCGATCGCGGCTGACCCATCCGGCCTTTTTCATGAAGGAGACGTGAGAGATGACCGCCATCGTCCAAAGGCTGGAACAGAACCGCAGGCTGATGACCGAATGGTTCGAGCATATGCATCGCCATCCCGAACTATCGATGCAGGAAACCAGCACTGCGGATTATATCGCGGAGACGTTGCGCGGGTTCGGCGCCTATGAGGTTGAGACCGGCGTCGGCAAGAACGGCATCGTCGCCTCGCTGAAAGTAGGCGACGGCGACGCGGCGATCGGTCTGCGGGCGGACTTCGATGCGCTTCCCATCCAGGAGCAGAACGACCTGCCCTATAAGTCGAACGTCGATGGCGTGGCGCATCTGTGCGGCCATGACGGCCATTCCGCTATGCTGCTGGGCGCCGCGAAGCACCTGGCCGAGACGAAAAACTTCAACGGAACCGTCCGCCTGATCTTCCAGCCGGGCGAAGAAACCATGCAAGGCGGCCCTGCCATGATCAGCGACGGGCTGTTCGAGCGTTTCCCCGTCGACGCCGTCTTCGGCATGCACAACATCCCCGGCCTCGAGAAGGGCAAGTTCTACTTCCGACCCGGCCAGATGATGGCCTCCGTCGACAACTGGGAGGTCGAGATCATCGGCAAGGGCGGCCATGGCGGCGTGCCCGAACAGACCATCGACACCGTCGTGGCCGGCTCATCCATCGTCATGGCTATCCAGAGCATCGTGTCGCGCAACGTGGCGCCGGCGCGCCCCGCCATCGTCACGATCGGCGCCTTCCTTGCGGGCAATGCCGGGAACGCCGTGGCGGGCAACGCCATCCTGCGCTTTTCGGTCCGCACCACCACGCCCGAGGACCGCGAGCTGGTGCTCGGCAACATCCGTCGAATCGTCGCCCACCAGGCCGAGTCCTTCGGCTGCACCTCGGAAATCCGGGAAGGCGTGCCCGGCGCGGTGCTGGTCAACGACGCCGGCGAAACCGAAAAGGCCGCCCAGATCGCGCAGGCGGCTTTTGGCGAGGATCAGGTGGTCTATCCTGGCCCGTCCTTCCTGGCGTCCGAGGACTTCGCCTTCATGCTGCAAAAGAAGAAGGGGACCTACTGCTTCCTGGGCGGCGGCCCGGGCAAGATGGTCCACCATCCCGAATACTATTTCGACCGGGAGATCCTGCCCGTTGGCGCGGCCTATTGGGTGGCGCTGACCGAGAGCTATCTTCGGTGATGAATTCCACGTCCCGGCCTCCGGGTCATCCTGACAGCGCGGTTCAGGGTCGACCTGGTGGAACGGGGCGTCGGATTTGGCCATAAGGCCACGCTATCCGCTCCGGTCAGCGTCGCTAGCCGGTTGGCCTGACAAGGGCGGGGGCGGTACTGTCCGAGTTTTCGACCGTCTACTTCCCCGCTAGGCTGTGGCGACGGCCATAAGCCAGGTAGAGGCCGACCCCCGCCAGGTTCCAGATCACGAACCATACCTGGGTTTTCTGCGGCAGGCTGGCGAGTAGATAGAGGCATCCTGCTATGGCGATGGGGCCGACGACCCAGGCGAGCGGCGTACGGAATCCACGCGGAGCCTCGGGCGCACGACGGCGCATGATCAGCATGCAGAGGGCCACGGCGCTGAAGGCGACCAGGGTGCCTGCGTTGGCCAGGGCGACGATTTCATCCAGCGGGAAGAAGAGGGCGATGACGCCGACGACCGCGCCCGTGAACAGGGTGATGCGCACCGGCGCGCCGCTCGACGACACCTTGGACAGGCTGTGCGGCAACAGGCCGTCGCGGGCCATGACGAAGAAGATCCGGCTCTGGCCATAGAAGAAGGCCATGATCACGGTCGGCAGGGTGATGACGGCGGTGACGGCCAGGAAATGGGCGGCGCCGGGCTGGTTGATCTCGCGCAGGATCAGGGCAAGTGGCTCGGGGCTGTTGGCGAAGCGGGTGAATGAGGTCGCGCCCAGCGCAGCCAGGGCGATCACCGTGTAGATGGCCGCGCAGGCCAGCATCGAGCCGATGATGCCGATGGCCAGATCACGTTTTGGATTGCGGGTCTCCTCGGCGGCGGTGGCGATGGCGTCGAAGCCGTAGAAGGCGGAGAAGATGATGGCGGCGGCGGCCATGACGCCGCGTTCGACACCGTCGGCGCTCATGTTGCGAGCAAAGCCAAAGGGGCTGAACGGCTCCAGGTTGGCGGCGTTGAAATGCGGCAGGGCGAACCAGACGAAGACCGCCAGCGCCGACAGCTTCACCACCACCAGGATCATGGTCAGGCTGGCGCTCTTGCGCGTGCCGGCGATCAGCAGCCCTGCGACCACGGCGATGATGAAGAGGGCGGGCAGGTTGGCGACGCCGCCGGCATGGGGGGCCTGCATCAGGGCCATGGGGACGCCCAGCCAACTGTTCAGCAGCGGGGCGGCGTAGCCCGACCAGCTGACGGCCACGGCGCTGACCACCAGGCTGTATTCCAGGATCAGGCTCCAGCCGATGATCCAGGCGACGACCTCGCCCATGACCACATAGCTATAGGTATAGGCGCTGCCCGAGGCGGGGATCATGGTCGCCATCTCGGCATAGGCCAGGGCGGCGCAGGCACAGACGAAGCCGGCGATCAAGAAGGACAGAAGGACCGCAGGCCCGGCCTTGTCGGCGCCGATTCCGATCAGGGTGAGGATGCCGGTGCCGACAATGGCGCCGACGCCCATGGCGATCAGATGCGGCCAGCTCAGGGTGCGGGCGAGGTCATGCGCGTCCTGAGCATTGGCTTCGATGCGCTTGCGTACGTTCCAACGGCCCATTCGGGGTTCCTGTGGGGGGAGGCGTCATATTCGACGCCCAGAATGCTAGGCCTCGAAGGCCCGATCGTAAAAGATCGAAGAGGTTGCCTGCCATACCTAAACGGAACATGTGTTGCCCGCTTCGCCCGGATAATCCTTCAACGCCATTTCGGTTGGAGAAAGACCATGATCGACATGAGCGACTCCCTTGTCATTTTCCTGCACGGGGTCGGCAGCAGCGGCGCCTCCCTAGCGCCACTGGCGAACGTCTGGACGAAAGTTCTGCCCGGCGCCGCCTTCGCCGCTCCGAACGGTCCCTTCCCGTTCGATCAAGGCGGCGCCGGGCGGCAGTGGTTCAGCGTCGCCGGCGTCACGCCAGACAATCGCGCCGAGCGCATCGTTTCGGCGCGCGCGGACCTTGACGCCGTGATCCAGGGATTGGTCGCTGATCATGGCCTGGAACAGCGGCTTGATCGGGTCGCCCTAGTGGGCTTCTCCCAGGGGACGATCATGGCCCTCGACGCCGTCGTGACCGGCCGGTGGCCGGTAGGCGCCGTTGTGGGCTTTTCCGGTCGGCTGGCCAGTCCCAAGCCATGGCGGCCGTCGCCGACCCCCGTCCTGTTGGTCCATGGCACGGCGGACACCGTGATTCCTTATGGCGAAGGGCAGGCGGCTGCCGCCTCTCTGGCCGAGGTTGGTGTGCCGGTCGAGACTTTCTGGGTCGAGGGAGGGCGGCACGAGCTACAGGCGGCTGGAGTTGGTGCAGCGGGACTGTTTCTTGCAAAGGCGCTCGGCGAGAAGGCGCGCTGAAAAGGCGAACCGCTATCTGGCCGGATTGATGGTCTCAAGCCATTGATAAGGACCTGAGCTTTGCCACCCCTCTAGAAATGCCGCGCTCCCAAATCTCTATTATGGAAACAATAGTTCCTGTCATGATCTATTGTTCGCGCAGAAAAATTCTGCTGAACGTCGAGAATCTGATCTCTTGCATCCTGTCGCAGGCGATTTAATCGTCCTCCATCCGTCTCATCGAGACAAACTATGCTTGAAGATGGTGCGGGCCGATCTTAGGGTCGTCTATGGTGTAGGCCATTGGGTATGGCTAGCGAAATGCGCCGCCTGAGCAGCGGTGACGGCGCCTTCTCGGGCTATGTTACGGTCGGATCTTCCAAGGCCAATACGGCGGGCGATATCTCGGGGCGCTTCTTCGGTCCGGAGAGCGAAGAGGTGGGCGCCAGTTTCAGCGCATCGAACTCGGACGGCGCGACCGCCGTCGGAAGCTTCACGGGACAGCGTGCTGGGGCGGCTGGCGTGAACTTGCGGATGACGGAAATCGTGGTCCCCCAACTGTTCTATGCGAGCGGACGCGCCCTTTTGGTCAGCAAGGCCACCCCCTCGAACGCTGTTCGAAGCGTGTCGCAGATCCCGTTGATCGGCCAGTTCAATGATCGGACTAATGGCAACTTCAGCTTCGGCCCCGGCCTATCGTCGATGGCAGGAGGCACCTTCACCTCTGGGGACATTGTCGCAGGCGACGACGCCAGCTTCGTCCACTACAGGAAAACCTTCGGCGATCGAGAGGTGCAACTCCAGTTGTACAAGCTCGGATCGGCGAACTCGGAACTGGCGCTGACCTACGTCGGCCTGGGTCGGTGGGCCAGCCAGGTAGTTGAAGTCGCGGAAGTTCAGCTTCAGCGGCACCACTTCGTTTACGGACTGGTGACACGCGACAGCATGCTGACCCGGCGCACGGGCAGCGCCCGCTACGAAGGGGGCGTCTATGGCGCCGGAGCCAATCGGACGACCGGGGCCATGTACGATGTGGGCGGCACGTCGAACTTCGACGTGGATTTCTCAAAACAAACCTATACGGGGGCCCTGGTACTGAACGGCAAGACGCAGGGACAGCCGCTTGATTTCGGTCGTTACGAATTCGGCGGGCGCCTCTTCTGGAATGGCAACACCGGCTCGATCATCGAAGGGAATGCGGAGATCGGCCAGATCAACACCCGCTTCTACGGCCCGACCGGAGAAGAACTGGCGGGCGATTTCCACATCTATGCACCCGGGCGCGTGCAGGCCGGAGGGCTGGTTATCAACGGCGTGACCGTGGCGCGTCGTAAGTGACGCCGAAAGGAGGCGGGCGAAGCGTCCGCTGGCATCGTAAGGCTTGCTGGGGGCTAGCCGCAGCAGCCTTGATCGCCGCCGCCCCTGGCGCCGTCAGGTCGCAGGACGTGGTGGAGGGGGTCCGCGCCGCCCAACTCTTCGCGCTGGCCGATGCCCGAATGGCGGTGGGTCAGGCCGTGGACGCTCTCGTCATTTACGAGGCGCTCGCCAGGGACGCCGACGCCGATATTCGGGCCGAGGCGCGCTATCGGCACGGGCTCCTGCTGGCTGACATGGGCCGATATTCCGAAGCTGCGGTGATGTTCCGCGCCCTGCTGGACGAAAAACCGGACGTGCTGGTGGCCCGGCTGGAGTTGGCGCGGATGCTGGCCGCCTTGGGACGTGAGAAGGACGCGCGGCGCGAACTGCGTCAGGCCCGGGCCTCGGGCGTGCCGGAAGAGGCCGCCGCCATGGTCGATCATTTCGCCCGGGCCCTGCGCAGCGAAAAGCGCATCGGGGGCGTCTTCGAATTCGCCGTCGCCCCCGACAGCAACATCAATCGCGCGACTGAAGCCCGGACCCTGGACACGGTCATCGCGCCCTTGACCCTGTCTGACGATGCGCGGGCGCGCTCCGGAGCCGGGCTTCGCAGCATGGCTCAGGTCTTTGGGCGGATACCCATGGCAGAGGGGTGGTCGGTCCTTCCGCGCGGGGCCGTGCAGGGCAGCGTCTATCGGCAGAGTCAGTTTAATGATGTCTCCGCCTCGGCGCTTCTGGGCGTGGAGCGGCGGGGCGAACGCAACCGCTTCACCGCTTCGGTCGGCCAGACCTGGCGCTGGTTCGGAAACGAGCCCTCCGCTCAAACGTCGGCGTTGGCGTTCGACTGGGTGCGGGCGATGGACGCACGATCGCAGCTGATCACCTCATACAGCGTCAGCGACGCTCGATACGACACCAACGCCCTCCAGGATGGAAACATCTACGACTTGTCGGCGGCCTATGAGCGGGCGCTGGACGCGCGCTCGGGCGTCTCCGCTTCTGCCTCGATCACCCGACAAGGCGCTGTCGATCCCGGCTATGCGACCTGGGCGGGGGGGCTGACCCTGGGAGGGTGGCGCGAGACGCGATGGGGGACGGCCTTTATCTCGGCGGGCCTGCGCCGTACAGAAGGTGACGAACGGCTGTTTCTCTTTCCCGATAGGCGTCGCGAGTGGCTCGCCACGGGCCGCCTCGGCATGACTTTCCGCTCCCTGACGGCTTACGGTTTCGCTCCGACTGTCCGCATCGCCCTAGAGCGTAACGATTCTACGGTTGGAATTTACGACTATCGTCGGGTGGCTGCCGACATCGGCGTGTCGCGGGCGTTCTGACAATGGTTCATCGTTAGGAATTAGCGGAAAGACTGCCGCAAGGAGGCTTGGTCGCGGGGACTATTGGAATCTGCTTCGAAGCAACGAGCCAATGTCCAGACCCTACGCTGAGCCGATTTGCACCCCCCGAGCCACAGCAGGGCGGGGGCAATCGTCAGTCAGCGACTGACGGCGTGGCGGTGCTGCCAGTCCAATGCGAACGTGTCTCCAGCAGGTGCGGCGCCACCGTCACCCCGTTTCGCTTGGCAGAGCTTGAGAGCATGGCGGCGCATCCGTGATTGTCCAAGGGCCGGTTGGGGGCGCGAGCGTTGGGCGGGCAATAGATCCTTAAGCCTAGAGGAGCATTCTACAGGCGATAGCTCGGAGCCTGCTGATGAATTCCCGAACAATGCGGATAGCCGCCGCTGTTGCCGTGAGCGTTTTGGCTAGCGGCGCTTCGGCGCAGTCCGCGCGCTTCGAGGGGAGCGTGCAGCCCATCTGCACCGTCAAGACGATGTCCGGTGGCGCAGCCCTGTCATCCGAGCTGGCGGTGTTCTGCAACGTGTCAGACGGAGCGACGCTTTACGCCAGCCTCGTTGGCGAGGGCGCTCAGGGCTATGTCTTGGTTCTGGACGGTCAGGAAATCGCGATGGACGCGCAATCGGAATCGGTCGTGCGACGTTACCCCACGGCGGTGTCGCGTCGTGAAACCGTTATGTTGCGGAAGCTATCCGAGGATGCGGTGGAGACGCCGCCCCAGTTGAGCTTCCGCATCGTAACCGGCGGCTAACCTTCAGGCACGACGCGAATGGTGATCTCGTCGGAATAGCGGCCGGCGCGCGCTGCGCCGATTCGACCGATGCGGACGTTCAGGGTATCGGTCGCTCCCGACATTTCCGTGGCGCGGAAGGACGATGTGCGTGTCTCGCCCGTGCCCAGGGCCACCTTGGCGCCGCCGAAGGTGACCGCATAGGGAATCTGGGAGGCGCGCCCCAGGTTCTCGTGCCACAGCGCTCCGCCGTTCAGAGACCTGAAACTGATGGCGTATCCGTCATTGGATTGAACCAGCACGCGAAGGTTGGCTTGTTCGCCCTCTTGAAGTGTGTCGAAATCCAGTTGCCGCGTGCGAACGCCGGCATCGTCGCGTGCGCTGGAAGCAGGAATGCCGCCCTCGAACAGCAGGATGGTCATGGCCGATCTGACCGTTGTCGCCAGACGCGCTGGGCGCTCCACGACAAGCATGCCGTTCTCAGTATCGAACGCCCGCACCAGCAGCGTGGTGTCATATACGCCTGAAGGCACGATCTGGTTCGGCGAAATCCTCACGGAAAATCCGAGGACCTGGACGCGACCCGGGGTCAAGGAAAAGGGCACTGCATTTGCCGGCGAGGGTGTTTCGGACTGCGGGCTAACCAGGTCCGACTGTCCGCTTGACGAGGTGAGGCGGTAATCGAGCGTGTCGCCGCCGTAGCCCCGCAAAACTGCCCGGCCGTCGCCGTTCTGCAGCGAAAGGTAGCCGCTGCAGTCGTCCTCGCCGTCGTTGCGGATCATCACGGAAAAATCGGTCTGATAGGTGGAGCGTTCGAAGGCGTCGTAAGCCGCGCCGCCGGCCCCCATCAGATTGACCGTCTCGATCGGGTCCAGGCTCAGCCGGCACGCCGCATGAGCTTGGGCCGAAACGAGGCTCAGGGCGACGGCGACTGGAATGGCCATGATATGCATCATCAGTCTGCGCTTCCTATCTGCTCGCCGACGTTTACGAATCCTGACGCATCCGCCGGGATGGTGATCTGAACCTTGAGCTTCCTGTCAGGGAAGTCGAGGATATAGGTATTGCCCTGGATGAGGCCCGACAGGCTGAAACGACCTGCGCGGTTCGTGAATATCTGCTGCGGCAGGAAGCCCCGATCCGTCGTCGAGGACGCGGAGCCGACCGCCAGCCCCAGGGCCCCGCCGTCCTTGTCCAGGACCACCCCCACCGCCGAGGCCAGTCTGGCGCTGCCGATGTCGACCAGATAACCGGAGCGATAGGGCGGGAAGAACTCCATAGATCCCACGCCGATGTCGTAGCCGACCGGAAGATCGGTCACGTCATAGGGCAGACGCGCGATGGAATAGGATCCCAGGTCGGACACTACGGCCGGGCCGAGCGGGCCAGACCGCGCCCGGTCGCCCTGGCGCTCCCGGCCCGGGGAGACGACGATCGTGCGCCCTTCCAGAGCCGGATGTCCGCGGACGATGGCGAACGAGTCCCGGATCGGGCGCGACACGGCAAACTGATTGCCGGCGAACGCTAGCCCTGAGGCGAGATTGAGCGTCGTGCGCCCTCCGCTAGAGGAACGCTCGCCTTCGATCACCTGGGAATAGCCGGCGGAGGCTTCGAACCGGTTCGCCGTATAGTTCACAAAACCGTCCGCGACAGCATCCTGGCTGTCGGCGCCGCTGACAGAAGCATTGCCGGTCAGGGTGCCGATGCCGCCAAACTGGTTGCTGAAGGCGTAGTCGGCGAGATAGCGACTGTCGCGCGTATCGAAGCTGGTGGAGGCGCGCCCGCTATATCCGAACGACTTGGATAGACCGAAACGCACAGCCGCCTCGCCTTCGCCCTGCGCGTCGCTCCGGTAGTCGGTGGAGGCCCGCAATGTGACGTCGGGGCGATAGCGGTAGGCGAGCGACAGAGACGCCTCAGGACCTTCCCGACCCGTTCTGCCGATCCGGGAATATCCCAGAGAGGCAGTGAAGTTGTAGCGCTCGAACCCGAAGGAGTCGCCATAACGGATGGCGGTGCGGAAGGTCTCGCCCAGGTTAAACAGCGCATTGTCGCCGTACTCAGATGATCGGTATTCGATGAAGCCGTCGATTTGGCGGTTCCGCGCTTCCCAAGCGTCGGGAAGTTCGGGCTGTGCGGTCATCAGTACGGCAAAGCCGGTGTTTCCGGCGCTCTGGCTGATCGAGATGTCGGTCGAGAAGCGGCCCAGGGCGGTGGCGCCCGTCGCCTCGCCGCCGATCAGCCACTGATCGCGAAAATACCGCCCGCTGATCCCCAGCGTCAGCGCGTCAGAGATGCCGCGACGATAAAATCCGGACACGAGGGCGTCGTTGAAATCATATTCGATCCGTCGAGACAGCCGCGTCGCCGCAACGCCGGCGGTGAAATCCCACTGACTGAGCCCCGTGCGAAGAAGATTGGAATCGAAAAAGCTGGTGAAGTTGAAGGCGGTAGTCTGGCCCAGATCGTTTCTGGCTTCGATGCGGACGTCGTTGGCCCCGTCAGTCAGAGGGAAATTGGTTAGGTCATAATTGCCGGCGGGCAGGCGCACCTGCCTGAGGACCGCGCCGTTGACGATGATATCGACGTTCGAGGCTTCATTCAGGATGAAAGACTGCCGCCCCGTCGGACGCGAGGACTGGAAGGGATCGAAGGTTTCGACGTTTCGTACGGCGGATACGCCCAGCACGTCGACCGAGCCTATAAACCCGCGCGATGTGCTGAACAGGTCGCCGGCGGAGACGCGAACGCCTGCTATCGGGAAGTCGCGGGTCACGCGGGTGAACTGGCGGCTGAGCGATCCGTCTTCGTGTCCCCCGGTGGCAAGCACTGAGGAATTCTCGATCGCAAAACCGCCCCATCGCACGGCGCCCTCGAACAGGACAGCGCCGCTGGTGCGGCTGCCGCTGAAGGCAGGATTGTCGACGACCGAGATGTTCGTGTTCAGATAGGCGGTGAAATCTCTAGGCGTCTGACGCGAGCGATCGGGTTCAGGCACTCGACCAGGGGCGGCCAGAGCGATCTCCGTGCGTCCTCGCTGGTTCGCCGGCACATCGAGTCGCAGGGCCGCCTTCTGAGCGTCAAACCGGATGGGCAGGCCTAGTCTTGCGGCCTCTTCCGGGCCGATTTCTCCGAGCGTGGCGACTTGAGGCTCGAGGAGCGCGAACTCTTCAGCGGAATAGACCGGCCGAAGGATGGGGATAAGCGCCGCAGCCGATATCCGATAGGCGCCCGTTCCGTTGACCCTTGCCGACACGGTGCCGATCGGCCGATCGCCGTCGAAAACCGGAACAGTGATAGGCACGAGGCGCTGCGGCGGGGCGATGTCTTGGTCAAGGACCTCGGAGTTCGCCGGAGAAACGGCCAGTAGCGACGCCGCAACGCCAAGGGCGATCATATGCCGCGAGCTAGACCGGGCCAAGATGCCGCAGCCTCATCGCCGCCGCGTCCGGGACGGCGCCATCGCGGGGAATAAAGAAGGTGTTGGTCTGGCCCGGCAGGAGGAAGCCGACGCCGATCGCCTTTTTCAGCGCGGCGCGGTCCATCGTAGGACCACCATCCACGATCAGTTCCTGTTCCGACATACGCGCAAAACGGGATCCCACGTTGCGGACATCAATCTCCACGCCGCGGACGCCGTCTTTTTCGGCCGGGCGAGACGCGGTGATCTGAATGTCCGGCTGCGTCCCAGGCGGAACCACATGAACGGAGATGCCGAACTGGTAGTTGATCCGAACGCCGCTCACGCCGGGCGTGATCTGGGCCGGAACTTGGGTGACGTAGACATAATAGGATTCGGATGTCGGCGGGGCCTGGCCGACCAGCCATTGCATGCGCAACGTCTGCGATGAGCCGGTGGGAATGATCGTCTGGTAGGGGAAAATGGCGAAGTCATCTTCGGCCGGAATCTGCTGTTCTTCGCCATCCACGACGACGCGTTTCATCACCGTGACCTCGAACGGCAGGTCGATGTCGGTGACATTGGTCAGTTCGACGACCGCCGAGGAGGAACTCGGAGTGAGGTAGACGACCAACGGATTAACGCGGAGGCTGGCGACTGCAAGCGCAGGCCAGACGGTCCAGATCAGGCAGCTCAGCAACAGAACGCCGCGAGAAATTAACTTCACGAATTCCCCCGAATTCACAGCCGCTGCATGTCGCGTAATATACTGAGAGCCGCTGCTCAGTTCAGCATAGAGACAAACGCGTTAACAATGACGCAAGACGCAGACGTCGTTCGGGAAGGCGCCGCAGCGACGCCCTCCCGAAGATGGCGTCAACCTTAGCTGGCGTCAGCCACGAAGGTCAGGGTCAGGGTTTCCACGAAATCGCCAGCGATCGGCGGCGTCGTGCTTGCCGGGACGTTGATGTCGAGTTGCGACGTGCCCTCGAAGGCGTCGCTTTGGAACACGCCGGAGCCGCCAGCCGCCAGGTTCACGCCGTTCTGTTGCGTGCCAGCCCCGGTCCCGATTTGCTTGATGGCGAGCGTATAGTCGAGGCTGTTGGTGAAGCCGGCAGGCGCGGTGCTGCTGTTGAGCATGGCGCCGTTGGTGGCGGTCGTCGTCCACGTGAAGTCGTCGTTGCAGAAGGTCTTGAAGCCGACCGAGAAGAACCGCTGGCTTGTGTCGCCGATGGTGGCTTGGGTCGGATCGGTCGTGTTGGCGATCGCGAACTGCCAGCTGGTGGTGACGTTGTCGCCGCTGACCGAATACGGCGTCGAAGCGCCGGCGTTGCCGCCTGCCAAGCCCGCTTGCGGCACAACGGTGCAGATCTGCTCGACCGTGCCCGTCATGGCGATGGTCGCGGTGTCGCTCGACTCAGCCAAGACCGGGGTGGCGAACAGGGTGGTGGCCATGGCGGCCATAAACAGCTTCTTCATGATGTGTCCCTTCGAAAAAATGTTCGGTTGACGGCGCAAAAACGCCGCTACTCACGCGACCTTCCGAAGGGTGTGTGCTGAATGAGTCTTTGCTCGCGACGCCCCCCTTCAACCAAAAGGTTAAGAAAGCGTTACCGGCGTAACGGCGAGATGGCAACGTCGAATAACGTCGAAACGCCATTTTTTTTCGAGCTAGTCGTCAGTTATTTATGAAATTTTCCCCTCATGGGCGAATAGTAACCTTACCGGTCGGTGGCTGCGGATAATTGTTGTCCTCGGGTCGTGGTGCTGTGGCGTTCTGGCCAATGTGACGAGGGGCCGCCTTGCGGGACAAGCCGAGCACGGGGAGGAGCCGGTATTCGGAGCCATCGGCGATGGAGATATTCATGGATCCAGCCTGGTACCAAGCCCGGCTCGACGCGCTTCGACCGGCACGCACCGTGAAGCTCGGCGATCCTGAATACGGCCGCCCAACGCACAATGGCCGTCGATCCGTCCGCTGCAGAGCCTGGTCGAAAACCTGGCCCGCGTCGTCGGCGCGCTGCGCGAGCGCGGCTATAGCCAGGGGGAGATAGCGGCCCGCCGATCTTGTCAAACCCGATACGGTGGAAGGAGGTGGCCGGCGCCGACCATATCGAGCGCGAGAGATTGGTGCGCGAGTTGGCGATGGTGACCCCCTTATGGCGACGACGCCTTGGTTGTTGGTTATCGCGGCGGGGTTCCTGGAACGCCTGCTGTCTCGACAGCCCATCGAGTAATTCTTAGCCACTGATCATTTTGAGGTGTTGGAGACCTTTAGGGGCGTCATCGCCGCCGCTTCGCTCGAGGCGCCGCCAGCGGCGGCCGGAACGCCGGGATAAGCGGACCGGGACCCACAAGCGCCGGGACCATCGGAGAAGCCGCCGTGTGGGGCGGATCAAGGATGGCGGCGGGGATGACGGCCAATCCGTTCGGAGCCCGCTAGACTGATCGCGATCAGATCGGTTGTCGATGAGGGGCGGCTGAACACGCGCGAGGCGCGCTGTGTTCGGCCGCTTTTCAAAGGCTCAGAGTTCGATCGGCTTGGCGCTCGAGGCCGTGGCGTTGGCGGGCACTTCGACGCCGCCGCGGCTGAGCAGGGTGCGCATGGGGCCGACCATGGAGCGGGTGCTCTGGACTTGGTCGCCGAGCAGGCCGGCGGCGGCGCGCAGGCTGCCCAGCTTGGTGATGTGCATGGGATTGGACTGCAGGCCGGTGATGAGGTCCGGCGCCTGTTGGGCCAGTTGGACGTTGCGCATCATGCCGATGGTGAAGTTGTAGGCGGCGTTCAGCATCATCGTGCGTTGCTGCTCGCTGGCGTTGTCGTATTTCGCCTGGAAGGTCGCCGCATCCGCCACGTTGGCGTTCACGGCCGCGACGTTGGCCTCGAAGTTTGCCTTTTGAGTCTGAAGCTCACGGAGCGACGAAGCGCCCTGGATCGCCGCGAGCTGCGCTCGGGCTTCGTCTTGCTTGCCGTCTTCGGCGACGGCGTTCGCGAGAAGCGAAGCGGCGCTCCAGACGAGTTTAGTGGTCTCGACGGTCTCGCTCAGGAAGGCGTCGGGATCGCCAGCGGAGGGGCCGGACTGAGCGCCGCCGGGCACCAGCTTGCGCAGTCCGCCCAGTTGGGCATGAGCGGAGGAGGCGTAGCCGGAGACGGCCAGGGCGCCGGTCAGAGCGACAGCCAAAAGAGACAAGGTCTTCATGAGAAGCTCCAGTTGCAGAGACGGTTAGGGATTGGGGTTCAAGGCCTTGGCCGCGCGTAAGGCGAGGTCTGAGGCGAAATCGGCCAGATCGATCTGAACAGACAGGGTCTGATGCGTGGCGTCGGCGTCCGCAGGGACGGCCGTGGCGGCAAGCGTCTGTTGCAGCCCCTGAGCGCCGACCCTTTGGTCGTTCCGTTTCAGCACATAGCCCACCGTCAGATCATAGGTGTTCTGGACGAAGGTCTGGCCCGACCGCTTCTGGCCGGTGTGGGTCAGATTGTGGACGGCTTCGAAGCACAGGTCGGCGGGCCGCACTGTCAGCGCCTTCACCTCGCGGTATTCGGGCGCGATGGAGGTGAGGGCCAGGGGGGCTGCTTCGTCGCCAAAGCGCGTCGCGTGAACCGCGCCCGGGAAGCCCGCGGCCAAGCGGTTGAAGCTGAGGGCGCGGAACAGCGGCTGTTCCGCCCCGCGGAAAACGACGACGGGATCGCCGGCGGCTGTGGCGCATTGGCCATAGCGGAAACGCGAAGCCGACAGGGAGCCGATCGTGTCGTGGGCCACCTGATCGCCTCGCCGAACTTTGGCGATCTCGACGCCGGATTGACGCGCCGTGGCGATTCCGTCGCCGAAACCGGTCACTTCCAGAGATGCGACTGGCATCCAGACATCCCCTTGAATGCCTGAAACGCGGCCGATGGAGCGCACCACATGAGCGTCCTGACCGATGCCGAGCGCGCCGGTTGGGTCGGCGATCGTGACTTCCCCGTCATCGGCTGAAGCGACAGCCAACCGTACGCGGGACGGCGTGAAGCCGGACTTGAGCGCTTCAGCGGCGCGCTTCATGGCGTTCCGGACGGCCACGTCGCGGCGCTGGGCCGTGGAGGGGGCCATGCCGTCTGCGATTTCGTCGATCTGCTGGTCCTTGCCTTCGACAGCGAAGACGGCGCGGCCGTCATGGTCGATGACCTCCAGGAAGACGCGAGCGTCCTGCACGCGGCGGTCGACGTTGCGCACGTTGGTGGCGGCCTGGACGGGCTCCAGCGGGGCGACGGTGACGCGAAGGAAGTAGTCCGGCAGGGCGGGCGGGCGACTTTCCACGCCGGCCGCCGTCAGTTGGGGCGCGCGGATGGCCGAGGCGGCCGGGTTGATCTGCACGAGAGCGAAGCCGCCCGCAGCGGACAAGGCTTCTTCCATGATGACGGCGGCGTAGCCGCGCGGCATATCGGGCGCCGTGTCAGCCACCACGACCAGCACCGAGGGCCGGCTCAGGGCGTCGAGGGGTTGGGCCACATAACGCGACAGGGTCTGTCCGACGCTGAGCGCATCCAGGGCTGGCGCGACCACGGCGTAGTGGGCGTCGGCGAACACCACGCGGGCGTCGGCGCCGATCTGGTCGCCGGGGCGCAGGCCCTTCTGCAAGCCGGCGTCGACGACGTAGAGATCGCCGTTGCGGCTGCGGACCTGGGTCGTGACCGCGTTGGGCTGGAAGCGGGTCCTGGCTTCATCGACCAGGCGCACCAGGGCGGCGTCGAAATGGCGGTCAAACTGGGCTGCGGCCTCGGCCTGATAGCCGGCGCGCTCCATCAATCCCTGGACATTGGTCGAGACCGAATGGGCGAACATGACCTCGCCGGTCAGCACATTGGTCATCAACAGAGTGACGGTGATGGGCATGTGAGTCTCGACCACGCTGGCCTTGGGCACAACCCACAGGTCGGCTCGCGAAACATGCAGCGATGCGACGAGGGTGCGCGATATCAGGGTTTCGCGCGTCATGCCCGCGGGCGGCAGCGCTGACAGGTCGCGCGTCACCTGATCTGAACCAAAGCGATCGGCGATCAAGGCGTTGAACCGTTCGCCCCAATACTGACGGCGCTCAATCGGTTCGAGCTTGTCGCACAGGGCGGGCGAGATCAGATTGTCGGTGCGGCCCGATTTTCCGCAGGCGGAATCCGCCGGGCCGAACAGACCGCGGATCGGGTACAGCCGGAGGCCGCTTTCGTCAGCGGCGGCGGTCGTCGGCGCGGCGATCACTGCAGCCAGCAGAAGGGGAGCGAGGCGCGACATCAGCAGCCGTTCAGGCAGAGGATCACGTGCTGTGGCGCGGTCTGCGACTGCATGGCGGCGAAGCTCGGATTGCCGCGCAGACGCTGGAACAGGGCGAGGTGCAGGGGCGTCGAGCCGGAATAGCGCACGTGAATGTTGATCTGTTTGGCGTCCTGCCCGAGGAAGGCGTGCTGATCGACGCCTTGGATGGCGCCGAGCGCATCGAGAAGATCGGCCTGAACCCCCATGTTCAGATCATTGCCGCGCACGGTCAGGGTGTATTCGGCCGGGGCCGATGCGGATTGGATCGCCGAGGGTTGGGCGCGGCTGACGTTGCGCCATTCGCGCTGGATCTGCGGGCCCAGCGCCGCCGCCACCTGACCGGCCAGAGCCGTGGTCAGGCGGTTTTCGCAATCGGCGCTGTTGCGGCCTGTGCCGGTCGCCTCACGGAAGGCGGAGCCGACGTTCTGGCCGGTGGCGGTGCTGTAGGCGTCCGCATTGAAGGCTCCGGTGCATTCCACCTCGCCGGTGGCGGGATGGCGACCGCCATGATTGATCTCCAGCGCGCCCGACATGAAGAAGGGCGCCGACTGGCTCTGCGCATACTGGAAGAATTGGCTCAGCTTGCCGCTGGATTGAAGTTCCGAAAACAGCGGCGTCGGGCCGGGTTGGAAGCTGGCCATCAGCGGCACAACGCTGGAAATGCCGATGTCATAGTTGACTAGGCCTTCCGTCAGGGCCGAGACAGCGGCGCGCCCTGTGGCGCTGCTGGCGGCGGACTGGAAGGTGATGCGTTGACGGAAGCGAACGTCGTCGTGGGTGCTGGCCTCGACGTTGGTGCGGTTGATCAGCGAGGTGTCGCTGGAGGAAGCGGACGACGAACGCGAGCGTTGGGCGCTGGAGCTTCTGCCCGACCCGCTGACGGCGACCGAACCCCGCGCGCCGCTGGCGCCGCCAGCGTATCGGCCTTGCGAGGACTGGCCTGACGCTGAGGACGACGACGAACCGGCGCGTTCGCGATTGCCGTACGCCAGCGCCGACTTGTCGCTGAAGGACGAGCCGCTGTCGCGATCATACTCGGTGACGATTTCGGCCGGTTGGCTGAAGTCCGGCGCGACGCCGATGGCTTCGTCGATCATCACCACGATGCGCTGCTGCTGCCTGCCGCCGCGGCGCGAAGAGGAGGCGACGCCGAGATCATCCAGCCCGCGTTGGAACCATTCGCGGTCAATGCTGGCCGACAGGGTGACGTTGAAGGCGGCGCCGACCCGTTCGGACGAGCGATCCACGATCATGTCGTTGCGGATCTGGGTAGCCAACTGGCTGACCATTTCGGGGGTGAGTTCGCTCAGGCGTTCAGCGCCGATGACCTGACGCGCGAAGGCGCGGACCAAATCGGCCTTGGCCAAGGCTTCGGCCTGAGCGCGGACGGCGTTCGTATCGCGCGTGACCGGGGCGGAGCCGCTGCCGGAAACGATTGTATTGGCTTGCGCGAGCGCGGCGGTGCTGACCGCCGCCAAGGCCATGGCGGCGGCGCAAGAGATTTTGAAGGTCATGGGGAACTCTTAGTGACGGGTGTCGAGAACGACGTCGCCGGCGCGGATGACGTCGCCGTCGGCGCTTTCGATGATTTCCACGTCGCCGGCGCGGATGTGGCTGGTGGGGCGGGTGAGCGCAGAGCCCGATGCGGCGAGGCGCGCGCGATAGGGAGCGAAGGCGCGGTGGCCGCGCACGGTGTCGAAGGCCGGCTCCGCCAGTACGTCGGCCACGTGGGGAAGCCCGGCGGCGATCGCGCGGTCCAGCGCCGCAGCGGACGCTTCGGCGTCGCCGAGGCGCGCCTGAGCGCGGGCGGCGGCGGCGTGGACCCGTTGGTCGCCGGGGAAACGGCTCTGGGCGTCGGTCGCCAGGCGGGCGGCTTCACCGTAATTCATGCGCGCGAGACCGTCATTGATCGCAGTGAGCAAGGCGTCGGCGTTGGCTTCCGCCTCTTCGGCGGCGGGCGGCGCGTCGACCTTGTTGCAGGCTGTAAGGGACGATGCCACGATCGCCGCACCCAGGGTCACGCAAACTCGGAAACGAGATTTCATATAAAAAGCTAGGCCCTTAAATCACTGGAGGCGTCTTCTTCGAGAGACGAAGTCAAGCTTGACAGTAATCTCGTAGCTTGGCTTTATCATGACGATCAGCGTTCTTCTGCGCGCCCCTTCATGAGCGACGGGGCCGCGTTGCAACCCCGGCACGGCATTGGCGACGGCGACGTCATGGGACGGCAGGGGCACCGGAGGAAAAAAGGTGTCGGCTCGGCGACGCTACTGAGCCAACATCAGCAGGAAGGGAGAGTCCGTCTCGGCGCGAACCTCAGCCAGCCTGTCCCTCGGGCAGATCCCCCTTTAGTCGAGGTCGGCCAGGGGCGCCGCGCGGGTCGGGGCGGCGGCTTCCCGATGGCGCATCTTGCGGACTTTGGCGTGAACCGATTCGTTGGCGGCGGCTTGGGCCAGCGCCCATTGGCGAGAGCCCGGCGACGCCGCGGCCTTGAGGCGTTCGATCCCGCTGAGGGCGGTGAGACTGCCCCCCCCCTGTGAGCCGCTCCAAGCTTCGGGCCCCGTCTGCGGCGGCCGCGCGGGCGGCTTGGGTTTGCGCGGCGCTCCCTCCTTTCGGAGGCCAGGCCAGAACGCTGCGATTCTCTGTATTTCCCTGTAAACAGGCGAAGGAGTTGGTTCGTGGAAACCCAACCGACGTCGGCGTTCATTGCTCCGCTCCGCGATCCATTCACCCCCGGAGGTTGATGCGGGATTCCGACAGCGCGAGCCAAGCGGGGTTCGCGGCGTACATCTGTTCGATGAGGTCCTTGATATCATCAATCCGGCCGCTGGCGTCATTGACGCGATAGCTCATGATGATGGGCGAGACGGCCTTGGGGTCATTGATCGGGCGGAAGACCACGTCGCTGCTGCGCAGCCGATGCGCGGACGCAGGGACGACCGCGACCCCGAGGCCCGAGGCCACGAGGCCCATGGCGGTCTGGAGTTCACGGACCTCGCGCGTCGCCGCTGGCGAGATGCCGGCGTCCGCCAAAAGCGACAGCACTTCGTCCGCGAAACTCGGGCGAGGCTGGGACGGGTAGAGGATCAGGGTTTCTTCGGTCAGGACCGACCACTCGACCGGGTCGCTGGTGCTGGCGAGCGGATGCTCCGCCGGAAGGGCGAGAACCAGCGCTTCTTCCCGCAAGCGAACCCGCGCGATGGCGGGGTCGGTAAGGCGGACTCGACCGAAACCGAGGTCGATACGCCCTTCCTTCAGGGCCGTGATCTGCTCGCTGGACATCATCTCGAGGATTTCGATCTGCAGGTGGGGCCAGCGCGCCCGCATCCGGCGGATGAGGTCGGGCGTGCCGCCATACAGGCTGGAGGCGACGCAGCCGATGACGAAGCGGGTCCGGCCGGTGGCGCCGATTTCCTGGGTCTGCTCCTTCAACTGCGCCAGACGCCCGAGGATCTGCAGCGCCTGGCCATAGAAGAAGCGGCCCGCCTCGGTCAGTTGCAGCGGACGGGCGCTGCGATCCAGCAGCTTGACCCCCAGTTCCGCCTCCAGGTTCTGAATCTGGCGGCTGAGCGGCGGTTGGGCGATGTGCAGTTCTTCTGCGGCGCGGCTCACATTGCGGGTGCGGGCGACGGCGACGAAATAACGAAGCTGTCTGAGTTCCATTCTACGTCCTCCGCCGAAGCGCCGCGCCGACCGACGGAAAGGGCCCGCTGACCGCCATAGCAGGCCTTGTTGGGCGGTCTGTCAAACCGTCCGACAAGAGCGCCGTTCGCTCGAAGGAAACGGCGGGCGCGGCGACGTTCATCGTGAACCTCTTCCGCCTCTTGAGGACGTGCATCGCGATCATTCACGCCCGCTGCTACCGGCGTCACCAGGCCCGATCCGTGCATGATCGAGTGACGTCGGCATGAGCGGAATGTGTCTCAAAGGTATAATAGAAGACCGCATCGGTTTTGGATTTCGATCCGGGGGGAGATTAGCACTCTGCGGATGATGTCGACCCTGCATCCTCGCCGTAAAGGGCAATCACTTCGCCAAATGCGTGGTCAAGACGGTGCTGTTCGATACCCAGGGCAAACGCTTCGACCCGTCCGTGTCGGAGTTTTGCGGCGGGCGGATGTGGGACGAAACGCGATCTCATCGACAGAATGACCGCTGAAATAGCGGCGCCATATTCTCAAGGGAGACATTCGAATGCACACCGATTTCGTCAAATCCGCTCCTGTTCAGGCTCTGCTCGACCGTGCGGCCGGCCTTGACCGCGAAGGCGGCGATGCGCGCCTGAAGGCCATCGTTCGTGACCTCACCCAGGCGGTGGCCGAGGTCATCGTCCGCTACGACATCAGCGAGGACGAGTTCTGGGGTGGCGTGAACTACCTGTCCGGCGCTGCGCCCGAGTTCGGGCTGCTGATCCCCGGCACGGGCCTTGAGCACTTCATGGACCTCTATCTGGACGCCAAGGACGCCGAGGTCGGCCGCGCCGGCGGAACGCCGCGCACCATCGAAGGCCCCCTCTATGTCGCCGGGGCGCCGCTGGTCGAGGGCGAGGTCAATCTGTCCAAGGACGCCGACGACACCTCGACTCTTCGTATGTACGGCACGGTCCGTGGACCCGACGGCGAGCCGGTGAAGGATGCGATCGTCCATGTCTGGCACGCCAACTCGAAGGGTTGGTACTCCCACTTCGACCCGACCACGGAGCAGACCCCGTTCAACAACCGGGCGCGAATCAAGCTGGGCGACGACGGCGCATACGCCTTCCACTCCAAGATGCCGGAAGGTTACGCCGTTCCGCCGCAGGGCGCGACGGATCGCCTGATGCAGGCGGTCGGGCGCCACGGCAAGCGCCCGCCCCACGTCCACTTCTTCATCGAGGCGCCGGGCTATCGGCAACTGACCACCCAGATCAATTTCGGCGACGATCCCTTCGCCAACGACGACTTCGCCTTCGCGACTCGGGAAGGGCTTCTGCCCATGCCGAACCGTCAGGGCGACACCGTGACCGTATCGTTTGATTTCGAACTGCAGATGGCGGTCGGCGAGAACGATCAAGTCCTGTCCGAGCGCACGCGCGTCGCCGCTTGAGAGCGGCGATCAGATGAGGAAATCACAATGAAGCAGACCCTGCGCGAACGCCTTGAAACCGCTGTCGTCGAGAACCCGGAACAGGGCCTGTTCCGGTGCCGTCGCGACGTTTTCACCGACGCTGAACTGTTCGAGCTGGAGATGAAGCACATCTTCGAGGGCAACTGGGTCTTTCTGGCCCACGAGAGTCAGATCCCTGAACCGAACGACTATTTCACCACCTGGATCGGCCGTCAGCCGGTCGTGGTCACGCGGGATAAGGGCGGCGAGTTGCACGCCGTGATCAACGCCTGCGCCCATCGGGGGGCCACCCTGTGCCGGCGCAAGCACGGCAACAAGGGCAGCTTCACCTGTCCCTTCCATGGCTGGACCTTCAGCAATACGGGCAAGCTTTTGAAGGTGAAGGACGGCAAGACCGGCGACTATCCGGAGAGCTTCAACACTGAAGGCTCCCACGACCTGACGCGCGTCGCCCGTTTCGAGAACTACCGCGGCTTCCTGTTCGGCAGCGTCAATCCAGATGTGAAGCCGCTGGATGAGCACCTGGGTTCGACACGAGTAATCATCGACCAGATCGTCGACCAGGCCGCCGAGGGGCTGGAAGTGCTGCGCGGCAACTCCACCTATGTCTACGACGGCAACTGGAAGCTCCAGATGGAGAACGGCGCCGACGGCTATCACGTTAGCGCCGTGCACTGGAACTACTCCGCCACCATGGGGCATCGGAACTACGAGGCCGAAGGTACCCGCACGGTGGACGCCAACGGCTGGTCCAAGAGCGTCGGCGGGGTCTACGGCTTCGACAACGGCCACATCCTGTTGTGGACCGACACGCTCAATCCGGAAGTGCGTCCGATCTACGCCCACCGCGAGGAACTGGAGCAGCGCCTCGGCAAGGCACGGGCCGACCTGATCGTGGGCCAAACGCGCAATCTCGGCCTCTATCCCAACGTCTATCTGATGGACCAGTTCTCCACCCAGATCCGGGTCGTTCGGCCGATCAGCGTCGATCAGACCGAGATCAGCATTTACTGCTTCGCGCCCAAGGGCGAGGCGGCGGCGGAGCGTGCCTTGCGCATCCGCCAGTACGAGGACTTCTTCAACGTCAGCGGCATGGGCACGCCCGACGATCTGGAGGAATTCCGCGCCTGTCAGAACGCCTATACCGGCGCGGGCGCGCTCTGGAACGACCTGAGCCGCGGCGCCGTCCACTGGGTCGAAGGCGCCGATGAGAATGCGAAGGCGATGGGGCTTGAGCCGTTGATCAGCGGCAATCGCAGCGAGGACGAGGGCCTGTTCGTGCGTCAGCACGAATACTGGGCCCAGACGCTCATCGAGGCCCTTGACCGCGATGGCGGCGGTGATGGCGGCATGGCCGCGCCCAAGCCCGCTCTGGAGGCAGCCGCATGACCGCGACCCTGAACCGCAGCCTGACGCGCGCCGAGGTCGAGGCCTTCCTCTATCGCGAAGCGCGGCTGCTTGACGACCGTCAATGGGACGAGTGGATCGCCCTTTATTCACCCCAGGTCGAATACTGGATGCCGGCCTGGGACGACGACGATCAACTGGTCGAGGATCCCCAGCAGCATATCTCGCTGATCTACTATCCCAACCGCGACGGGCTGGAGGACCGGGTCTTCCGCATCAAGACCGAACGGTCCGGCGCCAGCACGCCAGAGCCGCGAACCAGCCACAACATCTCCAATGTGGAGATCACGGAGGAGCGCGACGGCGAGCTCGATATCCGCTTCAACTGGTTCACGCTCAGCCACAGGTACAAGGACACCCTGACCTTCTTCGGGACGTCCTACTACAGCCTGGATGTCCGCGGGCCGTCGCCGCTGATCACGCGGAAGAAGATCGTTCTGAAGAACGACTACATCCGCCAGATCATCGATGTTTACCACGTCTGATTGGGCGGAGAATTAGCATGACTTACCGTATCGCGCTCAATTTCGAGGACGGCGAGACCCGTTTCATCGCGTGCAATCCCGGCGAAAAGGTTCTGGACGCCGCCTACCGGCACAAGATCAACCTGCCGATGGACTGTTCCGACGGCGTCTGCGGCACCTGCAAATGCCGCTGCGAACAGGGCGACTATGACCTGGGCGACGACTATATCGAGGACGCCCTCACCCAGGACGAGGCGGAGGAACGGATCGTCCTGACCTGCCAGATGACGCCGTCCAGCGACTGCATCATCGCCGTGCCGGTCCCGTCGTCGGCCTGCAAGGTCAAACCGGCGGCCCACGAAGGCGTCATCACATCGGTGGAGACAGCGTCGGACAGCACCGTCGTCCTGCGTCTCGCGCTCGACAATCCTGCGGGGCTGAACTTCCTGCCGGGCCAGTATGTGAATCTCGGCGTGCCAGGGGCCGAACAGCACCGTTCCTACTCCTTTAGCTCCAAGCCGGGGGCGAGCGAGGCCAGCTTCCTGATCCGGAATATTCCGGGTGGCCTGATGAGCGGCTGGCTCACGAGCAAGGCGGCGGTCGGCGACCGTATGACCTTCTTCGGCCCCAGCGGTAGCTTCTTCCTGAGGCCGGTGGATCGGCCGGTCGTCATGCTCGCGGGCGGGACGGGGCTGGCGCCCCTGCTGTCTATGCTGGAAGTGTTGGCGGATCAGGGCAGCGACCAGCCGATCCATCTGATCTATGGCGTGACCCACGACGGCGACCTGGTCGAGACCGATCGACTGGTGACTCTGAAGACGCGCCTGCCGTCCCTGACCTGGGCGGCTTGCGTCGCCGACGAGGCCAGCCAACATCCGCTCAAGGGCTATGTCACCCATCATCTGGCCGATGAGCACCTGAACGCCGGCGACTGCGACATCTATCTGTGCGGCCCCCCGCGGATGGTCGAAGCGGTGCGCGTCTTCCTGCGCGAAAAGGGCGTCACGCCCACGCACTTCCACTACGAAAAGTTCGCGCCGAGCGAGACCGAGAGGGCCGCCGCATGAGCGTCCAGGGTCGCTTCGCCGGCAAGTCTGTGGTCGTCACCGGGGCCGCCCAGGGCATTGGCCGGGGCGTGGCGCTCCGCATCGCCGCCGAGGGCGGGCGTGTCTTCCTCGTCGATCGCGCGGATTTCGTGAGCGAGGTCGCCGCCGAGGCCGGGCCCGAGGCCCGTCATTTCTGCTGCGACCTGGAAACCTACGAAGGCGCGGCAGCGGCGATGGCGGCCGCTGTCCAGGCGTTCGGCCGGATAGACATCCTGATCAACAATGTCGGCGGCGCCATCCGCATGCGGCCCTTCGCGGCGTTCGAACCGGAACAGATCGACCAGGAGATCCGCCGCTCGCTTTTCCCGACGCTCTACGGCTGCCGCGCCGTCCTGCCGACCATGCTCGACCAGGGCGGCGGCGTGATCGTCAACGTCTCCTCCAACGCCACGCGGGGCATCCGCAGGGTTCCCTATTCGGCCGCCAAGGGGGGGATCAACGCCCTGACCCAGAGCCTGGCGATGGAGTATGCGGAGCAGCGTATCCGCGTCGTCGCGACGGCTCCGGGCGGGACGTCGGCCCCGCCTCGTCGCACGCCACGGAACGCCGAGGGGGACAGCGCCCAGGAACTGGCCTGGATGGCGGAAGCCGTCGATCAGGTCACTAGCTCGGCCTTCATGAAGCGCTACGGCACGCTCGACGAACAGATCGCGCCGATCCTGTTCCTGGCCTCCGACGAGGCCAGCTACATCACAGGCGTTGTCCTGCCTGTCGCCGGCGGCGATCTGGGGTGAGCGAGGCGGTTTGAACCGTACTCTCCCGTTGAAGGATTCCACAAACCCGTTCTGGGTCGGCTTGCGGGGCGCGATGTAGTGCCAGTCGACGCCATGATCCTGGCCCAGGCCAGGATGGCCGTGGATGTGAACTCCGTGCCGTTGTCGCTGACGATCATGGCGGGACGGCCCAGCCGAGCGATCAGCGCTGTCAGCTCGCGCGCGACGCGGCGTCCCGAGCGCGCCGACTTACGGTCCGCCTTGATAATGGAGCAGGCCCGTCGCTCGCTGACGCCGAACGCCGCCTTCAGATGGGCGACGGCCTGGCGCAGCGCCGCGGGCCCTACCACTTTTTGAAAGCAGATCGTTCAGCGCCGCCTTGTCGAGCATGGCGTCGGCCAAAAGACGCTTCAGCCTGCCGTTCTCGTCTTCCAGGACCCGGAGGCGCTGGGCGTCCGACACGCTCATCCCCCCGAACTTGGCCTTCCAGGCGTAGATCGTGCCCTCCGACACGCCGTGCTTGCGCGCCAGCTCGCCCGCTTTGGCGCCGGCCTCGTTCTCCCGCAGGATCCCAATGATCTGCTCTTCCGTGAATCTCGCTCGTTTCATTCCGTCCGTCCTTTCAAGGGTCGGACTCTAGCTCCGCGTGGAGGAAATTCTCAGGGGCACGTCACTTACGCCACGGACGGCATCCTGCCCTTCATCAGCTCGATTGATGCAGGCCTGCGTTGGAACGAGACGAGCGTGCTCAACGATAGCGTCACCGGCACCACGAATTTCACCAACGTCACCTCGTCCTTCTTCCGGTCGAGCGGCGATCGATTCTCGAGCCTCATGATCGCCGGCCCGAACAATTTCAACGCCGCCTATGATCGGCGCCTATATTTTTCGGACTTCCTGATCATCGACGGCGCCCGCGCCTTCCGCGATCCCGCGGGAACGCTGGCGGAGCTCAATGCCGCGATCGCGGTCAGCAATACCGCCAACGGATCCATTGCGGAGTCCCGCGGCTCGAATCCCCGCGGCGCTCCTCGGCCGGCGGACGTAGAGACAAAGGGCGACCTGGTCTTCGCCCCCGCCGGTGAGTCAGTCTCGGTCCTCGCCGATCGTGAATCCGCGCGCCCGCAAGGCCGTCAGCAGCGCGCAGGTTTGCGCGGCGCGCTATTGTTCTGAACGCTAGGCCAGACCGCCGCGATCCCCTGTATTTCCCTGTAAACAGGCAATGAGCATCGATCGCAGAAAACCCAACCAAATTAGTTCCAATTATCATTGGAAATGTCTTCGATTTTTACTGTATCTTTGGTGCTGTTTTTACAACCAAAGCTAGGCCGTACTTAAAAAGTACTTCCTAGTTGTTGATGAGTGAGTGGCGGACAGGGTGGGATTCGAACCCACGGTAGGCTTCCACCTACGGCGGTTTTCAAGACCGCTGCCTTAAACCACTCGGCCACCTGTCCAGCGCGAGTCGAAACAGCGCGCGGAGGCTCCATAGCCGCAACCTTGGCTCTGCCCAAGCGGAAACCGCGTCAGGCCTGAGCAGCCGCGGGAGCGGTGGGGCGAGACGGGCGCGTCACCAGCCAGATGCCGGCGCAGACCAGGACCAGTGCCGCCACATAGCTCCACCGCAGCAGGGATTCGCCCAGGAAAATGGCCGACAGGGCGACGCCGAAGACGGGGATCAAGAAGTTGAAGGCCGCGATCAGTCCAACGGGATTGTGCTTAAGCAGCAGGCTCCACACCGCGAAGGCCACCGAGGACAGCAGGGCCATATAAAGCAGCAGCGCGCCCGATTGCAGGTCCAGCGCTTCCAGATGACCGCCCCCCGCCATGCCGATCCCCGTCAGGATCACCCCGCCGATGAACAACTGCCAGGCGGTCATCACCATCGGATCCATGCTGGCCGAGATTCGCTTTCCGTAGATGGACGCCGCCGCCAGCACCAAGGCGGCGATGATGACGAAGCCTTCGCCCAGCAAGCTGAAGTCGAAGCCTAGCGCGCCGCCGCCCAGGTTGACCACCACCACGCCGAGGAATCCGATCAGACAGCCGAGCGCCTTGCGTCCGCTGAGCCGGTCGTTCGCGTAGATAAAGTGGGCCAGGACCACGCTGAAGAAGACGCCGGTGGCGTTCATGATCGACGACTTCACGCCCGTGGCGTGGGCCAGGCCGATATAGAAGAAGACATACTGGATCGCCGTCTGCATCAGCCCAAGCAGAGCGACTTGGCGCATCTCTCTTCCGTTCAGGGCCAGGATCGGCTTTCGCATCGCCGCCGCGACGATCAGCAGGATCGCGCCGGCCAGGGCGAAGCGCCAGCCGGCGAACAGCATCTGGCTGGCGATGTCGCCCGGCGCGATATGCAGCAGGGCATAGCCGTTCTTGATGGCCGGATAGGCGCTGCCCCACAGAATGCAGCACAGGGTCGCCAGGGCGAAGACCCCCGAGCGGGTCTGGTAGAGGGAGGGTTTCAAGGCGCTCGCTTCAAGAACTGGGCGCGGACGCGAAAGCGTCGCTGCGACGCCGGGACGCATAGCCTCAAACGGCCTGTTAACCAAACAGGAAACGTCCTTAGCGATGATCGCCCCGAGTGACCGGGAGTGCGTAAGGCCATGATGGCGAGATTGCTTAGGGGCGCGTTGATCGCCGCCGCCTTTTCCACGCTGGCGGCCTGCGCCAGCCTTGGAGGAGGGCGCGAGGCTCCGTTGCCGCCGCCGGTCGTGACCGACCCCGCCCCCATCGTCTCGGGCACGATGCGACCCTATCAGATCCGCGGCCGTTGGTACCGCCCGGCCGAGGAGCCGAACTATGACGAGGTCGGCATAGCCTCCTGGTACGGGGCGCAGCACAACGGCCGCCCGACCTCGACCGGCGAGCGGTTCGACATGAACGCCCTGACGGCGGCGCACAAGACCCTGCCTCTGCCGAGTCTGGTCGAGGTGACGAACCGGGCCAACGGTCGCCGCGTCATCCTGCGCATCAACGACCGCGGGCCGTTCGTCGACGGGCGGATCATCGATCTGTCGCGCGCCGCCGCTGAAGAACTGGGCCTGTTGTCCCAGGGCGTGGGCGAGGTGCGGGTGCGTTATGTCGGACGCGCGCCGAGGGCAGGGGGCGGGACGTCTCTGCGGCGGGCGGAAGCCGCACCGGCGCAGCCGTCGAGGCCCTATTCGCAGCCTCTGGCGCCGATCGCGCCCGCGGTTTCGGACGGATCGGCCTATTGGGTTCAGGCTGCGGCCTTTTCCGACCGTCGGGCGGCCGTGCGAATCGCTGGCCGCCTGGGCGATCGGGCCACGGTTCAGGACCTGACCGGCGGCGGACAGCCCCTGTTTCGGGTGATCGTCGGTCCGTGGGCCGACGCCAACGCCGCCGAACAGGCCCGTCAGGCCGTGGTGGCGCGCGGGTTTGGCGACGCCCTGTTGATATCAGGTCGTTAAGGCTTGCCTGTCGCGCCGCGCTCGCCATTGTGCGCGGGTGCAGCGTGGAAAATTCATCACATTCGAGGGCGGCGAGGGCGCCGGTAAGACCACGCAGGCGCGCCTGTTGGTCGATCACCTGCGTTCGCGCGGAATCGACGTCGTCCAGACGCGCGAGCCGGGCGGTTCGCCGGGCGCCGAGGTCATCCGCAACATCGTCGTGGCCGGTGACGCCGAGCGCTGGTCGCCGCGCACCGAGACCCTGCTGATGTATGCGGCGCGCTCCGACCATCTGGAGCGCACTATTCGCCCGGCGCTGGACGAGGGCAAATGGGTCGTCTGCGACCGTTTCGCCGATTCCAGCCGCGTCTATCAGGGCGCGGGCGGCGGTGCGCCGGAAAGCCTGATCGAGGCGCTGGACGCCGCCATCGTGGCCGACGACCAGCCGGATCTGACCCTGGTGTTCGACCTGCCGGTCGAGGTCGGGCTGGAGCGCGCGTTTGGCCGCGGCCTGTTCGAGACCCGGTTCGAGTCCAAGGGCCTGGCCTTCCACCAGAAGCTTCGTGAGGGCTTCCTCGGCGTGGCGCGTCGCCACCCGGAACGCTGCGTCCTGATCGACGCGACCGGCGAGGTCGAGATCGTTTCCGAACGCCTGTGGAGCGCCGTGTCGGAGCGGCTGCTATGAGCGAACACCCGCGCGACCGGTTCGACCTGATCCCGGACGCGGCGGCCGAAGAAGCCTTTCTTGACGCCCTGGGCCGGGGACGTTTGCATCACGCCTGGCTGCTGTGCGGGGTCGAGGGCAGCGGCAAGGCGACCTTCGCCTATCGCGCCGCGCGTCGGTTGCTGGGCGCGGCTCCTGATCCGACGCGCGGACCGCTGGGCGCTGCGCCGTATGATCCGGTCAGCCAGTTGGTCTCCGCCCAGTCCCATCCCGATCTGCTGGTGCTGGAACGACTGGTCGAGGGCGGCAAGCAGAAAAAGACGATCTCGGTCGATCAGGCGCGCGACCTACCCGGTTTCTTCGCCAAGAGCCCGTCCCAGGCCCAGCATCGCGTGGCGATCATCGACGCCGCCGACGACCTGAACATCAATGCCGCCAACGCCTTGCTGAAAATTCTTGAGGAGCCGCCTGAGCGTGGCGTCCTGCTTCTGGTGACCCATGCGCCCGGTCGGCTGCTGGCCACGATCCGCTCGCGCTGCCGTCGCCTCAGCTTCCCGATCTGGACGCCGGATCAACTGGAGACCCTGGTGCGCAACCGCACGGGAGCGGAGCCCGATGACGCACGCCTCGCCGCCGACATGGCCGGCGGGTCGCCCGGCGCGGCTCTCGCCCTGTCGTCCGGCGCGATGCAGGAGGTCGACGCCCTGGCTCGCTCCTGGGTATTCGGCGACGCCGTCGATCGGGCCGAACAGCTGGCGGTCGCAGACGGTTTTCGCGGCGCCGAGGGTCAGGCCCGGTTCGAGGCCCTGATGGATCGGCTGATCGCGGCGGTGAAGGCCCGCGCACTCGAGGCGTCGGCGGGGCAGGGCGCGCGCTGGGCCGAACTGTGGACCCGACTGGCCGAACTCCCCGATCGCACGGCGGCCATCAATCTGGACCGCGCCGACGTTCTGGCCGGCGCCCTGGCCGACATCGCCCGCACCAAGGCCCTCGGATGATCATCGATAGTCACGTCAACCTGCACGCCCCTCAGTTCGACGAGGACCGCGACGCCGTCATCGCCCGCGCCCGCGAGGCGGGCGTGCGCCTGATGGTCGAGATTTCGGACAAGCTGTCGACCTTCGAGGCGACGCACGCTCTGGCCATGGCCCACGACGACATCTGGTGCACCGTCGGCGCCCATCCGCACGAGGCCAAGGACCACATCGAACTGACCGCCGATGAACTGGTCGCCCTGGCCCAGCGGCCGCGCGTTATTGGCATCGGCGAATGCGGACTGGATTTCCACTACGACCTCAGCCCGCGCGATATCCAGGCGGCGGTCTTCCGCCAGCATATCGACGCCGCGCGCCGGACCGGCCTGCCGCTGGTGGTGCATACGCGCGAAGCTGACGAGACCATGGCCGAGATCCTGCGCGAGGAACATGCGCGCGGGCCGTTCAAGCTGTTGATGCACTGCTATACTAGCGGCATTGAACTGGCTGAAACTGCGGCGGAACTTGGGGCCTGGTTCTCCGTTTCCGGCATCGCCACTTTCAAGGCGGCGGAAGACGTGCGTGAGGTCGTTCGCCGAATGCCAGAAGACCGAATCATCGTCGAAACGGATTGCCCCTATCTGGCGCCGATCCCTCATCGCGGACGGCGCAACGAACCGGCCTATGTCGGTCTGGTCCTGCAAAAGCTGGCCGAGATCCGGGGCTGGACGCCCGAGGAGGCCGAGCAGCGCACGACCGACGCCTTCTTCGCCCTGTTCGACCGCATACCCCGGCCAGCGGAATGACCGAGGCGGGCGAACTGGAGATCGTCATCCTCGGTTGCGGCTCGTCCGGCGGCGTACCGCGCGGCGACGGCGACTGGGGCGACTGCGATCCCAATGTGCCCGAAAACCAGCGCACCCGTTGTTCCATGCTGGCACGCCGTCATGGACCCAATGGGACCACCAACGTCCTGATCGACACCTCGCCCGACTTGCGTCAGCAAGCGCTGGCCGCCGGGATTCGCCACGTCGATGCGGTCCTCTACACCCATGATCATGCGGATCAGACCCACGGCATCGATGATCTTCGCGTCTTCGCCATTCATGCGCGGCGGCGGCTTCAGGCTTGGATGGACCCGGCCACGCACCACGCGCTGACGACGCGGTTCGACTATATCTTCGAGAGCCATCACGGCTATCCGGCCATTCTGGAGGCCCGGCGGATCCCGCCCCATGGTGAGGCCTGGAGCGTCGACGGCGCGGGCGGCCAAATCCCGGTCGTCACCTTCGATCAGGCGCACGGGCCGATCCGCTCGGTCGGCTATCGCCTGGGGCCTGTCGCCTATTCCAGCGACGTGTCCGATCTGAACGAGGCGGCGCTGGAGGCGGTGCGCGGCGCCGACCTGTGGATTCTCGACGCCCTGCGCTACACGCCCCATCCGACCCACGCCCATGTCGACAAGGCGTTGGACTGGATTGCGCGGGCCGACGTCGGCCGAGCCGTTCTGACCAACCTGCATATTGATTTGGATTACAGGAAGTTGTCGGCCTCTCTTCCCGATAATGTCGAGGTCGCATTCGATGGCTGGAGCCGCCGCTTCGGTCTCTGATCGGGCGGCGCGCGCGGCCATCGCACGACGGGATTGAACCGGCATCAGCAAGCGGCGTTGCATTGCTTTCCGGATGAAGGATCGACGCCATGCTCCACACGGGCCTCACGATCGCCGCCGCAGCCACCGCCTTAACCCTGACCGCGGCGTATTCTCCCGCCCCGCAAGCCGGCCCCTCCGTCATCGAGGTTCAGCTCAAGAACTATCAATTCGTCCCGTCGACTCTGCATCTGCAACGCGGCGTTCCCGTCGTGCTGCGACTGATCGACGCCCGCGGCTCCCACAGCTTCTCGGCGCCCGAACTGTTCGCGGCCTCGACGCTGGACCCGGCGACCGCTCAACTGGTTCGCAATGGAAAGGTCGAGGTCGGCGAGGGGGGCGTCGAACTGCGTCTGACGCCGAACACGCCAGGCACCTATGCCTTTCACTGCACCCATTTCATGCATTCAGCGTTCGGCATGAAGGGCACGGCGGTCGTCGATTAGTGCCGCCCCCCGTCGCCTTGCTGGCGCTGTCTACGGCGTCGCCGCCGAACATCCTACGTCAGGATGACGCCGCCGCGGCCGCTCGTTCATTGCTCCAGGACCGCTTCCCAGGTTTCGACCGGATGGCCCCGGTGTTCAGCACGGCAGGCATCGACACGCGCCAATCCGCGATGCCGATTGAATGGTTCTTCGAGGCGCGCGGCTGGCCCGAGCGGACGGAGGTCTATCTGAGGGTTGCTATCGACCTGTTCGTTGAGGCGGCGCATCGGGCGCTGGACGAGGCGGGCCTGACGGGACGCGAGGTCGACACCATCGTTACCGTGTCCTCGACCGGCATCGCCACGCCCAGTCTGGAGGCGTGCGCGATGGAGCGTATGGGGTTTCGCCCCGACGCCGCCCGCATTCCGGTCTTCGGCCTGGGCTGCGCAGGCGGGACGACGGGGCTGGGGCTGGCGAGCAAGCTGGCGCGGGCGACGCCGGGCAGCGTGGTCCTTCTGGTCGTGGTCGAGCTTTGCACCCTGTCGTTCCGGATGGACAACCTCAGCAAGGCCGACATCGTGGCCACCGCCCTGTTCGGCGACGGCGCGGCGGCCTGCGTGCTGCGGACAGGCGAGGGCGGTTTCGCCGGCATCGAGGGCGCGGCGGAACACACCTGGCCGGACACGCTGAACATCATGGGCTGGCGGGTCGGAGACACCGGATTCGGCGTCATTTTCGACCGGGCGATCCCGCCTTTCGCCAAAAACCATCTGCGGCCGGCGATGGATGAAATGCTGGCGGTGCAGGGGCTCAGCGTCGCGGGAGTGGACCGCTTCATCTGTCATCCGGGCGGGATGAAGGTCATCGACGCGCTGGAAAGCGCGCTGTCGCTCGAACCTGGACGGCTGGATCACGAGCGCGCTGTCCTGGCCGAGCATGGGAATATGTCGGCGCCGACCGTCCTCTATGTGCTGGACCGAGCCAGGCGGGCCGGTCTGCCGACGAAATCGGTCCTGGTCGCTCTGGGGCCGGGCTTCACCGCCAGCACCGTGAGCCTGAGCGCGACGTGATCCTGTCCGTCGTCATTCTGAGCCTCGTCACGGCGCAGCGTATCGGCGAACTGGTCCTGGCCCGGGAAAACACGCGGCGGCTGCTGGCGCGCGGGGCAGTCGAGACCGGCGCCGGCCACTATCCCTTCATTGTCGTACTTCACGCCGCCTGGCTGATCGGCCTATGGCTTCTGGCCTGGGATCGATCGCTGAACCTCTGGCTCCTGGCCCTCTTCATCGGCCTTCAGGCCGCGCGGGTCTGGGTCATTGCGACGCTGGGCGATCGCTGGACGACGCGGATCATAACCCTGCCGGGCGAGGCGCTGGTGCGGCGAGGGCCTTACCGCTTCGTGTCGCACCCGAACTATCTGGTGGTAGCGGTTGAAATTCTTGTCCTCCCGCTGGCCTTCGGGTTGGTGTGGTTCGCCCTGATTTTCAGTCTTCTCAACGTCGCGATGATGGCGGTCAGGATCAGCAGCGAGGCGCAGGCGCTGAGGGCTTCACATTAGGCTATCCTCGGCGGATGGCCTCGAACCCGCCGGTGAAGACAGCCTCCATGGCGTCGCAGATGGCCGCCATTTCCGAGGACCTGCACAGGCCGCCGGACAGGACGTCGATGCGACCGGTCTGGGCCAGCGACAGAGTCAGCGACCCCGACAGCAGATGGTAAAACCAGTAGATCTGGCGTTCGGGCGTTTCCGGCGCGATCCGCTTCAGCACGCCGATGAAGCGTTCGATCACCGGGTCGAAATGCTGGTGCATGGTGTCGCCGCCCCAGACCGGGGTGTTGTTCACCTGGGCCACAAGCGCCGCATAGTTCAACCAACTGGCGTCGCCGTTCTCGAACAGGACGAACAGGGGGCGCAGGAAGGCGTCGATGGCGCCGCGCACGGTCATGGCGTCGCCGTGCTCGGCCTCGTAGCGGTCCAGGCTGTCGAGACGCAGCCGGTTCACCACCTCGGCGCGGCGGCCGAAGACCGTCGAGAACAGCCGGTTCTTGTCGTCGAAATAATAGTGCAGCAGGGCCGTATCGACGCCCGCCTCCTTGGCCACGGCCTTCAGGGTAACGCCGTGGAGCCCGTCGCGCGCGAACAGGGCCTCGGCCACGTCGAGGATGCGGGTTGTCGTCTCCTCGCGGCGCTGGGCCTTGGGCTTGGGCGGGGCCTTGGCTTTGGCCGTCGCCTTGGGACGGGGCTTGGTCTCGGTGGCGGTCATCGACGCAGTCTAGCCGAGAACAACTGTTGCAGGCGATCCCGCGCCCGCAGCAGCAGGATCAGCAGCTTGCCCTTGCGCGCGTGGTGGTCCAACGCCGCCTTCCACCAGCCACGCCGCACCTCGCCGCCGGGTCGGTCGCCGAACACCATCCAGGCGTCGTCGGCGGCGACATAGGCGGGCCAGTCGGCGCCGGGCGCGCCGGTCCGGGCGAAATCGACCCAGCGGGCGTGCATGGCGGCGCTGACCGCGCGGTCGTCCTCGGTCGCGGGTGGGGCGTTGTCGGGGCGCTGGTCCAGGGTCTCGAAGACGTGGAAGATTTCGGCGGCGTGGGCGGCGCCCAGCATGGTTTCGCGCCGCGCCTCCTCGACATAGTCGAAGGCGTAGAGCCAGGCCTTAGAGCGGCGCGGCCTGGACGCAACCCAGCGCGCCGGCGCGGCGAAGGCGAAGTCGCGGAAGCCGAGGCGGATCAGTTGTTCCTCGTCGCCGTTCGCCTGCGGATAGAGACGAGCCAGCTTGGCGTTCGGCTTGATCAACTGGCCGAAGCGCTTCAGCCCGCCGCCGTAGTTGAGCAGGGAATCCTCGCCGCTGTTGACCCCGATCATCAACGGCACGTCGGCGAAGTCGCCGCGCGCGAAGGCGTTGATCGGATCACGGTCCAGCAGCCGGCCATCGATGACCGGGCCGAAGGCGCCCTCGATCGCCGTCAACCGCTCGGGCGCGACGGCGCGCAGGGCAGCGGCGTCGGGAGCAGTCAGACCCAGTGCCGTCGCCGCCGCAACGCCGCGTTCCTCGGCCATTTTCAACGGCGTGGCCGGCAGCCAGCCGCCGCCAGACTGGACGACGGCCTTGTGGAACAGGCCGCGCGCGAGCTTGGCCGTCATCAGGGCCAGGATGTCGAGGCCGCCGGCGGATTCTCCGAACAGGGTGACGTTGGCGGGATCGCCGCCGAAGGCCCCCACATGGTCGCGCACCCATTCCAGCGCCGCGATCTGATCCAGCAGGGCCTGGTTGCCCAGCGCCTCGTCGGGCGCGCCCTCGGCGCTCAGCGCCGGGTGGGCGAAGAAGCCGAGTTGGCCCAGGCGATAGTTGACGCTGATCAGCACCACGCCGTCTCGCGCAAAGGTCGCGCCGTCATAGAAGGGCAGGGAGCCGGCTCCCATCCGGTTCGATCCGCCATGCAGCCAGACCATGACTGGCGCCGGACTGGCGGTCTCGGCGGGCGCCCAGATGTTCAGCGTCAGACAGTCTTCGCCGGTCGGCTCGGGCGCGCCGCCGATGGAGACGATGTCGGTCACGTCGGCAGGGCCGGCCTGGGGCGCGGACGGCCCGAAATCCGCCGCTTCACGTATGTCGCTCCACGCGGGGAGGGGCTGCGGCGCGCGCCAGCGCAGGTCGCCTATGGGCGCGGCAGCGTAGGGGACGCCGCGAAACACGTTCGCCGGGCCTTCGCGACGACCGCGCAGGTCGCCACGCAGGGTGTGCGCGACGGGATGCGTCGTGGCTTTGGTGATTTGATCCATGTTTCGTCCCTTCGCCGCGATCTTCGTCGCGCTCGTTCATTCGAGGATGAAGAAGGCTTGGAGCTCTGTCGAGCCGCTTCGTGAAACATCATTCATGCAAGAATGAATGATGTTGACAGCGGGGCCGTTCGCGGACCACCGTCAGGTCAACACAGATCAGCGGCGACCAAACGACCGCGCGTGGAGAGGAAACGAGAATGCGAACGACAGGACAGTTGCGTCTGGCGCTGATGACCAGCGCCTTCATCACGGCCTCGCTCTGCGCGGCTCCGACGCTGGCGCAGCAGGCGACCGCATCCGGCGAACAGGCCTCCAGCGTCGATGACATCGTCGTCACCGCACGCCGTCGTGAAGAGTCGCTGAAGGATGTGCCGGTCGCCGTGTCGGCCATCAGCAGCGAGCGTCTGGAACAGACCGGCGCCGCCGACATCACCAGCCTGCAGCAGCAGACCCCGAACGCGACGGTCCAGGTGGCGCGCGGCACCAACTCGACCCTGACCAGCTTCATTCGCGGCGTCGGCCAGCAGGACCCGCTGTGGGGCTTCGAGCCCGGCGTCGGCCTCTATGTCGACGACGTCTATGTGGCTCGCCCGCAGGGCGCGGTTCTGGATATCTTCGACATCGAGCGGCTGGAAGTCCTGCGCGGACCGCAGGGCACGCTGTATGGCCGCAACACCATCGGCGGCGCGATCAAATACGTCACCAAGCGCCTGAGCCAGGACCCGGAACTGACGCTGAAGGGCGCCTACGGCAGCTACAACCAGATCGACTTGATCGCCTCGGGTTCGGCCCCGGTCACCGACACCCTGCGCGTCGGCGGCGCGGTCGCCCGCTACACCCGCGACGGCTTCGGCACGAACCTGAACACCGGCGCCGAGCACTATAACAAGGATGTCACCGCCGCCCGTCTGAGTGTCGAATGGACGCCGACCGAGGACCTGTTCTTCCGTTTGGCGAGCGATATCACCCAGGACGATTCCAATGCCCGTCACGGCTACCGCCTGAAGGCGCCCAGTCCGGACAGCGTCTATGATACTCGCGCCGGGATCGGCGACGAGGGCGACGTGCGGACGCGCGGCCTGTCCTTCACCGGCGAATGGGCGGCCAACGACACCCTGACCTTCAAGTCGATCACCGCCTGGCGCGACGGCGACACCAAGGGTTCGGGAATCGACTTCGACGGCCTGCCGCAACCGATCCTCGACATCCCCGGCTACTACGCCGACAGCCAGTTCACCCAGGAGTTTCAGGCTCTGTTCGAAGGCGAGCGTTGGCAGGGCGTGGCGGGCGTCTTCTACATGGACGCCTCGGCCGAAGGCGCGTTCGACACCGTCATCGGCCTGTATCCTCTGGTGCCGCCCGGCTTCAAACCCGGCCTGACGACCTTCACCGGCGGCAAGGTGGACACCCAGAGCTTCGCTGTCTTCGCCGACTTCAGCTACGACCTGACCGACCAGCTATCGCTGTCGGTTGGCGGCCGCTGGACTCAGGACAAGAAGAGCGTTCATCAACTGCGTCAGAACTATCTGGGGATCAAGAGCCCCTTCTTCGGCAACAGCTCCGCCATCGCGGCGGGCCCGCCCTCGACCAACTACAGCAACTCGGACACTTATGCCGAGTTCACGCCGCGGGTCAGCGCCAGCTACAAGTTCACGCCTGATCTGACCGGCTACGCCTCCTATGGGCGCGGCTTCAAGTCAGGCGGATTCGACATGCGCGGCGACGCCTCCCTCTATCCCGAGACGATCAACGGCTATCAGCCGGAACTGGTCGACACATATGAGATCGGACTGAAGGGCTCGCTGCTGGACCGCCGGATCAACTTCGCCACGGCGCTGTTCAAGTCGGACTACACCGACCAGCAGATCACCTCGCAGTTCTTCATCCCCCCGGCCTCGGTCGTCAGCTTCGTCGACAACGCCGGGTCCAGCGAGATCTGGGGTTGGGAGCTGGAGGCCAGCGCGCGGGTCACCGACAGCTTTATCCCGCGTCTGACGCTGGGTTACCTGGACGCAAAGTTTAACGACTTCGTCACCTTTAACCCGCTGACCGGCAAGCGCGAAAACCTGGCCGACCAGCGTCATTTCCAGAACACGCCCGACTGGACCGCCAATATCGCGCTGCCCTACAGCGTCGATCTGGGTGATCGCGGCTCGCTGATCTTCACGCCGATGGCCTCGTATCGTGGTGCGACGCAGATGTTCGAGACGCCGATCCCTCTGCTCGATCAGGGCTCTTACTGGCTCTATGACGCCACCCTGATGTGGACGGCGCCGGACGCTCGCTATCGCGTCAGCCTGGCTGGGCGGAATCTGTCGGACGAACGCTATCGCGCTGGCGGTTACAACTTCCCGGGCGCGCTGACGGGAGATTCCGTCATCGGCTTCTATGGCGCGCCGCGCACGGTGACGCTGAGTGTGACGGCGAACTTCTAAGCTGCACTCCAGGTGACTGCCGCCCCTCCCGCAAGAACGCAGGTTCGGGGGGAGGGGACGACAATCGTCTGGTCGAGAAGGATCTAGTCGTCGTCTTCGTCAGACCCATCAACCGCGCTGGCGACCAGGTCGCGCCAGGTCGGATCAGTGTCGTCCACCAGGTCGACATCGTCCATCAGCGCCACTGCCGCGCCGCCGTCGGGCAGGATCAGACCCAGAACCTCCATGGTCTCGCCGTCAGACCCGACGTGCGCTTCCGCCTGCACGGCCACCGCCGCCTGTTCGCCGTCATCCTCCCACCAGATCAGCGGCTGGGGCAGGTCCATGTCGATCGTCTTGGCGTCTTCCGTATCGCCTAGCGCGAAGACCGCCTTGCGGGACTGCACGTCGTCCAGGGTCGCTACCGCGCCGGTAAAGGCCTTCAGCCGCGACCAGTCGTCGACATCGAAGCCGCCGCCGTCTTCCTCGTGGTCGTCACAGTCCTGGCTCATGCGCCGCTCCTCGATGCGAGGGGCGTTCTCTAGCGCCGGCGGCTCCGAAAGTAACGGCCGCTGATCGCAAACCTTGCGAGTGGGGGGGCTAGCCGCAGTGGTTGAAACCTTATTTGAGCGTGAGTTGTTGTCCCGTCATCGGGGCGACGCATCAAGACAAAAAACGGAGCGACCAATGCGCATGCTGTTGAAGGTTCAGATGGAGGTTGAGGCCGCCAATCGTGCGATCAAGGACGGGAGCCTGCCAAAGATAATCCAGGGCTTCACAGAAGCGGCCAAACCCGAAGGGGTCTGGTTCACCGCTCTAGGCGGTAAGCGTACCATGGTCGCCGTGTTCGATCTGGCCTCGTCCGCCCAGATTCCACCGCTGGCTGAACCCTTCTTCACCGGGCTAAACGCTACTTTTGAGCTAAGCCCTGCCATGGATGTGGCCGACCTGCAGGCAGGCCTTTCGAAGCTCTGATCCGAAAGCGACGGATACAGGTTTCATGAATCGCATAAGATATATTATGCGAAGGGAACACCAGTTCGATAGTGTTGCTGTCAAAGTTCCTCATTCCTGAGACTCCGGCCTAAACCGGCCTAAATTGGCTATTTGGTTCCTGATTGATGAGATTCCCGAGCGCGACTTGACGCGTGAAAGGACAATGGCAGGTCTAGCCGCTGCGCGTGCACGAGGCAGAAGGGGCGGGCGTCCCCCTGCCCTATCTCCGAAACAACTGACACAAGCGCGCCATCTGATGCAGCATCGATCAAACAATGGCTGAGATCGCTGCCACCTTGGGCGTATCCCGTAGTACTCTATATCGGTCGCTCCGCTCTACAAGATCATAGAGCCTACGACGGGCTACTGCGCCCTGGACGATGGTTTTGTTTGAAGGCCGTAATCTGGCGCTGAAGCTGGACACGTGCTCGGTGTTCAAATCGTTTTGTGCGACCACCTAGGCGCGGACAAGGTCGTACTGGATCAGTGCGTCTGCCCTGGCAGGCCGCCCAAGCCCCGACGTTCGACTGCCTGATCTTGGCCGCTCACAAATGGTCGCCCTCGCCGCTCTTGATGGTGGCGGAGCAATACTTGCAGCCAGGGGCCTGCGGGAAATGCGCCAACCGGATATGAGGATTTCCAGATCAGCGACGTTCCTGTTCGTAATGGGCGCGTCGTCCGAGTTTGAAGGCCGATTGGAGTGGAAACCTTGGTCGCCATTAAGGAGCCGGACGAGGCGTCGCCTGGCCGGTCCGACCATCACCAGGAACTGGCTGCGCTTGCAAAGCGATCCCGGTCGGCGCTCCTCCGCTATTTCGCGCGTCGAGGCCTGATCCGCGAGGAAGCGGAGGACGCCTTTCAGGAAGTGTTCCTGCGCCTGTCGCGCCATCCCGCCTTCGCGAGTCTGGAGAGCGCCGAGGGATATCTGTTCGAGACGGCAGCCTCTGTCGCGGTCGACCACTTCCGGCGCGCCCGTGCCCGCAGTGCTGATCGGCACGCCCCCTATGACGAAGCGCTGCACGCCCGGCCGGACTTGGCGGCGGACCGGATCGTCGAAGGACGACAGGAACTGGCGCTCGTCATGGCGGCCTTGCGCGAAATGCCCGAGCGCACGCGTCATGTCGTCGTCCTGGCCCGGCTCGAACGGATGCGCCATGCGGAGATCGCCCGGCGTCTGGGCATATCGGTCAGCGCTGTCGAGAAGCATCTCGTCAGGGGGCTTGCCCGCCTAGCCGAACGCATCGGGAGGGCGCACCCATGACGCGCCGCTCTCACATGCAAGGCGCAGAAGCCGCCGCCCAGTGGCTTCTGCTTCAGGAGGCCGGCTCGGGGCCTTCCGACGACCGGCGTCTGGCTGCCTGGCTGGACGAGGACGACGATCACATCCGTGAACTGGCTGCGGTCAGGAACGCCTGTGACGCACTCGACCGGCACGGCGGCGAAGACGAACTGTTGGCCATGCGTCAGGCAGCGCTGGCGGCTCGTGCGGAGCGCCGGCCCTATACCCACGGCTGGGTGCGATTGGCGGCCGGAATCGGCGTTCTGGCCATTGGCGGAGCACTGGCATGGGGAGCCATGACCACCTTCTCGCCTAGCAGGGCGATCTCGTCCGGGAGCATCAGCGCTCAAGCCGTCCGATATGCGACGGCCGTGGGCGAACGCTCGACCGCGACCCTTCCCGACGGCTCCGTCGTCGCCCTGAATACGGCCACTGTGCTTGAAGTGGACTACAGCGACCGTGAACGCGCGGTCCGCCTGTTGGCTGGACAGGCGCAGTTCGATGTGGCGCATGGATCGCCCCTGCCCTTCCGCGTCTACGCCCAGGGACAGGTGATCACCGCCACCGGCACCCTGTTCGATGTTTTCGTAAAGCCCGACGAGGTTCGGGTGGCCCTGATCGAAGGGCGGGTGCTGGTGAAGAACGAACGCCCGCAGGGTCGATCCGCCTCCACGCCGGAGGTTCTGGCGCCAGGAGAGGTCCTTGTGGCGCAGGTCGGCGCACCCGTCAGCGTTCGCCCCGGCGACGTCCGTCAACTCTCGCAATGGCGCGAAGGGTTGGTCGCCTTCAATGACACACCGCTGTCGGAGGCGGTCGCGGAAATCAACCGCTACACGAACCGACCCATCCAGCTGGCCGATCCGGAGGTCGGGCGTCTGCGTGTCAGCGGCTCGTTCCGCGTTGCCGAGCCTGAACGGTTCGCGCACACCATGGCCGAAGTGTTTCTTTTAGATGTAAACAGTTCAGACATCGGACTTGTTTTGTCTTCCAAGACAAAAATGTAGTGAAATCTTCACGTATAAAGAATTGAGGTTTCACCTCTCCTGACCGTTCCTGATCTCGTGTCCGTCCCAAGGTGGGCCGAACAGGGGGTCAAGCGTGAAGATTCTCGGCAGAGTCCGATTCAGAGCCTTGCTGCAAGCGAGCTGCGCCGTCCTGGCCGGCGCGGCTGCGGCGACGCCTGCTTCGGCCCTGGCTGAAGTCGCCCGCCCCGCCGTCATCACCATCGCTCCGCAACCCCTGGGCTCCGCCCTGGTGGAACTGGGACGATTAACCGGACGCGAGATCATCGCGCCTGCCGATCTGGTGCGTCCCTATCGATCACAGGAGGTCAGGGGCACCGCCTCCGTTGAAGCGGGGCTCGCCCTCTTGCTGCGCGGAACTGGTCTGACGTGGCGGATGAATGCGTCCGGCACCTACCTGATCGAGCGCCGAACCGCAGCAGCAGCAGCGCCCCTCCCGTTCGAAGTCTCCGAAGTCGTCGTGACCGGAACCCGCCTTCAGGCGCGTGAGGAAATCGCCAACCGCCGTCAGTCGATCACGGTCGTCGACACCCTCAGCCAGGACGACACAGGCGACCTGGCCGACCAGTCGCTGGCGGAGGCCCTCCGTCGCATCCCCGGCGTCTCGACGCTGTATGATGAGGATGAAGGCTCCCTGGTCACCATTCGCGGCATCCAGCCGGACTGGAACCATGTGACGGTGGACGGCCTGACGCTAGCCTCGGTCGGCACCGGCGGCGGCGGGCGCCGCCAGGTCGATCTGGCGCTGATCCCCAGTTCGTCGTCGCGCAAGTCCGAGGTCTTCAAGACCTTCACCGCCGACCTGGACGCGGCGGCGGTGGGCGGCGTCCTGAACATCGTTCCGCGCAGCGCCTATGATCGAAGGCGCCGCCTCTTCCTGGTCGACGTCTACGCCAACGACTTCACCTACAATGCGGTGCCCGGCGACAACAGTATGGGCGGGTCCAAGGACTCTCCCTGGGGCGGCGGATTCAACTTCACCTATGCGGACCGGTTCGGCGCGAGCGATCAGTTCGGCCTGGTGCTCACCGCCGGCTTTCAGCGCAAGCAGCGCGACCAGACCAATCTCAACGTTCCGCGCCGCGCCTACTATAACGCCGCCGGGCTGGAGACGACGCCCGACAGCCCCGACTGGAACGGCTTTTCCGCCCCCGGTCAGTTCGTCGCCTACAACCTGACCAACGCCATCGAAAACGCCGGCGGCTCGGTTCGCTTCGAGTACCGTCCGACCGATGCCCTCTATGGCGCGCTGACCCTGTTTCAGTACACCCAAGGCGAATCCGAAACCCGCAACACCAACAACTTCTCGGCGCTGGATCGCCCGCTGAACCAGACGGCGGAAACGGGCAACCTGCGCGTCAGGGACTACAGGGTCGCCTACCGCCACCACACCTATGATCGCGCGACGCGCGGTGCCCAGTTCCGCACCAGATGGCGGCCCGATGCCGGGTCCAGCCTGGATTTCGGCATCGGCTATTCACGTTCTTCGTATGAAGACCTGATCCCGGACGTCTCTTACGCCTATGCGCCCAACCTGCGGCTCTACTACACGGGGGGCGCCTATCATCCGAGGTTCACGCTCGACGATCCCGCGAGTTATCGCGACCCGAGCCGGTTCACGCTTCGGGCGGCCAGCCTGGCGCATGAAGACGTCGTAGGCGAATTGACGGACGCTCGGCTGGACTATGCGCGTAACGCAGCGTTCGAGGACCGCGGCTGGGGGTTCAAGGCCGGCGCGAGTTTGCGGCGCTTCGCCCTGCGCCGTGACAACACCTACCTAAACTACTTGAGCGACGGCTCCGCCCTGACGGGACTGGAATACGCACCGGACTTCACGCCTCTCGACTGGCCCTATCCGGTTCTGTGGATGAACGGTCGCCGCTTCTTCGAGATCAAGGTGCCGACCCTAGCCGTCAACTCCGACGTTTCCGCTCGGAACTCCGTCGCCGAAGACTACAAGTATCGCGAGACCATCGGCGCCGGCTACGCCATGGCGACCTTCTCCACCGATCGCCTGAAGCTAGCGGGCGGGGTCCGTTACGATCGTTCCGAGAGCGACGCCTATATTCCGCGCACGGTGAACGGCGTCACCGCCTTCGCCGCCAACGGCAGCGGCTACGATCAACTGCTGCCGTCTGCCAGTCTCGCCTGGCTCCCGCGCGACGATCTGCGCGTCAAGGCCAGCTTCAGCCAGACGATAGGCCGCCCCAACCCTCGCGATCTGGCTCGCCCCGAAACCCGCGACGATCAGGAACTGACGATCACGCGCGGCAATCCGGGCATCCGCCCGCGCCGCGCCGACAACTACGATCTGGCGGTCGAGAAATACTTCAACGGGAGCAGCGGCATGATGGCCCTGACCCTGTTCGACAAGGAGGTGGCCGACGACATCCTCGTGCTGACCACCCAGCAAATGATCGATGGGGTCGCCTATGCGGTCAGGCAGCCGCTGAACGCCGAGCGCTCGTCCGAACGTGGCGTAGAGTTCAGCTTCGTCAACGAACGGATCGCCCTGCCCGGCCCGCTGAAGGACAAGGTCGGCGTCTCGCTTAACGCCACGCGCCTGTGGGGCGAGACGACCTATCCGGTCGACGGCCGGATCGTGACGGCAAACAGGCTTCCGTTTCAATCCGACTGGCTGGCCAATGCGGCCGTCTTCTACGCCTTGCCGCGCGGCGGCGAGGCCCGGATCGCGGTCAACTACCAGAGCGAATATGTCGACGACTTCGGCGCCCAGTCCTGGCTGCGCGAGGGCTGGGCCGACTACCTGACCTGGGACCTGATGATCCGTCATCAGGTCACCGACCGGCTTCTGATCAAGTTCCAGGCGCGCAACATCGGCGACGCCAACCGTATCGGTCTGCTGGGCCGGGATTTCGAGTTCAAGCGACGCGAACTCGAGTTCGGCCGGTCTTTCTACCTCCACCTCATCTGCAAACTCTGATCGCCATGTCCGGCGGGGAGATACCCATGCGTTCCATGCCTCTTGATCGTCGCGACCTGCTGGCCGTCGGCGGAGGTCTTCTCCTGGGGGGCGGCGCGACGCCGTCGCCGCTCTGGGCCCAGGCGCGGCTCGCCGATGATCCCTTCACCCAGGGCGTGGCGTCGGGCGATCCCGCCCCCGACGGCTTCGTCATCTGGACCCGGCTGGCGCCGCGTCCAGCGGAAGAGCACGGCGGCATGCCCATGCGGACCGTCCTGGTTCGCTGGGAAGTGGCCGAAGACGACGCCTTCTCCCGCATCGTCCGCACCGGCGACGCCCCGGCCTATCCCGAGCTGGGCCACAGCGTGCACGTCGAACTGGACGGGCTGAAGCCGAGCCGGCCCTACTGGTATCGTTTCCAGATCGACACGGCCCGAAGCCCCGTCGGCATGGTCCGCACGGCCCCTGCCCTGGACGCCCTGCCTCAACGCCTTCGCATCGGCTTGGCCGGCTGCCAGCAGTACGAAGTCGGCTTCTACGGCGCCTACGGCTATCTGGCGCAGGAGCCGGACCTGGATTTCATCTACCACTACGGCGATTACATCTATGAGGGGCCAGGCGGACGCGGCGGCAAGCTCAGCGGCCGCAACGAGCGGTTCCTGGCGCGACCGCTGACCGGCGACCTTCTCTACAGCCTGGACGACTATCGTCGCCGCTACGCCCAATACAAGACTGACCCCGACCTTCAGGCCGCCCACGCCGCCGCCGCCTTCATCGTCTCCTATGACGACGGCGACGTGGCCAATGACTTCGTCGGCGACCTCGACCCGCGAGGCAGCCCGCCCGAGGTCTTCGCCCTGCGCCGGGCCGCGGCCATGCAGGCCTGGTACGAGAACATGCCCGTTCGCCGCGCCCAGTTCCCCAAGGCCGGCGGGCCGACGGTCTATCGCCGCCTCGAGTTCGGCCAGTTGATGCGGATGCACGTGCTCGACACGCGCGCCTATCGCAGCCACCGTGCCTGCGTTAAGCCGAACGACAAGCTCTGCGGGCCCTCGCCCGACGGCACGGTCAGCATGCTGGGCGGTGCTCAGGAGGCCTGGCTGGACAGCGGCCTGTCCCGGACCCATCGCTGGAACTTCATCGGTCAACAGGTCCTGGTCATGCCGATGAGCGGCGAGGCCGACGGCGAGGGCCTGCTGACCGGATGGAACGCCTATCCCGAGGCGCGCGCTCGTCTGGGGCAGACCATCGCCGAACAGGGCCTGACCAACGTCGTCATCGCCTCGGGCGGCGGTCACCAGCACTTCATAGGCAACGTCCCGCTGGACCCGACGGCGCCCGATCGGAACCCCGTGGCGGCCGAGTTCCACGGCACCTCCATCACCTCCGCCGGCGACGGCGAGCCGCACCGCGCTGAATCCGCAGGGCTGCTGGCCGGGTCCCCCAACCTAGCCTTCATCAACGCCCAGCGCGGCTATCAGGTCTTCGACGTCACGCCGGACGCCTGGAAGACGACCGTCAAGGTCATCGACCGCGTGCAGACGCGAGGCGGCGCCCTGAGCACCGTCGCCGAGTTCCATGTCCGCCCCGACGCCCCTGGCGCGATGAGAGCCTGACGCCCGACCAAGCGGCCGAAGAAGCCGCATCGACCTCCTCCCCAAAACCGGATCATCGAGAGTCCACTGCAATGAACACGACCCCCGTTTGCGGGCGCCGTTCGCGCGCGCATCTGAAAATCACCGCCTCCACGTCCACCCTGGCGCTGTTCGCCGCCATCCTCGGCGCGTCGGGCGCCCATGCTCAAGCCGCCGCCGACGGACCGATCAGCACCACGGAGGTCGATGCCATCGAGGTCGTCGGCTTCCGTCAGTCGCTGAACCAGAGCAGCGCCGACAAGCGGCGCGCCGATCAGGTCGTCGATGTCATCACCGCCGAAGAGTTCGGCAAGTTCCCGGATCAGAACATCGCGGAGGCCATCCAGCGCATCCCCGGCATCTCGATGGAGCGGACCGACGGCGAGGGCGATCGGATCACCATCCGCGGGCTTGAGCCCGATCTGACGCGCGTGGAGATCAACGGCCGCTCCACCCTGGTGATGGGCAATGTCGAGTCTCCCGTCATGGGCTCGTCCCTGGCGATCTTTGGTTCCGACCAGTTCTCCAAGATCGAGGTGGTGAAGACCGCCCAGGCCAAGGACAACGAAGGCGGCGTGGGCGGCATCGTGCGGCTGATCACCGCCAAACCGTTCGACATCGACGGCTTCGCCGCGCGCTTCTCGGCGCAGGGGCGCTACAACGCCTACAGCGGCGAGACCGATCCGGTCATCAGCATCATGGCGTCCAACCGCTTCCTGAACGACACGCTCGGCCTGCTGGTGGCGGCCTCCTATGACGACCGCACCCGCCGCAGCGACCAGACCCGCAGCATCGATGGCTGGCTGCCGGCTCCGACCAGCCAGACCGGCCGTCCTGCGGCCCTGTCGCTCCGCGGCCAGACCTACGCCACCCAATTCGACCAGCAATTCCGCTTCGGCAGCCTGCCGCGCACCAACCTCGACCTGACGGCGCAGTATCGCCCCATCACCGCGTTCGAACTCTACCTGAACGCCAACTACGCCCATGAACAGCGACAGGAGAGCATCAGCCGGGTCGCGATCAACACCGCGCGCAATCGCCCCTTCATCGAAGGGCATGCGAACGAGGCCGGCACGATCGACTACGTCCTGGTCGACCAGGGCCAGTTCACCTTCCAGAACCGAGGCCTCAATCGCGAGACCGACTCCTATGGTCTGACGATCAAGCCGAAGTGGGAAAACGACAACTGGATCGTTTCGGGGCGCCTCGACTACAGCCTCGGCCAGCAGATCGGCTATGACCGCCGCATCCGCAGCCGCATGAATCGTAACATCGGTTACGATCTGCGCTCCGATCCGAAGTCGCCTGTCCTGATCGTTCCGGGTCTGGACCTGACCAATCTGTCGGCCTTCAAGATCGACAAAAACCTGAACGAATACGGCAAGGCGCGCTCTTCGGAGTTCGCCTATCAGGGCGACGTCACGCGCAAGCTAAACGGCTTCTTCACCGAAGTGCGGGCCGGCTTCAAAATCAGGGACAACCGCGTCAGCGCGGCTCAGGGGCCGGCCGAGGGGCCGACGAACTTCACCTTCGCCGACGCCGTCAGCCCGTTCCCGCTGAACGACTTCTTCAAGGGACACGGCAGCGCAGACTTCCTGCGCATCTGGCCCTACGTCGATGCCCAGTCGTTCGTGGACAAGTACGGCCCCAACGAAGCCGACGCCAGGGCCGCCATCGACCCGGCGCTGGCCTATGAAGTGCGCTACGACGTGATCGCGGCCTACGCCCAGACCTCGTTCGAAGGCCAGATGCCGTGGGCCGACGTGCGGGGCAACGCCGGCGTCCGGGTGGTGCAAACGGATCATTCGGGCAGCGGCTGGGAGAATTTCCTCATCAACGGCAAGAAGAGCGTTCGCGCCGTCGAAAGCTCAAACTCCTTCAGCAATGTCCTGCCGAACATCAATGTGGCCTTCGAGCCGACGGCGGTGGACGGCCTGATCGTGCGTCTGGGCGCCGGGCGGGTGATGACCCATCCGCGCTTCACGCAGATCAACCCCACGGCGACGATTTCGGAAGATGACCTGACCCTGGTGCGGGGCAACCCGGACCTGAAACCGTTTGAAGCCAACTACTATGACGCCGGCTTGGAGTATTACTTCGGCAACGGAAACCTGGTCTCGGTGGCGTTCTTCCACAAGGACATCGACAACTTCGTCGAGCCCGTCAGCTACGTCGAGGCCTACCTCTTCCCCGGCGCGACCACGCCGGAAGACGTGCGGACCACCACCTATAGCAACGGCGGCGAGGGCAAGGTCAGCGGCGTCGAGTTCAGCCTGCAGATGCCGTTCACCTTCCTGCCCGCGCCGCTCGACGGCTTCGGCGGCATCTTCAACTACACCCGGCTGGACTCCTCGCGCGCGCTGGCGACAGGCCAGGACGTCGAGATCCCCGGCAACTCGCCGCATACGGCGAACGCCACGCTCTATTACGAGAAGGGCGGCTTCTCGGCGCGGGTGGCCTACAACTACCGCGACACCTTCCTAAAGGAGCAGTTCGGCCCCGCCAACAACCCGGTCTATGTCGAAGGCCAGGGGCGGATCGACCTGTCGGCGGGCTACCGGCTCGAGAACGGCCTGAGCCTGACCGCCACAGTCGCCATCTCACCAAAGAGAACCGCTACGAATACTCGGGCCAGCCGGACCGGGTCATGCTGTACCAACTCGAGGACCGGACGATCACCGTCGGCCTCGGCTACACCTTCTGATGCGGTGAACGCGGCGGCGGCGGGCCCGGCCGCCGCCGCCCTTCCCCCATATTCACGCCACCGGGCCGCCTGACATCCAGGACCATGACATGCTGATCACCGACCGCCGACAACTGCTTCACGGCGCCTCCCTTCTGGCCGGAGCCTCCCTGCTGCCCATCGATCGCGCCTTCGCCGCGCCGCTACGGTTCGGGACCTCGCCCTTCACCCTGGGCGTCGCCTCGGGCGATCCGGACCCGACCAGCGTCGTCCTGTGGACTCGCTTGGCCCCCGATCCGATGGCCATCGACTTCGGCATGCCCCAGGTCCCGGCGACGGTGCGCTGGGAAATGGCCGAGGATGAGGAGTTCCGTCGCATGGTGCAGACGGGCGTGTCGGAGGCTCACCCTGACGCTGCGCATTCGGTGCATGTCGTGGTCGAGGGCCTGGAGCCCGATCGACCCTACTTCTACCGGTTCCATGCGGGGGACGCCTCCAGCCCGGTCGGTCGCACCCGCACCACACCGGCGCGCGACGCCCAGCCCCAGGCCCTGCGCTACATCTTCGCCGCCTGTCAGCGCTACGAGAACGGCTACTACGCCGCCTGGCGCCATGCGGCGGCCGACAACCCCGACCTGATCCTCTTCCTGGGGGACTACATCTATGAGGCCGGGCCCCGCGAGGGACTGCCGCGTCGCCACCCCGACGAGGCGGCCGCCGACCTCGCCTCGTATCGGCGCCGCTACGGCCTCTACAAGATGGACGCCGATCTGCAGGCGGCCCATGCCGCCGCGCCCTGGATGGTGATCTGGGACGACCACGAGGTGGTCAACAACTACAAGGCCGAGCGCTCGCCTTCGATGGAGGATCGCGAGGCGTTCAGGCTCCGACGCGCGGCCGCCTTCCGGGTCTGGTACGAGCATATGCCGGTGCGCATGACGCCGAGCGGCGCCGACATGAAGATCTATCGCGCCCTCGACTGGGGCCGGCTGGCCCGGTTCCACATGCTCGACGCCCGCCAGTACGCCACCTGGACCGACTGGCCCCGGAAGGAAGGCGAGCAAGCCCATATTCTGGACAGCGAGCTGAGACGCGATCACCGCCGCAGTCTTCTCGGCGCTGAACAGGAAGCGTGGCTCCAACAAAGCCTTACGCAAAGCCCCGCGACGTGGAACGTCCTGGCCCAGCAGTTCGCCATGGCCGAGTTACGGCGGCCCGATGAGCAGACGGGCGTCATGGGCTATGGCAATGACGGTTGGGACGGCTTCCCCGCCACGCGCCAGCGCGTCGTCGAAATGCTGAGCCAGGCATCCAATCCCATGGTCGTCGGCGGCGACATGCACAGCTTCGCGGCGTCAAACTTGCGGCAGACGCCCGACGGCCCCGTCGTCGCTCCCGCCTTTGTCGCCGGCGCCATCAGTTCGCCCAGCGCCGGCGGCTATCCCAAGATGCAGCGCCTGATGGCCGACAATCCGGACTTCTACTACGCCGACAATCGCGTGAACGGCTACAGCCGCGCCGACGTGACCTCAGAGGAAACGATCATCACCATGCGCGGTGTCGATGACGTCAGCCGCGCTGCGTCCGGCGCCCACGACCTCGCCCGCTTTGTTCTGGAGGATGGAAAGCCCGGCGCGACGATGGCGTGACCCTTGCGGCCACGCCCCCCCCGACCAGCGGTCACCATCGACTTTTGCAGAACGAAGACATACCGCCCTCAGGTCATGGATTCCGAGAAATCGGGAACCGGTAGCTCTCAAAAATCCAATCACTTAGAGTCCAGGGATCTAGGAGCGCTCACATCATGGATCCGATATAGATGACGGCCCGCCCGATCGGACCTTCGGCGACGCCTTGGGTGGACCGGGCGGGCTGAAGCCCTGGGATCAAAAGGCCTTGGGATCAGAAGCGGACGCGCACGCCGCCGAACACGCCCTGACCGGCAGTTCCGTAGTTCTGGACCGTTTGATAGGTCTCGTCGAAAGCGTTCTCGATCCGACCGTACAGTTCCAGATTATCGTTGATGGGATAGGAGGCCCGGACGTCCACCAAGGTGTAGGCGTCCAGAACCGAGGTGTTGGCTTCATTGCTGAACGCCTCGCCGACATAGCGGACCGATACGCCCGTTTTCAGGCCGAACGGCCAGGCATAGTCCGCCGCCAGATTGCCCATGTGCTCGGGCCGGCGCGTCAACTGCTTGCCGTCGTTGACGCCCGAGGCGTTCTGGGCGTCGGTCCAGGTGTAGTTGCCGCTGAGGTTCAGACGCTTGGTCACGTCGATGCGGCCGACCAGTTCTACGCCCTGCGCCTTGGTTTTCTGGACGTTCTTGTAGTAGCCCCAGCGGCCCACGCCGTTGACGGTGCACAGCGGATCGGTCGTGCCGAAGTCGCAGCCGTTGTAACGGATCTCGTTGTCGGCCTGACGGTTAAAATAGGTCGCCGAAACCACGGCGCGGTTGAACAGGCGCTGCTCGACGCCGACTTCCCAGCTGTTGAACTCTTCCGGTTGAAGCGTCAGATTGCCGTACTCGCTGTAGAGTTCATACAGGCCCGGCGCCCGGAAGCCCTGGCCCCAGCTGGCGCGGATGACGGTGTCGCCTTCGTTCAGCGCCCAGGCCGCCGCGACCTGACCCAGCACCTGATCGCCGTACTGCTGATGGTCGTCGTAGCGCAGACCCCCGGTCAGGGTCAGACCGTTCAGCCCCCGTCCCATCAAGGTCCACTGCGCCTGACCATAGACGCTGTCGATGCCGGCCTCGCCCTTGCCGAAGGCGGGGTTCAGATCCCAGGCCGACGGCGAGCGGGTCTTCATCTCGGCGCGCTCGCTCTCGATGCCAAAGGTCGTGTTCAGCGTCTCGGTGACGGCGAACGTGCCCTGATATTCCCAGCGGCGGTTCTGGCCCTTGGCGTCGAAGGTCAGCGGCTGGACCAGGGTGTCGGGGTTGTAGTTCTGACGGTCGGTGTCGGTCCAGGCGTAGCCGATCCGGTTGCGCAAGCGCCCGGCCAGCAGGTCGAAGTTCAGACCGGCGTAGGCGACCAGTTCGCGGGTGTTGCCATAGTCGCGGCTGTCGCCGTTCCAGGCGTCGAAATCGGCCCGTCCGTCCGACCAGACCGAGCGCAGGTCCAGCGACACCGCGTCCGTCAGCTTGAGGTTCAGACGCCCCGACAGGCCCGTGTTGGCGTAGCCGTCGTCCTCGGTCCCGGTCGCATAGGCCGAGAAGCCGTCGGTCGAATAGCGGCTGGCCGCCAGACGCCAGCTGAGGCGATCACCAGCCCCGCCGATCCCGCCCCGGAAATAGGTCGTGCCGCGCGCGCCAGCTTCGGCGTCGAGCGAGCCTTGCAGGGCTTCGGTCGGCTCGGCGGTGACGATGTTGACCACGCCGCCGATGGCCTGGCTGCCCCACAGGGTCGACTGGGCGCCGCGCAGGACTTCGATCCGGGTCGTGTCGCCGACCAGCAGATTGCCGAAGTTATAGCCGCCCTGGGTCGAGGACGGGTCGTTCAGCTTGACCCCATCGATCAGGACGACGGTGTGATGGCCCTCGGCACCGCGGATGTTCAGGCTGCTGGCGGCGCCGATCCCGCCGTTGCGCGTGTAGCTGACACCCGGCGTCTGGGCCAGAAGCTCGGCCACGGCGGGGTTCTGGCGCGCCTCAATGGCGGCTTGGGTCAGGACGGTAACCGAGGCGCCGACGCGCTGGGCCGGCTGGGCCGAGCGGTTGGCGGTGACGATGACGTCGGCGACCTGACTGGCGGCGGCGCGACCGGCCACGTCAGGGGCGGCAGCCTTCTGATCGACCTCATCGGCGACGGCGGGGAATGCGGCCAGCAGGCTGGCGGCGGCGAGAGAGGCGTAGGCGATCCGGTTCATCCGGGGCTCCATTGACGACGCCGCCCCACGCCTCTCCCAAGCGTCGATCGGACGCGCGGAAGGGGCCGCGGACGCGGCAGGTTTCCACTTGTCGTCACACGAGTCACCTCGACCGCTCGGCACATCCCGACCGCGCGGAGAACGACGGCGACAGGCAGGTCTCCTGGCTCACGGATCAAGGCCGGTGCACGTCGCCTTCCCAGAGGTCTTTCGGGCTTGAGGCCGTCCAGATCGCCAGTGGCTAATGACGCGCGGGCTAGCCGCTTACAGTTGCGGGAACAGCCGGAGCATCAAACTCCGTTCCCTTTTGATCCCCTTGCGGGGAACCTGACGCGACCGTGGCAGTAGGGCCGCGCGCCGGTCAGGTCAACTGGAGAGCCCCCTGCCGCGCTCAAGACTGGAAGGTCCGCATGATCCGCCGCGCCTGTTCCGCTACGCTCGCGGCGTGACGTTCGACAGCGTCTTCCCGCACGCCGCTGTGGACGCCGCCGATATTGTAGTGACCGATCACTTCCAGCCCGGTCACGGCGGCGAAATGGTCGTCGAAATGCTTGCGCATGGCGTCCCAGGCGCCCGAGCGTTCGACCCAGTGCTGCGGGGCGCCTGAACTGGAGAAGCTGGCCAGCTTTCGTCCGCCCAGCAGCGGTCGGTTTCCGTCGCGTCCGAAAGACGAATAGCCGAACCCCATGCCGAACACCCTTTCGACATAGCCCTTGAGCATCGCCGGCGGCGCGTTGAACCAAAGCGGATAGAAGAAGACGAACACATCCGCGTCGCCGATGGCCGAACGCTCGCTGACCACGTCGGCGCGCGGCGCGAATCCGTCGTGATCCGGCATCTCGCCGGGATGCAGCAAGGGATCGAAATCCATCCTGTAGAGATCGCGAAGATCGACTTCGGCACCCTCCTCCCGGGCGGCCGCGCCATAGGCTTCGGCCATGGCCATGGTGAAGCTGTGAACGCGGGGATGGACGACAATCAGCACCTGTTTCATCGCAACCTCTTCAGAGCGAGGATCAGCGTCCGGCTGTGGTCGGCCGCCGCCGCACGTCTTCAGCACTGCCAACAAACGCGCGAGCCGTTTCGTTGCGCGCCGCGTCGCCGGGCGACAGTGCGATTTGTTTTCGGCCGCGCTTGACACCAGAAGGGCTTGTGGCGGCATATAGAACAAATGAAGAACATCAGTTCACGCGATGGTCGTCTGATCGCTCTCAAGGGGCGGTTGCAGACGCTCGACAAATTCTCCGGCCGTAGGCCACGCATGCCCCTCGGCGCTTCTGAGGCATTTCCTGTCGAAGTTGCGCCTCAAGCCTTGCACGACCTTTATGCCGCTACGCCGGCTGACGCCGTGGCGGTCAATGCTTTCGGACTGGGGCTGGCGCTGAAGGCGGCGGCGGGGCGGCCGATCGTCTGGGGGCTGCACGAGATGATGGGACAGGAATCCGGGCGACCGCACGGGCCGGGACTGCACGAGATGGGATTGTCGCCAGGCGATCTTCTGCTGGTGCGGGCGCGCGACGTCCAGACCCTGTTGGCCGTGGGCGAAGAGGCCCTGCGCAGTCCCGCCGTCGGAGCCGTGCTGCTGAGCGCATGGGGCGAGGCCAAGGCCTTCAGCCTGACGGCTAGTCGACGGTTGGCGCTGGCGGCGGAAACCGGCGGCGCGACCCTGTTCCTGGCGCGGGCGGGGGCCGCCCCCTGCCCCAGTGCGGCTGAGACCCGCTGGTCGATCACATCTTGCGCCTCGGAACCTCTGGAAGGCGGGGCGCCGGGCCGACCGTCTTTTTCCGCGACCCTGCTGCGGCGGCGCGGCGGCGGGGCGACCGGAACCTGGATCATGGAGTGGGATCGTGAGCAGCGATCATTCCGCCCGCCGACGCCGCTATCTGGCGGTCTGGTTCCCCTGGCTGCCCAGCGACCGGCTGTGGCGTCAGGAAAGGGGTCAGAAGCAGGACGCCGTCACGCCGCCTGAGGACGCGCCGCCTGTCGTTCTGGTCGAGAAGATCAAGGGCGCGCTGCGCCTGGCGGCCGTCGATCCGGCGGCGGCGCGGGCGGGACTGACGCCCGGCCTGACCCTGGCCGACGCGCGGGCGCGGACGCCAACCTTACGCACCGTCGCCCACCGGCCCGACGTCGACGCCGCCTTGCTGGCGCGCGTGCTTGAGGATTTCGGCCGCTTCACCCCGATGATCGCTCTGGACCCGCCCCATGGCCTGATGCTGGACGTGACCGGCTGCGCCCACCTGTTCGGCGGCGAGGCGGGACTGATGAGGACGGCGCAGGCCCGGGCGAACCGCATCGGCCTGCAGGTCCGCAGCGCCCTGTCTGGAACGCCCCAGAACGCGCGAGCGCTGGCGCGTTTCGGCCCTGGTGGGATCTTCGCGGAAGGCGAGGATCGCGCCGCCGCGCGCCGTCTGCCGGTCGCCGCCCTGGAACTGTCTGACAAAGAGGAACAGGCCCTGCGTCGCGCCGGGCTGAAACGTCTGGCCGATCTGGACGACCGGCCCTGCGCGCCCCTGGCCGCCCGCTTCGGCGCCGACTTTCCCGCCCGGCTGGCGCGCATTCTGGGCGACGAGGACGTGCGCATCACCCCGCATCGCCCGCCCGCCCCCGTGGTCGTCGACCGCGTCTTCTTCGAGCCGGTCTCGGCCCCCGAGGACATCGAGCGCGTCCTGTCCGACCTGCTGGTCGAGACCATGGACCGGCTGGATCTGGCCGGTCAGGGCGGGCGCGCCTTCGAGGCCGGCTTCTATCGCGTGGACGGCGAAGTGCGCCGCATCGTCGTCCGCACCGGCCGCCCGACGCGCGACGCGCCCGCGACCTTGCGGCTGTTTCGCGAGCGGATGGCGGCCCTGTCCAACCCGCTGGACCCCGGCTTCGGCTTCGACCAGATGCGGATGTCGGTCCCCTGGACCCAGACCCTGACGCCGACCCAGCAGGGGCTGGAACGCGAGACGCCCGGCGAGGAGGCCTTCAGCCGCCTGATCGACCGGCTGACGGCCCGTCTGGGACCGGAGGCGGTGCTGCGTTTCGAGCCCTTCGCCTCGCATATCCCTGAGCGCGCGGCGCGGCTGGTCCCCGCGTCGGCGCGACCAGGCGGCGAGACCTGGCCCGACCTCGATCCCGACGATCCGCCCTTACGTCCGCTACAGATGTTCGATCCGCCCCAGCCGGTCGAGGCTCTGGCCGAAGTGCCCGACGGCTCGCCCCTGCGCTTCCGCTGGCGCCGGGTCCTGCATGAAGTCGTGCGCGCCGAGGGGCCGGAACGGATCGGCGGCGAATGGTGGCGGGCGCCGGATCAGCGCACCCGCGACTACTACCGGATCGAGGATCAGGACGGTCGCCGCTTCTGGCTGTTCCGTCAGGGCCTCTATGGCGAGACGTCCGAACCGCGCTGGTTCATCCACGGCCTGTTCGCATGAGCGGCCTGCCTCCCATGGGCGACTACGCCGAGTTGGCCGCGACCAGCAACTTCTCCTTCCTGCGCGGCGCCTCCCACCCCAAGGACTTGGTGCTGACGGGACTCCTGCGCGGCCACGCGGGTCTGGGGCTGGCCGATCGCAACACGGTGGCGGGCGTGGTCCGGGCGTGGAGCGCGCTAAGGGAACTGCGGGCTGTGGGTCTGAACCCGCCGGAGAAGGCGCGCGAGGGCAGCGGTCCCGGCGAGTTCGCCTTCATGGACGATCCGCTGAACGACTTGGCCGTTTCGGAAGAAGTGAAGCGCCGCGCGGCGGACTTCCGCCTGCTGACCGGCGCGCGACTGGTCTTCAACGACGGCACGCCTGACATCATCGCCTATCCCGAAACGCGCGCGGGCTGGGGCCGGCTGACCCGGCTGCTGACCCTGGGCAATCGCCGGGCGAAGAAGGGCGAGTGCGAGATCGGCCTGAGCGACCTGCTGGCTGATCCTGAAGGTCTGCTGCTGATCGTCGTTCCGCCCGATCAGTTGGCTGGATTAGAGACTGTGCTGGCGCGCGGGGCCAAGGCCGCGCCCGGCGCGGTCTGGTTGGCCGCCGCCATGTTGAGACGCGGCGATGATCGTCGGCGGCTGGCTCGGCTGAAGATGCTGGCGGCGAACACGAACACGCCGCTGCTGGCCGTCAACGACGTCCTCTATCATTCCCCGTCAGAGCGCGACCTGCAGGATGTCCTGACCTGTATCCGCGAGGGCGTAACCATCGAGAGCGCCGGCCGCCGTCTGCAGACCAACGCCGAACGCTGGCTGAAATCCCCCGACGAAATGGCCCGCCTGTTCCGCGACGCGCCCGAGGCGATAGCAGAGACGACCGCCTTCCTGTCGCGCGTCGATTTCGACCTGAAGGACCTGAAGTACGAATACCCTGAAGAACCCATTCCGCCCGGCTGGACGCCGCAGGGCTGGCTGAAAGAACTGGTCCGCCGCCGCACGCCGATCCGCTACGAGGACGGCGCGCCGCCCAAGGTCCAAGCCCTGCTTGACAAGGAACTGGCCTTCATCGCCGAGCGCAACCTGGCGCCCTACTTCCTGACCATCCACGACATCGTCCGCACCGCCGAGAACAAGGGCATCCTGTGTCAGGGGCGGGGTTCCGCCGCTAACTCCGCCGTCTGCTACGTGCTGGGCATCACCAGCGTCGACCCGGCCTGCCACGACCTGTTGTTCGAACGCTTCCTGTCGTCCAACCGCGACGAGCCGCCCGACATCGACGTCGATTTCGAGCACGAGCGGCGCGAGGAGATCATCCAGTACATCTATGATCGCTATGGCCGTCAGCGCGCCGGCATCGCCGCCACCGTCATCCGCTATCGTCCCAAGAGCGCCATTCGCGAGGTCGGCAAGGTTCTGGGCCTGACCGAGGACGTCACCGCCCGCCTGGCCTCCAGCCAGTGGGGCAGTTGGGGCGACGAGATCAGCGACGGCCACGTGGCCCAAGCCGGGCTGGACACGACCAATCCGATGATCCGCCGCGCCGTCGGCATGGCGATGCGCCTGCTCAGCTTCCCCCGCCACCTGTCCCAGCACGTCGGCGGCTTCGTCCTGACCCAGGGGCGGCTGGACGAGACGGTCCCCATCGGCAACGCGGCCATGGCCAATCGCACCTTCATCGAATGGGACAAGGACGACATCGACGAACTCGGCCTGATGAAGGTCGATGTCCTGGCGCTGGGCATGCTGACCTGCATCCGAAAGGCGTTCGACCTGCTCAAGACCCATGAAGGCGTCGAACATGACCTCGCCTCCGTCCCGGCGGAACGGCCCGAGGTCTACGACATGCTGTGCCGGGGTCACTCCATCGGTGTCTTTCAGGTCGAGAGCCGCGCCCAGATCAACATGCTGCCGCGCCTGAAGCCCCGGAAATTCTACGACCTAGTCATCCAGGTCGCCATCGTCCGGCCCGGCCCGATCCAGGGCGACATGGTCCATCCCTATCTGCGACGACGCAACGGGATCGAGGCGGTTCATTACCCCCCGCCCTCGCCCGACCACGGCCCGCCCGACGAGCTGAGGCAGGTGCTGCACCGGACCCTCGGCGTCCCCCTGTTTCAGGAACAGGCGATGAAGGTCGCCATGGTCGCCGCCAAGTTCACCGACGCCGAGGCCAACGGACTGCGAAAGGCCATGGGCACATTCCGCGGCGACGGGACCCTGCACACCTATGAAGACCGGATGGTCGGCATGATGATCGCGCGCGGCTACGACCCCGACTTCGCCCAGCGCTGCTTCGAACAGATCAAGGGCTTCGGCTCCTATGGCTTCCCGGAAAGCCACGCGGCTAGCTTCGCCCGGCTGGTCTACGTTTCGTCGTGGATCAAATGCTTCCACCCGGCGGCCTTCGCCTGCGCACTGTTGAACAGCCAGCCTATGGGCTTCTACGCCCCGGCCCAGATCGTGCGCGAGGCGCAGGACATCGGCCGCGTCGAGGTGCGGCCCATCGACGTCTCGCACAGCGATTGGGACAACAGCCTGGAGCCGACGTCGTGCGAACCGGCTCTGCGCCTGGGCCTGCGCCAAATCGACGGCTTCAAGAAGGACTGGGCCGACAGCCTGTCGGCAGCGCGGGCGGAGCAGCCCTTCGCCGACATCGAGACCCTGGCCCGGCGCGCTGAACTGCCCGGTGCAGCGATGCGCAAGCTGGCCGACGCCGACGCCTTCCGTTCGCTGGGCCAGGACCGACGCGAGGCACTGTGGGCGGTGCGGCGCCTGCCCGACGATGATCCCCTGCCCCTGTTCGCCGCCGCCGAGGCGCGCGAGCGCGGCGCCCGCGAGTTGGGCTCCGAGCCGGACGCACAACTCCCCTTGATGCCGCTGGGCGAGCACGTCGCCGCCGACTACCAGACCGTGCGTCTGTCGCTGAAGGCCCACCCGATGAGCATTCTTCGCCCCGTCTTCGCCGCCGACCGGGTGCTGACCTGCGCCGAAACCGAGGCCAAACGCGGCGGCTCGGTTGTGCGGGTCGCGGGGGTAGTTTTGGTGCGTCAGCGGCCGGGCAAGGGCAACGCGGTCTTCATCACCCTGGAGGATGAGACCGGCATCACCAACATCGTCCTGTGGGCGCGGATGCTGGAACAGTTTCGCCGCGAGGTCATGGCCGCCCGGCTGATGCAGGTCGAAGGCGTGGTCGAGAAAAGCCCCGAAGGCGTCGTCCACGTCGTCGCCCGCCGCGTCGTCGATCGCACCGCCGACTTGGCTCGCCTGTCAGAGGACCATGTCGCCGACGTCCAGTTGGCCCGCGTCGACATCGTCGCCCACCCGCAGCCGCCGCGTCAGCCGCCCCATCGTCATCCGCGCGACGTGCGCATCCTGCCCAGTTCGCGGGATTTCCACTGATCCGGCTAGAGGTCGTCCGCGCGCTGTTCAGCAGCTTGAATCTCAGTCTTCATCCATCGCACGAAGGCGCGGGCGGGCTCGGACACGCCGCTACGCCGTGTCAGCACGTGATAGGCCAACTCGGTAGAGAGCGCGCCGTCGGCGAAGGGCGCGACCAGACGGCCCGACGCCAGATCGTCAGCGACGAAGGCGTAGGGCGCCAAGGCGACCCCCTGACCGTGGGCCGCTGCTTCGATCGCCAGCGCGGTCTGATCGAACCGGGGGCCGGCCGAGGCGTCGATCTGATTCAGTTTGCGGGCGGCCAGCCAGGTCGGCCAATCCGGTCGTGGTTCTTCCAGTTCGCCCGGACGCAAATGGATCAGGACATGATGCGCCAGATCCGCCGGCCGCTTCAGCGGATGCGCCCCGGTGAGCAAGGCCGGACTGCAGACGGGGGTCACATCGGCGGACAACAGGCGCTCGGACCGCACGCCGGCATAGTCGCCCCGGCCGTAACGCACCGCCACGTCGACGCGGCCGCCGCCGACGTCGGCCAGACGCATGTCCGCCGACATCCAGACCTCCACCTCGGGGTGAGCCGCCGAGAACCGAGCGATGCGCGGCGCCAGCCATTTGGCGGCGAAGGACGGCGGCACGCTGATCGCCAGGGCGTGACGGCGGTTGGGGCGGTACAGAAGGTCCCCTGCCCGTTTCAGATAGTCGAACCCGTCGTGCAGCAGCGGATAGAGCTCGGTGCCCAGTTCAGTCAGGGCGATCTGGCGTCCCTCGCGGTGGAATAGCGGCGCGCCCGCGTGCTGCTCCAGAATGCGGATCTGCTGACTGATGGCGCCGGGCGTGACCGACAGCTCTTCGGCGGCGCGGGTGATGTTCAGGCGGCGCGCGGCGGCCTCGAACGCCTTCAGAGCGTTCAGCGGCGGAATGCGGCTGTCGACGGGCGCGTCCTTCTTGCGGCTCATCGGCTCAGCCACTCCGGCGTCGGCAGGCCGCGCGCGGTCAGGAAGGCCGGGTCATAGACCTTGCTGGCGTAACGCTGCCCGGCGTCGCACAGAACGGTGACGATGGTTTTGCCCGGCCCCAGGTCGCGCGCCATGCGAATGGCCCCGGCGATATTCACCCCGCTGGACGGCCCCAGCGACAGGCCCTCATGCTTCACCAGATCGAACAGGATGGGCAGGAATTCTGCGTCTTCGATCCGATAGGGATGATCGACCGTCAGCCCCTCCAGATTGCCGGTGATGCGGTTGACGCCGATGCCCTCGGTGATCGAGGAGCCCTCGCCGGTCAGCTTGCCCTCGGTGAACCAGCTGTAGAGCGCAGCCCCCGGCACGTCGGCCAGGCCGATCTGCACGTCCGGCTTCTGTTCGCGCAGATAGGCGGCGCATCCGGCCAGCGTCCCGCCCGAACCGACGGCGCAGATGAAGCCGTCAATCTCGCCGTCCGTCTGTTTCCAGATTTCAGGCGCGGTGCCTTCATAGTGGGCTTGGCGATTGGCCAGGTTGTCGAACTGATCGGCGTAGAAGGCGCCGTTCGGTTCGCTCTCGTTCAGTTCCTCGGCCAGGCGGCGGGAATAGGCGACGAAATGGTTGGGGCTGGCGAAGGGCGCCGGATCGACCTCGATCAGACGGGCGCCGTGCAGACGAACCGCACTCTTCTTCTCGTCCGTCTGGCTGCGCGGCATGACGATGACAACCGGGTGGCCCAGCGCCGCGCCGACCAGGGCCAGGCCGATGCCGGTATTGCCCGCCGTACCCTCGACGATGACGCCGCCGGGCTTGAGCGCGCCCGACGCCCGCGCCTTACGAATGATGCTGAGCGCTGCACGATCCTTGATCGAGCCGCCCACGTTCATGAACTCGGCCTTGCCGAGAATCTCGCAGCCGGTCAGCTCCGACGCGCGCTTCAGGCGCACCATAGGCGTGTTGCCGATCAGGCCGAGAACATCAGGCGCGACGATCATGGAACTTCCGAACCGTGGAGAAGAGGGCGATCCTCTTAGCCACAGTTCAGAAATTCTAACAACCGGATCAGATGTGGATCACGCGGCCATAGGCGTCGAGTGCGGCCTCGTGCATGGCCTCGGACATGGTCGGGTGCGGATAGACGATGCCGTGGATGTCTTCCTCGGTCGCTTCCATGGTGATGGCGGTGACGTAGCCTTGGATCATCTCGGTCACTTCGTGGCCGATCATGTGGGCGCCGATCAGGGCGCCGGTCTTGGCGTCGAAGATGACCTTGACGAAGCCGTCGACCTCGCCCGCCGCCACGGCCTTGCCGTTCACGCGGAACGGGAAGCGGCCGATCTTGACCTCGCGCTTCTCGGCGCGCGCGCCCTGCTCGGTGATCCCAACGGAGGCGACCTGCGGCTGGGCGTAGGTGCAGCCGGCGATGGGCGAATGGACGTTCGGCGTCTTGTAGGCCGCGATGTGCTCGGCGGCGTGGATGCCTTCGTGCGATGCCTTGTGCGCCAGCCAGGGCGCGCCGGCGCAGTCGCCGATGGCGTAGAGGCCCTTGACGTTGGTCTGGCAGTGGCTGTCGGTCTTGATATGGCCGCGGTCCAGTTCGACGCCCAGCGCCTCCAGGCCGATGCCGTCGGTGTTGGCGGTGATGCCGACAGCCGAGATACAGACCTCGGCCTCCAGGGTTTCGGCCTTGCCGTTCACTTCAACAGTGACCTTCACGCCCTTGGAATCCTTGGACACCTTCGTGACCTTGGCGCCGACCTTGAACTTGATGCCGCGCTTCTCGAAGGACTTCTGCGCGGCCTTGGACACTTCCTCGTCCTCGACCGGCATGATGCGGTCGACGGCTTCAACGACCGTCACCTCGGCGCCGAGGGCGCGATAGAAGCTGGCGAACTCGATGCCGATGGCGCCCGAGCCGATGACGACGAAAGTCTTGGGCAGCTTCTTCGGCGCCAGGGCGTCGCGATAGGCCCAGATCTTGTCGCCGTCCGCTTCCAGACCAATCTGCGGCAGGGCGCGGGCGCGGGCGCCGACGGCCAGCATGACGGTTTTGGCCTCGATGGCGCGCGTGCCGCCGGCCTTCAGGGCGACGACGACCTTGGGCGCAGCGGCGCCCTTTTCGAGCGTGGCCGAGCCTTCGATCACCTCGATCTTGTTCTTCTTCATCAGGAAGCCGATGCCCTTGTTCATCGTCGCCGCGACCCCGCGCGAGCGCTGGATGATGGCGTCGAAGTCAAAGGAGGCGCCCGAAGCCGACAGGCCGTATTCCTTCAGGTGCGACAGGCTCTCGAACTTCTCGCCCGACTTGAGCAGGGCCTTGGTCGGGATGCAGCCCCAGTTCAGGCAGATGCCGCCCAGGTTCTCGCGCTCGACGATGGCGACCTTCAGGCCCAGTTGGCTGGCGCGGATCGCCGCGACGTAACCGCCGGGGCCCGAACCGATGACGACGAGATCGAATTCAGCAGCCATGGTCAGATCAACTTCTCGATATCGGCCTTGATGGCCTCGGGTTCAGTCTGGGGCGAATAGCGCGCGACGACGCGGCCTTCGCGGTCGGTCAGGAATTTGGTGAAATTCCACTTGATGGCCTGGGAGCCCAGGAAGCCGCGCTTCTGTTTGGTCAGCCAGGCATAGAGCGGGTGCCGGTTCGGCCCGTTGACCTCCACCTTGTCGAACAGGGGGAAGGTCACGTCGAAGCTGGTGGCGCAGAAGGCGGCGATTTCCGCCGCCCTGCCCGGCTCCTGCGCGCCGAACTGGTTGCAAGGAAAACCCAGAACCTCGAACGGCGCATCGGCGAAGTCCCGGTGCAGCTTCTCCAGCCCGTCATACTGACCGGTGAAGCCGCACTTGGACGCCGTATTGACGATCAGCAGCGCTTTCCCGCGAAAGCGGTCCAGCGCTACGTCCGTGCCGTCGATGGCGCGGGCGGAGAAGTCATAGACCGAGGTCATGACCTCACCCTCCCCTTAGGCCAGCATCGCCACGGGATCTTCGATCAGCGGCTTGAACGCTTGCAGGAAGCGAGCGCCCGTTGCGCCGTCGACCACGCGGTGATCGCAGGTCAGCGTCACGGTCATGACGGTGGCGACCGCCAGTTGCCCGTCCTTGACGACCGGACGTTGCTCGCCGGCGCCCACGCTCATGATGCAGCCCTGCGGCTCATTGATGATCGAGGTGAACTGCTTGATGCCGAACATGCCCAGGTTGGACACCGAGAAGGTGCCGCCCTGGAACTCTTCGGGCTTCAGCTTGCGTTCGCGGGCGCGCTTGGCCAGGTCCTTGGACTCGGTCGCGATCTGCGCCAGACCCTTGGTTTCGGCCTTCTTGATGATCGGCGTGATCAGCCCGCCTTCAATCGCCACCGCCATCGAGACGTCGGCGTTGTGGTGCATGGCGATGCCTTCGGGGGTGTAGGAAGCGTTCGCCTCCGGCACCAGTTTCAGCGCCAGGGCCGCGGCCTTGATGACGAAGTCATTGACCGACACCTTGATGCCTTGCGGCTCCAGCATCTTGTTCACCTTCGCGCGGACGGCCATCAGCTGGTCGATCTCGACGTCGATGAAGAGCGGGAAGTGTGGGACGTTCTGGATGCTGTCGACCATGCGACGCGCGACGGCCTTCTTCATCCCGTCCAGCGGGATCAGGTCGTAGCTGCCGTCCGGGATGCCCATCTGGGCCAGCGACTGAGCCTGACGCGGGGCGATGCCCGAGGTCGCGGCGGCGGTCGCCGTCGAGGCGACCGGTTGAGCCGCGCCCTTCGGCGCGCCCTCGACATCGCGCTTGACGATACGGCCGTGCGGGCCGGTGCCTTTGACGGACTTCAGCTCGATCCCGGCCTGGGCGGCCAGACGACGGGCCAGGGGCGAGGCGAAGATGCGCTCGCCGCTGTCCGACTTCGCTGCAGCCGGAGCCGGCGTTGCAGAAGCAGCAGCCTTGGGCGCTTCGGCCTTGGCCGGGGCGGCTTCAGCCTTGGCGGCGGGCTTGGGCGCAGCAGCGCCGCCCTCGTCCTTGAGGCGGGCGATCGGAGTGTTGACCTTCACGCCCTCCGTGCCTTCGGGGACCAGGATGTCGGTGACTTCGCCCTCGTCCACGGCCTCGACTTCCATCGTGGCCTTGTCGGTTTCGATCTCGGCGATCACGTCGCCGGCGGAGACGACGTCCCCGACCTTGACGTGCCATTTGGCCAGAACGCCCTCTTCCATCGTCGGAGACAGGGCCGGCATCAGGATGTCGGTCATTGTGCGGACTCCGGTTGAGCGACCTCGGCGGCCTTGGCGTGCGCCGCGTCCCAGCTGTCGCAGATGGCCTTGAACGCCGTGGCCTGGTCGAAGCCGTGGTGCTCGGCGTAGGCGTGGGAATAGTGCCAGGCCAGTTCAGCCAGGACGACGCCGATATTGCCCGGCTCGGCCAGAGCCGGACGGATGTTCATGATCGGACCGGCGCCGTTCCACCAGACGCGGGCCAGTTCGATGATCTGGTCCTCGGGGGCGTTCAGGCCTTCAGGGATCGGCAGGGAACGTTGTTCCAGAGCGGCGGCGTCCATCAGGCGTTCCCCTTCGCTTGGACCGCAGGCTCAGCCACGGTCTGCACATTGTCCGCCTTCACGACATCGGTAAGGCCCTGAAGGATGCGGTTGTAGGCTTCACGCTCGTTGTGGCCATGACGTACGGCGTAGCCGTGCGCCATGTGACGCGCGGCATAGGCCAGCAGCTCGCCGAACTTGATCGGATCGTTGAAGGCAGGCTTCACCGACATGACAGGCTCGTTCTTCGACCACCACATCCGCAGGACCTCAATCGCTTGAGGGTCGGCGGCGACGCTGTCCGGCGTCGTCAGTTGGAACTCTGACGCCTCGCTCACGCCATCACCTGCTTCACGGCGGCGATGATCTTGTCCACGCCCGGCAGCGACAGAACTTCCAGGTTGGCGGCGTAAGGCAGCGGCACGTCTTCCTGGTGAACGCGCAGCGGCGGGGCGTCCAGGTAGTCGAAGGCGTGTTCGATCACGCGGGCCACCACCTCGGCGCCGACGCCCATCGGACCCCAGCCTTCTTCGGCCGAGACCAGGCGGCTGGTCTTCTTGACACTTTCGACGATGGTTTCGTGGTCCAGAGGACGCAGGGTGCGCAGGTCGATGACCTCGGCCTCGATGCCTTCCAGGGCCAGCTTCTCAGCGGCCTGCAGGGCGAACCCGACCATGCGGGCGTGCGCCGTGATGGTGATGTCCTTGCCCTCACGACGAATCTTGGCCTTGCCGATCGGCAGGACATAGTCGTCGCCTTCCGGCACGTCGAACTCGGTGCCGTACAGCATTTCGTGTTCGAGGAAGACGACCGGGTTCGGGTCGCGGATGGCGGCTTTCAGCAGGCCCTTGGCGTCAGCCGCGTCGTAAGGCGCGATGACCTTCAAACCCGGGATCTGGGCGTACCAGGCCGAATAGTCCTGGCTGTGCTGGGCGCCGACGCGGCTGGCCGCGCCGTTCGGGCCGCGGAAGACGATGTCGGCGCGGATCTGACCACCCGACATGTACAGGGTCTTGGCGGCCGAGTTGATGATGTGGTCGATCGCCTGCATGGCGAAGTTGAACGTCATGAACTCGACGATCGGCTTCAGGCCCGCCATGGCGGCGCCGACGCCGAGACCGGCGAAACCGTGCTCGGTGATCGGGGTGTCGATGACGCGGCGTTCACCGAACTCCTGCAGCAGGTCCCGGCTGACCTTGTAGGCGCCCTGGTATTGGGCGACTTCCTCGCCGATCAGGAAGACGCGGTCGTCGCGACGCATTTCCTCGGCCATGGCGTCGCGCAGGGCGTCGCGCACGGTCGTCTTGACCATCTTGGCGTCCGCTGGGATTTCCGGGTCGCGCAGTTCGACCTTGGGCGTAGCCGGAGCGGCAGCGGCGACCGGAGCAGCCTCGGCCTTCGGCGCTTCAGCCTTGGGCGCGGGCGCAGGCGCGCTGTCTTCGCCAGCCAGACGCGCGATCGGCGTGTTGACCTTCACGTTCTCGGAGCCTTCCGGCACCAGGATTTCCAGCACTTCGCCTTCATCGACGGCTTCGACTTCCATCGTCGCCTTGTCGGTTTCGATCTCGGCGATCACCTGGCCGGCAGACACGGTGTCGCCTGCCTTGATGTGCCACTTGGTCAGCGTGCCCTCTTCCATCGTGGGGGACAGCGCCGGCATCAGAATGTCGGTCACGGATCAGGCCTCCACGTAGACGTCAGTATAGAGCTCGGACGGGTCCGGCTCAGGGCTTTCCTGTGCGAACTGCACGGCTTCGGCGACGATGGCTTTCACCTCGTTGTCGATGGCCTTCAGCTCTTCCTCGGTCGCCTTGGCGGCGGCGAGCAGCATTTTCAGATGGTCGATCGGGTCGCGGGTCTTCTTGACCTCGTCGACCTCTTCCTTGGTCCGGTACTTGGCCGGGTCCGACATGGAGTGGCCGCGATAGCGGTAGGTCTTCACTTCCAGGATGTAGGGGCCGCCGCCTTCACGGGCGCGCTTCACGGCGCGGGCCGTGGCGTCGCGGACCGCCAGCACGTCCATGCCGTCGACCTGCTCGCCCGGGATGCCGAAGCTGGCGCCGCGCATATAGAGCTCGGTCGTGGACGACGAGCGTTCGATGCTCGTTCCCATGGCGTACTGGTTGTTCTCGATGATGTAGATGGCCGGCAGCTTCCACAGCTGGGCCATGTTGAAGCTCTCGTACACCTGCCCCTGGTTCGAGGCGCCGTCGCCAAAATAGACAAACGAGACGCTGTCATCGCCACGGTACTTGCCAGCGAAAGCCAGGCCGGTGCCCAGCGCCACCTGGGCGCCGACGATGCCGTGACCGCCGTAGAAGCCGGTAGCGGTGTCGAACATGTGCATCGAACCGCCCTTGCCCTTGGACGAGCCGCCGATACGGCCGGTCAGCTCGGCCATGACAGCGTTCGGGTCCATGCCGGCGGCCAGCATATGGCCGTGGTCACGGTAGCCGGTGATGATCTTGTCGTGGCCCTGCCTGACGCTCTCTTGAACGCCCACCGCCACGGCCTCCTGGCCGATGTACAGGTGGCAGAAGCCGCCGATCAGGCCCATGCCGTAAAGCTGGCCCGCGCGCTCCTCGAAGCGGCGGATGAGAACCATCTCGCGGTAGAAGCGCAGCAGGTCTTCCTTGGAAGCCTGAGGCGTGTTCGGAATCTTGGTGTCGTCCGCGCTGGACGAGGATTTCTGAGCGGCGGCTTTCGCCATCCGGCATCTCCCGGCTGCGCCCCCACTTTCAGGGACTCTTATCGTTACGGAAAGGGGCTTTAGCAGCCTTCGTTCCCGAAACGCAAAGCGCGCCAGCCTGGCTGTAACAATAGTTCAGGAGGTTTGCGTCGCGCCAGGGTTGTGCGCGACAGGGGCGCTTAGCCGTACGACGTAGTCGCGCGGATCGGCAAAGCCCAGCACCGCCCTCGCCCGCTCTTCCAGTAGGTCCTTGGAGAGACTCTCGGTCCGCAGATATCGGACACGAACTTCTAGATCTCGGCGCTGTTCCGTCAGGCGCGCCAACTGCGCCTCGCGCTTGGCGAGAAGGGCATCGCGCTCGGCTCCGCTCAACAGGCCGCGCTGCCCGGTCAGGGCCTGAACGCCCAGATAGACGATCAAGAACAACAGGAACACGGACGGCAGGTAGGGCTTCATCTGCTCGGGCACGACTGACGCTCCTTCTGAGCGCAAACACGGTTTCCTATCCCTGACCGAAAATGCCTAACGAACCGTAGCTTGGCCGTAATTGCGAACGCCGCCCCCGAGGTCGGAGGCGGCGTCCTGCACATCTTTGTGAGAGGCGCTTACTTCAGCAGCATACCGTCGCCGAAATAGGCGGCCTGGTCGCCGAGCATCTCTTCAATGCGCAGCAGTTGGTTGTACTTGGCCGTGCGGTCCGAGCGGGCCAGCGAGCCGGTCTTGATCTGTCCGCAGTTGGTGGCGACGGCCAGGTCGGCGATGACCGAATCCTCGGTCTCGCCCGAACGGTGGCTCATCACCGAGGTGTAGCCGGCGCGGTGCGCCATATCCACGGCGTCGAGGGTCTCGGACAGGGTGCCGATCTGGTTGACCTTGATCAGGATGGAGTTGGCCAGACCTTCGCCGATGCCTGCGGCCAGACGGCGCGGGTTGGTCACGAACAAGTCATCGCCGACCAGCTGAACGCGGTCGCCCAGACGGTCCGTCAGCAGCTTCCAGCCGTCGAAATCGTCCTCGGCGCAACCGTCTTCGATCGAAACGATCGGGAAGCGTTCGACCAGATCGGCCAGATAGCCGACCATGCCATCGGCATCGAAGCTCTTGCCCTCGCCCGTCAGGTTGTACTTGCCGTTCTTGAAGAACTCGGTCGAGGCGACATCGAGGCCGAGGTGGAAGTCCTCGCCCGCCAGATAGCCGGCCGCCTGACCCGCCTTGGTGATGAAGGCCAGGGCCTCTTCGGCCGAGGCCAGGTTTGGAGCGAAGCCGCCCTCGTCGCCGACGTTGGTGTTGTGACCGGCGTCCTTCAGCGCCTTCTTCAGGGCATGGAAGATCTCGGCGCCCATGCGCAAGGCGTCCGAGAAGGTGTCGGCGCCGGTCGGCAGGATCATGAACTCCTGAATGTCGATCGGATTGTCGGCGTGGGCGCCGCCGTTGATGATGTTCATCATCGGGGTCGGCAGGACGCGGGCCGAGACGCCGCCGATGTAGCGGTGCAGAGGCAGGTTCGAACTGATGGCGCTGGCCTTGGCCGCCGCCAGCGACACGCCCAAGATGGCGTTGGCGCCCAGGCGGGCCTTATTCTCGGTGCCGTCCAGCTCGATCAGGGCTTCGTCCAGACGGCGCTGGTCCTCGGCGTCCATGCCCGACAGGGCGTCAAAAATCTCGCCGTTGACGGCGTCGACCGCCTTCTGGACGCCCTTGCCGCCCCACATGTCCATGTCGCCGTCACGCAGCTCGACAGCTTCGTGTGCGCCGGTCGAGGCGCCCGACGGCACGGAGGCGCGGCCAAAGCTGCCGTCCTCCAGGGTGACGTCCACCTCGACCGTCGGATTGCCCCGGCTGTCGAGAATCTGGCGGGCGACGATGTCGGCGATGTCGGTCATGGAAGGCGCTCTATCAGGAGAGTGAGATCAAGCCTCCGGTTTAGACCGCGCCTGCCGAATCGCCAACCTAGCCGCAGCTTTCAACCAGTTGGATCGACGGGCCGCCGCCGTGGACGGCCTTCACCTTTCCGTTCGCACCGACGTCATAGCGAACCCCGCGCGCCGCCGCCTCGGTGACATAGGCCTCGCCCCTCGGGCCGCCGCTCCAGACGGTGATGTATTCCGATGGCGCTGATTCGTATTTGTGCGGGGAAAGCTGCGCGGCGGCGCCGTAAACGCGCTTCACCTCGGCGGCGGGGGCTCCCAGGCCTAGGGCGCGGTCGGTCGTGACCGACGCGCCGTCGCGCAGAGTCACGCGGCTGACCTTGCCCTCTTCGGTCATAACCCAGACGCCTTCCGGCGCGCGAGCGGGGTGGAAAACGTTGCACCCGTTGGGATCAACGATGGGTTTGGCCGGCGCGCCATAGGCCTGCTCGACCTCGGCCAGGGTCTGACCAACGCGAATGGCGCCGAACCCTTCGGTCGTCAGTTGATCCGCCGCCGGAGCTTCGGCCGCTGCAGGTTTTTCGGCGGGCCCCTTGCATCCCGCCAGGGCGAGGACTGCGACAGAGCCAAGGACGGCGAAACGGGTCATGCGGATCGCTCCAGGTTCAGCTTCGCAGTACAAAACGCACGAAAACGGCGCGCGATGACATCGCGCGCCGCTAAAATCTATCGTCCGACCGAAGCCGGAGCCTTAGTGAAGACTACTCTTCCTTCGGCGTAATGACCTGACGGCCACGATACGTGCCGGTCTTCAGGTCGATGTGGTGCGGGCGCTTCAGCTCGCCCGTGTCCTTGTCCTCGACATAGGCGTTGGTGCCCAGGGCGTCGTGGGCGCGGCGCATGTTGCGACGCGAGGGTGATACTTTGCGCTTCGGAACGGCCATGTCCGTCTCAATCTCTAAGTCGGTGCGCCGTAAAGACGCGAAAACATACAGCAGCGGCCCCCCGATAAGAGCCGCCACGCGAGGGCGGGCTTATGCATGAAGATGCTACCGATTTCAAGGGCGTCAGTCGGATGACAGCCGCTTGATGATCTTGGCCCGGTTCTGACACCCACGACAGCGGCGCTTTCCACGCCGAAACGCCGCTTCTTCGCGTCCAGCGGGTGTTCAATCATCGGCCGCCGGAACCATTTCATTGATCAGGCGAGGCGTTTCTCGCGACCTGGCTCCCGATTGATTCGCCTACCGCTCGCGCTCGCGGCGAATCGCCCGGGTCGTACTTCAGGCCGCGAGCATCTCCGCGCATTCGGCCCTCCTCATGGCCTGGTCAGCGCCTCCGCCACGGCCTCGCCGATGGCCAGTGAACTGGTCAGGCCCGGGCTCTCGATCCCGAACAGGGCCATCAGGCCGTCCATGCCGTGATGCTCGCGGCCATGCAGTTGGAAGTCCGGCTGCGGTTCGCCCGGCCCGTGCAGCTTGGGCCGGATACCGGCGTAGTCGGGCGTCAGCCGCTCGACCGTCACGCCCTGCCAGAAGCGGCGGATATAGAGCGCGAACTCCTCGGCCTTGGCCGGATTGACCGAATAGTCCTCGACCTCGACATAGGCCAGATCGGGACCGAACACCCCCTGCCCGCCCAGATCCTTGCGGTAGTGGGTGCCGAGCGCGCCCGCGATGGGCGGCGGGTAGATCAGTCGATTGAACGGCGCTGGCCCCTTCAGACGGAAATAGACGCCCTTGCCCAGATGCCGTGTCGGGATGTCGCTGGCGGGATAGGTGTCGATGCGAGCGGCCACAGCCTGGGCCGACAGGCCGGGCGCCGTGACCAGCAGCCGGGTCGTCAGCACCGCCCCGCCCTCTCCACCCGCCGTAATACGGAAGCCGCCGCCCGGCAGGGGCTCGGCGCGCTCGAACGGCGTGGAGACCACGACTGAGCCGCCCGCATCCTCAATCTCGCCTTCCAGGGCCAGCATATAGCCATGACTGTCGAACAGGCCGCTCTCGGGCGACAGGATGGCGGCGTGGGCGTTCAACTGGGGCTCCAGCGCCCGCGCCTGGGCCCCGGTCAGATGCGCCAGCCCCTCGACGCCGTTGGCCGTCGCCTGTTCGAAGATGGCCTCGATGCGTGAGACCTCGGCCTCCTCAGTCGCCACGACCAGCTTGCCGCATTTCCAGTGATCGATCTTGTGGCTGGTCAGGAAGTCATAGAGCGCCCGCCGGCCCTCGACGCAGAACCGGGCCTTCAGCGAGCCGGTCGGGTAATAGAGGCCGCCGTGAATGACCTCGGAGTTGCGCGAGGAGACGCCCTGGCCGATGTAGGCCTCTTTTTCCAGCACCAACACCGACTGGCCGCGCTTCGCCAGCGCCCGCCCGCAGGCCAGCCCCACAGCCCCCGCGCCCACGACCGTCGCATCGAAGTCGAAAGGCGCGCCCATGGGTCCTACCTCTTGCCGTAGAGGGCCTTGGCGCGGCCCTCGAAACACTGGATCAGCTTGTCGACCGCGCGGTCGAAGTTCGCCTGGAGCATCATGTCCAGCATGCGCGACTTGAAGGCGAAGTCGATAAAGAACTCCAGCCGCGTGCCCTCGGGATGGGGATGGAACTCCCAGCGGTTCTTCAGGTGCTTGAACGGACCCCGGATCAGGCCGACCTCGACCTTGGGCGCGTGAATGTCATGTCGCACCCAGGTCGAAAACTTCTCGGACAGGAAGGCGAAGCCCACGCCCGCCTCGGCGTCCAGCAGACGGACGCCCGCCGCCTCATCGCGCTGGTTCCAGACGCGCATCGAGGTGATCCACGGCACGAAGGCCGGATAGGACTCTACGTCCGCGATCAGGCTCGCCAATTGCTCGGGCGCATACGGAAGGATGCGTGTAACGCGATGAACCGCCATTTGGGGCTTAGCGGGCCGAGCGGCCTGCCTGCGCCAGACGCGCGGCCTTCAGACGAGCGAAGTCGTCCCCGGCATGGTGCGACGACCGCGTCAGCGGCGACGACGACACCATCAGGAAGCCCTTGGCGCGAGCGATGGCTTCATAGGCCTTGAACTCTTCCGGGGTCACGAAGCGGTCGATGGCGGCGTGCTTGCGCGTCGGCTGCAGGTACTGGCCGATGGTGATGAAATCCACGCCAGCGGACCGCATGTCGTCCATCACCTGCATGACCTCTTCCTTGGTCTCGCCCAGACCGACCATGATGCCGGACTTGGTGAACTGGTTCGGGTCGCGCTCCTTGACCATCTGCAGCAGGCGCAAGCTGTGGAAGTAGCGGGCGCCGGGGCGGATCTTCAGATAGAGGCGCGGAACGGTCTCGAGGTTGTGATTGAAGACGTCGGGCGTGGCGTCGATCATCACCTCTGCCGCGCCGTCCTTGCGCAGGAAGTCGGGCGTCAGAATCTCGATGGTGGTGTTCGGCGCCTGCAGGCGGATCTGGCGCACCACTTCGGCGAAGTGGGCGGCGCCGCCGTCCGACACGTCATCGCGGTCCACCGAAGTGATGACGACGTGGTTCAGGCCCATCTGTTGGACGGCCATACCGACCTTGGCCGGCTCTTCCGGGTCCAGGGCCTGCGGCAGACCGGTCTTGACGTTGCAGAACGCGCAGGCGCGCGTGCAGGTGTCGCCCATGATCATCAGGGTGGCGTGCTTCTGGCTCCAGCACTCGCCGATGTTCGGGCAGGCTGCCTCTTCGCAGACGGTGACCAGACCCTTAGAGCGAACAATCTCCTTGGTCGCATTATACTGGCCCGAGCCGGGCGCCTTGACGCGCAGCCAGTCAGGCTTCTTCAGCACCGCCGATTCCGGGCGGTTCTGTTTTTCCGGGTGACGCAGCTCAGCTGGCTTCTTCGTCAGGGTATCGATCAGCGTGACCATAGCCGGCGGTCTGGCTCCTGTGCAGAAGGGCGGTATGTCGGCTTTCCGACCGGCAATGGCAAGCCACAGTCGGCTTCAGATGCGTCGGTGCGACGCTCACGCCACGTTACGCATCTTTTCAAGCTGACCTTGGGTCACTAGGTTCCGGCCTCTTGTAACCGAGAGGGCCGCGTCAGAGCTCTCCGAAGGAGGACGTGCTTGCGGGCTGCCCTGGACCCTAAGGTCTATGATGAATCCCTGTTCGACGCGCTGATCGATGCGCGCGCCCGCTATGGCGACAAGGAGATCCTGGAAGACCAGGATCGTCATCCCCTGACCTACACCGGCCTGATCCGCGCCGCCTTCGTTCTAGGCCGCAAGATCGCGAAGATGACGAAGCCCGGCGAGCGCGTCGGCGTCCTGCTGCCGTCCAGCGCGGGCGTGGTCGTGACCTTCTTTGGGCTGCACGCCTTCGGTCGCGTGCCGGTCATGCTGAACTTCACCTCGGGCGAGGCCAATCTGAAGGCGGCGCTAAAGACGGCGGGCGTCACCAAGATTCTGTCGGCCAAGCGGTTCGTCACCCAGGCCAAGCTGGACGACCTGATGACCGCTCTCGGCGATGTGGCCGAGATCGTCTGGCTGGACGACGTGCGCAAAACCATCGGCCTGGCCGACAAGCTCTACGGCCTGAGCGCCGGCCTGGCCCCGCGTCGTTTCCGCGTGAAGACCGATCCGGATTCGCCGGGCGTGGTCCTGTTCACCTCGGGCAGTTTCGGCGCGCCCAAGGGCGTGGTCCTGAGCCAGAGAAACCTGGTCGCCAATGCCCGACAGGTCGCGGCCCATATCGACCTGGATCCCGACTGGGTCATGTTCAACCCGCTGCCGACCTTCCATTGCTTCGGCCTGACCGGCGGGGTCATCCTGCCGCTGCTGCAGGGGCTGAAGGCATTTGAGTATCCCTCGCCGCTTCACGCGAAGCAGATCACCGACCTGCTGCCAAAGGTGAAGGCGTCGATCCTGTTCGCCACCGACACCTTCCTGAACCAGTACGCCCGCGTGGCCGCGCCGGGCGACTTCGCCACACTGAAATTCGCGGTGGCCGGGGCAGAAAAGGTGCGCGAGGAAACGCGTGCCGCCTTCGACGCCAAGTTCGGCGGCTTGACCCTGCTGGAAGGCTACGGCGCGACCGAGGCCGCGCCCGTCGTGGCCGTGAACCACCCGGACCGCAACCGCCCAGGAACCGTGGGCCAGATCTTGCCGGGCATGGATTACCGGATCGAGCCGGTCGAGGGCATCGACTTCGGCGGCCGCCTGTTCCTGCGCGGGCCGAACGTCATGGAAGGCTACATCTCGCCGAACGACCCGGCCGGCCTGGAGCCTCTGGACGATGACTGGCTCGACACCGGCGATATCGTCGACATCGACGCCGAGGGCTACATCACCATTCTCGGGCGGGCCAAGCGCTTCGCCAAGATCGGCGGCGAGATGGTCTCCCTTACGGCGGTCGAGGGCATGGCCGGCGCGGTCTGGCCGACCGGCCACCACGCCGTCGTCGCCGTGCCCGACAGCAAGAAGGGCGAGCGCCTGGTGCTGGTCACCGATTACGAGGCCGCCGAAACGGCGCGACTGTCGGAATGGGCGCGCGGCAACGGCGCACCGGAACTGGCTGTCCCGAAGAAGATTTTCAAGATCGCCGCGATCCCGGTTCTCGGCACAGGCAAGACCGACTACGTCGCCATTCAGAATCTGGTCGAGGATCTATTGAGGGCAGCCTAACAGGATGGCTTGCGGCGGCCGCGACTTCGCCTAACCTCCTCTGCTGCGCCTTGCGTCGATCCGGCCCTCCGGACCCGGCGGTCGCGCGTCATCGGGAGGAAAATGAATGGCGAGTTCAACGACTCTTTCGGGCTGGGCCCCGCGCGTCCAAAGCATTCTGAGGATCGTGGCCGGTCTGCTGATCCTGCAGCACGGCTGCCAGAAGATTCTGGGCTTCCCGCCCGGCGGTAACGGCGGCGGCCTCGACCTGACGAGCGCCGCGGGCTGGTCCGGCCCGATCGAACTGGTCGGCGGCGCCTTGATGGTGCTGGGCCTGTTCAGCCGCCCGACCGCGTTCATCCTGTCGGGCTTCACCGCCGTGGCCTACTGGATGGTGCATGCGCCGCAGAGCCCCTATCCGATCAACAACGGCGGCGAGCTCGCGGTGCTCTACTGCTTCGTCTTCCTGTACCTGTTCTTCGCCGGTCCTGGCCCGTGGGCGCTGGACAGCATGATACGCGGCGGTCGCCGCCGCTAACCAACCAGAACAGACCCTAGAGCGGCGCCTGGATCAGCCGATCCGGGCGCCGGTCATCGAGATAGAACCGCCCTCGATGGCGTCAGTGAAGAAGCGCACCGCCTCGCCCGGCGCCTGCTGGGCCGCGACGTAGAGCAGGGGCAGATAGTGCTCGTCGGTCGGCACGCTGAGTTGCGCCTGTTCCGCCAGATGAACCCAGTCGATCAGGGCGTCGTGGTCGCCGGTCGACAGGGCGTGTTTCACCGCCTCGTTGAAATGAATGGCCCAGTCGTAAGGCTCGCCGCCGGCGCGCTTCCACGTCCGCAGATTGTGCACGAAGTCGCCCGAACCGGCGATCAGGACGCCTTCGTCCCGCAGCGGCTGAAGACGCTTGGCCAACTCATAGTGGCCGCGCGCATCAATGGTGCGGTCTAGCGACAGTTGCACGACCGGCACGTCGGCGTCGGGCCAGACGTGGGCCAGCACCGACCATGTACCGTGATCCAGCCCCCATTGCGTCGTCTGATGCGCGCCCGTCAGCTCCGCCACTCGGGTCGCCAGCGAAGGCGAGCCGGGCGCAGGATACTGCATAGCGTGAAGTTCCGGCGGGAAACCTCCGAAATCATGGATGGTTTCCGGCCTTTCCTGCGCCGTTACGCCCAACCCGCGGGTTTCCCAATGGGCCGAGACCATGACGACGCCCTTGGGCTTGCCGATCTCCTCTCCCAACGCGCGCCAAGCGTCCGCATAGGGACTACCTAGAGCGTTCATCGGAGAACCGTGTCCGAAGAAGATGGCGGGCTGTCTCATGGCTTGACCGTTCCTGCGACGCTGACTGCGCCAATGACTGTTACAGATGATCTAGTGCAGTCCGTCGTTCCCGCAAGGGGCTACCATACGCCCGTCCAGCGGGCAGACGCGATCATAGAAGGCCTGATCGGCAGGAACCCGCCCGCCGCGCGACAGGACGAAACGATGTTCGACCACCATGGCCTGCTGCTCGATGTTCAGAACGCTCCAGTCGCAACGATCGTCCAGCGGATAGGCATAGGCGGCGGGGCTGTCCCCCGCCCGCAGCTTTTCCGTCAGCAGGTTCACCCCGTTTTGCGCCTGCCAGACGTGGGCCAGTTCGTGAATAAAGACGGCCTGGGTCCGTAGCGGCGCGCGCGACAGATCCAGCTCCAGCGTCTTCTTCGGCCAGACGATCCAGTCCCGTCCGAACCAGCTTCCCGCTACGAAGGCCCGATCGAACGGCCAGGGCGAGGCGAGGAAGCGAACCGCGTCCAGCCTCAGCGCCGCGCCGAACACCTCGCGCGCCAGCGCTGCCTCACCGTCCGCCAGCGGCCGTATCATCGCCTATCCACTCCCAGTGCCAAGGCTCGAAGACATAGGGCGTGAACCCGAAACGGGAAGCATTGGCGACCAGCCAGCGATAAGCCGGCCCCTGCGCCATATGGCGGCGGCTCATCGGATCGGTCGAGTCCACGCCCATCCCGGCGACGTGGCCAACGTGGATGTCGATGGCGGTTCCGGTCCGGTGCGGCGAACAGGCGGCGCGCCGCACACCGTCGCAGTTGCCCAGGGCGGCGCAGCGCGCGGCGTCCGCCTCCGGGTCACGGAAGCCCGAGAAGATCTGCATCAGTTCGGGATCGGCGGCGATGGCCGGGACCTCGGCGCGGGCGGCGGCGGCCATGCGGCGATAGGCGTCCAGCACGTCGCGGCGCAGCAGGCGTGTCATCCGCTCGGCGTGCTCCTCCTGCGGAGACAAATAACCCAGCAGGCTGATCGGCGGCGGCTCGGGACATTCCCCCCTCACCCGCGCCATGACGAAGGGGCGCCGCTCCTGCCACAGGCCGCGAAACACCTGAAACGTCGCCTGATCGAACTGGCCCGTTCCGACCAGTCCATAGCGCGCCTGAAACCCGGCCAAGGCCTCGGCGAAGGCGGGTGACGCCGGATCGCAGGGCGAACCGATCTCGCGCTGGATCAGCGGGGTATAGGTCTCCCATCCCCATTCCGCCGATCCGAACGGCGACCATTCCAGAGTGTAGAGCGAAATCCCGTTGGCCTGAGCCGCGTTGTCCCAGGCGTTGGTCGGCCGGTCGCAGATCTGGGCGTCCTGGGCCTGGACCGCTCCGGCGGCGCCGAGAACTGCGGCAAAGGCTGTGGCGAGGATCGCAAATCGCACTGACATGGGATCAGCAGGCCCCAGCTTGCCCGGAACCGCAAGGCCGTCTTCGCCTGTTCGTAGAAAACCGGCATGGTGAAGCTGCGGCCGACTCAGGCCGACCATGTTCGGACGCCTGATGTCATCGACTGTCGCCGCAGACGCTCCCCGCCGCTCCAACGCCGTTCTGGCCGCCTTTTCCGGCCCCTGCCTGCCGCTGGCGGCCTTCGGCGTCGCCCTGCCCGTCACCCTGCCCGAGTTCTACGCCACCCATGTCGGGATGGAGTTGGGCGTCGTGGCCGGGGTCTTCATGGCCGTGCGGCTGATCGATATCCTGTTCGACCCCTTCATCGGCTGGGGCATGGACAAGACCAAGACCAAGTTCGGCCGCTATCGCCCATGGATGGTGCTGTCGACGCCCATCCTGATGCTGTCGGCGCTGATGATGTTCGTGGTGGTCCAGCCCGGCGCCGGTCCCGCCTATCTGTTCGCCTGGCTGCTGGTCCTCTACCTCGGCTTCTCGATCGGCACCCTGAGCCAACTGGGCTGGGCGGCGGTTCTGGCGCCTCAGTACGACCAGCGCAGCCGGGTCTATGGCTGGTGGCAGGTGTTCAACATCATCGGCGTCATCCTGATCCTGATCCTGCCGACCGTGGTAGTGAAGACGGGCATCGGGACCTATGCCGACGGCGTGCGGATCATGGGCTGGGCCATCCTGATCGCCCTGCCCCTCACCATCGGCCTGGCCATGGTCGCCGTGCCGGAACCGATGACCGTCGGCGCCCCGCCCCACGGCGGACCTAAGGCCTATCTAGCCCTGTTCGGCATGAAGACGGTGCGCAAGCTGCTGATCGCCGACCTGCTGCTGGGCGTGGCGCCCGGCATCACCGGCGCGCTGCTGTTCTTCTTCTTCGGCCAGATCAAGGGCTACGACCACACCCAGGCGTCGCTCTTCATGCTGTTCTATTTCGTGGCGGGACTGGTCGGGGCGCCCATCTGGGCCTGGCTGGCCACCAAGATCGGCAAGGACAGGGCCCTGGCGGTCGCCAGCCTGATCTTTGCGGGTCTCTATATCGCCGCGACCCTGGTTCCCGGCGGCAACTTCGCCCTGACCGCCGTGGTCATGTTCATCGCCGGCCTGCCCTATGCGGCGGGTCTGTTCCTGCTGCGGGCCATGATGGCCGACGCAGGCGACGAGGTGCGGCTGGAGACGGGCGTGGACCGCACAGGCCTGATGTTCTCCATCCTGTCGGCCACGACCAAGATCGGTCACGTCGTGGCGCTGATCCCCTACCTCATCCTGCAATGGGTGGGCTTCAAGGCGCTGCCGGGCCCTGAGGGCAACAGCGAGTTTTCGCTGCTGGCGCTGCAAATCCTGTTCATCGCCGTGCCGGGCCTGCTACTGGCGGCGGCCGCCTGGGTGCTGAAGGGCTATCCTCTGACGCCCCAGCGCCATGATGAAATCCGCGAGGCGCTTGCGCTGCGCGACGCCGGGACCGCCTGAATGACCCACTCCGTCGACCGCCTGAAAGAGATCATGGTTCGCCTGCGCGATCCGGACGGCGGCTGCCCCTGGGACGTCGAGCAGACCTTCGCCAGCATCGCTCCCTATACGATCGAGGAGGCCTACGAGGTCGCCGACGCCATCGAGCGCGCCGACATGGAGGAGTTGAAGGTCGAACTGGGCGACCTGCTGTTCCAGGTCGTCTTCCACGCCCGCATGGCCGAGGAGGCCGGGCATTTCGTCTTCGACGACGTGGCCGACGCCATGGCCGACAAGCTGATCCGTCGCCATCCGCACGTCTTCGGCGAGGAAGCCGCCAAGGTCAGCGGCTCGGCCCAGAAGGTGCGCTGGGAGGACATCAAGGCCGCAGAGCGCAAGGCCAAGGCACAGCACGGCGTGCTGGACGACGTGCCGGTCGGCCTGCCCGCCCTGACCCGCGCCGCCAAACTGACCAAGCGCGCCGGCCGCGTCGGCTTCGACTGGCCCTCGACCGACGAGGTCTTCGACAAGCTGGCCGAGGAGGTCGAGGAACTGCGCGTCGAGATCGCCGCCGGCGACAAGGAAAAGGCCCGCGAGGAACTGGGCGACCTGCTGTTCGTCGTCGCCAACCTGGCCCGCAAGCTGGAGGTCGAACCCGAAGACGCCCTGCGCGCCGCCAACGCCAAATTCATCCGCCGCTTCGGCTTCATCGAAGCCGAACTGGCCAAGGACGGCCGCACGCCGGAGCAGTCGAACCTGGCCGAAATGGACGCACTGTGGAACGCGGCCAAGGCGGCAGAACGGACCTGACGTTGGCGGCCTATGACCTGATCATTTTTGATTTTGACGGGGTTGTCGCCGACAGCGAGGTGTTGAACAACGCCATCCTCGCGGACCTTCTGAGCGAAGCCGGGATGCCCACGACGCTGGACGAGGCTCTGGCGGCCTATGTGGGCCGGCGCTGGTTGGATTGCCGCACCCTGATCGAGGCGCGATTCGGGTCCTGCCCCGAAGATCTCCACGACCAATGGACCGGGCGATGTCACGCCCGGGCGCCGACCGAGCTCAAGCCTGTCACGGGCGCGCTCGACTTTATAGCCTCGCGAGGCGAGCGTCGCTGCATCGCCTCGTCCAGCCCGCTGGACTGGATTCACATGGGCCTGAACCGCTTCGGTCTAACCTCGACCTTCGGCGGGCCGATCTTCAGCGCGACCGTTCATGTCACGCGCGGCAAGCCTCACCCCGACTTGTTCCTGCACGCCGCGGCCGAGATGCAGGTCGATCCCGCCAGAACCCTGGTGATCGAGGACAGCACCAGCGGCGTGGCGGCAGGACGCGCCGCTGGGATGACCGTCGTGGGGCTCTGTGCGGGTGGCCACATGCGCGATGGCGACGGTGATCGTCTGCAGGATGCCGGCGCCCATTATGTCGTCGACGACTATGCAGCGATCGGCGCGATACTCACGGTCTAGATGTAGCGGAGTTCCTGCAGGTCGACTTCGCGGATCAGGCGGCGCGCCGTCTCGTTATCGACCAGGCGCTGCCGACTAAGACGGATCAGTTCCTCGCGTTCCGCTGCCAGACCGGCCAGCCGCAACTGACGCTCGATCTCGTCGCCGCGTCGGGTGCGCGACAGGTCGTCGCCCTCGCCATGGCTGCGGCTTTCGATGCGACGACGATAGACCTCCATCAACCGGGCGGCGGTCTCGGCGTAGAGGTCGGGATCCGCCTTGCCCTCGGCCATGGCGTGCTGGCGATCTTCAATGGCGCGCATGGCCGCCGACGCGGCCGCGACGCGCGAGCGATCCGCATCCTCGAGGTGAGACGGCTCGGGCGGCAGTTCGACGCCCTTCAGCAGGCGCGGCAAGGCGATGGTCGCCAACAACAGCGAAACGATGATCACCCCCGCCGCCAGGAAGATGGCCAGGTTGCGCGCCGGCATGGGCGAACCGTCGCCCAGAACGAACGGCAGGGTCAGGATGCCGGCCAGAGTGATGGCGCCGCGCACGCCCGCCAGGGACATGACGGCCACCAGCCGCAGCCCCACTTTCGGCGGCGCGCGGCGTCCTCGCTTACGGAACAGGGTGAGCTTCAGCGACGTCCACACCCAGACAAAGCGCAGCGTCGCCAACGCCGCTACGATGGCGAGGACATAGACCCCCAGCCACCAGACCTCGCGGTGCTGTGTCGTTTGGATGACCTCGGCCGCGCGCGCCATGATCGACGGCATCTGTTCGCCCAGAATGACGAAGATCAGGCCATTGGCGACGAACTGGACCGTGTCCCAGACGACGGCGCGTCGGATTCGCGTCGCCGCCAGGGCCGAGCCCTGACGCTCGGTGAAGCTCATGGTCACGCCCGCCGCGACGGCGGCCAGAATGCCCGAGCCGTGCACCGCTTCGGCCGCCAGATAGGCGGCGAAGGGGATCAGCAGGCTGATCAGGATCTGCCCGCCCACGTCCTCGCCCCAGCGCCGGCTGATCCAGCCCTTGATCACGCCGATGGCCAGGGTCACGACGATCCCGACCGCGATCCCTGAGACGGCCAGCCAGGCGAAGGTCCCGATCGCGTTCGTCAGCGAGAACACGCCCGTCGTCGCCGCGATCACCGCGATCCGCATGCAGGTCAGGCCGGTCGCATCGTTGAGCAACGACTCGCCTTCCAGGATGTGCATCAGCCGCTTGGGGATCGGCGCGCGAGCAGCCACCGCCGACACCGCGATAGGATCGGTCGGCGACAGGATGGCCGCCAGGGCGAAGGCCACCGCCAGGGGCATGGCCGGGATCATCCAGTGGATCAGGAAGCCCAGCCCCACGACGGTGAAGACTACCAGCCCCAGCGCCAGCTCCAGGATCACCACCCGGTCGCGATAGAGAGCCTCGTTGGGAATGCGCCAGCCGTCCACGAACAGCAGCGGCGGCAGGAACAGTAGGAAAAAGATGTCCGGCTTCAGATCGACCGCTTCGCCTGTGATCAACACCACTGCCGCGCCGAGACCGATCTGCACCAGCGGCAGGGCTATCCGCGTGATCCGCGCCACCCAGCCGGACAGCACCACGGCCAGAAGCAGGAACAGAATGGTCTCGATCAGGTGCATGGGACTAGTCGATGATGTCGGGGTACAGCCGCTCCAGCCGCCCCAGCGCGGAAGGATGCAGCCGCACGACCAGATGGGTCCGGCCATCGGAATCCGTGTCGCGGAAGGTCACCCGTCCGTTCTCATACAGCCAGGCCAGGGCCTCGCCCTGGTGGGCCTGCAGCGTCAGGTGGGTTTCGGGGTCGTCGTCGATCAGGGCGGCGATGGTCTCGCGCAGAGGTTCGATCCCCTCGCCCGTCCAGGCCGACACCGCGACCGCCTTGCCCTCGCGCGCCAGACGTTCGGCCTGACCCAGAACGCCTTCGCGCACGTCGGCGTCCAGCAGGTCGATCTTGTTCCAGACTTCCAGGATGCGGCGCGTCTTGCCTTCCGGTGTCGGGATCTGCTCCAGCACCGCCTCGACGTCCTTGGCCTGGGCGTCGCTGTCTGTGGAGGCGATGTCGCGGACGTGCAGGATCAGGTCGGCCTCGCCCACCTCTTCCAGCGTGGCGCGGAAGCTCTCGACCAGTTCGTGCGGCAGGTCCGAGATGAAGCCCACGGTGTCGGCGATGATGGCCGGACGGCCCTGCGGCAGGCGGATGGTGCGCTGGGTCGTGTCCAGGGTGGCGAACAGCAGGTCCTTGGCGAAGACCTCAGACCCCGTCAGCCGGTTGAACAGCGTCGACTTGCCCGCATTGGTGTAGCCGACCAGGGCCACTGATGGGAAAGGCACCTTCTTGCGGGCCTTACGGTGCAGACCGCGCGTGCGGCGCACCTCTTCCAGTTCCACTTTCAGGCGAACGATCCGGTCGGCGATCAGACGCCGGTCCAGTTCGATCTGGGTTTCGCCCGGACCGCCCGTCGAGCCGGTGCCCCCGCGCTGACGCTCCAGGTGGGTCCAGGTGCGGACCAGACGCGAGCGCTCGTATTCCAGCCGCGCCAGTTCGACCTGCAGTCGGCCTTCCTTGGTCCGCGCGCGGCGGCCGAAAATTTCGAGGATCAGGCCGGTGCGGTCGATGACCTTCACCTCCCACGCCTTCTCCAGATTGCGCTGCTGGACCGGAGACAAGTCGTCGTCGATGACCACGGCCTCGACGTCGGCGGCGCGGATGAGGGCGGCCAATTCCTCGACCTTGCCCGAACCGAACAGGGTGGCGGGCGTGGTTCCGCGCAGGCGCACGATCTCTTCGGCGCGCACGTCGAGGTCCAGCGCACGGGCCAGGCCCGCGGCTTCCTCAAGACGTTCGGACGCCAGCCGCGGGCTGTCCGAGCGGCGGTCGGGGTGGATGACGACCGCCCGGATCAGCGGGACGGTGTGGTCTATGTGTTTGGAGGTCAATCAGTCTTCTTCGGCATCCGGCTCGTACAGTTGCACGGGCGCGGACGGCATGATGGTCGAGATGGCGTGCTTGTAGACGAGCTGCGACTGGCCATCGCGACGCAGCAGCACACAGAAGTTGTCGAACCAGGTCACGATTCCCTGCAGCTTGACGCCATTTACCAGGAAGATGGTCAGCGGGGTCTTGGTCTTGCGAACGCTGTTGAGGAAGGTGTCTTGAAGGTTTTGTCGTTTGTCTTGCGACATGGCAGGTTGGTCCTGTTCTTGGTTCTTTTTCGCCGGCCGGTTCAGCCAGTGCGGACTCGTCGGTCCGCACCTGACTTTAGACGCGCCTTCGCAGTCGCGGCAACGCCCTAAATGGCCTCGCGGCGCGCCTGTTCCAGATAAACCTCGCGCAGCCGAGTCGCGATAGGACCGGGCTTGCCGTCCGCGATCTTCGATCCATCCAGCGACACGATAGGCATGACGAAGGAACTGGCGGCGGTGACGAAAATCTCTTTGGCCCGCTTGGCTTCGTCCACGCTGAACGGGCGTTCGTCCAGTTCGATGCCCTCGACCTCGGCCAGTTTCAGGATGGCCGTGCGGGTGATGCCGCGCAGGATATTGGCCTGGGCGTCGCGGGTGCGCAGCTTGCCGTCTTCGTCGACGATCCAGGCGTTGGTGGACGACCCTTCGGTCACCAGCCCCATGTCGTCGACCATCAGACACTCATAGGCGCCCTTCTCGCGCGCCGCCTGCTTCGCCAGGACGTTGGGCAGAAGCCCCACGGTCTTGATGTCGCAACGGCCCCAGCGGATGTCGGGCATGGTCACGCCCGCCGCGCCCTTGGCGGCCAGGGCCTCGCCCTTGGCCAGGTCGATCGTCTTGGAGGTGACGATCACGCTTGGCGGCGTGTCCTTCGGGAAGGCGTGATCGCGCGGCGACGTTCCCCGCGTGACTTGCAGATAGACGATGCCGTTGCGGACCCGGTTGCGCCGGATGGTTTCCTTGAGCACGCGCTCCAAAGCCTGAGCGGTCATCGGGATGGGGATGCGAAGCTCAGTCAGGCTGCGGGCCAGACGCGTCATGTGGCCTTGGAAGTCGGCCAGCTTGCCGTCGAACACCGACCAGACCTCATAGACCCCGTCAGCGAACTGGAAGCCGCGATCCTCGATATGAACCGTCGCGCCGCTATGCGGCTGATAGGTCCCGTTGACATAGGCGATCCTGGACATCAGGCGCCCTCTCCTTCTTCGTCTTCGCCGCCGCGAGCGGGCGAAACGCCCAGCGACTTCAGTTTGCGATGCAGTGCGGATCGTTCCATGCCGATGAAGGCGGCCGTGCGCGAGATGTTTCCACCGAAACGCATGATCTGGGCCGCCAGATAATCGCGCTCGAACACCTCGCGCGCCTCGCGCAGCGGCAAGGCGATGATACGGTCAGAGCCCAACGAGGAGCCGCCGCTGGAGGAGGCCACCTCCTGCGGCAGCATGTCGGCGGTGATCGGTTCATCGGCCGCCCCGGTGGCGAGGATCAGCAGGCGCTCCACGTTGTTGCGCAGCTGGCGCACGTTGCCCGGCCACGGATGGACCTGCAGGACGGCCAGGGCGTCCTCGGCGATGCGACGGCGCGGAAGGCCTTGAGACGCCGCCAGGCTCTCGACGAAATATTCGATCAGTTCGCTGATGTCCTCGCGACGCTCGGACAGCGGCGGGACGCGGATCGGCACCACGTTCAGGCGGTGGAACAGATCCTCGCGGAAGCGGCCTTCGGTGATCTCGACCCTCAGGTCGCGGGCGGTGGAGGTGACGACGCGGACATCGACCTGAACATCCTGTTCGCCGCCGACTCGACGGAAACGCTGCTCCACCAGCACCCGCAGGATGCGACTCTGGCTCTCGCGAGGCATGTCGCCGACGTCGTCCAGGTAGAGGGTGCCGTTATGGGCGCGCTCGAAGACGCCGATCTTGCGGGGCCGTCCGTCGCCGCCCTCCTCGCCGAACAGTTCGACGTCCAGCCGCTCCGGCGTCATGCCTGCGGCCGAAATGGCGACGAACTCGGACTTGGCGCGCGGGCTGGCGTCGTGGATCTGGCGCGCGACCAGTTCCTTGCCCGAGCCCGGAGGACCGGAGATCAGCACACGGCTGTTGGCGGGGGCCACCTTGGCGATCGTCCCGCGCAGCAGCTGCGCCGCCGCCGACTTCCCGATCAATCCGGTCAGCGCCATGGTCTGCGTCCGCAGACGACGGTTCTCGCGCTTCAGCGACGCCGCTTCCAGAGCGCGCTCGACCACCACCACCAGACGGTCGGACTTGAACGGCTTTTCGATGAAGTCATAGGCGCCGCGCTTCAGGGCGCTGACGGCGGTTTCGATATTGCCGTGCCCGGAGATCATGACGACCGGCAGGTCCTCGTCCAGCCCCTTGACCACGTCCAGCAGCTCCAGTCCGTCCAGACCGCCGCCCTGCATCCAGATATCCAGCACCGCCAGCGACGGCTTGCGCGCCCGGATCGCGGCCAGGGCCTCGTCCGAGTTGGCGGCCACGCGAACGGAATGGCCCTCGTCCTCGAGCAGGCCTGAGACCAGTTCGCGGATGTCGGCCTCGTCGTCGACGACCAGAATGTCGGCACCGGTATTGCGCATGACGCCTCTCTACTCCGCCGCTCGCGCCGCGCCGGGGGCACGGTGAGCGACCTTGCTGTCTTGGGTCAGGGGGAAGATCAGGCACACGCGAGCGCCTGATAATGTCTCGGCGTCGGCCAGCTTCAGCTCTCCGCCATGGTCTTCACAGATACGCTTGACGATGGCCAGGCCCAGGCCCGTCCCCTTCTCGCGCGTCGTGACATAGGGTTCTGTCAGCCGGTCGCGATTCTTGGCGGGCAGGCCGATGCCGTCGTCCTCGATGACGAAGGTGGCGATCCCGCCCTCGACCGCCAGGCGAGAGATGATGCCCGTGGTTCCCGACGGAACCGAGCCGTCGGCGCGGCGTGCGGCCACGGCTTCGCCGGCGTTCTTCAGGATGTTGGCCAGCGCCTGCCCGACCATTCGGCCATCGCACTGCAGGACCACGTCAGGTAACGGCTCGACCAGGTCGATGCCGATGTCGGCCGCCGCGACGCGCTGGGCGAAGACCGCCTCGCGCAGCATCTCGGCTGGATTCTCGCGGGTGAAGCGCGGCGCCGGCATGCGGGCGAAGGACGAGAACTCGTCCACCATCCGGCCGATGTCGCCCACCTGGCGAATGATAGTCTCGGTGCAACGATCGAACACCTCGACGTCGTCGCCGACTTGAGAGCGGTACTTGCGCCGCAGCCGCTCGGCCGACAGCTGGATCGGCGTCAGGGGGTTCTTGATCTCATGGGCGATGCGGCGCGCCACGTCGCGCCAGGCGGCGTTGCGCTGGGCCGTGACCAGCCGGGTGATGTCGTCGAAGGTCAGAACCATCTCACCGCCCTGCCCGCCCTCGATGCGGACCCGCAGACGCCGCGTCTCGCCATGACGGCTGACGTCTATGTCTTCCTCGATGTGGGCTTCCGCCCGTTCGGACAGTTCGCTCAGTTCGGGCGCGACTTCGGCCAGCAGACGCCCCTGAACATCGGTTTCGCTGATCGCCAGAAGCTGGCTGGCGCTGTCGTTGATGGCCGAGATGCGCCCCCGCCGATCCAGGCCGATCACCCCCGCGCTGACGCCGGACAGCACCGTTTCGATGAATCGGCTGCGGCCCTGGGCGTCGTCGCTGGCGGTCTTCAGCGCCGCCTGTTGGGTCATGATGTCCCCGGTCATCCGGTTAAAGGCCTCGGACAGGACGACCAGTTCGGCCGGCGCTCCGGCATTGTCGACCCGCGCGCTCAGGTCCCCCCCCGCCACCTGATCCGCCGCCTTCACCAGCCGCCCGATAGGCGCAGAGATCGAACTGGCCGCCGACATGGCCAGCCAGACCGCGCCGACCAGCACGAGCAAGGCCGTTTCAAGGTAGCTGAGGGCGAAGGCCGCCTGGATGCGCGCCCGGCTTTCCTCGGCGGAGCGATAGGCGGCGATGGACTCCTCGCCGTTGCGCATCCTCTGGATCAGACCCGGCGCCAGCGGCCGCACGACATAGAGATAGGCGTGGCCATAGTCGGGCAGCGGATAGAGGGCCCGCACCATGTCGGGGTTCTCGGTCACGGTCGTCGGTGCGACTTCGCCCGCCGCCACCGTCTCGAACGCCTCGCGCGGAGGGGCGACATAGGGCGGCGCGCCCGGCTGTTCGCCGCTGGCCAGCACCTCGCCGTCGCTGTCCAGGATGTAGAGCGCCGGATAGCCGAAGAACTCGCCGATCTGAGCCAGGGCGCGCGAAAACTGGATGCGATTGTCGAACAGGCTGCGTACGCCGCCCAGTTCGGTGCTCATGGTCTCCAGGTCCCTCTCGAGCCCGGCGCCGATGTCGGCGACATAGGCCCGGCCGATCTCGGCGCCGTTCTCGACCGCCGAGCGGACGTTGGTGCTGAACCACTGATCCACGCCCCGGTTGACCAGCACGCCGAACACCAGGGCGATCAACACCGCCGGCACCACGGCCACCAGCGAGAACAGGGTCACGAACCGCAGATGAAGCCGCGCGCCGGGATTGTCGCGATTCCGCATCAAGCGCAGCACCCGTCCGCCGATCACCGCCGCCAGGCCGCCGATCAGGATCAGATTGGCGAGAAGGATATACAGGACCGCACGACTGGCCGCCGTGCGCGCATCGCCGCCCGCCGTCGCGCCGGGCGCGATCGCCACCAGCCAGATCGCTGCCGCCGTGATCAGGAAGGCGATGGCGTAGGCCGTGCCGAACAAGGCCCTCACCCGGCTGCCGGAAAGGCGCCCCCAGAGCGATCGCTCGGAGCCGTGACCTTCAACCTGCGCAGCGGGGGAGTCCGTCATCACCGCGCAGCTTCGACCAGCTGTGGCAGGTTTTCAACACCAGAGTTGCTGAATTGATCCACCGGACGCGACCAAAGCGCGGAAAGCGCCTGTTCGACCTCGTTCGGGGTCTCCAATCGGCAGAGCCGCGCCTTGGCGACGCGCCGCTCGGCCGGGTCTTCCGGCCATGGCGCCTGTTCAACATACCAGCCCAGATGTTTGCGGAACATCTTCAGCCCCAAGGGCAGGCCATAGAAGGCAACCGAGCCGCGCAAATGCTCGATGACGATGGCCAGCCGTTCTTCCCGGCCCGGCTCCTGCAGCCGGGTTCCATCGGCCAGCGCCCGCTCCAGATGCGCCGCCAGCCAGGGGCGGCCATAGACGCCGCGCCCCAGCATGAGGGCGTCCGCGCCGGATTGGGCCAGAGCCTCGCGCGCCTGTTCCGCCGTGATGATGTCGCCGTTGACGATGACTGGGATGCTGGACACCGCCGCCTTGACCTCGCCCACCGCGCTCCAGTCCGCCTGGCCGGTGTAGAACTGTTTGCGGGTGCGACCGTGAACCGTAACGGCCTGGACGCCCAAGCCCTCGGCGCGACGCGCCAGTTCGGCGGCGTTGCGGTTGTCGTCGTCCCAGCCCAGGCGCATCTTGACCGTCACCGGGCGGCTTACGGCCTTGACTGCCGCCTCCATCAGACGACAGGCTAGATCTGGCGTCCGCATTAGCGCCGAGCCGCAGGCCGAGCCGGTTACTTCCTTGGCCGGACAGCCGAAATTCAGATCGATGATGTCCGCGCCCGCCGCCTCGGCCATGCGCGCGCCCTCGGCCATGATCTCGGGATCACGCCCGACCAACTGGATCACGGTTAGCGGCAGACCGCCCCCGACCGCCGCCCGGCGCACCACGTCAGGCCGCCCGCGCGCCAGTTCGGCCGAAGCCACCATCTCGGTCGCCACATAGGCCGCGCCCAGCTTCGAGGCGAGCAGCCGAAACGGCAGGTCGGTGATCCCGGTCATCGGGGCCATCAGCACCCGCCCGGCGATCCGCACGTCTCCGATTTGCAATCCTGCGCTCATGCCGCCCTTACCGCCGACTGTTGAGCCTCTCGTCAAGCGCAACTGGGGCGCTTAGAAGGCCGACATGGCATTCTCAGCAATCGTGGTGGCCGCCGGTTCAGGGTCCAGGGCCGGTGGAGACAAGCAGTGGCGGGCTGTCGGCGGCCGGCCGATGGTCCGCTGGTCCGTCGAAGCGTTGCTTGCGGCGGGGGCCGATTCGGTCGTTGTCGTGGTCGCGCCCGGCGCCGAGCCGCGCGCCGAAGAGGCCCTGGCCGGTCTGACAGGCTGGCGCGCGGTCGCGGGCGGCGCCACGCGGGCCGCCTCGGTGCGCGCCGGCCTCGCAGCGCTCGACTGCGCCGACGATTCGCCGGTTTTGATCCACGACGCCGCTCGGCCCTTCCTGAGCCCGGCCGTGATCGACCGCCTGCTGGAGGCGCTGAAAGACGCCGACGGCGCCCTGCCCGCCCTGCCCGTGGCCGACAGCTTGCGTCGCGGGCTGGACGGTCTGGTTGTCGGCGGGGTCGAGCGCGACGGCCTGTGGCGCGCCCAGACGCCGCAAGCCTTCCGCCTCAGGACGATCCGCGGCGCCTACGCCGCCTGGACCGCCCCTGACGCCCCCACGGACGAAGCCGCCGTGCTCGAACGCGCCGGCGGACGCGTGCGTCTGGTCGAAGGCGAGGCCCGCCTGATGAAGCTCACCTATCCCGAGGATTTCGCCATGGCCGAGGCCCTGTCTCCCAAGACCATTCGCATCGGCCAAGGCTATGACGTGCATCGCTGGGGACCGGGAACCTCGGTCTGGCTGTGCGGCGTCGAGATTCCGCACGATCAGACCCTGATCGGTCATTCCGACGCGGACGCGGGCCTTCACGCCCTGACCGACGCCATCCTGGGAGCCCTCGCCGACGGCGATATCGGCGACCACTTCCCGCCCAGCGATCCGCAGTGGAAGGGGGCCTCGTCCGACCGTTTCCTGGTCTATGCGGCCGAACGCGTGGCCGCGCGCGGAGGCCGGATCGTCAACGTCGATGTGACCCTGATCTGCGAGCAGCCCAAGGTGAAGCCGCATCGCCAGGCCATGCGCGAGCGTCTCGCCGACCTGCTGAGCCTTCCGCTCGACGCGGTCAGCGTCAAGGCGACGACGACCGAGGGCCTGGGCTTCACCGGTCGCGGCGAAGGCCTGGCGGCTCAGGCCGTCGCCCTGGTGGAACTGCCCGCCTAGGCGTTCGCCAGATCGGCCGACGCTCGTTCCAGAACCGCGGCGGGCGTTTCGCCGTCCTGCATCTCGGCCACGCCGACGTCGAACTCGACCACGAAGGGCGAGCGGTCCTGACCGGCGTCGAAAGCGGTGCAGGCGATCACCGCCGCGATACGTTCAGCAGCCCTCCTCGCCTCCGATTCCGCCGTCGCGGGCAGGACCAGGGCGAATATCTCCGGCCCTAGGCGCGCCGCAGTATCCTCGACCCGCACCAACCGCGACACCATGGCGCCGATCTGCGGCATGGCGCGATCCAGCCAGCCGCCGCTCCGCGCCTGAACGACCGGTTCGTGCTCCGCCACCCGCAGGACACAGACCGACAGCGCCCGGTCACGCAGGCGCGCGCCCTCCGCCACCCGCGCCAGATGGGCGGCGAACAGGTCGCGCGTGAACAGGCCCGTCGCCGCGTCCATCAGGTCGGAACCGCGCACCGAATCAAGCGCGCGACGGATAGCCTGACGACGGCGGTGGTTACGAGCCAAGGCCAGGACCCGCTCCGCAGTTTCATCCTCGGGGGTGTCGGCCGCCGCCACGTCGGCGAAGCCCCGGCTGAAGAGCTCGGCCAATTCAACGTCGGCCGAGCCCCGCAAATAGAGTGTCAGCGGGATATGATAGAGGCGCGTGTTCCGCTTCATGCCCGAGGCGATGGACAGCGCTGGTGCATGACCCTGCCCGCCCCAAAGCACGGCGGCGTCAAAGGCGCGCTCATGCAGATAATCGAAGGCGGTATAGGGCGTCGGCGCAGCCACGACTTCGGCGCCCGCTTCCGACAGCGCATTGGACATGGCGAGGAAACGACGGTCGGCCGCCCCCGCGGTCAAAATCTGCAGCGGAGTCTCGCCGACCTCGGGCGCGTTCAGCGTCACGCCATGCGCGGCGAAGGTCGCCTGGCGCAGTGCGAACTCCTCTTCGGCGATCCCGGCGCGTGTCAGTTGATCCAGCCGCAAGGCGGCCTGCGCCGGATGCGGCGGCGATGACATCGTCAGGTCGACGCCCTCACGATCAGCAGGTCCCGGTGCGCCGATCGCCAGGATCGGCAGATAGCGAGGCGCCGCGGCCTGGCGCAATCGGGCGACAAATCCCTCGGCTTCCGCCCGAGCATCGACGATGGCTGCATCCAGCGAAAGGTCGTGCAGCGTGAGGATTGCGGCGTCCAGCGTGCGCGCCGTCACCGTGGGCCAGCCCAGTTGGTCCAGTCCCTCGCACAGGGGGCCGATCAGGGCGTCATCAGCGGCGACGACCAGTAAACGCGGATCGGAATCCAAACAGTTCTCTCCATGAGCCTGAGCGGCTCGCCCCCGACGCCGACACCTCAAGCCATCGGATGATACCGAGCCGCCCCCCTGTGTAGCAATGGACGGATCAGCAAAATCCGTCCCGCGCCCCTAAGGGTTTCGTCGCAAGCCAAATGAGGTTAATCGGTCGCTTTGACGACTGCCCGAGGTCAGGCTTGAACCCTCCTATTCGTTTGATAGCCCAACCCCTGCTCTGGGGAAGGTTGGCAGTCCGCGCCTTCGCCCGAAGCTGGGGGCGCGACGTCATGCTTTACACCGGGGGCGTGTCCTTCTTCGCCCTGCTGGCGGTGTTTCCGGCCATCGCCATCCTTATCGGTTTCTACAAGGTCGTCCTGTCCATCGGACAGGTCAGCGAACAGGCCGCAGCACTGGCGGATGTCGTGCCGCACGCCGCGCGCGCCATCTTCCTAAACGAGATTGACCGGCTGGCGAACGCCTCCGCGCGCACGGTTTCGGCCCAGAGCGCGCTTGCGTTGCTGATCGGCGCCTATGCCGCGCACCGTGGGTTCAAAGCCTTGCTGGCGGGTCTTAACCTGATCCACGACGAAACCGAGCCGCACGGCTTCTTCAAATTCAACATGCTGGCCTTCCTCGTCGCCCTCGCCGCCTTCGTCCTGTTCACCATCGTGTCGGGCGCGGTCGTGACTTCGCGGCTGATGGAGCACGCCCACGCCCAGGACCCTGTGGCCTGGCTGGTTCAGCCGCTCGACGGCCTGTGGCCAGCCCTGGGCCTATGGCTAGGCCTGACCATGCTCTACCGCTACGCCATGTCCCATGCGACGCGCGTGGCGTGGAAGGCTGCGGTCATGGGCGGACTGATCGCCACGGTCATGTCCAGCTTCTTCTCATGGTTGTGCGCCATCTATGTCGAACAGATCGCCCAACTCGGCGCCACCTACGGCTCGGTCGGCGCGGTGGTGGTGCTGCTGATCTGGCTGTCGTGGAACGTCAACGCCATCTTCTACGGCGGCGCCTTCGCCACCGAACTGGAGATCGCCTGGAAGCCGGAAGAGCCGGAAATCGAAACCAGGGGCTCGGTCGTCAACCTGTCGGAGCGGCGCCAGTCTCGACAGTGATGCGCAGGACGCCGTCCTGTTCCTCCACCCCGCACACGGTCCCGCTCAAATCGGTCATCAGATAGGGCACGTCGATCCGGGCCATGGGGTCGGTCGCCAGCAGGATCAGCCGGACGCCTGGCGCCAGCCCCTCCATCGCCTTGCGCAGCCGCAAACTGGGCACCGGGCAGCGGTGGCCCCGCGCGTCGACCAGAATCGGCTCGCTCACGCCGTCACCGCATCCAGCAGCAGACCCAGCGCCACGCGGACGCTTTCCAGCCGAACCCCCTCGCGCCCGATGTCGCCGAAGCGGCGCTCGACATGAACCACGCCGCCGCGCGGGCCGACGGCGGCGAAATGCACCAAGCCGACGGGTTTGTCCGCTGAACCGCCTCCAGGCCCGGCGACGCCGGTGATGGAAACCGTCGCCGAGGCGCGCGACCGTTCGACTGCACCCAAAGCCATCGCCCGCGCCACGGGCTCCGACACCGCGCCAAACTGCGCCAGCAGGTCGTCCGAGACGCCCAGCATCTCGCCCTTGGCCTCATTGCTGTAGGTGACGAAGCTCCGGTCCAGCACCGCGGACGACCCCGCCACCGCTGTCAGCACGCCTGACACCAGGCCGCCGGTGCAACTCTCCGCCGTGGCGACCATGACGTTTGCCTTGATCGCCGCCTGGATCACGGCGGCGGCCGAGGCCTCAATATCTTGCGGGAACATGGCTATGCGCTCCGTCTGCGAGTCGGTCTAAACCTGCTGAACAGGGGGCGGGTCAGACGACCACGCCGAAGCCAGCGGATCGCGAATGACCGATTCCACCATGACCACGGCCTTTCGCAAGGCCGATGCGATAACACCCGCATTGTTCGCCGTCGCCATCTTCACGTCGGCGTCGCTGGTTTTTGTCGTCCAGCCCATGGTGACCAAGCTGGTCCTGCCCATGCTGGGGGGATCGCCGTCGGTGTGGAACACCTCGATGGTCTTCTTCCAGACGGCGCTGCTGGTCGGCTACGGCTACGCCCACCTGCTGCAACGGGTTCGGTCGCTGAAGTGGCAGGCGGCGATACATCTCAGCCTGTTGCTGGCGGCGGCGCTCTTCCTGCCGCTGCAGATCAACGGTCTGCTGGGCGAGCCGAACCCTTCCGCGCCCACCGCCTGGCTGCTGGCGACCCTGGCCTTGTCGGTCGGGGCGCCGTTCGCCGTCCTGTCGGCCACCGCGCCCCTGCTGCAAGCTTGGTACGCAAGGGTGCGCGCCGGCCATGCCGACGGCCAGAACCCTTATGTCCTCTATGCCGCCTCCAACCTCGGCAGTTTCCTGGCCCTGCTCGCCTACCCCGCCCTGATCGAGCCGCTGATGTCCCTGTCAGGGCAGAGAACGGGATGGACCGGGGGTTACGGCCTGTTCGTCGTGCTGGTGGTCGGTCTGGCCGCCCTGGTCTGGCGGCGGCGAATTCAGGATGCGCCCGAGCCGGCGCCCCTGGCCGTCAGCGCGCTGATCCCCTGGCGCGAGAAAGGCGTTCTGGTCCTGCTGGCCGCCGCCCCGTCCAGCCTGATGCTGGGCGTCACGGCCCACCTGTCGACCGACGTGGCCTCAGCCCCCTTCCTCTGGGTCGCGCCCCTGGCGCTCTACCTGCTGACCTTCGTCATCGCCTTCCAGGCCAAACCCTTGGTCAGACTGTCCACGACCCTGGTGCTACAGGCGGCCCTGGGCGTCATCGTCGTCAGCATGGTCGGCATGAACACTGGCCAATGGGTGATGCTGCTGCTGGCGCACTTGGGCGCCTTCTTCATTACCGCTCTGATGTGCCACCAGAGACTGGCCGCGCGGCGGCCGGCGCCTGACCGGCTGACGGAGTTCTACCTGCTGCTGTCGCTGGGCGGCGTCGTCGGCGGGGCATTCAACGCCCTCATCGCCCCCACGATTTTCAACGTGGTGTGGGAATATCCTCTAGTCATGGTGCTGGTCGGCCTGGCGCGGCCCTGGGGCGAAGGCGCGCTGTCGCGCCGCGAGATCATTATCCTCCTGCTGGGCGTCGGCATCGCCATCGCTCCGCCGGTAATCCTGGAGTTCATGCGCTACAACCCCGACTTCAGGGCGCTGCTCAGCGATCAGGCGCGGCTTCAGGTGGTGCAGTTCATTCTGGGCGGCGCCGCCATATGCGCCTTCCTGGTGCGGGACCGCGCCGTGCTGTTCACGATCATCATCGCCGTCATCACCCTGTCGGCGCACCACGTCGGCCGCGGCTATGACTGGAGCCTGAGCGAGCGCAGCTTCTTCGGCGTCATGCGGATCGCCATCACCCAGGATCCGGGCATGGGCGGCGACGTCCATGTGCTGATGCATGGCACCACCCTGCACGGCGCCCAGGCTCGCGCGCCCGACTTCGCCTGTGGCCCGACGATGTATTACGCGACCGCCACGCCTCTGGGCCAGGCGGCGCAGCGTATTCAGGCGCGCAGCCCGGCGGTAAAGATCGGCGTTGTGGGCCAGGGCTCGGGCGCCATGGCGGCCTATAAGCGGGCCGAGGACGAACTGACCTTCTTCGAGATCGACCCCATGGTGAACCGTGTGTCGCGCGATCCGTCCTGGTTCACCTATATCTCGAACTGCGCCCACGGCCCGATCCGCACGGTTCTGGGCGACGCCCGGCTGACCATGGCCAAGGAAGCGCCCGGCACCTACGACCTGCTGGTCATCGATGCCTTCTCGTCGGACGCCGTGCCGACCCACCTGCTGACGGTCGAGGCCATCCAAGGCTATCTGCACCTGCTCAAGCCTGACGGCGTGGTGGTGCTGCACCTGTCCAACCGCAACCTCGAGATCACCATGCCGGCGGTCGCCGCCGCCCGCCAGCTAGGCGCAGCGGACCTGCATCAGATCTACATCGAACAGCCCAACGCCCCGGAAATGGCCGAGGCCTCGACCGAGGCCCTCGCCCTCTCGCCTACCGCCGAAGGCCTGGCCGACTTCAAGGGCGACGGGCGCTGGCGCAAGCTGGCCCCGACCGATGTGCGGCCGTGGACCGACGACTACGTCAACCTGTTCGGCGCCCTGATCCGCCAGATGAAGGGGCGCGGCTAGGAAGGTTTCGCTTGCATTTACGGCGTCATCCCGGAAGCGGCGCAGCCGCTATCCGGGACCGCAAGAGACGCGGCGCTCAGGTCGTTGCAACCCAAACCGTCGCGCCCAGGGCGGTCCCGGCCTAGGGCGGTCCCGGCTCTTCGGCCGGGATGACGGTCACAGATGACTAGGCCGCCCCCACCACCCGCGCCAGGTCGGTCGTGATCCGCTCGGCGACCTTCAGGCGGTCGCTGGGGGTGGGCCAGTCGCCCTTGACCACGATCTTCTGATCCGGCCGAAGCTTCCAGAAGGCCTGGTTCTTCTGGATCAGGCCGACCAGCCCCATTGGATTGGGGAAGCTGTTGTTGCGCAGGGTCAGCACCGCCCCCTTGGGCCCGATGTCGATGCGTTCGATCGAGGCCGTGCGGCAATTCGCCTTGATGCCCACGATCCGCAGAAGCTGCTGCGCCTCGTCCGGCAACGGGCCGAACCGGTCGATCAGTTCGGCGGCCAGGGCTTCGCGGTCCTCGCTGCGTTCGGCGTCGGACAAACGGCGATAGAGGCTGAGGCGGACATTCAGATCTGGGACGTAGACCTCTGGAATCAGGACCGCAGCGCCGACGTTGATCGCCGGCGACCAGCCCCGGTCGGCCACGCCTTCGCCCTGCTCGCGCAGTTCGGCGACGGCGTCTTCCAGCATCTGCTGATACAGCTCGACCCCGACCTCGCGGATATGGCCCGATTGCTCGTCGCCCAGCAGGTTGCCGCCGCCGCGCTGATCCAGATCGTGACTGGCCAGTTGGAAGCCGGCGCCCAGATTGTCCAGCGACTGCAGCACCTGCAGACGCTTCTCCGCCGACAGGCTCAGCGGCCGCTTGGGATCGGTCGTCAGATAGGCGAAGGCTCGCGCCTTGGACCGGCCGATGCGGCCTCTGATCTGGTGCAGTTGCGCCAAACCGAACATATCCGCGCGGTGGACGATCAGGGTGTTGGCCGTCGGAATGTCGATGCCGCTCTCGACGATGGTGGTCGAGACCAGGACGTCATAGCTGCCGTCGTAGAAGGCGCTCATCACGTCTTCCAACTGGGTCGGGGTCATCTGGCCGTGGCCGACGACGAACTTCACCTCGGGCACCTGCTCGCGCAGGAACTTCTCGATTTCCGGCAGTTCCTTCAGGCGCGGCGCGACATAGAAGGCCTGACCGCCCCGGTATTTCTCGCGCAGCAGGGCCTCGCGCACCAGCACCGGGTCCCATGGGGTGACATAGGTCCGCACCGCCAGGCGGTCGACTGGCGGCGTGGCGATGATCGACATCTCGCGGATGCCCGACAGCGCCATCTGCAAGGTGCGCGGAATGGGCGTGGCGGTCAGGGTCAGCAGGTGAACATCGGCCCGCAGGGACTTCAGCTTCTCCTTGTGCTTGACGCCGAAGTGCTGCTCCTCGTCGACGATCACCAGGCCCAGATCGCGGAAACCGACCTGTTCGGCCAGCACGGCGTGGGTGCCGACGACGATCTCGAACGTGCCGTCTTTCAGGCCCGCGCGCGTCTCGTTGGCGTCCTTGGCGGTGACCATGCGCGACAGGTGCCGCACCGTGATCGGCCAGCCGGCGAAGCGCTCGCTGAAGGTCTTGTAGTGCTGGCGCGCCAGCAGGGTCGTCGGGCAGACGATGGCCACCTGCTGACCCGTCATGGCCACGACGAAGGCGGCGCGCAGGGCCACTTCCGTCTTGCCGAAACCGACGTCGCCGCAGATCAGGCGATCCATCGGGGTACCCTTGCCCAGGTCCTCCAGTACGTCGCCGATGGCGTTCAACTGGTCGTCCGTCTCCTCATAGGGGAAGCGGGCGCAGAACTCGTCGAACAGGCCCGACGGCGGCACGATGGCGTCGGAGACGCGCAGCGCCCGCTTGGCGGCCAGGGCGATCAGCCCCTCGGCCATGGCGCGCAGACGCTCCTTGGCCTTGGCCTTGCGGCCCTGCCAGCCCGCGCCGCCCAGACGGTCCAGTTGCACCCCGTCGGCGTCGGTGCCGTAGCGGGTCAGCAGATCGATGTTCTCAACCGGCAAGTACAGCTTGCTGTCGCCGGCGTAGAGCAGTTCCAGACAGTCGTGCGGCGCCTCCTGGATCTCCAGCGTCTTCAGGCCCTCATAGCGCCCGATGCCGTGATCCAGGTGGACGACCAGATCGCCCGCCGTCAGAGCCGAGGCCTCAGCCAGGAAGTTGGAGGCCCGACGCTTGCGACGCGGCCGCGCCAGACGGTCGCCCAGGATGTCGGTCTCGGAAATCACCGCCACGTCGTCGGTGACGAAGCCGTGTTCGACCGGCAGAACGGCCCGCAAATAGATGTCCTTGGGCGCGTCTAGGACATCGTCCCAGTCGCGCACTGGCAGGACGTGTTCCAGCCCGTGGTCCGACAGCATGGCCGCCAGACGCTCGGACGAGCCCTCGCTCCACGAGGCGAACAGAACCTGCTTGCCCGCTGATTTCAGGGTCTCGGCGTGTTTGGCCACGGCCGCGAACAGGTTGACGCTGTCCTGGGTGCGCTCGGCCGCGAAGCTGTGGCCCAGACGCCCGCCGGCGTCCTCGCCGCCCAGGGCCGGATCGGCGGCCAGCGGCGACAGGCGGCGCACGGCGCGACCGGCCAGGGCGCTGTTCCAGTCGCCTTCGTCCAGGTAGAGGCTGCGCGGCGCTGGCGCGCGATAGGCTGCACCGCCCTTGCCCTTGGCCGCCTCGCGCCGCGCCTCATAGGCGTCGGTGGTCAGGCTCCAGCGTTCGGCGCGCGCCTGCTCGACCTGGCTGTCGAGGAAGACCGGGGCGCTGTCGGGCAGGAAGTCGAACAGGGTGTCCAGCCGGTCGTAAAAGAGGGGCAGCCAGTGCTCCAGCCCCTGACGACGCGCGCCCTCGCTGACGGCGGCGTACATGGGCTCGTCGCCCGCCGCGCCGAACAGGTTCAGATAGCCGGTGCGGAACCGCGAGATCGACTCGGCGTCCAGCAGGATTTCGGACACGGGCAGCAGGGCGACCTGCTTCAGTTGCCTGGTCGAGCGCTGGGTCTCGGGATCAAAGGCGCGGATCGATTCCAGCTCGGTCCCGAACAGGTCCAGACGCACAGGCTCGTCAAAGCCGGGCGGAAAGACGTCAATGACGCCGCCGCGAATGGCGTATTCGCCGCGCTCCGACACCGTCGAGGCGCGCATATAGCCGTTGGCCGAGACGTAGCGTTCCAGCGCCGCCGTATCCAGATCGCGGCCGACGCGGGCCTCGAACCCGGCCCCGGTGACGGCCTGACGCGGCGGCGTGCGCTGGGTCACGGCGGCGATGGTGGCGACGACCAGCAGCGGCTTGGCGTCCGAGGGATCGCGCTGAGCCAGCCGGGTCAGGGTCGCCATGCGCTGCGCGGCGACCGACGCGGTCGGGCTCAACCGGTCATAGGGTAGGCAGTCCCAGGCCGGATATTCAAGAACTTCAATGTCCTTGGCGAAGAAACTAAGCGCCTGGGTGAAATTGCCCGACCGCTGATAGTCGCGCGCCACCAGCAAGCCCGCCCCGCCGTGCGCCCTCAGCCGTTCGGCGACGACCAGCGCGTCCAGCCCCTCGGGCGCGCCGCCCAGTTCGACGTCGCGCCGTGCCATCGCCTTGGAACTCATCAACCGATACCCTTGGCCACTTCCGCCGCTACATGTTCACGCATGAAGACCCGGATGCGCGCCAGCATAGGTCCGTCAAACTCGGGAGGCGTCGGCTCCTTCTCGATGATCCAGGCGTAGAGGTACTGGTCCTCTTCGTTCAGAAGGAACTCCAGTTCATCAAGCTCCTCGTCGCTCAGTGTCGGCCCGACCTGATCGGTGAACGGCCCCAGCACCATGTCGGCCTCGCGGAAGCCGCGTCGCCAGGCGCGATAGGAAATCCGGCCCAGGCGTTGGTGCTTCAGAGTGTCCTCTGGACGTGCGTCAATTTCGGCCACGCGGTTCCTTGCCCGGTCCGTTCATGTGAAGAGTTCGATCAGATAGCGTTCCCGTTCCGTTTTCGCCAGCTATGCTGAGGCTAATGCGGCCCGAGATTCTCTTTCCCCTGTTTGCTGACGTCTCCACCCTGAAGGGCGTGGGGCCTCGAAGCGCGCCTCTGGTGCATAAGCTGGCGGGTCCGCTGGTGCGCGACGTGCTGTTCCTGTCGCCGTCGGGGATCATCCAGCGCCGCCGCACGACCGCCGCCGCCGCCGTCGAGGGCGAGATCGGCATCTTCGACGTCCTGATCGACCGGCTGATCCCGCCGCACAAGATCGGCGCGCCGCTGAAGATGCGGGCGTCCGACGACACCGGCTTCGTCCACCTGATCTGGTTTGCTGGTTCCCCCCGCCATATCGAAAGCCTGGCCCCACGCGGGGAGCGTCGCCTGGTGACCGGCAAGGTCGAACGCTTCAACAACGAGGTGCAGGTCGCGCACCCCGACTACATCCTGCCGCTGGACAAGGCGGACGAGATTCCGCTGTCCGAACCCGTCTATCCGGCGACCCAAGGCCTGACCTCGCGCGTGGTGAAGAAGCTGGCGCAGGGCGCGCTGGCGGCGGCGCCGGAACTGGCCGAGTGGCAGGACGCCGCCTGGCTGTCGGCGCGGCGCTGGCCCGGCTGGCGTGCGGCGCTGGAGACGCTGCACGCCCCGACCTCGGAAATGGACCTGACGCCCGAGGCCCCCGCACGTCAGCGGCTGGCCTATGACGAGTTGTTCGCGCATCAGTTGGCCCTGGCCCGTCGCCGCCGGGCGCGTCAGATCACGCCCGGAGCGCGCATCACGGCGGGCGAAGCCTCGCAGCGGATGCTGGCCGCCCTGCCCTTCACCCTGACCGGCGCCCAGACCCGCGCCGTCGAGGAAATCCGCACCGACCTGGCCTCGGGCGAGCAGATGGGCCGGCTGCTGCAAGGCGACGTGGGCTCAGGCAAGACAGCGGTTGCAGCCCTGGCCCTGGCCGACGCGGCTTCCAGCGGCTTCCAGTCCGCCCTGATGGCCCCGACTGAAATCCTGGCCCGCCAGCATTATCAACGGCTGGCCCCCATGTTTGAAGCGGCCGGCGTCTCGACCGTCCTGCTGACCGGCCGCGACACCCAGGCCGAGCGGCGGCAGCGATTGGCGGCGCTGGCCTCGGGCGAAGCCCAGGTCGCCATCGGCACCCACGCCCTGTTCCAGGACGCAGTCCAGTTCAAACGGCTGGCCCTGGCTGTCATCGACGAACAGCACCGTTTCGGCGTCAACGAGCGTCAGCGGCTTCAGGCCAAGGGCGATCCGCGCTTCGGCGGGGTCCACCTGCTGACCATGTCGGCCACGCCCATCCCGCGCACGCTGGAACTGACCCAGTACGGTGAACTGGAAGTCAGCCGCCTGATGGAAAAGCCGCCGGGTCGCACGCCCGTCGCCACCGCCGTCCTGCCACTGGTCCGCATCGGCGAGGTCGCCAAGCGGCTGAAGGCCGCGATCGACAGCGGCGCGCAGGCCTACTGGATATGCCCCCTCGTGGCCGAGTCCGAAGCCATCGATCTAGCCGCCGCCGAGGAGCGCGCCAACGACCTGCGCCGCATTCTTCAGGTCGAGGTCGGCCTTGCCCACGGCCAGATGCCCGGGGCCGAACGCGAGGCGGTGATGGCCGAGTTCGCCGAAGGCCGCATCCCGCTTCTGGTCGCCACCACGGTCGTCGAAGTCGGGGTCGATGTGCCCAACGCCTCGATCATGGTCATCGAACACGCCGACCGCTTCGGCCTGGCCCAGCTCCACCAGTTGCGCGGCCGCGTCGGGCGCGGGGCCAAGTCCAGTTCCTGCATCCTGCTCTACGGCGGCCAAGACGGCGCCCTCGGCGAGACCGCCCGCGAGCGGCTAGAGACCCTGCGCCGCACCGAGGACGGGTTCGAGATCGCCGAGGAGGACTTCCGCCTGCGCGGCGGCGGCGACCCGCTGGGCCTGAAACAGAGCGGCTTCCCCGCCTATCGCTTCGCCGATCCGATCAAGCATCGCTTGTTGATGTTGGCGGCGTCCGACGACGCGCGCCTGATCCTGGGCCGCGATCCCGACCTGACCAGTCCGCGCGGTGAGGCCGTTAGGGTGTTGGAATCCCTGTTCGACTGGCGCAACGACCGGCCGGGGGTCGACTAGGAGGCCGGCTTCGCGTTCCAGGTTGCCAACCGCGCCACCGCATCGGCCTCGATGTCGGCGTAGAACAGGTTATAGGGCCGCGCCTTGCGGCGGTCGGCCCAGCCGCTGAACTCGCGGAAGGATTCCGACTTCAGCACCGTGTGGCGCAGCAAGCCGTCGCGGCATTGGGTGGCGATCTGGCGGTCGAGGAAGGCGGGGCGAACCCCCCACTCCAGTCCCGTGGCGTTGGCCGCGCCCAGATGCCGACGCGCGGGAACCGCAGCGCCATCGTCGCTGCCGGACACCGGATTTACGCACAGGGCCGGGCGATCCCCCAGTTCGACCAGTCGCCCCCGATCATCCCAGACCAGGGCGCGCCGAAGCCGCCGACGGGCGGCGCCTTCATCGCCCTCGCCCACCTGCGACCAGCCGACGACGCAATCCGTCTGGTCCCGCGCATGACAGGCGATGATCGGCGCGGTCTGGTCCAAACTGACGATGGCGTCCATCAGATAGACCGCGACCAGCCGTTGGCGCAGCCCAGCATCCCTGGCGACGCGCTCATGCACCAGACGCGCGATCAGATCCGCCCCCTGCTCCACGCCGGCCAGGATGATCGGCCCGCGAGGGTGATCGATGAGCCATTGATCGAAGGCCTTCTCCACGTCGCCATAGGCGAAGGCCCGGGCTTCGCGCGCGTCTTCGCGCATCGTCAGGCGGGTGTAGAGGCTGGCCTGCCGATAGCGCGGCGCGCTGATGGCCCCGGCGCGCGCGAAGGGGCCGGCGTAGTTGGGGATGACGACCCGTTTCAGATAGGTGTCAGCCTGGCGGTCGCCGATCGGGCCGTTCCACCCGGCCCCGCCGTCGTAGGTCGTCGAATGAAGAAAGAAGATCGCGGCGTTTTCGGCGCCGGGCGCCCGCGCGTCCAGCAGGGCCCAGGCTGCGGGCTGACGATAATCAGGCGCGGGGGGCGGCTCATAGGTCTGGAACGGAATCTGGGGATCCAGAGCGGCCTTTAGAATATCGCCGCGCCAGACCACGACGGCAGCCACCAGAATGAAGACGAGCGCAAAGCCCGTGTAGCCGACCCATTGGCGAAAGGTCAGGCCGGGCTTTTTCATCGATAGGAATCCGGCTGGGACAGGAAGTCCTGAACGTAACGACGGACGCCTTCTTCCAGCGGGGTCGACTGGCCGTTGAAGCCGACCGCGCGGATGCGGTCCATGCTGGCCTCGGTGAAATACTGATACCGATCGCGGATCGCCTCGGGCATGTCGATGTAGGCGATGGACGCCTCTTTGCCCGCCGCCGCGAAGGTCGCGCGCGCCAGATCGGCGAAGGACCGCGCCTGGCCCGAACCGGCGTTGAACACGCCCGACACGTCCGGCGTCTGCAGCAGCCAGTCGATGATGTTCACCACATCATCGACATAGACGAAGTCGCGCAGTTGGCCCCCGTCGGGATAGTTGGGGTTGTGCGAGCGGAACAGGCTGACGGTCTCGCCCGCCTGAACCTTGGGCCAGATCTGGGCCACGACCGACTTCATGCCGCCCTTATGGCCCTCGTTCGGGCCATAGACGTTGAAGAATTTCAGTCCTGCCCACTGGCGCGGCGCCTGACCGCGATCCGCTTGCCGCACGGCATACTGGTCGAACAGGTATTTCGAATAACCATAGGCGTTTAGAGGGCGAAGCGCATTCAGGCTCTCAGGATCGTCGCGATCCTCGAACCCCGTCTCGCCGTCGCCGTAGGTCGCCGCCGACGAGGCGTAGATCATCCGCACGTCGCGAATGGCGCACCAGTCCCAGATGTCGCGCGACAGGCTGAAATTGGTGCGCAGGATCAGGTCCGCGTCCGGCTCGGTCGTCGAGGAGATGGCGCCCATATGCACCACGGCCTCGATGCGCTCGGCGTGGCGCTCCAGTTGCTCGAACAGCTCTTCCGGCGCCCACAGATCGGCGATGGGGTGCTTGGCGATGTTCTTCCACTTGGCGAGATCGGCAGTCTCCAGCCGGTCGCAGACGACCACGTCCCAGGCGTCGCTCTCGCACAGGCGAGCGACAATGTTGGAACCGATGAAGCCAGCCCCGCCCGTCACCACGATTATGCGCGGGGTCATGCCTTGTCTCCGGTCATCTTCTCGATCGTCTTGGTGGTGGAATAGCCATCGGCGAAATCGGCCAGACGGACGACGCCGCCCCAGCTCTCGACCTCGGTCGCGCCGACCACCTTGTCCTTGGTGTAGTCCGCGCCCTTGATCAGGACGTCGGGCCGCAGCCGCTCGATCAGGGCCATCGGCGTCGGATCATCGAAGGCCGTCACCCGGTCCACGCTGGCCAGACCGCCGATGACGACGGCGCGGCTGTCCAGATCATTGACCGGCCGCCCCTCGCCCTTGAGACGACGCACCGAGGCGTCCGTGTTCAGCGCCACCACCAGTCGGTCGCACCAGTTGCGCGCCTGAGCCAGATAGGCCACGTGGCCGCGGTGCAGGATATCGAAACAGCCGTTGGTGAAGCCGACCTTCAGGCCCTGACGCTTCCACGCCTCGACCTGATCCGACAGTTCGTCCAGCGGCGTGACCTTGGACTGGGCCAGGGCCGCGTGCTGGCTCATCTCGGCCTCGATCAGCTCGGCGGGCGACACGACCGCCGTGCCGCTCTTGCCGACCACGACGCCCGACGCCAGGATGGCGAACTGCACCGCGGTTTCCAGCGACGCGCCCGCGCCGAGGGCCAGACCCAGCGCCGCCAGCGAGGTGTCGCCCGCGCCGGAGACGTCAAAGACTTCGCGCGCGCGACCGGGGAAATGCACCACGTCCCCGCCGCGTCGGGCCAGGGTCATTCCCTTGCCGGCGCGGGTGACGACGACCGCCTTGGCCGTGGTGGAGGCCAGCAGGGCCGCCAGCGCCGCCTCGACCTCGACGTCCGCCTCGACCGGCAGGCCCGTGGCGCCGGCCAGTTCGCTGGCGTTCGGCTTGATCAGATCGACCGCGCCATAGCGGGCGAAGTCACGGCCCTTGGGGTCCACGATGACCGGCGCACCGTATTCACGCGCAGCCCACAACGCCGCCTCGATCAGGGCGTCGTCCACCACGCCCTTGGCGTAGTCCGACAGCAGGATCGCCTTGGCGCCCATGAAAACCGATTTGTCGCCATAGGCGCTGGTCGCCTGCTGTTCATCGTCCAGCCGCAAAAGTTGCTGACCGGCCGCGACGAAGCGCGTCTTGACGATAGTGGCCGCGCCCTCGGGGCGGACCAGCGCGTCTTCGACCCGGTCCTCGGCGGCGATCAGGTCGGTCAGTTCTGCGCCCGCCGCATCCTGTCCCGCCACAGCGCCCAATCGCGCGTGACCGCCCAGCGCCGCGACGTTGCGCGCCACATTGCCCACGCCCCCGGGCATGGCCACGGTGCGGCGCGCGCGCAGAACCGGGATCGGCGCCTCGGGTGAAATCCGGCTGACCTCGCCATAGACATAGCGGTCCAGCATCAGGTCGCCCACGCAGGCGACCTTCAGCTCATGCACCTGCGCCAGCAAACCCTGCAGCGCGCCCAAATCCAGTGATCGTTCAGCCATGACGCCGAACTACCGGATTCAGGCCAGGTTCGCCATCGGCGCCTTGACGCCAACCTTGATAGCCAGGTCGTCGAAGGCGATCAGTTCGGCGGCCAGGGCCTCGAACTGGTCCAGCGGCACCATGTTGGGACCGTCCGACGGGGCGTTGTCGGGGTCTTCGTGCGTTTCCAGGAAGACGGCGTCCACGCCCACGGCCACGGCGGCGCGCGCCAGAACCGGCACAAACTCGCGCTGACCGCCCGAGGACGTGCCCTGCCCGCCGGGCTGCTGCACGCTGTGGGTGGCGTCGAAGACAATGGGGCAGCCGATCTCGCGCATGATCGGCAGGGACCGCATGTCGCTGACCAGGGTGTTGTAGCCAAAGCTGGCGCCGCGCTCGCAGGCCATGACGTTGGGGTTTCCAGCGTTCACCACCTTGGCGATGACGTTCTTCATGTCCCACGGGGCCAGGAACTGACCCTTCTTGATGTTGATCGCCTTACCCGTGGCGGCGGCGGCCAGCAGCAGGTCGGTCTGACGCGACAGGAAGGCCGGGATTTGCAGCACATCGACGGCCTCGGCCACGCCTTCGCACTGCGCCTCGGAATGAACGTCGGTCAGGGTCGGCAGGCCGGTGACTTCGCGGATCTCGGCGAAGATCGGCAGGGCGTCCTTCAGGCCGATGCCGCGCGCTGCGGTCGCGCTGGTGCGGTTCGCCTTGTCGAAGCTGGTCTTGTAGATGATGCCGACGTTCAGCCGGTCGCCGATTTCCTTCAGCCGATGCGCCGTCTCCAGCGCGTGCTGGCGGCTTTCCATCTGGCAGGGACCGGCGATGAAGACGATACGGCGGCCGCCGCCGATCACGACGGGCTTCTTGAGGCCAGCGGACAGTTCGATGACGGCGTTGGGACGGTTCACGGCGGCGCTTTCGTCTGTTTGAATCAATCAGGTCGCGAGCCTGTGCCGCAACTTTGCGTCCGACAGGTGGCGTCGAACCCTCAGTTTCGCAACCTACAGGGCGACTCAGCGCCTGACCACATAGGTCGACAGCCTGTGTTATCCTGCCGCCATGTCTAGCCTCTCGAACAGCCCCCTGATCTCCACGCAAGCGTTGGCGGATAGCCTCGGCGCTCCCGACCTGCGGATCATCGACGCCAGCTGGTGGTTGGACGGCCGGGACGCGCGCGCGAGTTTCGAGACTGAGCGTCTGCCGGGGGCGGTGTTCTTCGATCTGGAGGAGACCTCCAACCACGCAAGCCCCTATCCGCACATGCTGCCTACGCCGACGGCCCTTGCCGAGGCCATCGGCGCCTTGGGCGTTTCCGAGAGCGACGACATCGTCGTTTATGACGCTCAGGGCCTGTTTTCGGCGGCGCGGGTCTGGTGGACGCTGCAGATCATGGGCGCGAAACGGGTGCGCGTACTGGACGGCGGCCTGCCCAAATGGCGGGCAGAGGGACGGCCTGTGGAACAGGGCGCCGTCGCCCCCGGAAAGGCGTCGCCTTTCCATCCCGCCTTGGACGCTAACCGCGTTGTCGATCTGGAACAGGTTCGGCAGGCGCTGGGCGGCGAGGTTCAGGTCGTGGACGCCCGAGGAGCGCCCCGGTTTCGCGGCGAGGCCGCCGAACCGCGCGCGGGCGTACGCTCTGGCCATATGCCGGGCGCGCTCAACCTGCCCTTCGGCCAACTCCTGAACGCGGACGGCAGCCTGAAACGCGGCGCGGCGCTGGAAGCCGCCTTCCGCGACGCCGGGGTCGATCTGGACCGTCCCGTCATCACCAGTTGCGGCTCCGGCGTGACCGCCGCCATCATCAGCCTCGGCCTGGCCGAACTGGGCCGGTCGTCGCGGCTCTATGACGGTTCATGGGCCGAATGGGGCGCGCGTGAAGACGCCCCAATCGAGGTCGGCTGATGTTGGAGGTCAGCTAAGGAACCCCGAGGGCGTCGCCGCCGATGGTCAGGGTGACGATCAAGCCGCCCTCGCTACCTGTCGTCGGCGCGCCTAGCGGATGGGCAGACCATAAACCAAGCCTCCCGACCGTGCGCTCCATTGCGCATTCAGGCCCCGCGCGAGGTTCAACGGAGATTGCGCGCCCAAATTCCGTTCAAAGATCTCGCCGTAATTTCCGCCTGCGGCGATGGCGTCGCGCGCCCAGGTCCGGGGAAGACCCAGCGACGGACCGAATTCCCCTTCCTGGCCCAGCAGGCGGCGAATGCGCGGATCCTGGCTGTCACGCTCCAGCGCCGCGACATTGGCTTTCGTCACGCCCAGTTCCTCGCCCAGGATCAAGGCGTTCAAGGTCCAGCGGATCACCGCCGTCCACTGATCGTCGCCCCCGCGAACGACCGGCCCCAACGGCTCCTTGGAGATCACGTCCGGCAGGATGACGTGCTGCTGCGGGTTCGGCAGCGTCGTGCGCGCGGCCGCCAGGGCCGAGATGTCCGCGGTGAAGGCGTCGCACGCCTCACGCGCATAGGCCTGCCGCGCCTCCTCCTCCGTTTTCACCACGACCGGGCGATATTCGATGCCCCGCGTCCTGAAATAATCCTCGACGTTCAGTTCGGTGGTCGATCCTGCCTGGACGCAGACCCGTGCCCCGTTCAGTTCGGCCGCGCTGCTGAGGTTGAGCGCGCGACGCACCAGGAAGCCTTGCCCGTCGTAATAGTTGACGCCGGCGAAGCTGAGCTCACCGCCAGTGTCGCGGCTCATGGTCCAGGAGGTGTTGCGCCACAGCACGTCGATGCGCCCGTCCCGCAGAGCCTCGAATCGCTGCTCGGCCGTCAGAGGCACGAAGCGCACGGCATCGGGATCGCCGAAAATGGCCGCCGCCGTGGCCCGGCAGAAATCCACGTCAAAGCCGCGCCAGGCGCCGCGATTGTCGGTGTAGGCGAAACCGACCAGGCCCTGATGCACGCCGCAGTTCAGCCGGCCGCGCTGCTTGATCGCCGCCAGGGTCGGGCTTTCGGTATTCGTCGGCAGAGCGACGGGCCTTGCAGGAAGGGCCTCGCTCGCGTCGGGTTTATGAGTCTCGGCGCGCCGTTCGCAACCGCCCGTCGCCACCGCGAAGGCTACCGCCGCTCCCGTCGCTATCCTTGACGCCCGCATTCCATCACCCTCGCCAGCTTGCGCCCCCGAAGACTTTAGAGCCCTCTAGGCGCGGAACCGCAACCCGCTGGAGATTTCATGCCTCGTCTTTCCGACCGCACCCGCTTGATCGCGTCGGCCACGCGTCGAGGCCAGGGACGGCGGCCGGTCAGTCCGCCGCTCGAGCGCGCCTCGACCATGCTCAGCGACGATCCGGCGACCATGCAGGATGCGACGGACGGCCCCGTCTATGGGTTGGAGGGGACCAGCGCGGCGAGAGAGTTGCGGGCGGCTCTGGCCGACCTGGAAGGCGGGGACGAGGCTTTCCTGCTGCCTTCGGGTCTGGCCGCCGTCACCGTGCCGCTGAGCGCCCTGCTACGGCCTGGCGACGAGGTTCTGGTCACCGACGCCGTCTATGGTCCCACACGACGGTTTCTGACCCGGCACATGGCGGCGCGCGGCGTAACGGCTCGTTTTCACCCAGCCGAGGCCTCGACAGCAGACATTCTCGGGGCTCTGAGCGAACGCACCCGTCTGCTGCTGATCGAAGCGCCAGCGTCGCTGACGTTCGAGATCGTCGATGCCCCGGCCCTGGCGACCGCCTGTCGCGAGCGCGGCGTGCTGACCGTCATGGACAGCACCTGGGCCGCCGGACTGTCGTTCCGGCCGCTCGAACACGGCGTCGACGTCAGCGTTCAGGCCCTGACGAAATACGCCGCAGGCCATTCGGACCTGTTCATGGGCGGCGTCGCCGTTCGGGACCGGGAGATCGGCCGCGCCATAGCGGACACCATCGACGACATGGGCTGGCACGTCTCGCCCGACGACGCCTGGCTGGCCTTGCGCGGCCTGCGGACCTTGCCGCTGCGCTACGCCGAACAGGCGCGCTCGGCGCTTGCGGTCGCCCAATGGCTGCAACAACGGCCAGAGGTGGCGCGCATCCTCTATCCGCCCCTGCCCGGCTCGGTCAGCCATGACCTGTGGCGACGCGACTATTCAGGGGCGGCGTCGCTGATGGGCGTGGTCATGAAGGGCGGCGACAAGGCCGCCGCCCATGCCCTGATGCGCGCCCTGTCCCTGTTCGGCATGGGTTATTCCTGGGGCGGGTTCGAAAGCCTGATCACCCACGAGACCCCGCAACTGGCCTATCGCCGCCACGCGCCGTCGCTGGAGGGCCAGCTTCTGCGCCTGCATATAGGGCTGGAGGATCCGGCCGATCTGATCGCGGACCTGGAAATGGGTCTGGAGGCGTGGCGCGCCCTGCAGGACTCGAACCTGCAACCGTCCGCTTAGAAGGCGGGTGCTCTATCCGGTTGAGCTAAGGGCGCGTTCAGCCAGGGCCGCAGCGAGAAGCCGGACTTAGTGCGTCCAGGACTGCTTGCGGTTGGTGGCGAAATTGTCGGCATAGGCCTTGAGGATGACCGGCGCTTCGTTCGGTTCATGCAGGCGGAAGGCGATGCCGTGACGCTCGGCGTATTCGACCGCTTCTTCCTTGGTCTCGAAGGTCAGGCGGACCTGACCGTTCATGTCGGACGAACTGGTCCAGCCGGTCAGCGGGTCCTGCGTCCGCGCCGAGGCGGGTTCGAACTCAAGGCGCCAGTCGTTGGTCTTGGCCTTGCCCGACTGCATCGCGGTCTTGGCCGGGCGATAGATGCGAGCGAGCATGAGCAGGAATCCTTCGGCGACTTGTCTTGGCCGGGTCAATAGCCCGCCGTCGCCGTCCGGTCCAGAGTCCGCCGCTACAAGCTTCAGGCAGCCAGAGTGGTCGAGCCCGCGTCGATCCAGCGGCGCGCGGCGCGCTGGGCCTCGGCGATCTCGTCGTGCTCCATCTCCTGGCTCATCTCCCGGCGATAGATGCGCGCCTCGATCGACCCCTTCATGGCCGCCAGGTTGAAGATCATGTGCGCCGAGACCCGGTCGATGGGACAGCCGTCCAGCCCGGCTGAATAGGCCAGCCCCAACCGGAACAGGGCGTCGCCGTCCATTTCGACGGTCGGCAGCGGCAGGGCCGCGGGGTCGATAGCTTCAGGCGCTCTGTCTTGCGCGGTCATAGCCAAATCCTCCAGGCGTCGGTCGTTCTGACCCTGCCTTTCGAACCTCATTCAAATACCGGCGGTTTGAAATTAGAGTTAACGGGCGCGTTGGCCGAACAGGACGCTCCGCGCGGCCTCCGCCGCCTTGCCCGAGGCGGCCAGATTGGCGCGCCATTCCTCGCCCACCGCCCTGCCCGCCTTCACAGCCGGCCGCGCCCCGACCCGCTCCATCCAGGCGGCGAGATGCGGAAACTCGATCAGGCTTTGTCCCTGATGCGTCGGCAAGATCCAGGGCCAGATCGCCATGTCGGCGATGGAGTAGTCGCCCGCGACATAGTCCCGATCCGCCAGTCGCCGGTTAAGCACGCCATACAGCCGGTGCGTCTCATTGGTGTAGCGCCGGACGCCATAGGCGAGCTGGCGCTGATCCTTGATGAGGGTCGGCGCGTACTGTCGGAAATGATGCGTCTGGCCCGCCATCGGCCCCAGGCCGCCGACCTGCCAAAAGAGCCACTGATCGACCTCGGCCTTGGAGCGCGCATCGGTCGGATAGAAACGCCCCGACTTCACTCCCAGATTATTGCAGGATGGCGCCGGACTCGAAGATCGACAGCAGCTGGCCATCAGGCCCGTCAGGATCGACGATGGCGGGCATCCGGCCATTCGGACTGATCGCCTGGAACGTCGGCGCGAACTGTTCGCCTGCGCCGATATTCACCGGCTTGACGACATAGGGCAGCCCCATCTCCTCCAGCGCAATGGAAATTTTCCAACCGTTGGGCGTGGGCCAATACCAGAGCTCTATGGGCTGGGTCATGGTCGCCTGGTCCTTCGTGTTTCAGCGATCAGAGATGGCGCGCGCGACATGAACAGACAAGGCTGAAACCTGACATCTCCGTTCAGGACGAGTTCATGCTCCAGGGCCGACTTTGGCCTCCTGTTTCAACGGGCCGTCCGCAGCTTACCTTCGGCGCCCAGACCAAGGAGACGTACAGATGAACCGCCTGACCAAGGCTGCCCTCGTCGCCCTGGCGCTGACCACTACGGCCGCGCCGCTGGCGGCCCAGGCCCAGAACCGCCAAGATCATCGCGAATGGCGTCAGGACCGACGCGACGACCGCAATGATCGTCGCGACTATCGCCAGGACCAACGCAATGACCGTTGGGACCGCAACAACCGCGACTGGTGGCGGGGGCGCTCCGACTTCCGCGACTATCGCGGCGCCCGCAACGGCTACTGGTATGCGCCGGGCCACGGTTATTACCGGGTTGATCCACGCTACGCCGGCTATCGCTGGCGTCAGGGCGGTTATCTGCCCTCGGCCTACCGCGGCTACTATGTGAATGACCCTTACTACTACGGTCTGCCTCCCGCGCCGCGCGGCTATCGCTACGTCTACGCCGGCAACGACATCCTTCTCATCGCCGTCGCCAGCGGCCTGATCGCCAGCGTTTTGAGCAACATCTACTAGGTTCGATCACAGTCTGCTGAAGCCCCGCAAAGCCTCGCTTTGCGGGGCTTTTTCTATGCAAGCTGTCAGTTTCCAACGACCGATGTTCAGCCGCGGTTCATGGCCATGGCGCCAGATTACCCTTCAAGCCGCCGTTCTTGGCGCGCAAGGAACAAGACCATGAAACGTTCCCTGATGGTGTTCACGGCCATCGCCAGCTTCGTCCTTCCGGCCGCCGCCCCCTTGGCGGTCATGGCTCAGGACCAGCAGGCGCAGGCGGAAAACTCACCACGCCCTGCCCGCGCCCAGCGGAGGGCCGAAAGCGGCGATCAGGCTGTATCGCCTCAACAGCGCCAGAATGCCCCCCGCGCGAATGATCCCCGGCCTGATCGGGCTCAATGGTCGGGCGGAGAAGGTCGCCCGGACAGCCAGCCGCGCCCGGACAGACCCAGCCGTCCGGAACCTGCCGGTGACCAAGGCCGCCCCGACGGACAGGGGCGTCCCGAGGGTCAGTGGCGTCCCCAGACCCCGCAACCGGATCAACCGAACAGCCGCCCTGGCCGTCCCGGCAGCCAAGAGCCGGGACGTCCGGATCAGATGGGAAGTCCGGATCGATCGAACCGAGCCGACCGACCTGGCCGACCCGACCAATCGAACCGCCCTGATCGTCCCGGTTCGCAGCAATCTGGCCGCCCGAACCAACCGGATTGGAACCGGCCAGGGCGCCCGGGAGCGCAACAACCGGGGCGCCCGAACCGGCCCGGCTGGAACCAGAACCGCGACTATCGTGATTTCCACAATCGCTGGAACCAGGATCAGTGGCGGCGCGACTGGAACCAGCGCCACCGCAGCGACTGGTGGCGCAACGACCAGCGCTTCCGCGGCTGGAACGGCGTGCGGCTCGGCTTCTATTTCGCGCCAGGCTACGGCTACTATAGCGTCCCCCGCGCCTACTGGAACCGTCAGTATTATGTCGGCCAGTATCTGCCGGACATTTTCTGGCGCTATCAGGTCAACGACTGGCGGACCTACGGCCTTGGCTACCCGCCTCCGGGGACGCGCTGGGTCTATGTCGACAACACGATCTATCTGATCGACGACTACGACGGCTACATCATCGACGTCGTCCGCGACGCCTGGAACTGGTAGCCGGCGTCGCAACGAAAGAGGCCCCGGAGAGCAATCTCCGGCGCCATTTTTGTGGGCCGCGGTCAAAAGGCTCTGCCTTTTCGACCCGACGCGGCCTGGCGCTTCGCGCGCGCTCAAACAGCGAGCGACCGCGTCGCGAGCGTTAGCGACCAACGGGGGTTTGGGCGCGCAAGCCCCCAAGCGAATGCCTTAAATCAAAGCCCAAGCTTTGATTTAAGGATGTCATTCACCGCGGCCGGGTTGGCCTTCCCGCCCGTCGCCTTCATCACCTGACCCACGAACCAGCCCAGCGCTTGCGGCTTCTCGGCCACGGCTGCGGCCTTGTCCGGGTTGGCGGCGATGATGTCGTCGACGGCTTTCTCGATGGCCCCGGTGTCGGTCACCTGCTTCAGGCCGTGCTTCTCGACCACCTCGGCGGGGCTGCCCTCGCCGTTCCAGACGTGGTCGAACACCTCCTTGGCGATCTTGGACGAAATGACGTTCGTCTCAATCAGTTCAACCAGCTGGGCGACGTGAGCCGCCGGCAGCGGGTTCTCGCTGAAGTCCTTGCCGTCGGCAGCCAGACGCGCCGAGACCTCGTTGGTGACCCAGTTGGACACCAGCTTGGCGTCGCGGCCCTTGGCGGCGGCTTCGAAATAGTCGGCCTTGGCCTGTTCCGAGATCAGCACCACGGCGTCGTATTGCGACAGGCCGTAGTCGGCCATCAGGCGACGGCGCTTCTCGTCCGGCAGTTCCGGCAGCTTGGCCTTAATGCCGTCGATCCAGGCCTGTTCCAGCTCCAGCGGCAGCAGGTCGGGGTCGGGGAAGTAGCGATAGTCCATCGCCTCTTCCTTGGAGCGCATCGAGCGCGTTTCGCCCGCCGTCGGATCGTACAGGCGGGTTTCCTGCGTGATCGAGCCGCCGTCTTCGAGGATCTCGATCTGGCGGCGCGCCTCGTAGTTGATGGCCTGGCTGATGAAGCGGAACGAGTTGACGTTCTTGATCTCGCAGCGCGTGCCGAGGTGGCTGAAGTCGCCCGTCGCCTTGAACTTGGCGTAGTTGCCGACGCGGCAGACCGAGACGTTGACGTCGGCGCGCAGGTTGCCCTTGTCCATGTCGCCGTCGCAGGTGCCGAGATAGATCAGGATGGTGCGGATCTTCTTGACGTAGGCGACCGCCTCTTCCGGCGAGCGGATGTCCGGACGCGAGACGATCTCCATCAGCGCCGTGCCGGCCCGGTTCAGGTCGACGTAGCTTTCGGTCGGCGACAGGTCGTGGATCAGCTTGCCCGCGTCCTGTTCCAGGTGCAGGCGCTCGATGCCGACGTTGAAGAAGCTGCCGTCTTCGGCCTCGACCTCGACCACGCCCTCGCCCACGATCGGGAAATACAGCTGGCTGATCTGATAGCCGGTCGGCAGGTCGGGATAGAAGTAGTTCTTGCGGTCGAACTGGCTGCGCTTGTTGATCTGGGCGTTCAGGCCCAGGCCGGTCTTCACCGCCTGCTCGACGCAATAGCCGTTCAGGGTCGGCAGCATGCCGGGGAAGCCGGCGTCGACCAGCGACACCTGCTCGTTCGGCCCCGCGCCAAAGCCCACGGCCGCGCCCGAGAACAGCTTGGCCTTCGACGCCACCTGGGCGTGGATTTCCAGCCCCATGACGATTTCCCAGTCGCCCGTGCGACCTTTGATCAGTTTCGAGTTCTCAGTCATGCTCACCACCAACGATCCGGCTTGGCCACAAAGCCGGCAGACTCTTCCAGCGCGCTCGCGACCTGGAAGACGGTCGCTTCATCCAGCGCCTTGCCGATGACCTGCAGACCCAGCGGCAGGCCGTTGGCGTCGACGCCCGCGGGCACCGAGATGCCCGGCAGGCCGGCCAGGTTCGTCGTCACCGTGAAGATGTCGTTCAGATACATCTGCAGCGGGTCGATCTGCTTGTCGCCCAGGGCGAAGGCGGCCGACGGCGTCGACGGGGTCAGGATGGCGTCCACCTTGCCCCAGACGTTGTCGAAGTCCTCGGCGATGCGGCGACGCACCTTCAGCGCCTTGACGTAGTAGGCGTCATAGAAGCCCGCCGACAGCACATAGGCGCCGATGATCAGGCGACGCTTGACCTCGGCCCCGAAGCCCTCGGCGCGCGAGGTTTCGTAGAGGTCGGTCAGCGAGGTCGGGCCTTCGGCGCGATGGCCGAAACGCATCCCGTCATAGCGGGCCAGGTTCGACGACGCCTCGGCCGGGGCCACGATGTAATAGGTCGGCAGGGCGTATTTGGTGTGCGGCAGACTGATCTCGACGATCTCGCAGCCGGCGGCCTTCAGCCACTCGACGCCCTGCTCCCACAGCTTCTGGATCTCGGCGGGCATCCCGTCGATGACGTATTCAGCAGGCACCCCGATGCGCAGCCCCTTGACCGACTTGCCGACCGACTGGGTCCAGTCGGGCGTCGGAATGTCGAGGCTGGTCGAGTCCTTGGCGTCGAACGAGCACATGGACTTCAGCAGGATGGCGGCGTCGGCCACCGTCTTGGTGATCGGCCCGGCCTGATCCAGCGAACTGGCGAAGGCCACCATGCCGAAACGGCTGGCGCGGCCATAGGTCGGCTTGATGCCCACGGTGCCGGTGAAGGCGGCGGGCTGGCGGATCGAGCCGCCGGTGTCCGACGCGGTCGCGGCAAGGCAGAGGTCAGCCGCCACGGCCGAGGCCGAACCGCCCGACGAACCGCCCGGCGTCAGCTCGGCGTTCGAGGTCTTGGACTTCCACGGGTTCTTCACCGGACCAAAGGCCGAGGTCTCGTTGGACGAGCCCATGGCGAACTCGTCCATGTTCAGCTTACCCAGCATGACCGCCCCGTCGCGCCACAGATTGGCGGTGACGGTCGATTCATACGGGGGCTTGAACCCGCGCAGCATGTTGGAGCCGGCGGTCGTCTGCACGCCCTCGGTGCAGAACAGGTCCTTGATGCCCAGCGGCGCGCCTTCCAGCGCGCCAGCGGTCCCGGCGGCGATCCGGGCGTCAGAGGCCCGCGCCTGTTCCAGCGCCTTGTCCGTCGTCACCTCGACAAAGGCGTTCAGCGCCGGGTTCGAGGCTTCGATATTGGTCAGGAAGGCCTTGGTCAGTTCCTCGGAGGAGAAGGTCTTGGCCTTAAGCCCGTCCAGGGCGTCCTTCAGGTTCAGTTTGGTCAGATCAGTCATGGCTTACTCGACCACCTTGGGCACGACGAAGAAGCCGTCGGCCGACTTCGGGGCGTTCGACAGGACGGCGTCCACCTTACCGCCGTCGGTGACGACGTCTTCGCGCAGGCGCAGGGGCTGGGCGACGTTGGAGGTCATCGGCTCGACACCCTGCACGTCGACCTCGTTGAGCTGCTCGATCCAATTCAGGATGCCGTTCAGCTCCTGGGCCAGCGGCTCCAGGCGGTCCTCGGGGGTCTTGATGCGGGCGAGGTGGGCGACACGCCTCACCGTCGCGGCGTCGATAGCCATGGAAATCTCCGAAATTCCTCCAGCCGCAACGAAAGGGAGTCGTCGCAGACTGATGATTGTCGTGGGTTAACCGCCCGATGCGGCTTCGACAAGCGTTCCGCATTGCAATATGGGACGTCCGTGCCCGTATTTGACCTTGCCGACCTGCCCGCCGCCTGCCCGCCCGACACCCCCTGGATGGGGCTGGATCTGGGCGAGAACACCATTGGCGTGGCGGTGTCCGACACCAGCCGCATGATCGCCAGCCCGCTGCAACTGATCCGCAAGGTGAAATTCAGCCAGGACGCCGAACAGCTGATCAAGCTGATGAACGGCCGCAACGTCTCGGCCCTGGTCATCGGCCTGCCGCTGAACATGGACGGCTCCGAAGGGCCGCGCGCCCAGTCGTGCCGCGCCTTCGCCCGCAATCTGGAGCGCCTGCGCCCCGTCAATGTCGCCTTCCAGGACGAGCGCCTGTCGACCAGCGCCGTCGAACGCTTCCTGATCGAAGAGCTGGACCTGAACCGCAAGCGCCGCGCCAATGTCGTGGACCGCACCGCCGCCGCCTGGATCCTGCAAGGCGCGCTGGACCGTCTGCGCGACTACTGATGCTGGCCTTGCTCGCGGGCATCGTGCCCGTCTTCCTGCTGATCGCGCTCGGCTACGGGCTGAGGAAATCCGACTTCCTGCCGGACGCCGCCTGGCGGCCAATCGAGAAGCTGTCGATCCACATCCTCTATCCGGGGTTTCTGATCCCGGCGATCTGGCACGCCGATCTTTCCGGCGGCGGCGCAGGCGCGGCTGGCGCGGCGGCTGTCAGTTCGGTCGTCGTCATCGCGGCCTTCACCCTGGCGATGAAGCCGCTGCTGAAGATCGAGGGGCCCGCCTACACCAGCGTGTTTCAGGGCGCGATCCGCTGGAACAGCTTCGTCTTCCTGCCGGTGATTCAGGCGACCTTCGGACAGGACGGACTGGCCCTGGCCGCGGTGGTCATCGCCGCCATGATCCCCGTGACCAACATCCTGTGCGTCATCGTCCTGGCCAAGTGGGGCGCGGACCAGCGCGGCACCTCGCCGCTGGCCCTGACGAAAGCCATCCTGGCCAACCCCATCCTGCTGGCCTGCATCATCGGCCTGGCGCTGAACGTAATGGGCGTGCCGCAACTGCCGGGCATCTCCAACACGCTGAAGCTTCTGGGCGCCAGCGCCCTGCCCCTGGGTCTGATCGTGGCCGGCGCGGGCCTCAGCTTCCGCGCGGTGGCGCGCACGCGCCTGACCATCGGAGCCGTGACCTTCGTCAAGCTGATCATCACCCCGCCGCTGATGTGGGGCCTGTGCGTCCTCTATGGCGGCGACGAGATGGCTCAGGGCGTCGCCCTGATGTGCGGCGCCGCTCCGGGCGCCGCCGCCTCCTATGTCCTGGCGCGTCAGATGGGCGGCGACGCCCCGCTGATGGCCGGGATCATCGCCCTGACGACGGTGCTGTCGGCGCTGGGGATTCCGCTGGCCTTGACCCTGTTCGGCTACGCCTGACCTTCCCCTGAAGCAGACTCGGCTCTATAGCGGCGTCTCGATGACCCATGCCGCTTCCGTCACCGAAACCATTGAGGAACGGCTGCTGCCGTTTCCCCGTAATCATTTCCTCGCCGCCGGCGATCTGAACCCGCCCGCCGCCCTGGCGCTGCTGGATCTCGCCGACGCCTTCGTCGACTTCAATCGGCAGTCGGCCAAGGGGATCGATCTGATGCGCGGCCAGACGGTCGTGAACCTGTTCTTCGAGAACTCGACCCGCACCAGTTCCTCGTTCGAGATCGCGGCCAAGCGTCTGGGCGCCGACGTGGTGACCATGCCGGTCTCGGCCTCCTCGGTCGCCAAGGGCGAGACCCTGATCGATACGGCGGTGACGCTGAACGCCATGAAGCCGGAAATCCTGGTGGTCCGCCACGCCTCCTCGGGCGCTGTGGACCTGCTGTCGCAAAAGGTCGGCTGCGCCGTCGTCAACGCCGGCGATGGTCGCCACGAACACCCGACCCAGGCCCTGCTGGACCTGCTGAGCCTGCGCCGCGCCTTTGGCGACGTGGGCGGCCTGACGGTCGCCATCTGCGGCGACATCGCCCACAGCCGCGTGGCCCGCTCCAACGTCGCCCTGTTGTCGATGATGGGGGCGCGGGTGCGCCTCATCGGCCCGCCGACCCTGGTGCCCGGCGACGCCGACCGCTGGGGCTGCGAGGTCTTCCACGACATGAAGGAAGGTCTGGCCGGCTGCGACGTGGTCATGATGCTGCGCCTTCAGCTGGAGCGGATGACCGGCGCCCTGATCCCCTCGACCCGCGAGTATTTCCGCTTCTGGGGTCTGGATCGCGAAAAACTGGCCTGGGCCGCGCCCAACGCCAAGGTGATGCACCCCGGCCCCATGAACCGGGGGGTCGAGATCGATTCCGATGTGGCCGACGACCTGAGCGTCTCCCTGATCCAGGATCAGGTCGAGATGGGCGTCGCCGCCCGCATGGCCGTTCTGGCCGCCCTCGCCCACCGCCGCGCGGGAGCCGCCGCATGAACGCTGCCTCTACCCCGCTGGCCATCGTCAACGCCCGCCTGCTCGACCCGGCCAGCGACTATGACGGCCCTGGCGCGGTCCTGATTCAGGGGGGGCGGATCGTCGAGGTCGTCCACGGCCAGGCGACCCAGCGCCCTGACGGCGTCACCGTCATCGACGCGCAAGGCCGCTGCCTGGCGCCCGGCCTGATCGACATCCGGGTCAAGACCGGCGAGCCGGGCAACGAGCCCAAGGAAACGCTGAAGTCGGCCAGTCTATCGGCGGCGGCGGGCGGCGTCACCACCATCGTCATTCAGCCCGACACCGATCCGGCCATCGACGATCCGGCCCGGATCGACCACATCCAGCGGCGCGGCGCGGCGCTCGATCTGGTCAACGTCCGCGCGGCGGGCGCGGCGACCCAGGGCCGCGACGGCCAGCGCATGGCCGAGATCGGCCTGATGCACGAAGCGGGGGCCCTCTATTTCACGGACGGCGACCGGGTCATCGTCAACACCCGCACCCTGCAACGGGTGATGAGCTACGCCGCCGCCTTCAACGCCCTGATCGCCTGCCGCCCGGCCGAGCCCTGGCTGTCGGAGGGCGCCGTCGCCACTGCGGGCGAACTGGCCACCCGGCTGGGCCTGTCGGGCTCCCCCGCCATCGCCGAACGTATCCAGCTGGAGCGCGACCTGGCCCTGGTCGAACAGACCGGCGCCCGCTTCCTGGTCGACCAGATCTCGACCGAGGGCGCGCTGGAGACCCTGGCCCGCGCCCGCGCTCGCGGGCTGGAAGTCTCGGCCTCGGTGTCGATCAACCACCTCTGCTTCAACGAGATCGACATCGGCGACTACCGGACCTTCTACCGGCTGGACCCGCCGCTGCGCGCCGAGAGCGACCGTCAGGCCCTGGTCGAGGCCCTCCGCGACGGCCTGATCGACGCCATCACCTCGGCCCACGCGCCTGAGCCTGCCGAGAACAAGCGCCGTCCCTTCGCCGAGGCCGCGCCCGGCGCCGTCGGTCTGGAAACCCTGCTGCCCGCCGCCCTGATGTTGCACCACGAGCACGGGCTGGACCTTCTGGACGTCCTGCGCCCCCTGACCCAGGGTCCCGCCGGCCTGCTGGGTCTGGACGCCGGGGTTCTGGCCCAAGGCGCACCCGCCGACCTCGTCCTGTTCGACGCGGGCGCTCCGGTTGTCATCGACGCGGCCACACTTCGTTCGAAATCGAAGAATTCGCCCTTCGACGGCCGTCGTCTGCAAGGGAAGGTCTTGCTCACGGTCGTCGGGGGACGCATCGTCCACGACGCACGCTAAACGGGAGCGAATCACTTGCAGGATCTGGCGGGGCCGGCGCTCCTTACGCTCGGGCTTGTGGCTATGGGCGGATACCTGCTGGGCTCGATTCCGTTCGGGGTCATCCTGACGCGCGCCGCAGGCGCCGGGGACGTGCGCAACATCGGCTCGGGCAATATCGGCGCGACCAACGTCCTTCGCACCGGGCGCAAGGATCTGGCCATCGCCACCCTGATCCTCGATGCGGGCAAGGGCGCGGTCGCCCTGCTGATCGCGCGGCACCTGTTCGGCGAAGCGGCCGGCGCCATCGCCGGCGGCGCGGCCTTTATGGGGCACCTCTTCCCCGTCTGGCTGGGCTTCAAGGGCGGCAAAGGCGTCGCGACCTTCTTCGGCCTGATCCTGGCCGCCTGCTGGCCTCTGGGCCTGATGGCGGCGGCGACCTGGCTGATCGTCGCCTTCGCCCTGCGTTATTCGTCGCTAGCGGCCCTGGTCGCGGCGGCGGCGACGCCCTTCTATGCGCTTCTGCCCCTGGCGATGCTGGGCCTTCCCGCCCCCGCGCCCATCCTGATCCTGGCCATCTTCACCGCCGTCCTGATCTATATCCGCCACCATGAGAACATCGCCCGGCTGCTGAAAGGCGTTGAGCCGCGCATCGGGGCCAAGAAGGCTTGACCCCCCTGTCCGACGCCGAGCGCTTCGCCCGGCTTCGGCTGGCCCGCACCGACCGCGTCGGTCCCGGGCCTTTTCCCAACTGCTGCAACGCTTCGGTTCCGCCGTCCGCGCGGTCGAGGCCCTGCCTGATCTGCTGCGGCGCAACGGCCGCGACGGCTACGCCCTGCCCGCCGTCGAGCGGGTCGAGGCCGAACTGACGGCGGGCGAGCGCGCGGGCGCGAAGCTGATCCTGCTGGGCGACGCCGCTTATTCGGCCATGTTGGCCGCCGTCGACCCGCCGCCGCCCCTGCTCTGGACGCGCGGCGATGTAGCCTTGCTGTCGCGCCCCTGCGTCGGCGTCGTCGGCGCGCGCATCGCCTCGGCAGGCGGTCAGCGCATCGCGCGCGGCCTGTCGCAGCAGTTGGGCGAAGCCGGCCACGTCGTCGTGTCCGGTCTGGCGCGCGGCATCGACGCCGCCGCCCATCTGGGCGCCTTGCCGACCGGCACGGTCGCGGTGCTCGGCGGCGGCGTGGACGACGTCTATCCCGCCGACAACACCGACCTCTATCGCCAGATCGCCGAACAGGGCTGCATCGTCTCGGAAAGCCCCATGGGCGCCCGCGCCCAGGCGCGCGACTTCCCCCGTCGCAACCGTATCATCTCGGGCCTGTCGCGCGGCGTGATCGTGGTCGAGGCGGAAATTCGTTCCGGCTCCCTGATCACCGCCCGCCTGGCCAATGAACAGGGCCGCGACGTTTTCGCCGTGCCGGGGTCGCCGCTGGACCCCCGCTCCAAGGGCCCCAACGAACTGCTGCGTCAGGGCGCCATCCTGTGCGAGGGTCTGGAAGACGTGGAGCGCGCCTTCAACACCCTGCGCACCCTGGGCGAACCGCCTGCCGGTTCTCCCTTCGACGGCGCGCCCGACGATCTGGACGACGCCGTGATCGAACAGATCGCGGCCTTGCTGTCGCCCACGCCAACGCCGCGGGACGAACTGGCGCGGGCGGTCGGGCTCCCGATCGGCGTCGTCGCCTCGGCGCTGCTGGAGCTTAACCTCACGGGCCGCGCCAACCTTCTGCCCGGCGGGCTGGTCTCGTCCTAGACGGCTGTCGCCTCATGCCTGGCCAGATCCGCCGCGACATCCAGCGCGCTCGCCAGTTGTTCGTCCCCGTCCCAGCGCGCCATGGTCGCCAGTTCCCTCGCCATGGCGGCGACGTATTCACGAACAGGATAGTCCGCCATATCCGGCGGCGACACAGGCTCTTCCTGTCGCCGACCCGCCTCGAGATCATGGGATCGCGCCGCTTCAGCCATATCCAACCCTCCTGACAGAGCAGCAGTAAGACACAACTTATAGTCGAATAACAGAGAGATGTTACACCCTTACCGCGCACCCCTTCAACGTCGTGATTGACTTCCCTCGCGACGCCAACCACGTTCGCGCCCCGATTTCCCGAACAGAGCGCCATGAATCTCGTCATCGTCGAGAGCCCCGCCAAGGCCAAGACCATCAATAAATACCTGGGCTCCGGCTACGAGGTGCTGGCTTCCTACGGCCATATCCGCGACCTGCCGTCCAAGGACGGCTCCGTCCTGCCTGACGACGATTTCGCCATGGTGTGGGAGGTCGACGCCAAGGCGTCCAAACGTCTCGCCGAGATCGCGGAGGCGGCCAAGCGCGCCGACCGCGTTATTCTCGCGACCGACCCCGACCGCGAGGGAGAGGCGATCAGCTGGCACGTTCTGGAAGTTCTGAACAAGAAGAAGGCGCTGAAGGACACCGAGGTCCAGCGCGTCACCTTCAACGCCATCACCAAGGCCGCCGTGCTGGAGGCCATGGCCAATCCGCGTCAGCTGGATATGGAGCTGGTCGAGGCCTATCTGGCCCGCCGCGCGCTGGACTATCTGGTGGGCTTCAACCTGTCGCCCGTCCTGTGGCGCAAGCTGCCCGGCGCCCGCTCGGCGGGGCGGGTGCAGTCGGTCGCCCTGCGCATCGTCGTCGATCGCGAGATGGAGATCGAGAAGTTCAAGGCCCAGGAATACTGGTCGGTCGAGGCCGATCTGGTCGCCGACAGCCCGCCCTTCACCACCCGTCTGGTCAAGCACGCCGGCAAGCGAATCCAGCGCCTGGACATCCCGACCGAGGAAATGGCCTTCGCCGCCCGCGACGCCATCAAGGCCGGCGACTTCACCATCAAGTCGGTCGAGAAGAAGCCGGCCAAGCGTTCGCCCGCGCCGCCCTTCACCACCTCGACCCTGCAGCAGGAAGCCTCGCGCAAGCTGGGCTTCACCGCCCAGCGCACCATGCAGGCGGCCCAGAAGCTGTATGAGGGCGTCGACGACACCGGCGGCCTGATCACCTACATGCGTACCGACGGCCTGTTCGTCAGCCCCGAGGGCATCGCCCAGGCGCGTGAGGTCATCGCCGACCGCTTCGGCCCCGCCTACGTCCCGGCCGAGCCGCGCTACTACAAGACTAAGGCCAAGAACGCCCAGGAAGCGCACGAGGCGATCCGCCCGACCAACCTGGCGCGTCATCCCGACAGCCTGCGCATCGATTCCGACCTGCAGCGGCTCTACGAGCTGATCTGGAAGCGGATGATCGCCTCGCAGATGGAGAGCGCGCGTCTGGACCGCACCTCGGTCGAGATCGAGACGCCGGACGGCCAGACCGGCCTGCGCGCCACCGGGCAGGTCGTCGCCTTCGACGGCTTCATCGCCGCCTATGAAGAAGGCCGTGATGAGAAGCAGAAAGGGTCCGAGGACGAAGAGGACGAAGGCGGCCGCCTGCCCGCGCTGAAGGAAGGCGCCAAGGCCAAGGTCGAAGCCGTCCGCGCGGACCAGCACTTCACCGAGCCGCCGCCGCGCTTCTCGGAAGCCACCCTGGTCAAGAAGCTGGAAGAGCTGGGCATCGGTCGCCCCTCGACCTACGCCTCGATCCTGACGACCCTGCGCGACCGCGAATACGTCCGCATGGACAAGAACCGCTTCTATCCCGAGGACAAGGGACGGCTGGTCACGGCCTTCCTGGAGCAGTTCTTCAGCCGCTGGGTGGAATACGACTTCACCGCCGCGCTTGAGAGCCAGCTGGATGAGGTCTCCGCGGGCGAACTGGACTGGAAGGCGCTGCTGCGCAGCTTCTGGACCGACTTCCACGCCGCGACGCAAGCCGCCGGCGAACTGCGCACCACGGCCATCCTGGATCACCTCAACGACGCCCTGGGCGCGCACATCTTCCCGGACAAGGGCGATGGCTCTGACCCACGCGAATGCCCCCTGTGCCATCAGGGCCAGCTCAGCCTGAAGACCAGCCGTTTCGGCGCCTTCATCGGCTGCTCGCGCTATCCCGACTGCAAATACACACGCCCCGTGGCCTCGCCTGACGGCGCCGAAGGCGGCGCGGACGGCGGCGATCGCGAACTGGGCGTCGATCCGGCGACCGGCCAGCCGGTGCAGCTCAAGATCGGCCGCTTCGGCCCCTATGTCGAAACCACCCCGCCGGGTGAGGAGAAGCCGAAACGCTCGTCCCTGCCCAAGGGCTGGGGCCCGGCGTCCCTGACGCTGGACCAAGCCCTGCGCCTGCTGGCCCTGCCGCGCGAGGTCGGGGTTCACCCCGAGGACGGCAAGATGATCACGTCGGGCCTGGGCCGTTACGGCCCGTTCGTCCTGCACGCCGGCACCTACGCCAACGTCTCGGACATCGACGAAGTGTTCGAGGTCGGCATCAACCGCGCGGTCGCCCTGCTGGCGGAAAAGCGCGCGGGTCGTCCGGGTCGCGGCTCGGCCACGGCGCCGCTCAAGGAACTGGGCGCCCACCCGGAAGACGCAGCCCCGGTTCAGGTCATGGCTGGTCGCTTCGGCCCCTATGTCAAATGGGGCAAGGTCAACGCCACCCTGCCCAAGGGCATGGCGCCCGAAGATCTGACGCTGGAAGAGGCCCTGCCCCTGCTGGCCGCCAAGGCCGGCGCCGCCCCGAAAAAGAAGGTGGCTGCAGCCAAGAAACCCGCCGCGAAGAAGGCTCCGGCTAAGGCCGCTGCGGACAAGAAGCCTGCGGCAGCGAAAAAGCCTGCGGCCAAGAAACCCGCCGCTAAAAAGGCCGCGTCCAAGAAGGCCGCCGACGCCGAGTAACGTGATGACGCCTCCCGGTTCGCCCAGCGGATCGGGAGGTCGCCTAGCGCCCGGCCACCAGTTCGTTGCGAACCCGACGCCCCAGCGGATCCCGCCCGGCCCAGGTCTGGCCCACCGACGCTTCGACCATGGCCGTGCAGAACCGCGACAGCAGCATGCGGGGCCTGATCCCGTTCAGGCAGACCCGTTCGCCCTCGACGGCCCAGCGCGCCGAAAGTCTCCGCCCATCCGAAAACTGCGCCTGATAGCTGCCGTCACGGTTGAACCAGTGCTTGACCCAGGCGCCGTCGGGATAATGCGACACGACGGTATTGCCAAAAGCGGCATCCATTTCCGCCTGGGCCGGCAGCGCCGTCGCGCAGCAGGCAGCCAAGGCGAACGCAAGCGTTTTCATACGCATACGACAACCCTTCCCTTCCCCGAGGCGACCTTACAGACCTCAAAGCCATTGCCAACCGTCTGGTTCCCGAACAGAAATACTTGACTGCGACGTAGGGCTTTCCATATACCGCCGCAGGCTCGGGACAGGACTGGCGATGCGCGCCGCCCACTCGCCCACGAGGGGCGGTTCCGCAAGGCCGAAGACGTTACGACGTTTCCTCCGTTCCTAAGGTTTCATGACAGAATTCACTAAGCTGGGCCTTTCGGCCACGACCCTGCAAGCGGTCGCCGATACAGGCTATACTGTGGCGACGCCGATCCAGGCCGCCGCCATTCCCGTGGCCCTCGCCGGCCGCGACGTCCTGGGCATCGCCCAGACCGGCACCGGCAAGACCGCCGCCTTCACCCTGCCGATGATCGACCGCCTCGGCTCCGGCCGCGCTCGCGCCCGTATGCCGCGCGCCCTGGTGCTGGCCCCGACCCGCGAACTGGCCGACCAGGTCGCCGAGAATTTCGCCAAGTACGCCAAGGGCACCAAGCTCAGCTGGGCGCTGCTGATCGGCGGCGTGTCGATGGGCGACCAGGTGGCGCTGCTGAACAAGGGCGTCGACGTCCTGATCGCCACGCCCGGCCGTCTGCTGGACCTGTTCGAACGCGGCAAGATCCTGCTGACCGGCGTCGAGATGATGGTGGTCGACGAGGCGGACCGCATGCTCGACATGGGCTTCATCCCCGACATCGAGCGCATCTTCAAACTGACGCCGCCGCGCCGTCAGACCCTGTTCTTCTCGGCCACCATGCCGCCCGAGATAACCCGCCTGACCACGCAGTTCCTCAAGGATCCGACGCGGATCGAGGCCTCGCGTCCCGCGATGACCGCCGACACCATCACCCAGTATGTCGTCCGCATCCCGACCTCGGACCCCAAGGCCAAGCGCACCGCTCTGCGCGCCCTGGTCGGCCGTGATGACGTCAAGAACGGCATCGTCTTCTGCAATCGCAAGTCGGAAGTCGACATCGTCGCCAAGTCGCTGAAGACCCACGGTTTCGACGCCGCGCCGATCCACGGCGACCTGGACCAGTCCCTGCGCATGAAGACCCTGGCGGACTTCCGCTCGGGCGCGCTGAAGATTCTGGTGGCCTCCGACGTCGCCGCGCGCGGCCTGGACATCCCGGACGTCAGCCACGTCTTCAACTACGACGTCTCGCACCACGCCGACGACTATGTGCACCGCATCGGCCGCACCGGCCGCGCCGGCAAGCTGGGTCAGGCCTTCATGATCGTCACCCCGTCCGACGACAAGTCGCTGGATAAGGTGCTGAAGCTGATCAAGATGGATCCGCAGGAGCTGACGCTGGAAGGCATCGACTTCGCGTCCATCAAGGACCGTCCCCGCACCGACGACAGCCGTTCCAGCGGCCGTGGTCGCGCCCGCAGCGACCGTCCCCGCCCGATCCCCAAGAGCGACAACGTCGCCTCGATGGAGCCCATCACGGCCCCTCTCCCCAAGGCCGAAAAGGCTGAGGAAGCTCCGCGTCGTTCGCGCAGCCGTCGTTCGACCCGGCCAGAAGCCGCGCCCGAAGGCGTTGAAGCCGTCGTCGTCGCGGCCCCGGAATCGACGCCCCAAGCCGAGGCCGCTCCCGCCAAGGCCGCGACTCAGCGTCGCGAACGCACCCGCGACCACGCCCCGCGGGAGGCCAAGAAGCCCGAGCCGGCCAAGGAGCAGCCCGTCCAGGCTGCTCGCGGCGGCTTCGGCGACGACGTCCCCGCCTTCCTGCGTCGCCCGGTGATCTTCTCGGACTGACGACCGTTCGACGGGCGTGGCCTCGCACTTAACCGCTCATTACGGATCGCTGTCCTAGGGTTCTCACACTGGAACTAGGGGCGCGAGAATCAGAATGACGGCGCAGGTCGAGACCACGCTTCGAGGCCCGGACGCTTATTCACTGGCGCACCGTGTGGTGGATGCGATGCAGGAGGCCTCGGTTTGGCCGACGCCTCTGAATTTTGAGCTGTGGCTGCACTATGTCAGCGACCCCGAGGGGCCGTTGGGCCGCGAGATGCATCGCCTGCTGACCGGCGACACGCCTTTCACCGACGCCACCGCCGAAATGCTGGCCGCCGAGTTCCTGCCGCGCGGCCGCTTGTCCGAAGAGATTCGCGACGTCGGCGCCGTGCTGAACCGCGAACTCGCGGCCGTGGCGGAAGCCATCGACAATGCGCGCAAGACCCAGGCGTCCTATGGCGAAACCCTGACCAACGCCTCTGCGAAGATGGCCGCGGCCGAGGACGCGACGGTCCTGACCGCCATCGTCACCACCCTCTCGACCGCCACCCGCAAGGTCCAGCGGCATACATCCGCGCTGGAAAAGCGCCTTGAATCCTCGAACCGCGAAGTGGTCCGTCTACGCGAACACCTGGAACAGGTCCGGCGCGACGCCATGACCGACGCCCTGACCAATCTGGCCAATCGCAAAGCATTTGATGAGCAGTTAGCCCGCATCTGCGATGAAGCGGAAGACGGCGGCAAGGGCGTCACCCTGGCGATCGTCGACATCGATCATTTCAAGCGCTTCAACGACACCTGGGGCCACCAGACCGGCGATCAGGTGCTGCGCTACGTCGCCAGCGTCCTGGGCCGCATCTCCCGCTCGCCCCGCGTCGCCGCCCGCTACGGCGGCGAGGAGTTCGCGGTTATCTTCCCCGGGGAAACGCCTGGAACAGTCGAGGCGGCCCTGAACGCCATTCGCGAAGAGATCGCCTCGCGCTCGCTACGCCGTCGCTCGACCAACGACGATCTGGGCGCGGTGACCATTTCGGTCGGGTTCGCCGAACGACAGGCCGGCGAGACCGCCCTGGCTCTGCTCGAGCGCGCGGACGAGGCCCTCTACGCCTCCAAGCGCGGCGGCAGAAACCGCGTCACCAACGCTGAAACCATCGCTCGCGCCGCCGCCTGACGGTTGTCGCCGGGCCAATATTCCATGTCATAGCGCCACCATGAGAAGCTTGGCCTTCCGTCTCGCCTATTGGGCGCTATCCATCACCTACGGCCTGGCCGCCGCCTTCGCCGCCCTGGCGCCGGGCCGGCGCGCGACCAGTTGGATGATCCGCCGCTATGTCCGTCGCATGGTGCAGGCCATGGCGCTGTTTGCGGGTATCAAGATCCAGACGCGCGGCAAGGAATGTCTGCCGACCGGCGCCTTTATCATCGCCTCCAAGCACCAGAGCTGGGGCGACGGATTCGCTGCGTATGATCAGTTCGACGACCTGGCCTTCGTCACCGGCGACCACCTGGAGAAATTCCCGCTGCTCGGCACGGTGCTGAGGAAGCTCGGCGCCATCGTAGTCAACAGCTGCGGCGGCCACACGGCCCGCGCCGCGCTCAAGGAACGCGCCGCCGACGCCCATCGCGAAGGCCGCAAGATCCTGATCTATCCTGAGGGCCACCTGGCCAAGGTGGGCGAGAAGTTCCGCTATCGCTCGGGCGTCTGGCACATGTACCGCGACTTCGACATGCCGGTCGTGCCGCTGGCCACCAACCTGGGCCTGTTCTGGCCGCAGAAAGAGGCGCGCACCACACCAGGGACCGCCACCCTGGAGTTCCTCGACCCCATCCCCACCGGCCTGACGAAGGACGAGTTCCTGGCCCGGCTGGAGGCTGCCATCGAAGGTCGGACCGCCGAACTAATCGCCGAGGCCACCGGCCAGCCGATCACCCACGCCGTCCAGGTCCCGACGCCGAACGAAGCGGCGCTGGCGATGGAAGCAGCGGCGGCTTAAGCCGCCGGGATCACCGCGCCGTCGTACTTCTTGGCGATGAAGTCCTTGACCGCCTGGCTGCGCAGCGCCGCCGCCAGGGCCTGGACGCGCGGGTCGTTCTGGTTGTCGGGACGCGCCACCAGATAGTTGACATAGGGGCTGTCGGCGCCTTCCAGCGACAGGGCGTCGGTCTTGGGCTTCAGCCCGGCGTCCAGCGCATAGTTAGTGTTGATCACCGCCGCATCGACCTGGGGCAGGATGCGCGGAATGGTGGCGGCCTCAACCTCCTGGAACTTCAGTCCCTTGGGGTTGGTCGCGATGTCGCGCACCGTCTGCAGCGGATTGGCCGGATCGCGCAGGGTGATGAGGCCGGCGCCTTGCAGCAGCAGCAGCGCCCGTCCGGTGTTCGACGCATCGTTTGGCAGAACCACCTGCGCCCCGTTCGGGATCGCCGCCAGCGTCGTGTGCTTCTTCGAATAAATGCCCAGCGGCTCGACGTGGACGCCCGCCACCGTCACCAGATCGGCGCCGCGCGCTTTGTTGAACTCATCCAGATAGGGCTTGGTCTGGAAGTAGTTCACATCCAGCCGTTTTTCAGACAGTTGCACGTTGGGCTGAACGTAGTCGTTGAAGACCTTGATCTCGATCGGCACGCCCTCGGCGGCCAGGATCGGCTTCACCACCTCCAGGATCTCGGCGTGCGGCACGGCCGTCGCGCCGACCAGCAGCGGCGCGGGGCCCGCCTTCTTTTCCGCGCCCTGCCCGCAGGCGGCGAGCATCAGGACAGCGGCGGCGGACAGCAGAAGCGAACGGCGGATCATGGTGGGCTCTCTAACTCAGCGGTGCGAGACCTTAGCAACCAGCCGGTCGCCGATCATCTGCAGAATTTGTACGAGGATCAGCAGCAGAACTACGGTCACGACCATGACGTCGGTCTGGAACCGCTGATAGCCAAAGCGCACGGCCAGGTCGCCCAGACCGCCCGCGCCGACCACGCCCGCCATGGCGGTGTAGCTGACCAGGGCGATGGCCGTGACCGTGGCCCCGGCGACGATGCCCGGCATGGCCTCGGGCAACAGCGCCCGCGTCACGATCTGGAAGGTCGATCCGCCCATGGCCTGGGTCGCCTCGACCACGCCCTTGTCCACTTCGCGCAGCGCCGTCTCGACCAGACGCGCATAGAAGGGCGCGGCCCCCACGACCAGCGGCGGAATGGCCCCGGCCACGCCCAGCGAGGTCCCGACCAGCAGCACCGTCACCGGCAGCATGACGATCAGCAGGATGATGAAGGGCACGGAGCGCAGCACGTTGACGATCAGCGACAACACGGCGTTCAGCACCGGGTTCGAGGCCAGCCGCCCCTTGCCCGACAAATAGAGCAACACGCCCAGCGGCACGCCCAGGATCACCGTCAGCACCAGCGACCCGCCCAGCATCAGCAGGGTGTCCACGGTCGCGCGGCCAATCTCGGCCCAATCGACATTATCGAACATCAGGCCGCCTCTACCGTCACGCCGCGCGCGGTCAGTTGCGCGACGGCCGCCTCGGCGTCGCCGCCGGTGAAGGCCACGACCAACTGGCCATAGGGCTCGCCCCGGATGCGGCTGATGCGGCCCGACAGGATCGAATAGTCAACGCCGACCGAGCGCGCGACGCGGCTCAGTTCCGGCTCATAGGTCGAGCCGCCGCGGAAAGTCAGTTTCGCCAGACGCGCCCCGGCCGGCACGACCGAGGCGTCGAACGCCTCCTCGCCCTCGGCCAGCATGGCGCGGGTCACGGCGTGTTGCGGGTGCAGGAAGACGTCGGCCGTTGCGCCCTGCTCGACGATCTTGCCGTCCTTCAGCACCGCCACCCGGTCACAGACGCGGCGCACCACCTCCATCTGGTGGGTGATCAGGACGATGGTCAGACCCAGATCGCGGTTCAGCCCGTCCAGCAGGGTCAGGATGTCCTCGGTCGTCTCCGGGTCCAGGGCGCTGGTCGCCTCGTCGCACAAAAGGACGCTGGGCCCGCAGGCCAGGGCGCGGGCGATACCGACGCGCTGCTTCTGGCCGCCCGACAGCTGGGCCGGATGCTTCTTGGCGTGCTCCGCCAGACCCAGCTGTTCCAGCAGTTCCGCCGTGCGCGCCTTGACCTCGGCCTCGGGCCGCCCTTCCAGCCGCAGGGGAAAGGCGACATTGTCCTCAATGGTCTTGGCGTTCAGCAGATTGAAATGCTGGAAGATCATGCCGATCCGACGGCGCGCCGCACGCAGCTCGGCGGGCTTCAGCGCCGTGATTTCCTGGTCATCGACAAAGATGCGCCCCGCGTCGGGCGTCTCCAGCCGGTTGATGGCGCGGATCAGGGTCGACTTGCCGGCCCCCGAACGCCCGACCACGCCGAACACCTCGCCGCGCCCGATGGTCAGGTCAACGGCGTCCAGCGCCGTGCGCTCGCCCGCCGCGCTGCGATAGCGGCGGGTCACACCCTCCAGTCGGATCATGTCAGTCGGCGTCCAGAGCGGCAGCAGGGATGATGGTCACGCTCTCACCGCAGCCGCAGGCGTCGGTCTCGTTCGGATTACGGAACACGAATTTCGAGGCCAGCTTGGTCGTCTCATAGTCGATCTCGCTGCCGATCAGGAACAGCACGGCCTTGGGCTCGATCAGGATGGTGACGCCCTTGTCCTCGACCACCTCGTCCAGCGGCTCGATCTGCTCGGCATAGGCGAAGGTGTATTCCTGCCCGGCGCAGCCGCCGTTCTTCACCCCCACCCGCAAGCCGACGTAGTTCTTCTCTGCATTGGCCATGATCTCGCGCACGCGCTCGGCGGCAGCGTCCGTCAGGGTCAAGGCCTTGGGCCGGGGCCGGCGCGGTCGGACGGCGGTCTGAAGCTCGGTCATCGACGCATCCCTAGAACATGTTGAGGGCCAGCTTGGCCTCGTCGCTCATCTTGGAGGAATCCCACGGCGGGTCGAACACCAGATTGGCCCGCGCGGACTTCACACCCTCGACCTTCTTCACCGCATCCTCGACCCAGCCCGGCATCTCGCCGGCCACGGGACAGCCCGGCGCCGTCAGCGTCATCTCGATCAGGACATCGCGGTCGTCGGACACGTCCACCTTGTAGATCAGGCCCAGCTCATAGATGTCGACCGGGATTTCCGGGTCGTACACCGTCTTCAGCGCCTCGATCAGGTCGTCGGTCAGCTTGTCCAGCTCAGCCTGCGACAAGGCGCTTTTCTGCGGCTCGTCCCAGGTCGCGGCGAAGGCGTCGCTGTCGCTGATGGCGTTGTCGGTCTTGGCGTCCATACTCATCACACGAAGAAGTTCCGCGCCTTGATCAGCGCATCCACGAAGGCGTCTGTATCCTCCATGGTGTTATATAGGGCGAAGGAGGCGCGCGTGCTCGAGGTCACGCCCAGTCTTTTCGCCAGCGGTTCGGCGCAGTGCAGACCGGCCCGCACGGCCACGCCGTAACGGTCCATGATCTGCGCCACGTCATGAGCGTGCGCGCCCTCGACGGCGAAGGTCAGCAGCGCGCCCTTGCCCTCGACCTCGCCCAGAACCCGCAGCCAGCCAGCGTCGGCCAGCCGCGCGCGAGCGTGGTCATAGAGCGCCATCTCATGCGCCGCGACGGCCTGACGGTCAAAGCCCGACAGCCATTCCAGCGCCGCCCCCAGACCAATGGCCTCCAGGATCGGCGGCGTGCCGGCCTCAAACCGATGCGGAGGCTTGGCGTAGGTCACGCGATCCTTCGTGACCGTCTCGATCATCTCGCCCCCGCCCTGATAGGGCGGCAGGCTCTCCAGAGCCTCGGTCGTGCCGTACAGGGCGCCGACGCCCGTGGGGCCATACAGCTTGTGGCCGGTGATGACATACCAGTCGCAGCCGACCGCCTGAACGTCCGGCGTCGCATGAACCGCACCCTGGCAGCCGTCGATCAGCACCCGTGCGCCAGCGGCGTGGGCCAGACGGGTGATCTCGGCGATCGGGTTGATGGTCCCCAGCACGTTCGACATGTGGGTGACGGCCACGACCTTGGTCCTCGGCCCCAGCAGTTCGGCAAAGGCCGCCATGTCCAGCGAGCCCTCGTCGTTGATCGGCGCCCATTTCAGCACCGCGCCCTTGCGCTCGCGTAGCAGGTGCCACGGCACGATGTTGGAGTGGTGCTCCATCTCGCTGACGATGATCTCGTCGCCCGGCTCGATGCTCAGCCCGATGCCGTTGGCGACCAGATTGATCGCCTCGGTCCCGCCCTTGGTCCAGACGATGTTTTCGCCCGACGGCGCGTTCAGGAAGCGGGCGACGATCTCGCGCGCCGCCTCGAACGCCTCGGTCGCCTCGTTCGACAGGGTGTGCAAGCCACGGTGGACGTTGGCGTAGCTGCCCTCCATCGACGCGACCAGGGCGTCGATCACCGCGCGCGGCTTCTGCGCCGAGGCGGCATTGTCCAGATAGACCAGCGGCTTGCCGTTCACCTGTCGCGACAGGATCGGGAACTGCGCCCGCGCGGCATAGGGATCAAAGGTCTTCACAGGCGAGCCGTCAGCCATTCGCGCACAACCTCCCTCGCCGCCTCGTCCTCGATGCGGTCGACGACCTCGATCAGGAAGGCCTGGGTCAGCAGGGCGCGGGCCTCGTCGGCCGGAATGCCGCGCTGCTGGATGTAGAACAGGGCGCTTTCGTCCAGCGTCCCGACCGTATTGCCGTGCGCGCACTGCACGTCGTCGGCATAGATGATCAACTCGGGCTTGGCGTCGACCTCGCCGCGCTCGCCGGCGATCAGGGCGTGGTGGCCCATGCGGGCGTCGGTGCCGTCGGCCCCGCGCTCGACGATGATCTTGCCCTGGAACACGCCGCGCGCCGTGTCGTGAACGACGCCCTTGGTCAGTTGGCTGGTGGTGCCGTCGGCGGCCAGGTGGTCAACCACTGTCGTCAGGTCGGCGTGACGCGACCCCTTCAACAGATAGAGGCCGTCCAGCCGCACGTCGGCGCCCTCGGCCCCGTGGCTCACCTGGGTCTCCAGCCGCTGCAGCTTGGCGCCCGTCGTGACGATGGTCTGGCGATACAGGCCGCCGGCCTCGACCCGCACCACGGCGTTGGTAACGGAAATGGCGTCTTCCGGCTCGTCCATCAGCACGATGCGCGTGACCTCGGCGCCCGCCGGCACGTCCAGTTCGACGCGGTTGTGGGCCACATAGGCCGAGCCCGCGCCCTCATGGCTTTCCAGCAGCAGCAACTTGGCGCCCGCCCGCGCCGCGATCCGCACCGAGGCCGTGTGGCCGGTGTTCACCGCGTCCGAGACAAAGCGCAGACGCAGCGTCTGCACCCCAGCAGCGACAAAGGCGTCCGCCCCCGTCGCCCGCCCGTTGGCGAAGGCTAGGCCCTCGCCGCCCAGCGTCTCGAAAGGCCCCTCGCCGCTGACGGTGATTGGCCCCGAAGGTTCAGGCGCTTCACGAAGCCAACGCTTCAGGTCGCTGTATTTCCACGTTTCCGTGCGTCGAGAAGGAAAGGTCTCGGCGTTCTTCAGGTCGATCTGGACGGCGTTCACGCGGCGGTCGGCAGGAACTTGTCGTACCCTTCCGCCTCCAGCTCATGCGCCAGTTCGGGGCCGCCCGAGGCGACGATGCGGCCGGCGGCCAGCACATGCACCTTGTCCGGTTTGATGTAGTCCAGCAGGCGCTGATAGTGGGTGATGACCAGCATCGACCGGTCGGCGCGACGCAGGACGTTCACCCCCTCCGACACGATGCGCAGGGCGTCGATGTCCAGACCCGAGTCCGTCTCGTCCAGGATCAGCAGCGACGGCTCCAGCAGTGCCATCTGCAGGATCTCCATCCGCTTCTTCTCGCCGCCCGAGAAGCCGACGTTCAGCGGCCGCTTCAGCATGTCAAAGTCCATCTTTAGCGCCTGCGACGCCGCCTTGACCTGCTTCAGGAAGGCGGGGGCCGAGACCTCCTCCTCGCCGCGCGCACGCTTCTGGGCGTTCAGCGCCGTGCGGATGAAGGTCATGGCCGGCACGCCGGGGATCTCCATCGGATACTGGAAGGACAGGAAGACGCCCGCCGCCGCGCGCTCGGCCGGGGCCAGACCCAGCAGGTCCTGACCGTTCCACGACGCCGAACCAGCCGTGACCTCATAGCCGGGACGCCCCGACAGGCTGTAGCCCAGCGTCGACTTGCCGGCCCCGTTCGGCCCCATGACGGCGTGCACCTCGCCCGCCGGCACTTCGAGCGTCAGGCCCTTGAGGATCGGCTTGTCAGCGACCGAGACGTGGAGGTTGTTGATAGAAAGCATGGTTCTCACAGGTCCGAACGAGTGGACACAAAGCCGTTGTAAGCGATGATCAAAATGACCAGTCCGCCGAGGACGATCTGGCCGAAGGTCTTCTGCCCATTGAAAAGCAAGGCGAGGCCGGTCGCGCCGAGAGCAAGAAAGACGCCGAGGCCGATAAGACCAAAACGCCGCGCCTTTGGCCCTTTGGGATAGAAGCCGGTCAGCCGACGATTGAAGAAGCGCTCGTGGAAGCTCGTCACCCCACGCTCCCCTCAAGGCTGATCGCCACCAGCTTCTGCGCTTCGACGGCGAACTCCATCGGCAGCTTCTGCATCACGTCGCGGACGAAGCCGTTGACCAGCAGGGCCACCGCCTCTTCCTGCGACAGGCCGCGCTGCTGGGCGTAGAAGAGCTGGTCTTCCGACAGACGGGTCGTCGTCGCCTCGTGCTCCAGCTGGGCCGAGCCGTTGCGGGCCTCGATATAGGGGATGGTGTGCGAGCCGCACTCCTTGCCGATCAGCAGGCTGTCGCACTGGGTGAAGTTGCGCACGCCCGTCGCCTTGGGATGCACCGAGACCAGGCCGCGATAGGTCGAGTCCGACTTGCCCGCCGACACCGCCTTGGCGATGATCCGCGACTTCGAGTTCTTGCCCAGGTGGATCATCTTGGTGCCGGTGTCGGCCTGCTGATGCCCGTTGGTGATGGCGATCGAGTAGAACTCGCCCGAGCTTTCCTCGCCCTTCAGGATGCAGGACGGGTATTTCCAGGTGACGGCCGAGCCGGTCTCGACCTGGGTCCAACTGACTTTCGAGCGATCACCGCGGCAGTCCGCGCGCTTGGTCACGAAGTTATAGATGCCGCCCTTGCCCTCGGCGTCGCCGGGGTACCAGTTCTGAACCGTCGAGTATTTCACCTCGGCGTCGTCCAGCGCCACGATCTCCACGACCGCTGCGTGCAACTGGTTCTCGTCGCGCATCGGCGCGGTGCAGCCTTCCAGATAGGAAACGTAGCTGCCCTTGTCGGCGATGATCAGGGTGCGCTCGAACTGGCCCGTCTGGCTGGCGTTGATGCGGAAATAGGTCGACAGCTCCATCGGGCAGCGCACGCCCGGTGGGATATAGACGAACGACCCGTCCGAAAAGACCGCGCTGTTCAGCGCCGCGAAATAGTTGTCTGACACCGGCACGACCGATCCCAGATACTGACGCACCAGATCAGGATATTCGCGCAAGGCCTCGGAAATCGGCATGAAAATCACACCAACCTTGGCCAGTTCGGCCTTGAAGGTCGTGACCACGCTGACGCTGTCGAACACGGCGTCCACGGCATAGCGCGGCGCGCCTTCGACCCCGGCCAACACCGCCTGCTCGCCCAGCGGAATGCCCAGCTTGGCATAGACGGCCAGCAGTTCCGGATCGACTTCGTCCAGCGACTTGGGGCCTTCCTTCTGCTTGGGCGCGGCGTAGTAGAAGAGCGACTGATAATCGACCGGCTCGTACTTCACCGAGGCCCAGGTCGGCTCTTCCATCGCCAGCCAGCGCTCATAGGCGGCCAGACGCCATTCCAGCATCCACTCCGGCTCGCCCTTCTTCTCGGAGATGAAGCGGATGATGTCGGCGTTCAGGCCGCGCGGCGCATATTCCGTTTCGATGTCCGAGGTGAAACCGTGCTCATACTTCTCGAGAGCGGCGACAGCTTCGACAGTTTCCTTAACAGCAGCCATGACTTACGCGACTTCCTTCACGCGCTCAGACACGCGCGCTTGATGCTTGTTCCAGGCGGAGACCCAGGCGTCGGCGAACCGATCCCAGTCCGCCTCGGTCGTGCCCCAGCCGCCGGAAACGCGCACGCCCCCAGTCGCCAGATGATCCAGGCCCATGGCGCTGATCGCCTTGGACGGCTTGACCTTGCCCGACGAACAGGCCGAGCCGGCCGAGACCATGACCCCGACCAGATCCAGCGTGATCAGCTGCTGCGGGCTGTCCCAGCCCTCGACGGCCATGAACAGGGTGTTGGGCAGACGCGGAACAGCGCCGCCGATGATGGTCGCGCCCGCCGCCTTGACCTTGGCCTCGGCCGCATCGCGCCAGGCGACGTGCGCCATGGCCGCGTCCAGATCGCGCGCGGCGCAATCGGCGGCCGCGCCAAATCCGGTAATGCCCGGCACGTTCTCGGTTCCGGCGCGCAGGCCGCGTTCCTGCCCCGCCCCATGCAGAATCCGCACGGCGGCGACGCCTTCCTTGAGCACCAGAGCGCCCACGCCCTGCGGCCCGCCCAGCTTGTGCGCCGACAGGGTCAGGCTGTCCGCGTCCAGCGCGCGCATGTCGACCGGAACCTTGCCCGCCGACTGGATGGCGTCGACGTGCAGCCAGCCGCCCGCCGCGCGAACCAGAGCCGCCGCCTCGACGATCGGCTGGATCACGCCGCTTTCGTTGTTCGCATGGTGGATGGCCACGACCGCCCGTCCCGGACGCGCAAGCGTCTCGGCCAGCCAGGCCAGATCGACCACGCCGTTCGCATCGACCGGCAGAACCTCGACCGGCGCGCCGGACGCCGTCGCCGCCTCAGCCACGCAAGGGTGTTCGGTCGCGCCGACGATCAGCCGCTCGCAAGCCGCCGCCAGAGCGCTGACGATGGCCTGGGCGTTGGATTCCGTGCCGCCCGAGGAAAAGACCACGGCGGTCGGATCAGCCCCGACCAGTTCGGCCACCTGCGCCCGCGCCGTCTCGACCCGCGCCCTCGCCCGGCGTCCGGCCGCGTGAACCGCCGACGGATTGCCGTTGTCGGCCAGAGCCTTGGCCATGATGTCCTGCACCTCAGGACGAACCAGACCCGAGGCGTTGTAATCCAGGTAAACGCTCACGCCGCAGCCTCCATGCGCCCATCAGTTGTCACCGCGCCCATGCGGGCCTTGCCCGTGCGGTTCTGGATCACGTCCTCCAGACTGACGCTGGCGAGATAGCGGTGGATCTCTTGGCCCAGGTCTTCCCAGAGGTGGTGGGTGATGCAACGCTCGCCCTTGATCATGCAGCCCTTGGGCGAGCCGGCGCCGACGCAACGCGTGGCGCGGATCGGTTCATCGACCGCCAGGACGATCTCGGCCACGGCGGTTTCACAGGCCTTGCGCGCCAGTCGATAGCCGCCGCCAGGGCCGCGCACGCTCTTGACCAGACCGCCCTTGCGGAGCCTTGCAAACAGCTGTTCCAGATAGCTCAGAGAGATTTCCTGACGCGTCGCGATCTCGGCCAGCGACACCGCCCGGTCCGCGCCGTTGCGCGCCAAATCGGCCATCGCCATCACGGCGTAACGTCCCTTTGTCGACAGGCGCATAGAAAGCCCTCAAAAATTTCGCGCTTTTCGGGGCTCATGTGCTAGAACCCGCGCCCTCGCAGACAAGTGCGCCGCGCAGGGCCGACTTAGAAAGTCCTACTGCGTTGGTCAAGTATTGTCCGCCCGCGAAACGACAGTTGAAGACAGGATTCCGCTGATCCATGCCTGAAGTCATTCTTCCCGGCGCCTCGGGCCGTATCGAAGGCCGCTATTCGCCCGGCAAGCGCCCCAACGCGCCGATCGCCCTGATCCTGCACCCGCACCCCAAGGCGGGCGGGCATATGAACAACCCGGTGACGGTCACCCTGCACCAGTTGTTCGTGCAGCGCGGCTTCGCCACCCTGCGCTACAACTCGCGCGGCGTCGGCAAGTCCCAGGGCGAGTTCGACAGCGGTATCGGCGAACTGGCCGACGCGGCGACGGCCCTGGACTGGCTCCAAGCCAACAACCCCGCCGCGACCCAGACCTGGGTCGCCGGCTATCAGTTCGGCGCCTATATCGGCATGCAACTGCTGATGCGCCGCCCCGAGACGGACGGCTTCATTTCGGTGTCGCCGCCCTCGAACATGTACGATTTCAGCTTCCTGGCCCCCTGCCCGGCCTCGGGCCTGTTCCTGCACGGCACCGCCGACACCGTCGTGCCGCCGGTCGAGGTCGAGCGCGTGGTCAACAAGCTGCGTACCCAGAAGGGCATCGTCATCGACTATGAACTGGAAGAAGGCGCGAGCCACTTCTGGCAGGACCACATCGGCGCGGTCGAGCGTCGCGTCGGCGCCTATCTGGATAAGCGTCTGGAAGAAAACCCGGCCTGATCGGGTCTTCGGCTCAGGACTTCAAACGCCGCCGTCGGTCATCGACGGCGGCGTTTTCGTATCCGGACCCTAGTGATCGCCTTCCGCCGCCGCGACGGCCGCCGGACGGTGCGCGCGGACGCACCAGACCACGCTGACGACCATCAGGATCATGGCGACGACCTCGATCACCGTCGGCCCGCGGCCCTCCCACAGGAAGCCGTAGAGGAAGGCGAACAGGGTCTCGGACACGATCATCTGGCCCAGCATGGTCAGGGGCAGCAGGCGGCTGGCCTGGTTCCAGAAGGCGTTGCCGATGATGGAGGCGAAGATGGCGACGCCGATGCTGACCCCGATCAGCCGCATCCAAGCCTCGCCCGACCAGACGCCCATGGTCAGGACCGCAGGGACCGCCAGCAGCAGGGCGAACCCGCCCGTCACCACCCCGGTCAACAGGGACCAGTCGTGCGGTGAAACCTCGGGCAGCCGCCCCATCCAGCGGCTGTTGCCGACCGCGAAGGCCGACCAGGACAGCAGGGCCGCCAAGGCGCAGGCCAGGCCGATCAGGGTCTGAACGCCGTCATGGCCCGCGCCCCCGCCCTGGCTCAGCGATTCCCAGCCGATCAGGCCGACCGCCAAGGCCGCGACCCCAATGGGCGGCGCCACGCGCGACAGCGGCGGCGAGTCCTTGTCCTTCAGGCCCCACAGGGCGACCACGACCGGCACCATGCCGACGATCAGGGCCGAGGCCCCGACGCCCGCGAAATGGACGCCGACCACCAGGAAGACGAAATAGACGATGTTCCCGGTCAGGCTCAGCCAGGCCAGCGCCCGCCAGGCCTTCCAGTCCAGCGCCGCCGTCACGCGGCGCCAGCGCGGCGCGATCAGCAGGGCCGCGATCAGGCCATAGGCCAGGTAGCGCCCCGCCGTCAGCATCATCGGCGAGGCCTCGGGCGCGACCTTGGGCGCCAGGAAGACCAGCCCCCACAGGGCCCCGGCCGCCACGCCGCTGGCGACGCCCCAGAACCGCTGGGATTGGGCCAGACTCACTGTTCGCCGGGCTCTACGATACGGCCGCCGGTCATCGGCTCGGCCACGCCCGTCGTGCCGGGGAAGCTGATCGGCAGGCCCAGCAGGCAGCGCGCGGCCAGGAAGGCGAAGGCCTCGGCCTCGATCGAGTCGCCGCGCCAGCCCTCGTCCTCGGCGGTCGTGACCGGCACGCCCGCGCGCTCGCGGATCGCCGCCAGCAGGACCGGATTATGCCTCCCGCCGCCGCAGGCCACGACCTTGGTCGGTCGTTCCGAGCAGCGCGCCACGCCCAGCGCCGCCGCCTCGGCCGCAAACGCCGTCAGCGTCGCCGCCGCATCTTCCAGGGACAGGCCCGCGACCGGGTCCAGCGAGAAGTCGAACCGGTCCAGCGACTTCGGCCCGGTCGCCGCGAAATAGGGATGCGCCAGATAGGTGCTCAGCACCGCCTGATCGACGGTCCCCGCCGCCGCCAGCTTGCCGCCCTCATCCATGCGCTTCTTGCCGCGCGACTGAACCAGCAGGTCGACCATGCCGTTGGCCGGGCCGGTGTCGAAGGCCTCCAACCCGCCGTCGGCGCGGATCAATGTGATGTTGCCGACCCCGCCCAGGTTCAGCACGGCGACAGGACCGCTCAGGCCCGACTTGCGCACCAAAGCGGCATGATAGACCGGGGCCAGCGGCGCCCCCTGCCCGCCCGCCGCCACGTCGGCGCTGCGGAAATCATAGGCCGTGCGCACCCCCAGCCCCTCGGCCACGCTCAGGGCGTCGATCAGTTGCACCGTGCGGCCCGGCAGCTCCGCCGTCGGCGCCTCGTGCAGCACCGTCTGGCCATGCACGCCGACCAGATCCAGCCCGCTGGCCTTGACCCCGTTCACCGCCATGAAGCTGAGCGCCGCCGCCAGATGGGCGTCCGCCACCGCCATGCGGGCGTCCTCGAAGCTGTCGGGCTCTTCCTCGTCACGCTCCCAGTCCAGGGCGTCCTCGATGGCGTCCTCGACGATGGCGCGCGTCTCGGCGTCCAGCTTCATCTCGCTGGCGGGGCCGACGCTGATGATGTTCTCACCATCGGTTTCGATCACCGCCATGTCCACGGCGTCGAGCGAGGTGCCGGTCATGAAGCCGAGCACGCGGAGGGTCTTTGTCGGAGAGGTCGTCATGGGCGGGTTGACTGCCACGTCAGGCGCGCCGTAGCTAGCGCCCATGATCGCCGTCCGCGCCCTTTCCGGCCTGTATTACCGCCCGCTGAGCTAGCGAGCGGCCGCGATCTCGTGCCGCCCTCGCTGGCGGTACGGCTTTCCGAAAGGAAGACGGCCGCCGGCATCCCTGCTACGGAGCCGTCCATGACCGACCAAGCTTTCAAGTCCGACTTCCTCAAGACCCTGCAATCGCGCGGCTATATCCACCAGGTGACCCACCCCGTGGAGTTGGACGAGGCCGCCTCGACGGGAATCGTGACGGCCTATATCGGCTTCGACGCCACGGCCCCGTCCCTGCATGTCGGCAGCCTGATCCAGATCATGATGCTGCGCCGTCTGCAGCAGGCCGGGCACAAGCCCATCGTCCTGATGGGCGGCGGCACCACCAAGGTCGGCGACCCGACCGGCAAGGACGCCTCGCGCCCGCAACTCACCGACGAGACGATCCAGGCCAACATCGCCTCGATCAAGACCGTGTTCGAGAAGTTCCTGAGCTTCGGCGACGGCCCGTCCGACGCCGTCATGGTCGACAACGACGTCTGGCTGTCCAAGTTCGGCTACGTCGAGTTCCTGCGCGACTTCGGCACGCATTTCACCATCAATCGGATGCTGAGCTTCGACTCGGTCAAGCTGCGCCTCGAGCGCGAGCAGCCGATGACCTTCCTCGAATTCAACTACATGCTGATGCAGTCGGTGGACTTCCTGGAACTCAACCGCTCGCTGAACGTGACGCTGCAGATGGGCGGCTCGGACCAGTGGGGCAACATCACCTCGGGCGTCGATCTGGTGCGCCGCGTGGACCAGAAGGCCTCGTTCGGCCTGACCACGCCGCTGCTGACCACGGCCTCGGGCGGAAAGATGGGCAAGACGGCCCAGGGCGCGGTCTGGCTGAACGCCGAGCAACTCAGCCCCTATGACTACTGGCAGTTCTGGCGCAACGCCGAGGACGCCGACGTCGGCCGTTTCATGCGCCTGTTCACCGACCTGCCGCTGGACCAGATCGCGCTTTACGAAGCCATGGAAGGCGCGGGCATCAACGAGGCCAAGAAGGCCCTGGCCGACGCCGCGACCTCGATGCTGCACGGCTCGGACGCCGCCCACGCCGCCCGCGCCGCCGCCGAGGCCGCCTTCGAGAAGGGCCAGTTGTCGGCCGACCTGCCGACGGTCGAACTGCCGCGCGACGAGGTGATCGGCGCCATGATCGCCGCCGTCGTCACCAAGGCCGGTCTCAGCACCTCCAACGGCGAGGCCCGTCGCCTGGCCCAGGGCGGCGGTCTGCGCCTGAACGACGAAGCCATCGCTGACGGCGCCCGCCTGATCGAGGCCTCGGACGTCAACGCCGATGGCGTGCTGAAACTGGCCGCCGGCAAGAAGAAGATCGTGCTGGTCCGCCCCATCTAACCCGCTCATCCCGGCGGACGCCGGGATCCAGCTCTTTGGCTTCAAACCCAGCAGCTAAGTCTTGGCTGCAACCACTTTCAACCGGCGCCGCCGGGGCTCTCACTGGGTCCCGGCGTCCGCCGGGATGAGCGGAGATTGAGATGACCGACATCACCGAAGGCCAAGCCGCCCCCGCGTTCGACCTGTCCACCGACGGCCGCGTCACGCTCGACGGGCTGAAAGGCAAGTCGGTCGTCCTCTACTTCTACCCCAAGGCCGACACCCCCGGCTGCACGACCGAGGGCCTGGACTTCTCGGCCCTGGCCGATCCGTTCGCCGCCGCCAACGCCGTCGTCATCGGCGTCTCGCGCGACGCGGTGAAGAAGCTGGATCGCTTCAAGGCCAAGCACGACCTCAAGGTGGTGCTGGGCTCGGACGAGGACGGCGTGGTCTGCGAGACTTACGGCACGTGGATCATGAAGAAGCTCTACGGCCGCGAATATATGGGCGTCGAACGCGCCACCTTCCTGATCGACGGGGCCGGCGTGGTTCGCCGCGTCTGGCGCAGCGTCAAGGTCAAGGGCCACGCCGAACAGGTTCTGGAAGCGGTCAAGGCGCTCTGATCAACGAATGCTCTGTGGCCAAGCTTGCCTCTCTCGCCAACCTGACCCTAACTGCCGCCCAAGGGGCTATGAGTAGGATTAGGCCGGCCTTGCTGGCGAGATGCGGAGAGCACCATGTTCAACAAGAGCAAGCCTTTCGACAATAACCCGTCCAGCGGATTGGGCATCCCGCCTGCGCCGGAGCCCACGCCTTCGGCGGCCCCCGCTGCGGCGCCGCGCCCGCCTGAAGCCGCCCGTCCGGCGTCGCGGTCGTCCAGCCTGTCGACCCTGTCGGCCGGCGTGAAATACGAAGGCAATATCTCGGGGGCCGGCGAACTTCAGGTCGACGGCTCGTTGAAGGGCGACATCCGCGTCGTCCGCGTCACCATCGGCGAAGGCGGCTCGGTCGAGGGCACGGTCCACGCCGACGTGCTGGACGTGCGCGGCCGTGTCTCGGGCGCCATCGTCGCCAAACAGGTCAAGCTGTTCGCCACCGCCCGCATCGAGGGCGACATCACCCAGGAGCAGCTGTCGATCGAACAGGGCGCCTGGTTCCAGGGCCGCTGCACCCAGGCCAAGCGCGACACGCCCGGCGCCAACATGCTGGAAACGCCGACGACAGCTGAAAAGCCCGGCGCCGCTAACGCCAAGACCGACAAGGTCGAGACCAAACCCGCCGCCTGATCCGGGCGGCACGCCAAATGAAAAGGGGCGGCCCGCCTGGGCCGCCCCTTTTTTTAGGTCGCGTCGCGGGTCTCGCCGACCCGGGCCGCCAGGGCCGCGCCCATGAACGGATCAAGGTCGCCGTCCAGGACCCCTTGCGTATCCGAGGTCTCGACCTCGGTGCGCAGGTCCTTGACCATCTGATACGGCTGCAGGACGTAGGATCGGATCTGGTGGCCCCAGCCGATGTCGGTCTTGGCGTCGGCCAAAGCCTGAGCCGCCGCTTCACGCTTCTGCAGTTCCAGTTCGTACAGACGCGCCCGCAGCATCTTCCACGCCTGTTCGCGGTTCTGGTGCTGCGAACGACCGGCCTGGCAGGCCACGACCGTGTTGGTCGGAACGTGCGTCAGGCGAACGGCCGAGTCCGTCTTGTTGATGTGCTGACCGCCCGCGCCGGACGCGCGATAGGTGTCGGTGCGCACGTCGGACGGGTTGATGTCGATCTCGATCGTATCGTCCACGACCGGCGAGACGCCGATGGAGGCGAACGAGGTGTGCCGCTTGGCCGCCGCGTCATAGGGGCTGATGCGGACCAGACGGTGCACGCCCGATTCCGACTTCAGCCAGCCGTAGGCGTTGGGACCCGAAATCAGGATGGTGGCCGACTTGACCCCCGCCTGTTCGCCCTCTTCGTAGGCCTCGATCGTGACTTCGTAGCCGTGGGCCTTGGCCCAGCGTGAATACATGCGCAGCAACATGCCGGCCCAGTCGTTGGACTCGGTGCCGCCGGCGCCGGAGTTCACTTCCAGATAGGCGTCGTTGCCGTCGGCCTCGCCGGACAGCAGGGCCTCCAGTTCGGCGCGGGCCGCACGATCCTTGACGCCGCGCAATTGCTCGCGGGCCTCCTCAAGGGTGGCGTCGTCGCCTTCCTCGTCGGCCATCTCGGCCAGCATGACGCCGTCTTCCAGACCGCTCTCCAGCGCACGAACGCTGTTGATCTGAGCTTCAAGACGCGAGCGATCGCGGCTGACAGCCTGGGCCTGTTCCGGGTTGTCCCACAGGGTCGGATCTTCGACCCGAGCGTTCAGCTCATCCAGTTTTCGAAGCGCGACATCCCAGTCAAAGACGCCTCCTGAGCAGAGCGACGCTCTGCTCGATGTCGGCCTTCATGGCCTCGACATCCGGTCTCATCGCAATCTCCTGCGAATAACGACTCTCCCCTCAAGCAGGCCCGCGCCGCGCGCGGGTCGATAGGGGAAAGACAATGGAAACGGCGCGCCTGCGGACAGGCGCGCCGAATGATGGGCCTAACTAGAGCCTCAGTAGAGTCCGCTCAAGTCCTCGGCCGGCGGCTTCTTCGGCGGCGGAGGCGCGACGGCTGCGGGCGCGGCGGCTGACGGGGCCTGTGCAGCCTCCTGCTCGCGGCGGACCACGTCATTATAACTCTGCGGTCCTTCCGGCTGGACGGGACGCGGCGCTTCCTCGCGGATCTGACGCTCGGTGCCCGGACGGAAGGCCTCCTCGATGCCGTTGACCGTGCGGAAGACGGCGTTCTTGGGCCGCACGAAGGGCCGCGCCGGGCGCTCCTTCAACGCGACCTGCATGAAGTCGGTGAAGATAGGCACGGCGGTCGCCGCCCCGGCCTCGCCGCCGCCCAGAGAGCGGTTGTCATCAAAGCCGACGAAGACGCCAACCACGATGTCGCTGGAGAAGCCGACGAACCAGGCCGAGCGATACTCGTTGGTCGTGCCGGTCTTGCCGCCGACCCACGGCCCCAGGCTGCGCGCCCCGGCGCCGGTGCCGCGCTGGATCACGCCCTCCAATATGGAGCTCATCTGATAGGCGGTGATCGGGTCGATGACCTGCACGCCGCGCTCCGGCAGGCGCGGCGATTCCTGGCCGCTGAAGCCCCGGCTGCAGTCGCGGCACTGGCGACGGTCGGCCCGGTGGATGGTCTGGCCGTTCCGGTCCTGCACCATCTCGATCAGATAGGGATCGATCCGGCGCCCGCCGTTGACGAAGGCGGCATAGGCGGCGGTGATGCGATAAGGCGTCGTCTCCCCTGCCCCCAGCGACATGGCCAGGTTCGGCGACATATCGTCGACCACGCCCATCTTCTTGGACAGATCGACGACGTTCTTCATGCCGACCGCCTGGGCCAGACGCACGGTCATGACGTTGCGCGACAACTCCAGTCCGCGACGCAGGGTCTGCGGACCATAATACTGGCGGCTGTAGTTCTCGGGCGTCCACCGGCCGCCGTTGGCGCCGCCGGCGAAGCTGATCGGCGCATCCAGCACGATCGACGCTGGGGTGAAATCGCCCTCCAGCGCCGCGGCATAGACGAAGGGCTTGTAGGCCGAACCCGGTTGCCGCTTGGCCTGGGTCGCGCGGTTGAAGCTCGACAGGGCGTAGGAATAACCGCCGACCATCGCCAGCACCCGACCCGACTGCGGCTCGATGGCCACCAGGGCGCCGTTCACGGCCGGCACCTGTTTCAGGGCGAACTGGCCGCCCTGCGGCTCGACGAAGATCAGGTCGCCGCGCTTCAGCGGGCGGTTGGCGTTGGCCCAGGCGGCGTCGGAGACGATCAGCGAACCCGTGCGGCTGTCCCTGGCCGCGCGGACGCGGACATTGTTGCCGCTGACGCTCTCGACGGCGGCCGCCTGCCAGGTGCGCCGCTCGGGCGGGGTGTTTTTCCTCAAGGCAGCCGCCTGCCAGCCCTCGGCGAAATCGGTCGTGCCCCAGGCGCCGCGCCAGCCGTGACGGCGGTCATAGCGTTCGAGGCCGTTCATCAGGGCGTCGCGCGCGGCGGACTGCAGCTTGGGGTCCAGCGTCGTGCGCATATAGTAGCCGCCGCGGTTGACCTCTTCCTGACCGAACAGAACGATGGCGCGACGGCGGGCCTCCTCGACGAAGAAGTCGGCGTCGGCGTATTCGGCGCGACGCGGGGCCGAGCGGGTGTTCAGCGGACGGGCCAGAGCGGTCGCCAGCTCTTCGTGCGACAGCCACTTGTTGTCGGCCATCTCGCCCAGAACCCAGTCACGTCGGCCCTTGGCGGCGTCGGGATAGCGTTTCGGATTGTAGTTGTTCGGCCCCTTGGGCAGGGCCGCCAAGAAGGCCGCCTCGTCCGGCGTCAGTTGGTTCAGCGACTTGCCGAAATAGTTGTAGGCCGCCGAAGCCACGCCATAGGAGCGATAGCCCAGGTAGATTTCGTTCAGATACAGCTCAAGGATCTGTTCCTTGGTCAGGGTCGCTTCCAGACGGCTGGAAAGGATCGCCTCCTTCAGCTTGCGGTTCAAGCTGGATTCGTTGGTCAGCAGGACGTTCTTCGCCACCTGCTGGGTGATGGTCGAGCCCCCCTCCAGGCGTCGTCCCGACAGGACGTTGAACACGTTCTTGAACATGGCCCGGCCGATGCCGGACACGTCGATGCCGCCGTGCTGGAAGAAATGGCTGTCCTCGGCCGCCAGGAAGGCGTGGATCACCTGCTCCGGCACCTGGTCATAGGTGACATAGATGCGGCGCTCGTCCGAGAACTCGCCGATCAGCGTGCCGTCGCCAGCGAAGACGCGCGTGGCCGTCGCCGGACGGTAGTCGGCCAGCTCGGACGCGTCCGGCATGTCATGCAGCACCCAGGCCGCATAGATGGCCACGACCAGCCCGGCCACGGCGATGGCGCCAAGCAAGGCGACGCCCGCCATCACGAACCAGCGTTCGGCTATCTTCACCGTGAACTCCGCAAGACGCGCCCCATGAATTGTCGTTTATCGCGCGTCGGTCCCGCCGCAAAGCGGAACCGTCCTTGATGTCCGCCCCCGGCCCTAGCCCTTGTCGCGCATCAGGCGAGCCTTGTCGCGCTGCCAATCGCGTTCGGCCGAGGCCTCGCGCTTGTCGTGCAGCTTCTTGCCCTTGGCCAGGGCGATCTCGAGCTTGGCCTTGCCCTTTTCGTTCAGATACAGCCGCACCGGGATAATCGTGCGTCCGTCGCGCTGGACGGCGCCGATCAGCTTGTCGATCTGCTTGCGGTGCAGCAGCAGCTTCCGGTGACGACGCGGCTCGTGGTTGAACCGGTTGGCCTGTTTGTAGGGCGGGATGTCCGAGTTGATCAGAACGATCTCGCGCCCCTCCACCGCCGCGTAGCTTTCGGCGATATTGGCCCGCCCGTCGCGCAGCGCCTTGATCTCGGTGCCCAGCAACTGGATCCCGGCCTCGATATAGTCCTCGAGGAAATAGTCGAAGCGCGCGCGCCGGTTCTCGGCGATCACCTTCTTGGGCGCGTCAGCAGCCATCAGGCGACCCCGGCCTCCACCATGGCCCGATCGATGTGCGGTTTGACCGCATCGCGGGTCAACGACAGCGGCAGGCGGACTTCCTCGCTGCACAGGCCCAGCTTGGCCAGGGCGTACTTGGCCGGCGACGGCGAGTTGTCGAGGAAGAGCGCCTTGTGCAGGTTGATCAGACGGTCCTGCCAGGTCCGCGCCGTGGCGAAGTCGCCGGCGGCGACCGCCTCATACATGGCGACCATGGCTTCGGGCGCGACGTTCGAGGTGACCGAGATCACGCCCACGCCGCCGCTGGCGGCATAGCCCAGCCAGCTGGCGTCATCCCCGCTGATCAGGTCAAAGCGCCCGCTGATGTTGGCGCGCATCCAGCTGACCCGCGAGATGTCGCTGGTGGCGTCCTTGATGCCGACGATATTCGGATTGTTCGCCAGGTGCGCAACCGCTTCGTTCGACAGATCGACGCCGCAACGGCTGGGGACGTTGTACAGCAGCATGGGGATCTGCACGGCGTCAGAGATCGCCTCGAAGTGGGCGATCATGCCTTCCTGAGAAGGCTTGTTGTAATAGGGCGTCACCACCAGGGTCGCATCCGCGCCGACCTGCTTGGCGAAGGCTGACAGCTCGATCGCCTCATGCGTGGCGTTCGATCCGGCGCCGGCGATCACACGAACGCGACCCGCAGCGATGTTCACGCACCGCTCGATGACGCGCTTGTGTTCATCCATATGCAGGGTGGCGCTTTCCCCGGTCGTGCCGACCGGGACGACACCATGGACGCCAGCAGCGATCTGACGTTCCAGGAGTTTTTCAAAAGCCCCTTCGTCCACGTTTCCGTCACGAAGAGGTGTGATCAAGGCGGTGATCACGCCCTTGAACAAGGGGGCGGTCATTGAAACAAGTTACCTGCGCGGTGTTTCGGGCGGCGTGCCGCCCTTTTGAAGAGGCAGGGAGCGTAGGTTGCTCGCCGCTCGGCCGCAACCAGTGATGAATGAGGATCGGACATCTGATGATCGCGACGACCGTGGCCGCCGCCCTGGCGATTCTGACTCCGCCCGCCCAGGACGTGCTGAACAGCGCGCCTGCGCCCTATGCCTCCAGCCAGAACGGGATCCTCAGCAGCCAGGACATGACCCTGTTCCAGCAAGGTCTGACGTCGGCCCGGGCGCGCGACGTGATCGGCACGCAATCCATCATGAGCCGCATTTCCGACCCCACGGCCCGGAAATTGGTCGAATGGGCGCTGGTCGACACCTCGGACCGACAGCTTTCCTTCACCGATCTGGCCCGGGCCCAGACCGACCTCGCCAACTGGCCCCGCGGCGATTCGCGGCGGGCGGCGGGCGAACGGGCGCTGGGCGCAGCCAACGCCTCGCCTGACACGGTCATCGCCTTCTTCAGCGGCTCCGCCCCGACGACGGCCGACGGCGCCATAGCCCTGGCCGCCGCTCTGGAGCAGAAGGGCCAGCGTCGCGAGGCCCAGGACTTGATCCGCGACTGGTGGCGCAATCGCTCCTTCGAGGAAGCCCAGCAGTCCCGCATCGCCAATCGCTGGAGCGGCTGGCTGACGACCGAGGACCACGTCGCCCGCCTGAACATGCTGCTGCTTGGCCCGCACGGCCCGGCGACGAAAGCCATGATCGCTATGGTTCCCGCCGACCGTCAGGCCGTGGCCAACGCCGTCATAACCCTGCGCACCGCCTTTTCGCCCGACGCCATCGTCGCCGGCATGACCCCGGCCCAGGCCAACGACCCTGCCGTGGTGCTGGAGCGCGTGCGCCTGCTGCGCTCCGCCGGTCGCCAGTCTGAGGCCTTCCCCCTGCTGGCCGCCCTGCCCGCCGCGCCAGCGCACAAGGAAGGCCAGGACACGCTGTGGAGCGAGCGCCGCAACTACTTCCTCGACGCCCTGCAACAGGGCGACCCGCGCGCCGCCTACGCCGCCATGAACGGCCACGGCTTCCCCTCGGGCGAACGCAAGGTCGACGCCGAATTCTTCGCCGGCTGGGTCGCCCTGACCAAGCTGAACGATCCGGCCGCCGCCGCCCAACACTTCGAGGTCCTGCGCAACAGCTCCTCGACCCCGATCACGCAAGGGCGCGCCCTTTACTGGCTGGGTCGCGCCGCCGAGGCGCGCGGCGACCGCGTCGGAGCCCAGCGCTGGTACAAGGCCGGCGCCGAACACTGGCAGACCTTCTATGGCCAGTTGGCCGCCGAAAAGGCCGGGGTCACCACCCTGACGCTGCCCGGCGAACCCGCCCCGACGCCCGAGGACGTCAACCGCTTCGAGGGCAACGAGGTCGTGCGCGCTGCGCGCATCCTGGGCGCGGCGGGCGAAAAGACCTTGCTGCGGGTCTTCGCCTATCACCTCGACGACACCCTGCCCGCCTACGACCTGACCCAGGTGTTCGACCTGATGCAGGGCTATGGCGACCAGTTCGGCTCCATGATGGTCGGCCGCGCCGCCAGCCAGCGCGGCTTCGTCATGCCCGAGCGCATGTATCCGCTACGGATGCCGCCCGCGGTTTCGGGCGCCGCCCCGCCGGAGTTCACCCTGGCCATCACCCGTCAGGAATCCAGCTTCGACCCTCTGGCTCGCTCAGGGGCCGACGCGCGCGGCATGATGCAGCTTCTGCCGGCGACGGGTCAGGGCGTGGCGCGCCGCATGGGCCTCGGCTTCTCGGCCGAGCAACTGTGGGACCCGGACGCCAACATGAAGCTGGGCAGCTATCACCTGGGCGAACTGATCAACAACTTCGGCGGTTCGCCTCTGCTGGCGACGGTCGGTTACAACGCCGGTCCGGCGCGTCCGCCGCAATGGGTAGCGCGCTGCGGCGATCCGCGCAGCCAGCAGGTCGACCCCATCGACTTCATCGAATGCGCCCCCTTCACGGAGACGCGCAACTACATGATGCGGGTGATGGAAAACATGCAGGTCTATCGCGCCCGGCTGAACGGCGGCTCGGCGCCCCTCACCCCTTCGGCCGACCTGGCGCGCGGCACGCCGCCCTCCAGCGGCCCCCGCGCCTATCAGCCGTAAACGCGCGCGCGTCGCCCTTCCCGAATTCCGGGAGGGGCGACAGCCATGTTTTTATCTTCAGCAGACCCGACCCAACCCCGACGGGCGTTCCAGCGCCGTTTCCAGCCTTCAGCGCGCCGCGCTCCAAAACCGGACTAGGATCGCCTTCCCGGTCTTTGACATCACTGCGCACGCCTCATGACGTTGCCCTCATCCCCCACGCTGGCGTCACCCCCAAGCCGAGCGATGCCGTCATCTCCCTCAACGCCGTCACGTTCCCCTTCATGCCGTCATCCTCGGGCTTGACCCGAGGATCCAGCGCAGCGGCGCGCTCGTCCTAAAAAAGGTCGCGCAGGCAGAGGACCCGATCCTCGGGTCAAGCCCGAGGATGACGGCGGAACGAAACCGCCCGCCCATTGCACCAATTGCACTGTTTTTTTCGCTGCACCGTGCAATCCGGCCGCTTCTCAACCGCCGGTCGAAAGCCTCCGCGCCGCCAGCAACGGCCCGTCCATCCCCTCGACCCAGACCCCGTCCAGGTGGAAGGCCGACCGCAGCACACCCGACGACAGAGCCTCGACCGGCGCCGCGTCGGCGACCACCCGCCCGGCGTCCAGCACCACCACCCGGTCCGCAATTCGCGCCGCCAGCGTCAGGTCATGCAGGCTGACCAGCACCCCGCCGCCCGCATCGGCCCGCGCCCGCAACCGTTCCAGCACCAGCAGTTGCGCATCCGGATCCAGCCCGGCGATGGGCTCATCCGCCAGCAACAGCGGCGCCTGAACCACCAGCGCTCGCGCCAGCAGCACCCGCGCCCGCTCGCCGCCCGACATCTCGGCCACGCCGCGCTCTGCCAGATAACCGGCCCCGACCTCGTTCAGCGCCGTCCGCGCGCGCTCCAGCGCCGCATCCCCCGCCAGGAAGGGCGCGCCCAGCGCCGCCACCTCGACGGCCGGCAGGTTCCAGGCGATATGCCGTTCCTGCGGCAGATAGGCGACCCGCGCACCGCGTTCCCGCTCGGAGAGACGGTGCACGTCTTCCCCGCCCAGCTTTGCGGCGCCGCCGTGCAGAGGCATCAACCCCAGCGCCGCGCGAATGGCGCTCGACTTGCCGGCTCCGTTCGGCCCGCACAGCGCCACCAGTTCGCCCGACGCGACCGACAGGCTGACCCCGTCCAGCACGGTGGCCGCGCCCATGCGCGCAAGGACGCCGTCCAGTTCCAGCAAGACGCTCACAGCCGCCACTCCCGCGCCGCGCGCCAGGCGATCAGGGCGAACAGAGGTGCCCCGACCAGGGCCGTGAACACGCCCAGCTTCAACTCCTGATCGGTCGGGACCAGCCGCGCCGCCAGATCGGCCAGCACCAGCATCAGCCCGCCCGCCAGCGCCGAGGGCAGCAGCAGCCGCCCCGGATCGCCGCGCACGGCGGCTCGCACCAGATGCGGCGCCGCCAGGCCGACGAAGCCGATCACGCCCGCGACGGCCACCGCCGCCCCCGCCGCCACCGCCGAGGCGATCAGGGCCAGCACCCGCATCCGCCCCATCGACAGGCCCGACGCCCGCGCCGCCTCCTCGCCCAGGGTCAGCATCCGCAAGCCCGGCGATGCGCCCGCCGCCAGTACGGCAGCGACCGCCAAGGCCGGAGCCACCCAGGCCACGTCGATCCAGCTCCGGTTCTGCACCGAACCCAGCAGCCAGTTCATCACCTCGGCCGAGGCGATCGGCGACGGCGACAGGTTGAAGATCAGGGCCGTCAGCGCCCCGGCAAAGCTCGACAGCGCCACCCCGAACAGGATCAGCGCCTCGGGCGCCCGCACCCTGGCCGCGATGGCTGTCAGCAGCACGCCTGCCAGCGCCGCCCCGATCAGGGCCGCGCTTTCCACCAGTCCCGGAATGGCCGCCGCGCCCAGCACGATGGCCCCCGCCGCGCCCAGCGCCGCCGTCGCCGACACGCCCAGCACGCCGGGGTCAGCCAGCGGGTTCCTCAGCAGACCTTGCAGCACCGCCCCCGCCAGACCCAGCGCCGCCCCGACCATCAGGGCGCAGACCGCGCGCGGCGCCCGCACCTGCCACAGCACCTCGCCGGGCCCCGACGCTGGATCGGCCAGCGCCTGCCCATACTGGGCCGACGACAGGGCCGTCTCGCCGAACACCACCGCCCCGACCAGGGCCAGCAGGATCGCCGCCGCCAACCCTAGGTTCAGGCTCATATGTCTGGTCATCGCGCCGCCTCCGCCAGCAGGGCCGCGGCGTCGGCGGCGAACCAGGCCGGGCAGCTCAGCGCCGAGGCCGGCAAATCCGCCACCGTCCGCCCCTGCGCCGCGCGCTGCACCACCGGATGCCGCCCCGGCCCGCGCCAATCCGCTCGCCATTGCTGGAAAAAGCCGCGGACGAACAGGGCCGGCGGCGTCAGTGCGATCTTCTCGATCCCCAGCGGCTGATAGCCCGGCCCGCTGACGCCGTTGCGGAACCCCGCCGCCTTCAGGATGGAATCGATCAGAGACCCCGAGCCGGTCGTATAGCCGCCCGGCGTGACATAGACGGCCTCCCGGCCCCGTCCCGCGCCCGCCGCCTGGGCCAGCCGACGGTCCATGTGGGCGATCAGCGCCGCGCCGCGCGCGTCCTGCCCCAGTCCGCGCGACACGTTGGCCAGGTTCTCGCGGACCCCGGCCATGTCGGTCGCGTCATTGATGGCCAGCACCCGCGTCCCGCGCTTCTCCAGCCCAGCCAGCAGGCGCGGCTCGCCGCCCCAGTAGCGCACCACCACATCGGGCTGAAAGCCGATGGCCGCCTCCAGCGTCGGCCGAACCCGAGGCCGTCCTCGCGCCGCCTGGCGCATCCATGAATCCGGATCATCCGCCCGCGACGACAGGGCCAGCTCGGCTTCCGGGGCAAGCGCCAGCACATACTGATCCGCGCACTGATCCAGCGACAGCACCCTCAGCGGACGCGCCTCGGCCATGCCTGGCCATAGAAGGACAAGCGCCAGAAGGGCGCCGCACGCGCGCGTCACGGTCGGAGCAGCCCCGCGAACAGGGCGTCCAACTGGATGCGGACCAGTTCGTCCCGGTCCACCCAGTCGAAATAGGGCTTGGTGATCATCAGCGACACGATCCCATGCCCGCTGGCCCAGAACACCTGAGCGATGGCCCGCGGGTCGCCCTGCATCCGTCCCGAGGCCACCGCCTCCTCGACCACGGACATGAAGGATCGGAACAGTTCGAACCCTGTCCCCTGCGCCACCGTTTCCGCGCCTTCGCGCGCCTCGACCGGTCGGGTCAGATAGGTCAGCCGATAGGCGTTCGGATTGTCGAAGCCGAAGCGGACATAGCCTTCGATCATCCGCCGCAACCGCACCTCGGCGGGCGCCGGCTCCGTCATGATCCCCTCATGGGTCGCAATCAGCGTCTCGAAAGCGCCGCGGCAAATCTCATGCAGAATCGCGGCCTTGTCGGAGAAATGCATATAGAGGGCGGTCGACGACAGGCCGACTTCATCCGCGATCTTGCGGATCGTCGCCCCCTCATAGCCATGCTCGACAAAGATGCGTTCCGCCACGGCCAGGATCTCCGCACGACGCGCATGGCCTTCGCCCTTGGGCTTGCGAGCGGATCGAGGCGTGGGGAGCGATGAACCGGGCAATCCAGACTCCATGGCTAGGACCGAGCCTGAATAGCCGCAATGCCTGTGTCCGCCAATCACTTGCCCTCAAAGAACAACGATCTTAGAGAACAGGGTTTGCAACGGGCCGGGGGGCTTCTCGTATGCACGGCGCACTGCCCAGGAAGAAGCGCGACCAGACGGCGTGCACCGCGCGGATCACCGTCAGTAGCTTGCAGTTCCTTGTCCTGGCCGGACTGGCGTCGGCGCTTGCCATCAGCCTCCTTCTGCCGCTCCATGTCGCGCCTCTGGCCCTGACGGGCGTCCAACTCGGCTTTCTGACGGTCTCCGGGTGGCGGCTTGTGACTCTGGTGACGCGCCGTCCGCCGGCACGCGACGATCCTGAACCGACCGCATGGCCGCGCTACACTGTCATAGCGGCCCTCTATGACGAAGCCGCCGTCCTGCCCCAACTGATCGAGCGGCTGGGCCAGCTCGACTATCCCGCCGACCGGCTGGAAGGCTTTCTCGCGCTGGAAGCCGACGACAGCGCCACCATCGCCGCCGCCCTGAACACGGATCGCCCGGATTGGCTGAAGGTCCTGATCGTCCCGCCCGGCTCGCCGAAGACCAAGCCCCGCGCGCTGAACTACGCCCTGTCCCTGGCCCAGGGTGACCTGGTGACCATCTACGACGCCGAGGACGACCCCGATCCCCTCCAGCTCAAGGAGGCGGCCGCCCGCTTTGTCGCCGAGGGGGAGGACTTGGTCTGTCTGCAGGCGCCGCTCCGCATCCGGCGGCGGGACAAGCGAAACGACGCATCCCCCTTCCTCGACGCGCAGTTCGCGGCGGAATATGCGGCGCTCTTTGAGGTCACCCTGCCGGCCATGGCGGCGCTGGGTCTTCCATTTCCGCTGGGCGGTACAAGCAACCACTTCCGCGCCGGCGCTCTCCGCGCGCTGGGCGGCTGGGACGCGTGGAACGTGACGGAGGACGCCGACCTCGGCTTCCGGATCTGGCGGACGGGAGGGCGTCTCGGGGTGCTGGAACGCCCCACATACGAAACACCGCCCGGCGCCCTGCGGCTTTGGCTGCCTCAACGCACCCGCTGGCTCAAAGGCCATCTTCAGACCCTGGCCGTTCATACCCGCAGTCTTGGCGGCATGGGATGGCGCGGCTGGTCGGCCTTGGCTCTGACCCTGGGCGCCGGCGTCGCATCCGCCGCGATTCACGCGGCGTGCATCGCCTGGATCGGCGCCGTCGCGCTGACCTCCATCGTTTGCGGCAAGTTGCCGCCAGCGCCGCCTCTGGGAATGAGCGTCCTCGTCGCCGGCGTCGCCACGGCCTGGCTGGCCAAGCTGGCGGGGGCGCGACGTGCGGGCGTCCGCTTCGGACTGAAGGAGATGGCGGCGGCTCCCGCCTACTGGTGCCTGCTCAGCCTGGCCTTCGTGCACGCCCTGTTCCGACTGGTGATAGAGCCGCACCGATGGGACAAGACCCCGCACACGCCCGACCTTGCGTCGGATCGCGACATGGAACCCGTCGCCGACGCTGGACGAGCAGCCGCCTGAGCGCCTATCAGCCCACATGGCTCCGGTTCTCTCTTCTTCGCCCGAAACCCTCATCACCCGAGGATGGTCCGACTATGCGCTGCTGGACAGCGGTCATGGTCGCAAGCTGGAGCGGTATGGCCGCTACACCGTCGTCCGGCCCGAGCCGCAGTGCTTCTGGGCGCCGCGCGATCCGGCAGCGTTCGAGCGCGCCAACGCCGTCTTCGATCCGCAGCAGGAAGAAGAGGACGCCGGCCGCTGGCGCTTTGACGCCCACGGTCCCATCGACGCCTTCCCGCTGAAATGGCGCGACGTGCGCTTCACCGGCCGTTTCACCCCCTTCCGCCACCTGGCCTTCTTCCCCGAGCAGGCGGCGAACTGGGAGTGGATGGATGCGCGCATCCGCACCCTGAAGCAGCCCAAGATCCTGAACCTGTTCGGCTACACCGGCGTGGCCAGCCTGGCCGCCGCCGCCGCCGGCGCTCACGTGACCCACGTCGACGCCTCCAAGAAGTCCGTGGCTTATGCGCGCGAGAACGCCGAAGCGTCAGGCCTTGCAGATCAGCCTATCCGCTGGATCGTCGAAGACGCCCGCAAGTTCGTGGCCCGCGAAGTTCGTCGTGGCTCGAAGTACGACGGCATCATTCTGGACCCTCCCAAATACGGTCGCGGCGCCAACGGCGAAGTCTGGCGCCTGTTCGAGGACATGCCGGCCCTGCTCAAGGACTGCGCCGCCCTTCTATCGGATGACGCCTCCTTCCTGCTGCTGAACGCCTACGCCGCACGGGTATCGGGCCTGTCGCTGGCGCACATGATGGCCGAGGCGACGCATGATCGCGGCGGGCGCATCGACTGGGGCGAACTGGCCCTGTCGGAAGACGGCCCGGACGCTCGCGCTATCGGCCTGTCGTTCTTCGCCCGCTGGAGCGCCTGATGTACGAGCGCGTCATCACCTCCCTGACCAACGACACGATCAAGTCGGTCCGCGCCCTGCACATGCGCAAGGAACGCGACCTGACCGGTCGTTTTCTGGCCGAGGGTCTCAAGTTCATCGGTGAAGCCCTGGATCAGGGCCGCGCCCCGGTCATGCTGCTGGTCGGCGAAGAGGCCCGGCCTCACCCCCTGCTGGACCGCGCCAAGGCCGAGACCATCAAGGCCGGCGGCCAGATCATCGTCGTCACCCACGCCATCCTCGAAAAGATCAGCCGTCGCGACAATCCGCAGACGGTGCTGGGCGTGTTCGAGCAGGTCTATACGCCGCTGGACGCCATCCAGCCCGACGCCAAGCCCTGCTGGGTGGCGCTGGAGCAGGTGCGCGACCCGGGCAACCTCGGCACCATCATCCGCACGGCGGATTCCGCCGGCTGCGGCGGCGTCATTCTTATAGGCGACTGCGTCGATCCCTTCTCGGTCGAGGCCGTGCGCGCCACCATGGGCTCGGTCTTCGCCGTCACCATCAGCCGCGCGACCAAGGAAGAGTTCCTGGCCTGGCGCGCCAAGTGGCCGGGCAGCGTCATCGGCACGCGCCTGGACGCCCAGCACGGCTATCGCGACAGCCCCGTGCGCCATCCGGCTCTGATCATGATGGGCAACGAACAGGCCGGGCTGACCGACGACCTGGCCGCCGCCTGCGACCTGAACGTCAAGATCCCCATGCGCGGCCGGGCCGACAGCCTGAACCTGGCCATCGCCACCGGCATCATGGTCTATGCCGTGACCGACGCGGCCTACGGCACGGACATCTGAGCGACCATTGCCGGTCGTCATCCTCGACCTTGTGCCGAGGATCCAGAAACACATCGCTTTATGGTGAACCTCGACGCCTGACATCGCCGACGTCGAGGTTATGGACCCTCGGCACAGGGCCGAGGGTGACGGCCAGAGGTTCTTACGCCTCGCCTTCCGTCCTGATCCGCCTCATGCCCAGCAGGGCCAGAATGGTCAGGCCAGCGGCGACGGCCAGGTAGGCGCCCACGGCCTGCAAGCCGTAGTGACCGGCCAGCCAGGTCGCCGCAAACGGCGCCAGCGACGCGCCCAGAATGCCCGCCAGATTGAAGGTCATCGACGCGCCGGTGTAGCGCACCGCCGTCGGGAAGGGCCGCGCCAAGGCCGCGCCCAGCGGTCCATAGGTGCAGCCCATCAGGCTGAAACCGATGATGAAGAAGGCCACGACGCCCGCCAGCCCGCCGCTCCCGAACAGGGGCGCCAGCACCAGACCGAACAGGGCGATGCCGACAGAGGTCACGAGCAGGGTCCGCCCCTGGCCCCAGCGATCCGCCGCCAGCGCCGACAGCGGGATGAACAGGCCGAAGAAGCAGACCCCCAGCAACTGGATCGGCAGGAACTGCTCGCGGCTATAGCCCATCGCCGTCGTGCCCCAGCCCAGGGCGAAGACCGTCATCAGATAGAACAGGACGAAGGTGGCCAACCCGGCCAGCGTCCCCGTCAGCAGGGCGAACTTGTGCCGCGCCAGCAGGGTCAGGATCGGCGTCTCGACCCGCTCGGACTTGTCGATGGCCTTCTTGAACTCGGGCGTCTCGGTGATGCGCAACCGCACCCACAGGCCGACGAAGACCAGCAACGAACTGGCGATAAAGGGAATGCGCCAGCCCCAGCCCAGGAACTGTTCGTTCGACAGCGTCGCCGTCAGGATGATGAAGGACAGGGTCGCTAGGATGAAGCCGATCGGCGCGCCCAGTTGCGGGAACATGCCGAACCAGGCCTTCTTGCCCGGAGGCGCGTTCTCGGTCGCCAGCAGCACCGCTCCGCCCCATTCGCCGCCCAGACCCAGACCCTGCCCGAACCGGCACAGAGCCAGCAGCAGAGGCGCGATCACACCGACGGAATGCCAGGTCGGCAGCACGCCGATCGCCACCGTCGACAGCCCCATAGTCATCAGGGCCGCGACCAGCGTCGCCTTGCGCCCCACCTTGTCGCCGAAATGGCCGAACACGACCGCCCCGACCGGCCGCGCGAAGAAGGCGATGGAGAAGGTGGCGAAGGAGGCCAGCATCGCCGTCGTCGCATCCTGCCCCGGAAAAAACAGGGCCGGAAACACCAGCACCGCCGCCGTGGCGTAGATGTAAAAGTCAAAGAACTCGATCGTGGTGCCGATCAGGCTGGCGAACAGAATTCTCCGCTTGGAGGCGGAAGGCGGTAAGAGTGCAGCGTCGGCCACGCGAAATCCTTGCATTAATGCAAGGTCCTTGCGGTGCGCCGCCGCCCGCCGTCAAGCTGAGCCTTAGGTCCCGCGCGGTTTGACCCGGCTGGTGGCCTGGGCGTTGGCAGGGTCTTCCGGCCAGGGATGGCGAGGATAGCGGCCGCGCATCTCGCTGCGCACCGCCGCCCAGGACCCTGTCCAGAAGCCCGGCAGGTCCTTCGTCACCTGCACCGGCCGCCGCGCGGGGGACAACAGGCTGAGCGTCAGCGGAATCCGCCCGCCGCCGACCGTCGGATGCGCCTTCACCCCGAACAGTTCCTGCACCCGAATTTCGACCCGCGGCCCGCCCTCGGCGGCGTAGTCGATGGAGGCCGATCCCAGCGGCGTGGTCAGACGCGGCGGGGCCAGGTCGTCCAGCTTGCGCTGCAAATCCCAGGGGATCAGGCCGCGCAGGGCCTCGGCCAGCTTGCTGTCGCCGATATCGCCCAGCGACCGCGCCCCATCCAGCAGCGGCCACAGCCAGTCCTCGCGCAGCGCCAGCAGGCCGTCGTCCGACACATCCGGCCACGTCGCATCCAGCCCCCGCAGGAAGGCCAGCCGCGCCCGCAGCGCGCCCGCCTGCTCGCCCCAGTTCAGGGCCTTCAGACCGCCCGCCTCGACTTCTGATTTCAGCGCTGCCGTCATGGTGGCCCGATCCGGCGCGCCGACGACCTTCTCGTCCAGCACCAGAGCGCCGATGCGTCGGATGCGGCGGATCACCGGCTTGCCCGAAGGCTCGCGTGCTAAGCGGTCCTCGACCTCGATTCGGTGCGCCAGATCGACCTCCAGCGTCGCGGCGTCCAGCGCCGCCGCCAGCCGGATGCGGTCGCGCGCCTCGCCGCCGCCCAGTTCCGCCACCGCCACCCAGGGCTCGCGCGCCATATGTTCGGTCGGGTCCACAAAAGCCCCGCGCCCCGAGGCCAGCAGCACCTCGCCCGGCTTGCCGCGCGCCCGCGCGATCCGCTCGGGGAAGGCCTCGGCCAGCAACAGCCCCACGTCCGCCTCGCCGCCGTGACCGCCGCCCGCCGCCCGCGCCCAGCGCTCGGCCAACTTCATGGCGTCGCGCGCGCGCGGCGAGCGGTCCCGTTCCAATCCCTTCAATCGGTCATGCAGATCGACGGCGTTCCCGCCCAGCCCCGGCTCGCTCAACACCGCCGCGATCCGCGCGCCGGTCAGAGCGTCGTCCTGATCCGAGGCCACGGCGACCATGTGCGCCAGTCGCGGCGGCAGGGGTATCCGCGTCAGCCGCCGCCCGTGCGCCGTCAGATCGCCCTTGGCGTCCAGCGCCCCCAACCGGGTCAGCACCTTCCGCGCCTCGGCCAGCGCCCCGGCGGGCGGCGGGTCCAGCAGGGCCAGGCCCTCGACCGATTTCGCCCCCCAACGCGCCAGATCGAGCGCGAAGCCGGTCAGGTCGGCTTCCTGAATTTCGGGCCGCTGATGCGGGACCAGACCCCGCGTCTGTTCCTCGTCCCACAGGCGGTAGCAGACGCCCGGCTCGACGCGCCCGGCGCGCCCCCGTCGCTGCTCGGCCGACGACCGGCTGACCTTGACCGTCGCCAGCCGGGTCAGGCCGCTGGACGGCTCGAAACGCGGCACGCGCGACAGGCCGCCGTCGATCACGACCCGCACGCCCTCAATCGTCAGACTGGTTTCCGCCACCGAAGTCGCCAGCACCACCTTGCGCCGCCCGGGCGGCGCCGGTTCGATGGCCCGGTCCTGCTCGCCCTTGTCCAGTGCGCCATAGAGGGCGACCACGTCGACCTTGGGATCGCGCAGCCGTTCGTTCAGTCGCTGCACCGTCCGGTGGATCTCGCCCTGCCCCGGCAGGAAGACCAGCACCGATCCGGTCTGGTCACCTAGCGCCAGCATCACGGCGCGAGCGACGGCGTCCTCGAATCGCTCGGCGGCGTTGCGGCCCAGATAGAGGGTCTCGACCGGGAACATCCGTCCCTCGGCCTCGATCACCGGCGCCCATTCTCCAGATGGATTGGCCAAGAGCTTCGACATCCCCGCGATGTCGAGCGTGGCCGACATGACCAGCAGCCGCAGATCGTCGCGCAGCACCGACTGGCTCTCGCGCGCCAGGGCCAGCCCCAGATCGGCGTCCAGACTGCGTTCGTGGAATTCGTCGAACAGGACCGCGCCGACGCCTTCCAGCCCTGGATCGTCGAGAATCATCCGGGTGAAGACGCCCTCGGTGATGACTTCGATGCGCGTCTCGGGGCCGACGCGGCTTTGCAGCCGGGTGCGATAGCCGACCGTTCCGCCCGCCTTTTGGCCCAGGGTCGTCGCCATCCGGTCCGCCGCCGCCCGCGCCGCCAGTCGGCGCGGCTCCAGCACCAGGATTTTGCGGTCCCCCAGCCAGGGCTGATCCAGCAGGGCCAAAGGCACGACCGTGGTCTTGCCCGCCCCAGGCGGGGCGGCCAGCACGACCGCGTTGGTCGCGGCCAGGGCCGCTTTCAGCGGCTCCAGTACGGCGTGAATCGGCAGCATCGCATGGGCCTTAGCCGCAACGCCCCGGGTCACGAAAGCGTCGTCTTCGCTTCATCGTTCGGAAACCGCGTTGCGCGCGGCCTCATCCATGGGTAGCGTCCGCGCCCAAGAAGGCAGCCCGGGGAGGGCCTGCCGAGTATCAATGGGGGGCGCGACTTCATGTCCGCAGACGGCGTAAAGCCAGCCGGCAACCGGCTATTTCTCAAAAAATCGATCGGCCAGATTCAGAAGGAAGCCGCCAAGAGCGAGCTGAAGCGGACTCTCGGCCCGCTCAACCTGATGAGCCTGGGCATCGGCGCCATCATCGGCGCCGGTATCTTCGTCCTGACGGGTCAGGTGGCCTCGGCCAACGCCGGCCCGGCCATCATGCTGTCCTTCGTGGTCGCGGGCATCGCCTGCGGTCTCGCCGGCCTCTGCTACGCTGAGCTGGCCTCGACCATGCCGGTGTCCGGCTCGGCCTACACCTACGCCTATGGCACGCTGGGCGAAGTCTTCGCCTGGATCATGGGCTGGCTGCTGGTGCTGGAATACGGCGTCGCCGCCTCGACCGTCGCGGTCGGTTGGTCCGGCTATGTCGTCTCGATCCTCAGCGACTTCGGGATAAGTCAGCAGATATTCCCAACCATACAGTATATGGGCGGCGAAGGTCCCCAGTGGGCGACCCCGCTGGTCCAGGCCGTGCAGGGCGCCGCCGGCGCCAGCTTCCCGATGACGGGCACCTTCAACCTGGTCGCCGCCATCGGCATCGCCTCGGTCTGCGGCCTGCTGGTGCTGGGCGTGTCGGAATCGGCGAACATCAACAACGCCATCGTGGTCATCAAGATCATCGTGCTGCTGACGTTCATCGCCGTGGGCATCCAGTATATCAACCCGGCCAACTGGCACCCCTTCATTCCAGAACCGACCGGCCAGCCGGGTCAGTTCGGCGTGGGCGGCATCTTCCGCGGCGCGGCCATCATCTTCTTCGCCTACGTCGGCTTCGAAGCCGTCTCGACCGCCGCCGCCGAAGCCAAGAACCCGTCCAAGGACGTGCCGATCGGCATCCTGGGCGCCCTGTTTGTCTGCACCCTGATCTACATGGCCGTCGCGGCCGTCATGACCGGCGTGGTTCCCTATCTAAAACTGGCTTCGCCGGCTCCGATCGCCGTCGCCATTGACGCGATGAAGCTGGAATGGGCCAACGTGCCCCTGGCCGTCGCGCCTAGCGGCCAACTGAACCTGATCGCCTTCCTGATCAAGATCGGCGCCGTCACCGGCCTGTCCTCGGTCATGCTGGTGCTGTGCTACGGCCAGACGCGCATCTTCTACACGATGGCGCGCGACGGCCTGCTGCCCAAGGCCTTCGCCGTGGTGCACCCGAAATTCCGCACCCCGTGGATCGGCACCATCGTTCTGGGCATCCTGATCGCCATCGCGGCGGCCTTCCTGCCCATCTCGATCCTGGGCGACCTGGTGTCGCTGGGGACCGCCACGGCCTTCGCCATCGTCTGCCTCAGCGTCATCTACCTGCGCGTCAAACACCCTGAACTGCCGCGGCCGTTCAAGGTGCCCGGCGGGGTGATCACCGCCGGTCTGGGCATCGTGGCCTGCCTCTTCCTGGCCAGCCAGAACCTGATCCCGATGTTCCAGCATGCGGCGACTGACAACCCGCTGCCGCTGATGCTGCTGGGCGGTTACGCCCTGATCGGCGCCATCATCTACGCCGCCTACGGCTTCTGGAACTCCAAGCTGGCCAAGGGCATCGACATCACCGAGGACATGACGCTGGAAACGGCCGTCGAAGCTCTCGGCCACGGCGTCGACAACAAGAAGGACTGATCTCCGGATCAGCCTTCAACGGTCTCAAGCAGCGCAAGCGCGATAGGCCACAAGAAATGAAAAGGCCCCGGAGCGATCCGGGGCCTTTTTTGATGCGGCCCAGGTTATCCCGGTTGCCCAATCCCGCCCCCTCGCCTACAGGCTGCGGCCTACCTATGCGGATGTGGCGGAACTGGTAGACGCACCAGATTTAGGTTCTGGCGCCGAGAGGCGTGGAGGTTCGAGTCCTCTCATCCGCACCATGGGTTCAGCCGCGATACAGGTCGGCCAGCACCCCCGGGATCAGTCCTGGCAGATCCTCGGCGATCAATCCCGGCCCGAACCGCCCCGCCGCGTCAGCGTGCATCCAGACCGCCGCGCACGCTGCGTCGAAACTGTCCATATGCTGGGCCAGCAGGCCGCCGATCATGCCCGCCAGGACGTCGCCGCTGCCCGCCGTCGCCAGCCAGGGCGAGCCGTTGGCGTTGACGACGCAGCGCCCGTCCGGTGCGGCGACGACGGTGGCGCTGCCCTTCAGCACCACGACCGCCCCCGCGCGCTTGGCGGCCTCGACCGCCGCCGCCTCGCGCCCCTTGGCCAGCAGGCTCGGGAACAGCCGCTCGAACTCGCCCTCATGCGGCGTCAGCACGTCCCTGCGATCCAGACAGGCGAACAGGTCGCTGGGCCGGTCGCGGAACAGGGTCAGGGCGTCGGCGTCGATCACCAGGGCCGCCCCGCTCCGCGCCAAGGCCGCCACATTGGCCGCCGTCGCCTCCGTGAGGCCCGCTGCGGGACCGATCACCACGGCGTCCATCAGTTGGGCCAGCGCCGCCAACTGCTCGCCCGTAGAGAAGCTGGCCAGCATGACCGCCTCCAACGTCGGCGCCAGCACAGGCGCGGCGTCAGGCGGACAGAAGACCTTCACCAGCCCCGCGCCGATCCTCAGCCCCGCCCGCGCCGCCAACCGTGCCGCGCCGGTCGACAGGGCGCCGCCGGACACCACGCCCAGACGCCCTCGCTTGTGCTTGTACGCCTCGGCGTCGGGCCAGGGCAGCAGGCTCTGCCATGTCATGGGGTCGTTGATCGGGTTCATGATCGAATTCCGTTCACGGATGGCCTCTAAGCACGAAAATTGCTTGCCTTATTGTGCGATGCAATGTCCCTTTACACCCCGAGCGTCGGACCAACCAAGGAGCCGCCTCGGGACTCGCCATGAAGAAGATTGAAGCCGTCATCAAGCCGTTCAAGCTGGATGAAGTGAAGGATGCGCTCCAGGACATCGGGGTGCAGGGGATGACCGTGCTGGAGGCCAAGGGATATGGCCGTCAGAAGGGCCATTCCGAGCTTTACCGCGGCGCCGAGTACGTCATCGACTTCCTGCCCAAGATCAAGATCGAGGTCGTCGTCGCCGACGACCTGGCTCCGGCCGTGATCGACGCCATCCAGACCGCAGCCCGCACCGGCAAGATCGGCGACGGCAAGATCTTCGTCTCCACCCTTGAAGACGTGATCCGTATCCGCACGGGCGAGACCGGCGCCCAGGCTATCTGACCACGCTACGGCCGTCCCTCGGGGCGGCCGCTTTTCGTTCCTCCTCTCCTCCCCGAACCAACAGGACTTCGAGCATGAGCGCCGCCCAAAAGATCCTTCAAGAGATCAAGGACAAGGACGTCCAGTACGTCGACGTCCGCTTCACCGACACCCGTGGTCGGCTGCAGCACGTCACCTTCGACATCGATCTGGTCGACGAAGAGTTTTTGGAAGAAGGCACCATGTTCGACGGTTCGTCGATCGCCGGCTGGAAGGCGATCAACGAAAGCGACATGCTGCTGAAGCCGGACCTGACGCGCGCCTATATCGACCCCTTCTACCAGCAGACCACGCTGTTCCTGTTCTGCGACGTTGTCAGCCCCGACACGGGCGAGCCCTACAACCGCGACAGCCGCTCGATGGCCAAGAAGGCCCTGGCCTATGTCCAGTCCTCGGGCGTGGGCGACGTGGTCTATTTCGGCCCGGAAGCCGAGTTCTTCATCTTCGACGACGTGCGCTGGAACACTGCCCCGCACAACACCGGCTACAGCTTCGATTCGATCGAACTGCCGTCCAACACCGGCGCTGAATACGCCGAGGGCAACCTGGGCCACCGTCCGGGCCACAAGGGCGGCTATTTCCCGGTCAACCCGGTCGACTCCGCCCAGGACCTGCGCGGCGAGATGCTGGGCGTGATGAAGGATCTGGGCATGGAGCCCGAGAAGCATCACCACGAGGTCGCCCCGGCGCAGCACGAACTGGGCCTGAAGTTCAGCGACCTGCTGACCATGGCCGACCGTCTGCAGCTCTACAAATACGTGATCCACAACGTGGCCGCGGCCTACGGCAAGTCGGCGACCTTCATGGCCAAGCCCATGTTCGCCGACAACGGCTCGGGCATGCACGTCCACATGTCGATCTGGAAGGACGGCAAGCCCCAGTTCGCCGGCGACAAGTACGCCGGCCTGTCGCAGGAATGCCTGTGGTACATCGGCGGCGTCATCAAGCACGCCAAGGCCATCAACGCCTTCGCCAACTCCACCACCAACTCCTACAAGCGTCTGGTGCCCGGCTATGAAGCCCCGGTGAAACTGGCCTATTCGGCCAGCAACCGTTCGGCCTCGATCCGCATCCCGCACGTCTCCTCGCCCAAGGCCAAGCGTCTGGAAGCCCGCTTCCCCGACCCGATGGGCAACCCCTATCTGACCTTCGTGGCCCTGCTGATGGCCGGTCTGGACGGCATCGAGAACCGCATCGATCCGGGCGCGCCCGCGGACAAGAACCTCTACGACCTGCCGCCGGAAGAGCGCGGCTCGATCCCCGAGGTGGCCGGCAGCCTGAAGGAAGCCCTGGACGCCCTCGACGCCGACCGCGCCTTCCTCAAGAAGGGCGGCGTCATGGATGACGACTTCATCGACAGCTACATCACGCTGAAAATGGAAGAGGTCGCCCGTCTGCAACTGCACCCGCACCCGGTCGAGTTCGACATGTACTACAGCTGCTGATCCCCGGATCAGTCTGACGATCAAGGCACCGGGCGGCAACGTCCGGCGCTTTTTTCATGGCGCGAGGGGCCGGACGACAACCCGGGAACATCCGTCCCCCTACGCGGTTGCCTCCTCAAAGGAGAGCGTCGCCATGCCACACAAACACGCCGACACCGATCGCTGGGGCGGTCCCGGGGCCAGTCAGGAAAATCGGAACAAACCCAAGCCTGACCCCAAGGTGAAGGACGCCGACGCACCGGATCACCTGTCGCCGCGCAGTCAGGTGTCGGGCGGCGGCGGCGAGAACGACATCCACAAGGGCCACTCAGCCAAGGCCAAGCACGGAAAGCACTCGACCTCGCAGGAAAAGAAGCACGAGCGGGACGGTCGGCACTAAACACCGCCGTCGCTTGTCGCAGGTCCCGTTTGCGGTGATGATCGCCCGGTCATGAGGGGGCTGGCGATGAGGCGATCGGCGACAATCCTGCTGGTTCTCGCCGCGACGGCGACATCCTCGAGTGCATCAAGCCAAACCGATGTCGGCTCGAACCACCACGGCGGACTTCACTGGTCCGTGGCGGCGCCGCCTGATGTGTCCTGGTCGCTGTCCTGCGGCTTCAGCCCTGTCACGCTGCATATGAGCCAATACGACCGCAAGCACTGGGCGAACCGCCTGGCTCTCTCGGGACGCGGGGCGCAGCGCGGACGTCTACCGGGGGACAATGGCAGTTGCACCCTCACCAAGACAGGCGGCGAAGGCCCCATCGGCATCGCCATCGTGAAGAACGGTCAGGTCGCAGCCGCCGGGACGAACGATCCGGTCAGGCCGGCTCAGATCAACGTCTTCTAGAAGACGTCCTTAGGCCGCCTCGGCTGCATCGGCCTTCTTGCGGCGCAGTTCGATGATGCGGACGCACCAGATCGAGACCTCATAGAGTAGCACCATCGGCACCGCGAGCATCAGTTGGCTGATGGGGTCAGGCGGTGTGACGACGGCGGCGACCACGACCACGGCGACGATGGCGTAGCGTCGCCCCTTGGCCATGACCTGCGAACTGATCATGCCGGCAAGGCCCAGCAGGGTCATGACGACCGGCAACTGGAAGCACAGGCCAAAGGCCAGGATCAGCGCCGTCACCAGGTTCAGATAATCCGACACCTTGGGCAGCAGTTCAGCCGAGACGCCCTCGCCGATGATCTGCTGGCTCAGCGAGAACCACATGACGAAGGGCAGCATGACGAAATAGACCAGCGCTGCGCCCAGCAGGAACAGCAGGGGCGCCGCGATCAGGAACGGCAGGAAGGCGCCCTTCTCGTTGCGATAAAGCCCCGGGGCGACGAAACGATACAACTGCCAGGCGAGAACCGGGAAGGCGATGATCACCGCGCCCAGCCCGGCCAGCTTCATCTTGGTGAACAGGATTTCCAGCGGCGCCGTGTAGATCAGCTTGACGGTCTGGTGATCCACGTCGGGCACCGGGATCAGGCGCGCCGTGCCCAGGATCAGATCGAAGGGCGAAACATGCCCGTGCGCCCCCACCGTCTGGTGGAAGGCGGCCGACACCACGTAGGGCTGGACCAGGAACAGGTAGAGTTTTTCGGAGAAGGCGAAACAGCCGATAAAGGCGACGATGAAGGCGATGACGCAGATCAGCAGCCGCCCGCGCAACTCGATCAGGTGATCCATCAGGGGCGCGCGTGACGCCTCGATCTCGGCCTCGTCGCGGTCGAGCGAACTCATTGGTCGACCTTCTTCTTGCGCACCGCTTTAGGCTTGGCGACCGCAGGCGCGGTCGAGGCGGCCTTGGCCGGGCTGGCCTTGGATGCGGTCTTGGCGGCGGTTTTGGCCGACGCACGCTCCGCCCTGGGCTTCGAAGCCCCCTTGGACTTGGGGGCAGCGACGACAGCCGCTGGCGGTTCAACCTCGGCCCCAACCTCGTCCGGCCATTCGTCGACGCCTGTGGCGACGGGTGCAGCCAAAGCCGGGGCGTCCAGCGGCGCCTCCAGATCCTTGCGGATGTCCTTGAAGGCCGCTTCGGCGTCGGCGCCGAGCGGATACATGCCCTGCCCCGTCCGCAGCGCCTCGACCTCCTTGCGAAGGTCGTCCAGCTCGGACTGGCGCGCCATTTCGTCGAAGCTGGCGCGGAATTCGTTGGCCATGCCGCGCGCCTTGGCGACGAACTGACCGACCTTGCGCATCAGCACCGGCAAATCCTTCGGCCCCACGACAAGCAGGGCCACCAGACCGATGACAAGGATTTCGAACCCGCCGACCCCAGGGCCAAGACCACCCATGATTCAGCGTCTTTCCGCGAGAGCGATCAGCGGTTCAGGTCTTCTTTTTCGGCCTCGGTGCGCGGCAGCGAGCTGACGCCTTCCTTCGGCCCCTTGGAATCGGTGTCGTCTTTCAGGCCGTCCTTGAAGGCGCGAATGCCCTTGGCCGCGTCGCCCATGATGCCGGACAGCTTGCCGCGTCCGCCGAACAGCAGGGCGACGACGACGATGACGATGGCCCAATGCCAGATGCTCATCGAGCCCATGGCGATACCTCCTCAAAGGGACCAGCAAAGCGGTCCCGTCCGACTGATTGTTGTGCGTCATATAGGCTGACTGATGGCGGCGCGCCAAGGGACGCTGTAGGCATCCCGCCATGAGTCTCGTCGATCACGTCATCATTCACACCGACGGCGCCTGCAAGGGCAATCCGGGCCCTGGCGGCTGGGGCGCTATCCTGCAGACCGGCGGCGGTCACGAAAAGGAAATCTGGGGCGGCGAGCCCAACACGACCAACAACCGCATGGAGCTGATGGCCGCCATCGCCGCGCTGGAGGTCCTGAAGCGCCCCTGCCGCGTCGACCTGCATACCGACAGCAAATACGTCATGCAGGGCATCACCGAGTGGATCAGAGGCTGGAAGGCGCGCGGCTGGAAGACCGCCGACAAGAAGCCGGTCAAGAACGACGACCTGTGGCGCCGCCTGGACGAGGCCCGCAGCCGCCACGACGTCAAATGGCATTGGGTCAAGGGCCACGCCGGCCACGTCCTGAACGAACGGGCCGACGGACTGGCGAATCGCGGCGTCGACGACATGCGACGCCGCTAACCTCAGAGCGAACGCACCCGCAGGCGCGGGCCGGCGACGGATTCGACCACCACGCTCTCACCCGCCAGCGGCGCCGCGCCCTCGATCTCGGCCGGCCATTCGGCGCCCGAGACGAAGACCCGGCCGCGACCGTCCACAAAGGCCTCGACCACCCGCGCCCGCTCGCCCACCAGACGCAGGTCGCGGTCGTTGATGTCGGGCTCGTCGGTCGGATTGACCCGTTTGATCAGGGTCCGCGACGCCAGGGTGGCGACGACCGTCAGGGTGGCGAAGATTCCGCCCTCGACCGGCAGTCCCATATTGGGCGCGATCGCTGTGATCAGGGCGACGACGCCCGCTGCGACCGCCGGCCAAAGAAGCCATTCGGTCGACGCAGCGGCCTCGATGCCCAGCAGGACCACGCCGATCACCAGCCAGAGCCAGAAGGGTTGCGCGGCGTAGAGGTTCAGAATGAACTCCATGACCTACTCCGTGGTCGGCACGGCGCCGCCGGGGCGGCGAGGCGTGACAGCGCGGGCGGGCGGCGCCGAGGCAGGCGAAGGCGCGGCGGCGGGACGGGGCTCGCGGCGAACGTCCGTGCGGCTCTGCTGCTGCTCCTTGGCCAGACCGACCAGTTCGCCCAGACCGGCGATGGTGCCGACCAGGCCGCTCATTTCGGCGGGGACGATGACCGTCTTCGCCGTCGGGTTGCGGGCCAGTTCGGCGAAGGCCTCGACGTATTTCTGAGCCACGAAATAGTTGATGGCGTTGACGTCGCCGCGGGCGATGGCTTCGGACACCATGGCCGTCGCCTTGGCCTCGGCCTCGGCTTCGCGCTCACGCGCCTCGGCGTCGCGGAAGGCGGCTTCGCGGCGGCCCTCGGCCTGCAGGATGGCCGACTGCTTGGCGCCCTCGGCGCGGGCGATGGCGGCCTGTTTCTCGCCCTCGGCTTCGGTGATGACGGCGCGTTTTTCGCGCTCGGCCTTCATCTGACGCGCCATGGCGTTGGTGATGTCGGCAGGCGGGGTCAGGTCCTTGATCTCGATCCGGTTGACCTTGACGCCCCACGGCTCGGTCGCCGCGTCGATGACGGTCAGCAGACGCGAGTTGATGCTGTCGCGCTGGAACAGCACCTCGTCCAGCTCCATCGAACCGACCACGGTGCGCAGGTTGGTCATGCACAGCTGGGTGATGGCGTACGGCAGGTTCTCGACGCGATAGGCGGCGGCGGAGGCCTCCATCACCTGGATGAAGACGATGGCGTCGACCTTCACCATGGCGTTGTCCTTGGTGATGACCTCCTGCTGAGGCACGTCCAGGACCTGCTCCATCATGTTCATGCGCCGGCCGACCCGCTCGACGAAGGGGGTCAGGATGCTGATGCCGGGCTTCAGCGTCTTGGTGTACTTGCCGAACCGTTCCACCGTGAATTCACGGCCTTGCGGCACGATCTTGACGACGCTGAACAGGAAGATGATCGCGAAGGCCGCGAACACCACAAAGAAAAGAATCGAGAAATCCATAGGCCCCTCCGGTTGAGAGCCAAGCTTATCGGTCGCCCCGCCCCGACGCCACCGAATCCGGTTCAGCGGGAATGACAGGCGCGTCAGCGCGACAATCCGCCATCGCCCGGGCCTGTCGAATGATCCGCCGCGTCTCGGACCAGTCGACCCGGCGCAGCGCCTCATCGAACGTCACGAAGGCCGCCTCAGCCGCATCATCGCCCGCCACCGGCTCGCCGCCGGTCCAGAGCGCGGCGTAGTCGATCAGGACGTAGTGACGCCCCGCCTCGGGAAACAGGCCGTCGACTACGTCGATCAGGCCGATCAGCTCCGCCTCCACGCCCGTCTCCTCGCGCAGTTCGCGAAGCGCCGCCTCCGCCAGCCGCTCGCCCGGCTCGATGCGCCCGCCGGGCAGGCTCCATTCGCCCTGACGCGGCGGCGTGCCGCGCCGGATCAGCAGGACTTCGTCGCCTTTCAGGCAGACCACGCCGACGGCCGGGACCGGAATCATGTTTTCTCCGCGAATTGACCGCCTGGAGGCAGGGTTTTGCGCTTCCACCACGCCACGCCTTTTGCCACAAGGCGGATATGACCCTCCCCACGCCCGCCGCCCTCGACGAGCTCAAGGCCGCCCTGCCCGGCGCCTGGACCACGGACGCCAATGAAATGGCGCCCTGGCTGACCGAATGGCGCGGCCGCTGGACGGGCGAGACGCCGATTCTGCTGCAGCCGCGCACGACCGAGGAGGTGGCCAAGGCCATCGAGATTTGCGCCCGCCACGGCGTGGCTGTCGTGACCCAGGGGGGCGGCACCGGCCTGGTCGGCGGCCAGATCCCCTTCGGCGAAGTGCTGTTGTCGACGCGCAAGCTGCGCGCCGTGCGCGACGTGACGCCGCTGGACGACGCCATGACGCTGGAGGCCGGCGTAACCCTGCTTGAGGCCCAGCAACTGGCCAGGGAGAAGGACCGCTTCTTTCCCCTCAGCCTCGCCGCCGAGGGCTCGGCCACCATCGGCGGGGTGATCTCGACCAACGCCGGCGGCACGGCGGTGCTGCGCTACGGCATGATGCGCGATCTGGTGCTGGGCATTGAGGCCGTCATGCCGGACGGACAGGTGTTCAACGGCCTGAAGCGCCTGCGCAAGGACAACACCGGCTATGACCTGAAGCAGTTGTTCATCGGCGCCGAGGGCACACTGGGCGTCGTCACGGCTGCGACGCTGAAGCTCTTCCCGATCATGCGCAGCCGCGCCACGGCCATTGTCGGGCTGGACAGCCACCACGCCGCCGTCGCCCTGCTGGCCCGCGCCAAGGCCGAGACCGGCGGCGGGGTCGAGGCCTTCGAGCTGATGAAGCGCCTGGGCATGGCCCTGGTGCTCAAGAACATTCCCGACACGCGCGAGCCGCTGGAAACCACCCCGCCCTGGTACGTCCTGATCGAGCTGACCTCGGGCGAGCCCGGCGCCGCCGATTCGGCCATGGAGCGGCTGCTGACCAACGCCTTCGAGGAAGGCCTGATCGTCGACGCCGCCATCGCCCAGAACGACGCCCAGAAGGCCGCCTTCTGGCGTCTGCGCGAGGAACACTCGGCGGGCCTCAAGCCCGAGGGCGGCGGCTGGAAGCACGATGTCTCCGTGCCGGTGTCGCAAATCGCCGACTTCATCGACGAGGCCACGGCGGCGGTCGAGAAATTCCATCCCGGCTGCCGCGTCTCGGTCTTCGGCCACGTCGGCGACGGCAACCTTCACTATGACGTGATCCCCGGCGTCGGCGAAGACGTGCCCGCCTTCATCGCCCGCTGGATGGAAGGGTCCGAGATCGTCCACGACATCGTCGCCCGCTACAACGGCTCCATCTCGGCCGAACACGGTCTGGGGCGGCTGAAAACGGACGAAGCCCGCCGCTACAAGTCGCCGCTAGAGATCGCGACCATGCAAGCGGTCCGGCACGCCATTGATCCCCAGCGGATCATGAACCCGGCGGTTCTCTTCTAGGCGTCACGACCGCATGTGACGCCGCAGGCGGTTCAAATCGTCATGGAAGGGGCCTATGAGGCCCGCTTCCCGATGTTTCGGAGCCTGTCGCCTTGCTGATCGTCCTGTCCCCGGCCAAACGGCTGGACTTCACGCCCCCTGCTCTCGACGTGCCCTCGACCCCGCGTCGCTGCGCCGACGAAACGGCCGAACTGGCCAAGGTCACGCGCAAGCTGAGCCGCGCCGATCTGCGTCGCCTGATGTCGATCTCGGACGCCCTGGCCGACCTCAACTACGAACGCTTCCAGGCCTTCGACAACGAGACGACCGAAGGCGCGCTGCAGGCCGTCTTCGCCTTCGCCGGCGACGTCTATGACGGGCTGGACGCGCGCTCGCTGGCGCCCGCCGATCTGAACTGGGCCCAGGATCACCTGCGTATCCTGTCGGGATTCTATGGCCTGCTGCGTCCGCTGGACGCCATCCAGCCCTATCGGCTGGAGATGGGCACGCGGCTGAAGACCCCGCGCGGCGCCAATCTCTATGATTTCTGGGGCGAACGCATCTCGCAGCGGCTGAACGCCGACGCCGAGCCTCTGGCCGACCGCACCCTGGTCAATCTGGCCAGCCAGGAATATTTCGGCGCCGTCGACGCCAAGGCGCTGAAGCTGCCGGTCATCACGCCGCACTTCAAGGAGCGCAAGGACGGCGAGGCGCGCATCATCTCCTTCTTCGCCAAGAAGGCGCGCGGCGCCATGGCCCGCTACGCCATCGAGAACCGCATCGAAAAGGCCGCCGATCTGAAGGCGTTCGATCGCGACGGCTATCGCTTCGACAAGGCGCTTTCGACCGAGGCGGACTGGATATTCATCAGAGAGGGAAATTCCTGATCGCCAGAACGAACGACTGCGGTTAGGCTGTGTAGCAGCATACTAAACCACGGGTTTTCACCGCATGTTCGCCATGAACGATCTCAAGGGCCAGGTCGCCGTCGTCTCCGGCTCGACCTCCGGCATCGGCCTGGCGCTGGCGCGCGCCGTCGCTCAATGCGGCGGCGACGTGGTGCTGAACGGCCTGGGCGATCCCGCTGTCATCGAACAGACCCGCGCCGATCTGGCGGCCGAGACCGGCGTGCGCGTCCTCTATCACCCTGCCGACATGACCCAGCCGGATCAGATCGCCGACATGGTCGCCACCGCGCACCGCGAGCTGGGCCGTCTCGACATCCTGGTCAACAACGCCGGCATCCAGCACGTCGAGGCCGTCGAGAATTTCCCCGCCGACCAGTGGGAGAAGATCATCGCGATCAACCTGTCCTCGACCTTCTACGCCACCAAGGCGGCGATCCCGATCATGAAGACCCAGGGGCGCGGCCGCATCGTCAACATCGCCTCGGCCCACGGCCTGGTCGCCAGTCCGTTCAAGTCGGCCTATGTCGCCGCCAAGCACGGCGTGATCGGCTTCACCAAGACGGTGGCGCTGGAACTGGCGCAGGACAACATCACCTGCAACGCCATCTGTCCCGGCTTTGTCGAGACCCCCATCGTCGCCAAACAGATCGAGGATCAGGCCCGCACGCGCGGCATGACGCCAGAGGACGTGATGAAGAACGTCATCCTCGGCTCGCAGCCGACCAAGCGGTTCGTCACGACCGACGAACTGGCGGGGATCTTCCTCTATCTGGTGTCGGACCTGGGCGCCTCGGCCAACGGCTCGCACTTCTCGGTCGACGGCGGCTGGACCGCGCAATAGGCCGCTGACACCCCCCAGAATTAAAGCCCTCCCCCTCGATGGGGGAGGGTTGGGTGGGGGTGGAGGCAGGCCGTATCCGATAGGTCTTCGGAGGCGCGGACTCGCCTCATCCGCTTCATCGGCAATGTTACGCTCGACACCCCCATCCCCGCCCCTTCCCCCATCGAGGGGGAAGGGAGACTGTTGAAGGTTGTTCTCCGCGCCCCGGAATGACGGCAAAAGAGACAGGAATCGCTGTCCAACCATCGCAACCTGGCGCGCCAATCCCTTGCAAAACAAGGGATCGCCAGACCGCCGCGCCCATTCGCTCGCCTGAGCGACTGGGTGAGCCAGACTGCAGACCTACAGACGGTCTTTGAAATCCCCGCTCGCCGCCGTCCGTGTCAGGACTCCGGCTCTCGCCCAGGCTCCAGCGTCGTCATCCGCCCAATGACGAGCGACGCGAACCACCCTCCGCCGATTGCACGAATTGCACTGTTTTTTCGTCGCACCGTACAAGTGCAATCAGCCGACGAAGCCCGCCGCGCGCCGAAGCCGGTCGTTGATCGCCTCGCCCAGCCCCTTGGCGGGGATGGGCGACACGGCGATGCCAGCGGGCCTGGTGCGGTCCGCCTCGCGCAACAGGCGGAACAGATTGGCCGCCGCCTCGCGCAGGTCGCCCGTCGGGCTCAGGCTCCAGCGCGGTTCGCCTATGCCGGGACCGAAGCCCAGCAGGATTTCGCCCTCGTTCGCCGTCTCCGCCTCGATCCGCACCGGGGCGTCGGGGGCGTAGTGCAGCGCCAGGCGACCCGGCGAGCGATGCCCCTGCCCGCTCTCGGCCAACGGCCCGACCATGGCCTCGATCTCTTCGCGCGTCACCGAGCCGGGGCGCAGCAGCGCCACCCGTCCCTCCAGCACGGACACGACCGTGCTCTCGACGCCAACCGCGCAAGGTCCGCCGTCGACGGCGGCGCCGACGGCATGGCCGGTTTCCTCCAGCGCGTCTTCAAAGGTCGTCGGACTAGGCCGTCCCGAACGGTTGGCCGAAGGCGCGACCACGGCCCCGCCGAAAGCCGCGATCACGGCTCGCGCCCGGGGATGTCCCGGCACGCGCACGGCAACGCTGTCCAGACCGGCGCGCGCCAAATCGCAGACTCGCTCGCGGTCCCGCACCGGGGCCACGATGGTCAGGGGACCCGGCCAGAAGGCCTCGGCCAGCGCCCGTGCGCGCTCGTCAAACACGGCGATCGTCTCGGCGTCCAGGGCATTGGAGACGTGCGCAATCAAGGGGTTGAAGCGTGGTCTTCCCTTAGCCTCGAAGATGCGCGCCACCGCCTGCGGGTTCGAAGCGTCGGCCGCCAGCCCATAGACGGTCTCGGTCGGCAGGATGACCAGCCGGCCGGTCTTCAGCGCTTCGGCGGCGATCTCGGGAGTGTCGCCGCTCATGGCCGACGCGGGATCGTCGGGATCATCCGGTGCAGGACATTGTCGCGGTTGATGAACTGGTGCTTCAGCGCGCCCGCAACGTGCAGGAAGATCAGCAGCAACAGCAGCGCCGCAGTCGCCTCATGAACATCCATGAAACGACCCACGGCTTCGCGCCCGCCGCCGATCGGCAGCAGGGGCCATTGGAACAGGCCGAACCAACTGATGGCCCGCCCGCCCGCCGACGAGGCCAGCCATCCGCTCAGCGGCATGACCAGCAAGACCACGTAGAACAGGATCTGCGTCGTCCGCGCCAACAGCCGCTCCCATTTCGGCATCTCGACCGGCAGGGCGATCAGCGGATTGGCCAGCCGCCAGCCGATACGCACCAGGGTCAGCACCAGAATGGTCAGGCCGACCGCCTTGTGGTCCTGTATCAACTCGCGGGACAACGGCCCTTCGGTCGCGTCATGGCCTATGATCAGCGCCACCTGGACGACCACGGCCAGGGCGATCACCCAATGCAGGATCAGCGAGACGGTCGAATATCGATTGCGGGGTTCGGCCAAGGTCTTTCCTTCCGCGACGGCACTGGGCCACAGAGTGGCGGAATCTCGACCAAAGTCCAAGCGCCCTTGCATCACCAGCCGCTCGGGCGTCAGAAGCGTTTTGAAGATTCTGGAGACCGCCATGAGCTACCGCGCCCCCGTCCGTGACCTCGCCTTCGCCCTGGAAGCCGTCGCCGGCATCGATCAGGTCGCCGCCACGGGCGCGTATCCCGACTACGACGCCGACGTCATGGGCGCGGTGCTGGAGGCCGCGGGTCAGTTCTCGGAACAGGTCCTGGCCCCACTGAATCGCCCCGGCGACCTGGCGGGCGCCAAGTACGCCAACGGCGCCGTCACCGCCGCCCCCGGCTTCGTCGACGCCTACAAGCAGTTCGCCGAAGGCGGCTGGACCAGCCTGACCGCCTCGGTCGAGGCCGGCGGCCAGGCCCTGCCGAAGGCGCTGGAACTGGCGGCCTATGAGACCGTCCACGCCGCCAATATGGCCTTCGGCCTCTGCCCCATGCTGTCGCTGGCCTCCATCGAGGCGCTGGAACAGGTCGGCACCGAACACCAGAAGGCGACCTATCTGACCAAGCTGGTCAGCGGCGAATGGACCGGCGCCATGGTGCTGACCGAACCCCACGCCGGTTCGGACCTGGGCGCCCTGACCACCACCGCCACGCCGAACGGCGACGGCACCTATGCGCTGAACGGCCAGAAGATCTTCATCACCTGGGGCGACCACGACGCCGCGGACAACATCATCCACCTGGTGCTGGCCCGCCTGCCTGACGCCCCTGCGGGCCCCAAGGGCATCAGCCTGTTCCTGACGCCCAAGTTCGCGGTCAACCCCGACGGGTCGCTGGGCGAACGGAACGCCTTCCATCCGGTCGGGCTCGAGCACAAGCTGGGCATCCACGCCTCGCCCACCTGCGTCATGTCCTATGAAGGCGCCCGCGCCGAACTGGTCGGCCGTCCGAACGAGGGCCTGGCCCATATGTTCGTGATGATGAACGCCGCGCGTCTGGCCGTCGGCGTCGAGGGCGTCGGCATCGCCGAGCGCGCCTATCAGCACGCCCTGACCTATGCGCTGGAACGCCGTCAGGGCCGCAGCGTCTGGACCGGCGAGAAGAACGCCCCGATCTTCGACCACCCCGACGTGCGCCGCACTCTGGGCGTCATGAAGGCCAAGATCGCCGCCGCCCGCGCCATCTGCCTGTCCACCGGCGTGGCCGCCGACCTGGCCAAGCACGCCGCCACCGAGGCCGACCGCAAGCTGTGGAAGGGCCGCGAGGACCTGTTCACCCCCGTCGCCAAGGCCTGGTCCACCGATGTCGGCTGCGAGGTCGCCTCCCTGGGCATTCAGGTCCACGGCGGCATGGGCTTCATCGAGGAAACCGGCGCGGCGCAATACTATCGCGACGCCCGCATCACTCCGATCTATGAAGGCACCAACGGCATCCAGGCCATGGATCTGGTCGGGCGCAAACTGTCCATGGACGGCGGTGACTCGGCCCACGCCCTGATCGCCGACATGAAGAAGACCCTCGTCCAGATCGACCGTCTCTATACGGGCAAGCCGGTCGAGCGCTTCGCCACCGCCATCGAGGCCGTCGAGGACGCCACCCTGTGGCTGCTGGACCGCAAGGCCGCCGCTGAAGGCGCCGCCGACGTTCTGGCCGGCGCCGACGCCTATCTGAAGCTGATGGGCGACGTGGTCGGCGGCTGGATGCTGGCCAAGGGCGCGCTGGCCGCCAAGGCCCGCCTGGACGCCGGCAACGGCGATCCCGTCTGGCTGCAGGGCAAGCTGGACCTCTACGAATTCTACGCCGCCAACATCCTCGGCCATGCCTCCAGCCGCCTGGCCGCCGTGGGTCAGGGCGGGGAACTGCTGCAAGGTCTGAGCGTCGAAGCCCTCGCGGGTTAAGGACAACCGTCACCCCGGAAGGCGCGCAGCACCTATCCGGGGCCGCAGCAAGCGCCGACGCCTGAAACGGTCCCGGTGCTTCGCTTCGCTACGGCCGGGATGACGCAGCGGACTGATCCAGCAGTTCGATCGCCTCGCGCACATATTGAGCATGAGCGACGACGCCCAGTTCCAGCCCCTCGCCGCCGCCCTGGACCTCCTGCACCAGAACGCCTGCGATGTAGGGATGGTCCGGCGTCGGCGCCCCGGGCAGGCGGTCGACGGCGGGGGTCCAGAAAACCGGCCCGCCCGAGTTGCCTTGCGACACGGCGAAATCCAGCAGGAAGATCGGGAAGTGCCGGATCGGCGTCAGCGGCCAGGAGCTGATCCGGCCCAGCCGCAGGATCGGGAACCCCGCCTTGTTCGCCGACAGGCCATGCGGATAGCCCAGCGCCATCAGTTCGTCGCCCGGCCCCACCCGCCATTGGTCGAAGGTCGTCTCGTCCGCCAGCCAGCCCAGAGGGATGGCGGCCCGGGTAAAGGCGTCCGGCGCCTTGATCTCCATCACCGCCACGTCGCGCTCGGGGTGCTGGGTCCACAGCGGTGCCCCGGCGGCGTCCCGGATGGTCAGACGACCCGGCGTGAACTTCCACGCGCCGTCGGCCTCGGCGGTGCGCCAGCCGATGCGAGCATCCGCCCCCGGCATGACGTTCAGCACATGGGCCGCCGTGACCAGCACGACACGCGGCGCGCCGTCCGGCTTTGGCGCTGAAATCAGGAAACCGGTGCCAACCTTGCGCTGGCTGTCGTTCAACGGCTGGTCGATCTGCACCGTGGCGTTGATCATACCCACGGTCAGATCCCATTCGACGGGGGCGACGACGGCGGGCGGGGTGTCCTGAATGAGCATCAGGACATTTGACGCCGCTGGCCGGCAGGCACAAGGTCCGCCCGAAACACAGGGGAGCCTCACGCCATGAATCGCCGCGAACTGATCGCCTCGACCGCCGCCGTCGGTCTGGCCGCCGCCTCCCCCGCCCTAGCCCGTTCGACTACCGGAGCCTCGATGTCCCTGCCTGTCCCGCCCGTCGCCAAGAAGATCCCCGTCCGCATCGAACAACTGGGCCGCGTCCGCACCGACGACTATCAGTGGATGAAGGACGACAACTGGCAGGCCGTGCTGCGCGATCCGTCGCTGATCAAGGCCGACGTCAAGGAACACCTGACCGCCGAAAACGCCTATCGCGAAGCCATGATGGCCTCGACCCTGCCGCTGCAGGCCGCGATGTTCGAAGAGATGAAGGGCCGCATCAAGGAGGATGATTCCTCTGTGCCCCAGGCCGACGGCGCCTGGGAATATTTCACAGAGTACCGCACCGGCGAGCAGCACCCGCGCTATATGCGGGTCGAGCGCCAGGGGACCTGGATGGTCGACGGCCAGCCCGTGACCAAGAACTTCATCAAGGCCCCGACGCCTCAGCTCCTGCTGGACTGCAACAAGCTGGCCGAGGGCAAGGCCTATTCGGAGGTCTCGGCTGTCGAGCACAGCCCCGACCACGCCCTGTTCGCCTATGCCGAGGACGCGCAGGGCTCCGAGGTCTTCAAGATCTACGTCAAGGATCTGGCGACCGGCGAGGTCCTGCCCCACACCATCGAGTCGGCGACCGAGAACTTCACCTTCTCGCCGGACAGCCAGTGGATTTTCTGGACCAACCGCGACGACAACGGCCGCCCGGACAAGATCTTCCGTCGTCCCGCGCGCGGCGGCGAGACAACCCTGGTCTATGAAGAAACCGACGACGGCATGTTCCAGAGCGTCCACCGGACCTCGGACGACGCCTTCATCGTCATCGGCATCGGCAATCAGGAGACCTCGGAAGGCCGTATCATTCCCGGCGCGAACCCGACCGCGACGCCCGTCGTGGCCGAACCGCGCCACGTCGGCCGCCTGTATGAGCTGGACCACTGGGGCGATCGCTGGGTGATACGCACCAACGCCGACGAGGCCATCGACTTCAAGGTGGTCGAGGCTCCGACCGACGCCCCGGCCAAGGCCGCCTGGAAAGATCTGGTCCCCCACACGCCCGGCCGTTTCATCGAGGGCGTGGCCCTTGTGAAGGACTATCTGGGCCGTCAGGAGCGCGCCGACGCCAATACGAAGATCGTCATCCGCGACCGTTCGGGCGCCGAGCATGAGATCGCCGTGGACGAGCCCGCCTACGCCCTGTCGCTGGGCGGTGCGTCGGAGTTCGACACCACGGTCATGCGCTATGGCTACAACTCGCCGTCGACGCCGACCTCGACCTATGACTACGATCTGAAATCGCGCGAACGCACCCTGCGCAAGGTTCAGGAGGTCCCTTCGGGCCACAACCCCGCCGACTATGTGGTCGAGCGGCTCAACGCCCCGGCGTCCGACGGCCAGCTGGTGCCGGTGACCGTGCTGCGCAAAAAGTCCACCCCCGTCGACGGCTCGGCGCCCCTGCTGCTCTACGGCTACGGCTCCTACGGCATCCCGATGGGGGCCAGCTTCTCGACCAACCGGCTGTCGCTGGTGGATCGCGGCTTCATCTACGCCATCGCCCATATCCGCGGCGGCTCGGACAAGGGCTGGGGCTGGTTCCTGGACGCCCGGCGGATGACCAAGAAGAACACCTTCACCGATTTCATCGCCGCCGCCGAACATCTGATCGGCCAGGACTACGCCACGGCCGGCAAGATCGTCGCCCAGGGCGGATCGGCTGGCGGCCTGCTGATGGGCGCGGTCACCAATATGCGGCCCGACCTGTGGGCCGGCGTGATCGGCAGCGTGCCTTTTGTCGACGTCATCAACACCATGAGCGACACCTCCCTGCCGCTGACGCCCCCCGAATGGCCTGAGTGGGGCAATCCCATCGAGGACGCCGCCGCCTACGACTACATGTACAGCTACAGCCCCTATGATCAGGTGGAGGCCAAGCCCTACCCGGCGGTGCTGGCGACGGGCGGCCTGTCCGATCCGCGCGTCACCTATTGGGAGCCGGAGAAATGGGTCGCCAAGCTGCGGCCCGCGACCACCTCGGGCAATCCCGTGCTGCTGAAGATCAACATGACAGCGGGCCACTTCAGTTCGTCGGGCCGGTTCGACTATCTGAAGGACGTCGCCCACGACTACGCCTTCGCCGTCTGGGCAGTCGAAAAGGGCTGGCAAAAGGCGTGATCATCCGGCCGACCACGGACGCCGATCTGGAGGCCGTCACGGCCATCTACGCGGACAGCGTACTGAACGGCACGGGGACGTTCGAACTGGACGTCCCCTCGACGGACGAGATGCGGGTGCGCCTGGCCGCGCCCGCCGCGCTCGGCCTTCCCGTCCTCACCGCCGAGATCGACGGCGCAGTGGCGGGCTACGCCTATGCCGGCCCTTACCGCCTGCGCGCCGCCTATCGCTACATGGTCGAGGACTCGATCTATGTGGCCGAGGCGTTTCGCGGGCGCGGCGTCGGCAAGGCCCTGCTGGACGCCCTTCTGAGCGCCTGCGAAGCCTTGGGGATGCGTCAGATGGTGGCGGTGATCGGCGACAGCGCCAACGCCGGATCCATCGCCCTGCACGCCGCCGCCGGCTTCGAACACGTCGGCATATTCCACGCCGCCGGGTGGAAGTTCGACGCCTGGCGCGACGTGGTCTTCATGCAGAAGGCGCTTGGCTCCGGCGCGACCGCGGCGCCGGATGCTCCAGGCCTCGACTGCGGGCGCTAAAAGCTGAATTCGCAGCTTTTTTCAGCCTCTTCGCACATTGCGCTTGACCCCATCGTGAGTCGCCCTTAATCGGCGCTTCTCCTCCTCGCGGAGGGGAACGCGGGTGTAGCTCAGTTGGTTAGAGTGCCGGCCTGTCACGCCGGAGGTCGCGGGTTCGAGTCCCGTCACTCGCGCCATTCTCTTCAGCGAAGAGAATGGCGCGCCCCGCCCCCGACGGGCGCCGCCTCTCTTCTCATTACATCGTCAGCACGATGCGCCGCCGCACATGACCGCGTGCGGATTCCGCGCGGCTAGTTCAGCGGCGCGACATCTTGCGGCATGACGAACTCGGAGCGACCGCTCAGTTCGCCGTAAAGCATCGACAGGTCCTCGAAGACCCGGTTCCAGGCGAATTGCTCGACCGTCTTGACCCGCGCCGCCTGACCCAGGGCCTCCACATCCCGCGCGAACAGCGCCTCGATCGCTTCGGCGTAGTCGGCGGGGTCGGCCGAGCGCGCCAACTGGCCCACGTTCAGGTCGACTGTTTCGGCCACCCCGCCTGCATCGACGCCCACGACCGGGCGACCGCAGGCCATGGCCTCCAGCACGATCAAGCCGAACGGCTCCTTGTCGTTGGCGTGCACGAAGGCGTCGCAGCTGGCGATGATCCGCGCCACGGCCCGGGGGTCCTTTTCATAGGGCAGCGAGATCACCCGATCCTCGGGCGGCATCCCGGCCCCGGCCCCGACCAGCACAAGATGATAGGGCGCGCCCAGGCGCTGCACCGCGTCGATCAGGACGTCGACATTCTTTTCCTTGGCCGGACGGCCCGCGAAGCACAGCAGGCGCGCCTCCGCGCCCAGGCCCAGCTTCTTCAGCAGCCAGTCGCGGTCCCGCCGATCGGGATGGAAGGTCTCGACCTCGACCCCGAGCGGCCGAATCACGATCCCGTCGACGCCCGCCTCCTCCAGCCGGCGCGCGATGAAGCGGCTGGGCGAAACAACGCGGTCGAACTGCGAAAACAGCTTGGCCCAGCGTTTCTCGACCGGCTTCTTGGCCCACTCGCCGAAATGCAGCGCCGCCAGACCCGCCGGATCCGAATGACAGAAGCCGACGACCGGACACCCCGCCCGCTGACCGGCCTCAAGCGCGCCCTGCCCCGGCGTATAAGGGTCGCCGGCCTCGATCACGGCCGGGTTCATCGACGCCACCCAGGCCCCCCAGCGCCGCACCGAACTGGGCCAGCGATAGCCATCGCCGAACGGCAGCTTTGCGGCGTGAAGCTGGACGATGCCGTCCGCCCCCGCCTTATGCTTGGCCCCCGGCACCACCAGAGTGTGAGCCACCGAAGGCCGATTCGCCTCAAGCCAGGCCTTTTTGGACAGGAGATAACGTTTCACCCCGCCCGAGCGGGGCGCGAACAGCATGGTCGTGTCCACCAATCGCGGACGCGGGTCGGCCGTCGAAGCCTTCAGCGTCCGCAGAGTCTCGGCGACTTCCTCGTCCAGCCCAGGAAACAGGCGAAGCTCGCTCTCCTGGACGTCGATATCGCTCATGCTCATTGCGGCGGCCTCTCCCGAGTTCAACGCCGTAAGGCGGCTGGCTCGACTTTGGATGCGACGCGCGCGTTTGGAACTCACCATGAATCGCCCGTAGCGCCGGAAACTGCTCCGCTCAAGCATCCATTTTCAGAACCCCCGTCCGTCGGCGCAGAATGGGGGCCTTCATCTCCCGTTCAGCTTCGTCGGCCTAACCCCGGCCTTGCATTCGCCTCAAATTCGAGAAACTTGGGGCATGGCGGCGGCGAGCCTGTTAAACGGGCGTTCGGCGTCCTTGCGCGTGTGTCCACGAGGGGTTTCTAACTAATGCGTATTCTGCTCGCGACCGCGGTGGCGATCGCCCCCCTGATGGCTGCCGCCGGGGCTCAGGCCGAGGTGGTGATCTCGACCGCTCGCACAACCCCGATCTCGACCTCCAACGCCACCGGTACGGCCCCGGACAGCATCCGCCTGGCCAATGGCGGTTCGGTCGCCGTGACCAGCGGCGCCGCCGTCACCATTGATTCCAACCACGGCGTGGACCTCGACAGCGGCTCCTCGATCACGATGGCCAAGGCCGCCGACGGCGCGACCGGCATCCTGGCCCAGGGCGGAACGACCGGCCCGATCACGATCGGTGGGACGATCTCGATCACCGACGACATCGAAGAATACAAGGATACAGACAAGGACGGCGACGCGGACGGTCCCTTCGCCTCCGGCACGGGCCGCTACGGCCTGCGGGTCACTGGACCTGCCGCCAAGACCGGCGACATCATGATCGAGTCGACGGGCACGATTCTGGTCGAGGGCAACAACTCGTACGGCATTTCGGTCGAAGCCCCCCTGGTCGGCAACCTGACCAGCTTCGGCAACGTCGACGTCACAGGCAATAATACGCGCGGCGTCAGCCTCAGCGGACCTGTGACGGGCAACGTCAATATCCTGGGTTCCGTAACGGCCCGAGGCGAGAACGCCGTCGGCGTAGCGGTGGACGGCGCTGTCAATGGCCGCGTCGCCATTCAGGGGACGATCACGTCAACGGGCTACCGCTACACGACCCGGCCGAACAACAAGCCCACCAGCGGCTCTGTGCCGTCCGAAACCCTCTTCCTCGAAAATCTCGACGCTGACGATCTGCTCCAGGGCGGGTCGGCCGTGCGCATCGCTGGCGACGTCTCCAAGGGCGTGCTGTTCGACGCCGCCCCCGCCTACAGCGCCGCAGGAATCGACGGCGATGACAACGGCAACGGCGTCAAGAACGGCGACGAGGACGATGACGGCGACGGCATCAAGAACCGCGATGATCCGGATCGTGACGGCGACGGTCTGCCCGACGCCAGCGAAACCACAGCCAAGATCACGACCAATGGGGCGGCGCCCGCAGTGCTCGTCGGCTCCACGGCCAACAGCGTGACGCTGGGCGTCGCGGGCACAGGAAACAACGCCTACGGCTTCGTCAATCGCGGCGAGATCTTCGGCATCGGCGTCTATGACGACGTCGCTCCGACCGCCGTTCAGTTCGGGGTCGCCGGCGGTCAGGCGGTGACGATCCAGGGCGGCGTACGGAACGAAGGCTCCATCGCGGTGCTCGCGAACAACGCTGACGCCACCGCCATCCGCTTCGCGGCGGGCGCCACCACGCCGACGGTGATCAATACCGGCGCCATCAGCGCCGCCTCGGCCTCCGATGGCGCAAATCAGGTCACGGCGATCCGTATCGAAGCCGGCGCGAACGTGTCGTCGATCAACAATGACGGAATGATCGCCGCAACGACGGGCGGCGGCGCCGCCAATACGACCGCGATCGCCGACCTCAGCGGCAGCCTGACCTCGATCACCAACACCCGCTCGATCCAGGCCAACGTCTCTCCCAATGACAAGGGCGACCCGATCACCGGCAAGGCGACCGCGATCGACGTCAGCGCCAATACATCCGGTGTCACCTTCACCCAGAAGGGCATCCCAGGAACCGCTACCGCAGGGGATCCCGACACCGACGGCGACGGGGTCACCGATTCTCGCGAGCCCTCGACGTACGGAGACATCCGTCTCGGGTCCGGCGCCGACTTCCTCGATATCCAGAACGGCCTGGTCCAGGGCGACATCTCGTTCGGCGCGGGCGCCGACCGACTGTCCATCTCGGGCGGCGCCGTGGTTCGCGGCGCGATCACCAACTCGGACGGCCAACTGGACATCGACATTTCCAAAGGCACGCTCGACGCCCGGCAGAGCGGCGTCACGGCGATCAGCAACCTGAATGTCGGCGCAGACGGCGATCTGATCGTGACGCTGGATCCGGGGAACGGCTCGAACAGCGGTTTCAAGGTAAGCGGAACCGCCAATATCGCCACCGGCGCTGGCTTGGGCGTGCGGTTCAACTCCCTTCTGCAAGCCCCCACTCGCTTCACGATCATTGACGCGAACACGCTCAATGTCGGCGCCATCGACGCCGGCGCGGTTCAGGCCAACTCGCCCTACGCCTTCGTCGTCAAGGCGGGAACCGACGCCGCCGCAGGTCAGGTCTATGTCGACGCCCGCCGCCGCTCGGCGGAAGAAGCCGGCATGATCAAGGTCGAGGCCGCGGCCTATGATTCGATCTACGGCGCGCTCGGCCAGAACGAGGCGATCCGCAACGCTGTCCTGAGCCAGACCGGCCGCGACGGCTTCTTCGACATCTATGAGCAGATGCTGCCCGACCACTCGGGCGGTCCCCTGCTCTCCCTGGCCAGCGGCGTCGACGCCGTGACCCGCGCCCTGACCGGCCGCAACGCCTCGGCCGCGCAGGGCGAAACCAGCGCCTGGGTTCAGGAAATCAACTTCTACGCCGACAAGGACAAGACCGAATCCTACGGCTTCCGCTCCGAGGGCTTCGGCGTGGCGGGCGGCGTCGAACGCGGCACCGGCATGGGCGCGGTCGGCATTTCCGCCGCCTTCACCTCTTCCGATCTGCAAGACCCCGAGGCCGCGGCCGAGGAAGTTCTATCCGCCAATCTGCTGGAACTGGGTCTCTACTGGCGCGCCCAGGGCCAGTACTGGACGACCTGGGCTCGCGCAGCGGGAGGCTATGCCTCGTTCAACGCGACCCGGAAACTGGTCGCCGACGGCCTGAACCTGAAGAATGAATCCGACTGGCATGGCTTCACCCTGGCCGCCGCCGGCGGTGCCTCTTACGAGCGCACCTTCGGTCGGGTGAACGTCCGTCCTGAAATTTACGGCGAATATTTCTCGCTGAGCGAAGGCGCACGCACCGAAAAGGGCGGCGGCGACGGCTTCGACCTCAAGATCGAAGATCGCGACGGCCACATGTTCTCCGGCGTCGCGGCCGTGAACATCGGCTACGGCTTCGGCCAGAACGGCTGGATTCGCCCAGAGGTTCGCCTCGGCTGGCGCCAGAATTTCTCGGTCGACGCCGGCACGACCATCGCCCGCTTCGCCTCGGGCGGCGACGCCTTCACCCTGGATCCCGCCAGCATCGAAGGCGGCGGCCCCATCCTCGGCTTCCGCCTGAACGTGGGCAACGAACTGGGCATGCTGGCCATCACTGGCGATGCAGAACTTCTGGAAGACTACGTCCGCTACACCCTGCTGCTGCGGGCCAGCTTCAAATTCTGATCGGATAACCTCGAACAGCAAAAAGGCCGCCGGTTCGCCCGGCGGCCTTTTTTAGTGCTGGCAAAGGGCGACGGCTTACCCCCCGCGACGCAGCCACATCATGAAGAGGCGGAAGAACACGCCTCCCGAGGCGGCTCGCAGCCGGCGCGCGCGTCGGCCCTTGCCGCGATAGACCTCAAATCCCGCCCGGTTGACCATATGGCCTGTCACTTCCACGCGCTCCCCAAGCTTGATTCTGTTGCTTCAGTCTGACCGATAGAGCCTGGCAAGAAAACCGCGACGGCGCCGAGCGGCTCATAGCGACGATCCGGTCCGCTCAAAAGCGGACACGCCCGTCTCACTCTCTCGGCAACACCCGGATCGTGATCCGCTCGCGCTCGCCCTCGCGGCGCTCGACCAGCAGGCGGGCGACCTGGCTGTCGTCATGGAACAGATAGCCCTTGATGGAATCCAACAGGGCTTTGGCCAGGTTGTCGAGGTCCATCCACGGCGCGTCGCCGACGTGCTCCATCAGGATCTCGACCGTGTAGTCGCCCCAGGCAGGACGGGACGTCCATTCCTTGCGGAAGAACTCATAGGCCAGCGGCTTGTAGTATTTGGCCTGGGTGGTCAGGCCGTCGATGGTGATCTCGACCGTGTCGCCGACCTCGCGTCCGCGCACCTTGCCTGTGCCGATCCAGCCTTCCACGCGCGCCTTGCTCCCTTAGCCAATGGTCGGGCCGCCTTGCCCCGCCGTGTCTGCGTGCTACACCGCCGGGCATCTTCCCGCCACGTCTGAGAACGAGCCTGCGATGAGCAACGTCCGCATTGAAACCGACACCTTCGGCCCCATCGAGGTCGCCGCTGACCGCTACTGGGGCGCGCAGGCGCAGCGCTCGCTCGGCAACTTCAAGATCGGCTGGGAAAAGATGCCTCTGCCGGTCGTGCGCGCCCTTGGCATCGTCAAGCGCGCCGCCGCCGAGACCAACCGCGATCTGGGCAAGCTGGACGCCAAGCTGGCCGACGCCATCATCGCCGCCGCCAATGAAGTGATCGAAGGCAAGCTGAACGACCACTTCCCGCTGGTCGTCTGGCAGACGGGTTCGGGCACCCAGTCCAATATGAACGCCAACGAGGTGATCTCGAACCGCGCCATCGAGATGCTGGGCGGCGAGATGGGCTCCAAGAAGCCGGTCCACCCCAACGACCACGTCAACATGAGCCAGTCGTCGAACGACACCTATCCCACGGCCATGCACGTCGCCTGCGCCGAACAGGTGGTCAACGACCTGCTGCCCGCGCTGAAGCACCTGCACGCCGCGCTGGACGCCAAGGCCAAGGCCTGGGCCCACATCATCAAGATCGGCCGCACCCACACCCAGGACGCCACGCCTCTGACCCTGGGTCAGGAGTTCGGCGGCTATGCGCATCAGGTCGCCATGGGCATCGAGCGCATCGAGCAGACCCTGCCCCGCCTGATGGAACTGGCCCAGGGCGGCACCGCCGTCGGCACCGGCCTGAACGCGCCGATCGGCTTTGCTGAAAAGGTCGCCGAGAACATCGCCGCCATCACCGGCCTGGCCTTCACCACCGCCCCGAACAAGTTCGAGGCCCTGGCCGCCCACGACGCCATGGTCTTCAGCCACGGCGCGATCAACACGGTCGCCGCCTCGCTGTTCAAGATCGCCAACGACATCCGCTTCCTCGGCTCCGGCCCGCGTTCGGGTCTGGGCGAACTGGCCCTGCCGGAAAACGAGCCCGGCTCGTCGATCATGCCGGGCAAGGTCAACCCGACCCAGTGTGAAGCCCTGACCCAGGTCTGCGCCCAGGTGTTCGGCAACAACGCCGCCCTGTCGTTCGCCGGCTCGCAAGGCCACTTCGAGCTGAACGTCTACAACCCCGTGATGGCCTACAACTTCCTGCAGTCGGTGCGTCTGGTCGCCGACGCGGCCATCAGCTTCACCGACAACTGCGTCGTCGGCATCGAGGCCCGCGAGGACAACATCGCGCGCGGCCTGAACAACTCGCTGATGCTGGTCACGGCCCTGAACGGCCGCCTCGGCTACGACACCTGCGCCAAGATCGCCAAGACCGCGCACAAGAACGGCACCACCCTGCGCCAGGAAACCGTCGGCGGCGGCTACCTGACCGACGCCGAGTTCGACGAAGCCGTCCGTCCCGAGAAGATGATCTCGCCGGGCTGAGATTAAGCGACACAGCTAGACAGAAGCGCCGGTCAGGTTCGCCCTGGCCGGCGCTTTTATTTGTTCCGCTCACCCCGGCGGACGCCGGGGTCCAGTCCTTTGGCTTCAGACCTGTCGGTCAGAGGCCTGATGTCGGCGACAAGTTTCTCACTGGATCCCGGCGTCCGCCGGGATGAGCGGAACAGAGGTCAGCGTCTCTCCCGGATCGTCCGCCCCACTGGCGCCAGCGACAGCTTGGCCAGTTCGACGTTCTTCAGCGCGAACGGGATGCCGATGATCGAGACGAACTGCGGCACGGCAATCAGGATGTGCGCCAAGGCGATATACCAGCCGGCCAGCACCAGCCAGATCACGTTCAGGCCCAAGCCGAGACAACCCGCGCCCAGGTCGGCCGGGTTCGGATCGCGCCAAACGATCTCTCGCCCGAACGGCCAAAAGGAATAGCTGGCGATCCGCCACGCTGAAAACGCCCACGGCAGGCCCACCACCGTCAGCGCCAGCAACAGCCCGCCGAACAGCCAGGCCAGGCCCGAGGCGAAACCGCCCAGGAAGAACCACAGCAGGTTCAGGATCAGTCGAATCAAGGCCGTCTCCCCTGCGCGATCTGCGCGCCGCCCCTGATATGGCGAAAGGCCCCGCCTGTTACAGCGGGGCCCGGATGAATTCGCGGTAAGCCTGTCCTCAGTGTTTCACGGCCCAACGCGACTTGGCTTCGTCCTTGGTCATGCTCAGGTGGACGTGGTCGTCCACACGATCGACCCAACTGACCGGGATCATGTGGTGTTTCATGCCCGAGCCGATGTCCATCTTGGCCAGCTCGATCTGATCGCCCATCACATGGTCCACTCGACCGACATGGCCGCCGTCCGAGCCGACGACTTCAAGATGTTCCTTGATCATCGAGGCGCTTATCATGGCATTCTCCGTTCCTGCTGCGGGTGATGGGATAACCCCCACGACCGCGTTCGGGTCCATGGCAGGGCCGTTCAGGGAGTTCACGATGTCGCTGCTGGTTCACCACGCGCCCCAGTCCCGCTCCACCCGCCTGCTGTGGCTGCTGGAGGAACTGGGGGCCGACTACGAGATCCACTACGTCGAGATCGAGCGGCAGGGCGGTCAGGGCCGCGCGGACCCGACCAATCCGCACCCCTTGAAACAGGCCCCCTCGGTCAGCGTCGACGGCCAACTCTTGATCGAGTCGGTGCTGATCTTCCTCTTCCTGACCGACCGCTATCCCGAGGCGAAGATGGCGCCCGGCCCGAACGATCCGCGCCGGGCCGAGTATCTGTCGTGGCTGGGTCTCTACAACAATGTGCTGGAAAGCGTCCTGACCTCGGGTCCGCCCGACAGCTGGAACGATCTGCGCAAGGCCGGCTACGCCGCGCTGGACCAGCGCTGGCGCGCGGCCATCAAGGACGGCGGCTACATCCTGGGCGAGTTCTCAGCCCTCGACATCCTGTTCGGCAGCCTGCTGCAATGGTTCCGGGGCGCCATGCCGCCGGGCGAGCCCTACGATTCATACGCCCAGCGCATCGGCGGTCGTCCGGCCCTGAAACGCGCCTGGGCCAAGGACAGCCCCGAGGGTCACGTCTGATGGGCGAAGTCGTCAATCTGAACAAGGCGAGGAAGGCCCGCGACAAGGTCGAGGGCAGACGCGCCGCCGACGCCAATCGGCTGACCTTCGGCCGCACCAAGGCGGAACGCCAGACGACGCAACAGGAGCGCGACCGCGCCGCCGCGAAGCTGGATGGTCACAAGCTGGACGAGCCGGAGACTTAACCTACCTATCCGCTCACCCCGGCGACGCCGGGGTCCAGTTATTTGGCTACAAACGTCGCGCGTGGGGCTCTCACTGGATCCCGGCGTCCGCCGGGATGAGCGGTTTGTTATTGCGCTTAAAGACGGGGCTAGGCCGCCGACCGCTTCGGCGCGCGGATCAGGAACAACTGCCCGGCCAGCACCAGCGCCAGTCCCAGCAGGGCGATGACCCCGAACGTCGCCCCCTCGAACATCACCGACACCAGCATGGCGATGGGCGGCGTCAGGGCCGAGATATAGCTGGCCAGGGCATAGCCGCGCGCCCGGGCGATGGTGAAGTACAGGCCAAAGGCGATCACCGACCCGAACAGCGACAGATACAGCAGCGAGATGACATAGGCCGGGCTCCACGCCACCGACCACGACACCCCCGTCACCAGGCCGTACAGCGCCAGAGCGCCGGTGCCGTAGGCCATGGCCCAGGCCGTGCCCGGCAGGACCTGCGCGCCCGCCTGCTGGCCCTTCCAGGCGAACCAGTTGCCGAAGGCCGAGGCGACCACCGCGATCAGGGCGAAGGTCACGCCCTCGACGGCATGAAGCCCCAGGCCGGCGCCCATGACCTCGCCGCCCGACAGGACCGCCACCCCGACCACCCCCATGCCGGCGCCCAGCCAGGCCGCCGGCGCCGCCTTCTGCTTGGAGGCCACGCGGAACAGGATCAGGTTGAGAAAGGCCAGAGCCGCAAAGATCACCGCCACTACGGCCGAAGCGATCTTCTCCTCGGACGCATAGACAAAGGCGTAGCTGATCGCGAAGGAGAACAGTCCCTGGCCCATGGCCATCAGGTGCTGCGGCCGCGTCATGGCCAATCGTCCGCCGGTCGCCTTGACCACCAGGGCCAACACCGCCGCCGCGATGGCGAAGCGCATCACCACCGACACCACCGGATCGACGGCGCCCAGCTGGAAGGTGATGGCGTACCAGGTCGTGCCCCAGATCAGGGCGCAGACGCCGATCCCGCCCAGCGCCAGCGCGGCTGGAGACATCGGGGACTTCACAGGCTGGGTCACAGGCAGGGCCTCAAGGCGACTCACGGAAACGAAACCGGGACCTCCGTTAGCATCTGATCGTGGCTGCCGCGCCTCACGTCTTGCAGCCTTATGTGACGCTCGCACGTTCTGCTAAGCTCGCCCGTGAACAGGATCTCTCCGATGCGCTTCCTTCCGCTGATCGCCCCGCTCGCCCTCGGCGTCCGCTAAACCGTGAGCAGCCTCGCCAAGCGTTCCGTCCTCCTGTCCGGCCACGCCACCTCTGTGGCGCTGGAACCGGAATTCTGGGCGGTGCTGGACGCCATCGGGGCTGAACTGAACCTCGGCCGCGCCGCTCTGTTGATCCGTATCGACGAATGGCGCGGCCGCCGCCCCCTCGCCTCGGCCTGCCGGGTTTTGGCCCTGCAATGGACCGGCGGCGACCGCAGCTTCGCAGGAACAGACATATGACCAATGACAACCGCCTGATCCCCGCCGCCGTCATCGGCGGTCTGCTGGCCGTGGGCCTGATCGGCGGGGGCGCGCTGATCGGCCAGGGCGTGGTCAACGCCCGCGTGGGCGACCGCTCCGTCACCGTGCGCGGCTTGGCCGAGCGCGACGTGAAGGCCGATCTGGCCGTCCTGCCGATCCGCTTCACCGCCTCTGGCGAGGTCCTGTCCGAGGTTCAGGCCCGCATCGACGGCGATCTGGTCATCGTGCGCCAGTTCCTCAAGGCTCAGGGCTATCCCGACACCGCGGTTGACCTGGGTCAGTTGGGCGTCGTCGACACCCGCTCGCGCGAATACGCCAGCCAGACCGGCGGGCCGCGCTTCATCCTGACCCAGACGGTGAATGTGCGCACCAACGACGTCGATCGGGTCCAGACCACCACCCGCAACCTGAACGACCTGGTCCGTCAGGGCGTGGTGCTGCAGGACTTCCAGGGACCGTCCTACATCTTCACCAAGCTCAACGACGTCCGCCCCGCCATGATCGCCGAGGCCACCGCCGCCGCCCGCACCGGCGCCGTCCAGTTCGCCAAGGACTCCGGCGCCCCGCTGGGGCCGATCAAGTCAGCGGGTCAGGGCTCATTCGAAATCCTGCCCCGCGACGGGACTGGCGACGAAGCCACGTCCCTGAACAAGAAGGTCCGCGTCGTCACCACCATCAGCTACCGGCTGAAGTAGGCCTCCAAACCGCGCTCATCCGGCGAAGGCGGGGATGAGCGGTGGGATATGACTGCTCACTTCCCTTCCAGATAGGCCGCCAGCACGACGGCGTCGTTGTGGGCCTCGTCCTTCGCGCCATAGATCAGCGTCGTTTTCCCCGCGCGGATCGCCTGGGTCAATTGCGCCACGATCTCGGTGTTGGCGTCCAGTTCGGCCCGGTAGCGACGCTGGAACTCGTCCCATCGCGCGGGATCATGGCCGAACCACTGGCGCAGGCCGGTGCTGGGCGCGATCTCCTTGAGCCACAGATCGATCGCCGCCTTGTCCTTGCTCACGCCGCGCGGCCACAGCCGGTCGACCAGAACGCGCTGACCGTCATCAGAGGCGGCGGGTTCATAGGCGCGCTTTAGGGCCACCTTGACCGGTCCCCGTCCCATCATCGGCCCTGAGGCTCGGGCGTCGGCGCCGAAACGGTCGGCGGCTCGGCAGGGCGGGGCACGTCGGGCAAGACCGGCCGGTCAGGCAATCTCGGCGCCTCCGGCAGCTTGGGCCTCGGAACATTGATGTTCAGATTGACGTCCGGCGCCTCGGGCGCGGCGGGACGTCCGCCCGAATAGAGGAACCAGCCGATCACCGCGACCGCGACGATCAGCCCGCCAACGATGAGGGCCAGCAAGCCGCCGCCGCCCTTTCGTTCAGGGGTCGTGGTGTTGATCGTCGTCTGATGCACGACGCGATCAGGCGGCGGGATATTGGGATCCGTCATTCCAGCGCTCCTTTATTGACCGCCCGGCGCGGCCGGCGCCGACACCTCTGGCAGCTTCACATCGACGTCGACCTTCTTGGTCTCCGGCACGCCGCCCCTGCCAAACAGGAACCAGGCCAAGACCGCCACCACGACCACCAGGCCGCCAACGATAAAAGCCAGTCCGGCGTTGCCGCCTCCGCTTGAGCTCTCAGCCATTCGTTTCCCTTCCATCGCTTCCCCTGAGGTCGAGAGAACGGGGGTCAGGCTTGGCGGTTCCCGCCGGCCATTTTTCGCAAGGGCCTGACTTTGGTCTCTGTGCTGCTTATGTTCTCCTCCGAATCCGCCTTGCGTGAGCCGCTTATCCTGTGACCGACCTGCCCGCCCCCCGCATTTCCGACCTCGCGCGCGCCCAGTCGCCCGACGGCGCCGCCGGCGTTCGCGACTACCTGTCCGGCCTGAACCCCGAACAGAGGCTGGCGGTCGAGACGACCGAGGGGCCGGTTCTGGTCCTGGCCGGCGCCGGCACCGGCAAGACCCGCGTCCTGACCACCCGTCTGGCCCACATCCTGGCCACCGGCCGGGCCAAGCCGTGGGAACTGCTGGTCGTCACCTTCACCAACAAGGCCGCGCGCGAGATGCGCGAGCGGATCACCCACCTGATCGGCCCCTCGGCCGAGGGCCTGCGCTGGCTCGGCACCTTCCACTCGGTCGCGGCCCAGATCCTGCGACGCCATTCGGAACTGGTCGGACTGAAATCCAGCTTCACCATCCTGGACACCGACGATCAGGAACGGCTGCTGAAACAGCTGCTCGAAGCCGCCAATATTGACACCAAGAAGCACACGCCCAAGTCGCTGGCCCACCTGATCGACCACTGGAAGAACCGCGGCTGGACGCCCGAGAAGCTGCCGCCGGGCGAGGACTTCGCCAACGGCAAGGGCCACGCCCTCTACGCCGCCTATCAGAAGCGGCTGGCCACGCTGAACGCCTGCGACTTCGGCGACCTGCTGCTGCACAACCTGACCATCCTGTCGAAACACGCTGATCTGGCTGAGGAATATCGCCGCCGGTTCCGCTACATCCTGGTGGACGAGTATCAGGACACCAACGTCGCCCAGTATCTGTGGCTGCGGCTGCTGACCGCCTCGACCGGCAATGTCTGCTGCGTCGGCGACGACGATCAGTCGATCTACGGCTGGCGCGGGGCCGAGGTGGACAACATCCTGCGCTTCGAACGCGACTTCCCCGGCGCCAAGATCGTCAAGCTGGAGCGCAACTACCGCTCAACCAAGCACATCCTCGGCGCCGCCTCGGCCCTGATCGCGACCAATCAGGACCGTCTGGGCAAGACCCTGTGGACCGAGGACGACAGCGGCGACAAGGTCCGCGTGCGCGGCGTCTGGGACGGCGAGGCCGAGGCCCGCCTGATCGCCGACGAGATCGAGACCGCCCGCAAGACCGGTCTGAAGTACAAGGACATGGCCGTCCTGGTGCGCGCCTCCTTCCAGATGCGGGCGTTCGAAGAACGCTTCGTCATGCTGGCCGTCCCCTATCAGGTCATCGGCGGCCCCCGCTTCTTCGAGCGCGCCGAAATCCGCGACGCCCACGCCTACCTCCGCCTGATCCAGTCCGAGGACGACGATCTGGCCTTCGAGCGCATCGTCAATGTGCCCAAGCGCGGCATCGGCGAGACCAGCGTCCAGAAAATCCTGCATATCGCGCGAGAGAACGGCGTCTCGGCCATGCAGGCCGTCCGCCACCTGATCACCACGGACGAGCTTCAGGCCCGCACCCGCACGCCCCTGGCCAACTTCGTGCGCGACCTCGACCGCTGGCGCGACCTGGCGACCATGGGCACGCCCCACTGGCAGGTGACCGAGACCCTGCTGGACGAGAGCGGCTACACCGACATGCAGAAGGCCGACCGCACCAGCGGCCAGACGCGCCTGGACAACCTCAAGGAACTGACCCAGGCCATGCAGGCGTTCGAGACGCTGCAGGCCTATCTGGAGCACGTCTCCCTGGTCATGGACCTGGACCGGGCCGCGCCCGAGTCCGAGACGGGCGCGGTCCAGATCATGACCCTGCACGGCGCCAAGGGGCTGGAGTTCCCGCTGGTCTTCCTGCCCGGCTGGGAGGAAGGCGTCTTTCCCTCGCAGCGCAGCATCGACGAGAAGGGCGTTAAGGGCCTCGAGGAGGAACGCCGCCTCGCCTACGTCGGCGTCACCCGCGCCAAGCAGGACGCGCGCATCAGCTTCGCCGCCAACCGTCTGGTCTATGGCCGCTGGACCTCGCAACTGCCCAGCCGCTTCGTCGACGAACTGCCCCTTGCCCACGTCGAGCCGCAGTCCGACACCGGCTACTACGGCGCCTCAACCGGCATGAAAGAGGCCAAGAGCCGCTGGGACGAGGCCCCCTCCTTCGGCAGCGGCTATTCCAGCCCCGGCTGGAAACGCGCCCAGAGCTTCACCTCGGGCCAACCGGCGCGTTCCGCCTCAACGCCCGCTCGCAAGGCCGTCATCGAGGGCGAAGGCCGCCTGATCGCCACCGCCGTCCCCAAGGCCGGTTCCAGTTGGTCGCGCGGCGACCGCGTCTTCCACCAGAAATTCGGCTACGGCGCCGTCCGCGCGGTCGAGGGCAACAAGCTGGTCGTCGCCTTCGAAAAGGCCGGCGAGAAGAAGGTCATCGACAGCTTCGTGGAGAAGGCGTGAATCGCCGCACAGGCTTCTCCACAACAACCTGCCGCCCCGGCGTCGCGCTTGCGTCGAACCGGCGCGGGGCCTACCAGATCGAACCCCGAATCGCCCCAGACTGCGTAGATGGCTGACCTTTTCTCCACGCTCGACGACCCTGAACCCACCCAACCGAGCGTTCCGGAAAAAGCGCCCGCACCCGCACTAGCGCCTGTCCCGGCGCCCATCCCGGCTCCGGCCCCCGTCGCGCACGAGCCCAAGGTCGAACTGACGTCGCACGCCAGTGCGGCGACGGCGGCCGCCACCGGCTATTCGGCCTCCTCGATCGAAGTGCTGGAGGGGCTGGAGCCCGTCCGCAAGCGCCCCGGCATGTATATCGGCGGCACCGACGAGCGCGCCCTGCACCACCTGTTCGCCGAAGTCCTCGACAACGCGATGGACGAGGCCGTGGCCCGCCACGCCAAGCTGATCACCGTCGATCTGGACGCCGACGGCTTCCTGTCGGTTCGCGACGACGGGCGCGGCATCCCGGTCGACCCCCACCCCAAACACCCGGGCAAGTCGGCGCTGGAAGTCGTCATGACCGTGCTGCACTCGGGCGGCAAGTTCTCGGGCAAGGCCTATGAGACCTCGGGCGGCCTGCACGGCGTCGGCGTCTCGGTGGTCAACGCCCTGTCGGACCATCTGAACGTCACGGTCTGGCGCGACGGCTTCGAGTGGCGGCAGTCCTTCAGCCGCGGCCTTGTGCAAGGCCCCATCCAGCAGATCGGCCCCTCGAAGAAGAAGGGCACCCTGATCCGCTTCCATCCGGACGAGCAAATCTTCGGCGTCGGCGCGGCCTTTAAACCCGCCCGTCTCTACCGCATGGCCCGCGCCAAGGCCTATCTGTTCCGCGGCGTCGAGATCAGATGGACCTGCGCCCCGGAACGCATCACCGACGCCACCCCGGCCGAGGCGACCCTGCACTTCCCCGGCGGTCTGGCCGACGCCCTGGCCGAGCGCGTGGGCGAGTTGGAAACCGTCACCCCCGTCTTCGCCGGCCGCGCGGAGAAAAAGGGCGAGGCAGGCGCGCTGGAATGGGCCGTCACCTGGTCGCCCATCGGCTTCGGCGACGTCGACAGCTTCATCGGCTCCTACTGCAACACCGTCTCGACCCCCGACGGCGGCACGCATGAGGCGGGCTTCCGCTCCGCCCTGGTCAAGGGCCTGAAATCCTATGGCGAACTGATCAACGAGAAGCGCGCCGCCCAGATCACGGCCGAGGACGTCATCGCCAACGCCGGCGCCCTGATCTCGGTCTTCATCCGCAACCCGGAATTCCAGGGCCAGACCAAGGACCGCCTGTCGTCGCCCGAGGGCCAGCGGCTGACCGAACAGCTTCTGCGCGACCCGTTCGACCACTGGCTGACCGAAAGTCCGAAACAGGCCAACGCCCTGCTCGGCTTCGTCATCGACCGCGCCGAGGACCGCCTGCGCCGCCGCAAGGACAAGGAAGTCCAGCGCGCCGCCGCCACCCGCAAGCTGCGTCTGCCGGGCAAGCTGTCCGACTGTTCGCGGCAATCGGCCCAGGGCACCGAACTCTTCATCGTCGAGGGCGACTCGGCTGGCGGCTCGGCCAAGCAGGCGCGCGACCGCACCACCCAGGCTATCCTGCCCCTGCGCGGCAAGATCCTGAACGTCGCCTCGGCCACCGCAGACAAGCTGCGCGCCAACGTCGAACTGTCCGACCTGGCCCTGGCCCTCGGCGTCCAGCCGGGCGCCCGGTTCAACATCGAAGACCTCCGCTACGAGCGTATCGTCATCATGACCGACGCCGACGTGGACGGGGCGCACATCGCGGCGCTGCTGATCACCTTCTTCTATCGCTCCATGCCCGAGACCATCCGCCAGGGCCGCCTCTTCATGGCCCTGCCGCCGCTCTATCGCATCAGCGCCGGCCCCTTGAGCGAATACGCCCGCGACGAGGCCCACCGCGACGAGCTGATGGCCACGGTCTTCAAGGGCAAGAAGGTCGAGATCGGGCGCTTCAAGGGCCTGGGCGAGATGATGGCCTCCCAGCTGAAGGAGACCACCATGGATCCGAAGAAGCGGACCCTGGCCCGCGTCTCCCTGCCCGACAGCGAAGAAGAAATCGAAGATCTGGTCGAACGCCTGATGGGCCGCAAGGCCGAGGCCCGCTACCAGTTCATCCAGGACAACGCCCGCTTCGCCGTCGCGGATCTGGACGTCTAATCGAGGCGATCCTCCCCCGTTTACGGGGGAGGGGGACCGCCGCAGGCGGTGGAGGGGGCGGAAGCAAACGCTGCCCTCGTCCCTTCGAACCACCCGAAACTCACTTCAAAATCGAGCGCCCCTCGCTCGCCCTCTCCACCATGCTCCGCATGGTCCCCCTCCCCCGCTTCGCAGGGGAGGATCGAGTTCACCCCTTCAGCAACCGATCCCGCGCGGCGTTGACGCGCGCGGCCAGCCCTTCGGTGCCGCCCTGATCAGGATGTGCCCGCGCCATAAGACGACGCCAGGCGGACTGGATGGCTTCAGGCGTGGCGTCTGCCGGGACGCCCAGGATAGCCCGCGCTTCAGCCTCAGACAGACGCTCAGTCCGCGGGGCGCGCGGCGGCACGATGCGAATGCGCGACTGAACCGCCAGCCACAGGCCTGCCCCCGCCAGCCCCACCGCCGCCAGCCAGACCCCGCGGGAGGCGGCCAGAACCGCTCCCGCGAACAGGGCCGTGCTGAGGATGGTCGCGGAAATGCGCCAGTGGCCGCGCCGCGCGCGCTCGGTCTGGCGGCCCAACCGGACCAGCGCCCAGACCGCCACGGCGGCGAGCGCCAGCCAGATCAGGCCCATGGGACGATCAGGCCGCCGCGTCCAGCGGAGACAACGAGCCCCCTTTGGCGTCGTCCAGACCCAGGGCCTGCATCAGATTGCGCAACTCCTGACGCGCCGCGACGTGGGCCAGGGACACCGATACCGGGCGGATGTCGTTCGACAAGTCGGCGACCGTCAGGCCGAAGGGGAACAACTCGCGATAGATGACCCGGTCGCGCAGGCCCGGCCCGACGCGGAAGCCGACGCGCTTGGCCAGCTTCATCATCCGCTCTTCCAGACGGCGACGGTTGCGGGCCTCGGCCACGGCCAGGCGGTTGGTGACGACGATCCAGTCGATCGTCACCTGACGGCCCTCGGTGATGGCGCGGTGCTTGCGCGCCTCCCAGACGCTCTCGGAATAGATGGAGGGCTTTTTCAGATCCAGCGTCACCGGATCGACCTCGCCCAGCAGGTCGAAGTCGACGAAACTGTCGTTCATCGGCGTGACGATCTGGTCGGCGCGGGCATGGGCGGCGCGCGACAGGGCGGTGTCGCCGCCGGGCGTGTCGATCAGGATGATGTCGGCGGACCCTTGCGCCTCCGCGTAGGCAGCCTCGAACCGGGCCAACTGCTCGGCTTCGTCGGCCTTGGCCAGCGCCTTGCCGTCGCCCATGTCGGGCACGATCGGCATGGGCAGGGGCTGCGCATTGGCCGCCGTCCACGCCCCACGGTTCGAGAAGAACTTCTCCATCGACCGCTGGCGCAGGTCCAGATCGATGATGGCGACCTTCTTGCCCGCGTGCAGCAGGCCGGTGACGATGTGAATGGCCAGGGTGGACTTGCCCGCCCCGCCCTTTTCATTGCCGATGACGATGACCTGAGGCTGCGCCATTTTGGATTCCGTTGCTTCGACAGACGCGACTCAATCGTTCGCAGCCCGCCCCTAGACCCCTAGATCGGGCCAAGGGCGTCAGTCGTCAACGAAACCTTAAGCTGCGCCTGTGGACGATGCGCCAGCTGCGGCCCGAACGCACCATGGATCGGCCGCTGCGGCCTTGGCGCAAAGGGCCTTGGCCTGAGCCGATCCGGCGCGAACCTTCAGCCGGATCAGACGCCGACCGTTGACCTCGACCGGCTCGAAGACGGGGTTCAGACCGCTGGTCCCCTGCCCCAACCGCTCCCACGCCGCCTGGGCCGAGGCCTGACTGGCATAGGCGCCCAGTTGGATCAGGGCGCTGGACGAGGACGCGGCGACCACGGCGGGCCGTGACGGCTTGGCAGCCGATTGCTGCGCCGCCTGCACGGCGGGCGGCGCCTCAGGATCAAGAAACACCGGCGGCATGGCCGGCAGGACAGCCGCAGCCTTGCTCGTCAGCCCGTCGCGGGCGTCCCACAACTGATGCGGCGTCAGAAGCTCGACCTTGAGCGGACGCAGGCCCGCCTCCCGAGCGTTGCGCGGCCCGGCGGGCTCACGCGCGGGTTCAGCGCTGCGGCTCGACAGCGGAATGGCCGCAATCTGATCCGCCACGCTTTCGAAACGATGAGGATCAGCCTCAGTCATGCCGCAGCCGGCCAGCAGCGCCGCGAGGGCGCCGACCGAACCAAGCCGCAGAATGACAGAAGCGTTCATAGCGCCACAGTGGACGCCGCTCTTTGAGACAGGGTTGAGGAACAGGCTTAACGCCCGTTCACTCTTTAATCAGCCGATGGCCCCGACGCAGCCTTCCGCCTCGCCCGGCGCCACGTCGGCGTCGGTCAGGGCCAGGGTCCAGCCGTGGTGGGTGTTCAGGCCCCAACGGCGCGAGCCGGAACCGTCGCCGGCGTCGCCGCCGACCGTCACCACCACGCGGCGGCCCGTCGGCAGGGCCGGCGGATCAATCTTGCCCACGGCCAGCGAGGTCGGGGTTTCGCCGCCGTAGCCGTCGAAGACGCTCAGCATCGACCATTCGCGACGCAGACCCATCCACCAGGCGTCCTCGGTGTTGATCGACAGGACCGCCACGCCATGACCTTCGGCGGCATGCGCCAGCGCGGCCTGCGGATCGCGGACCAGCTTGATGTCGGCGGCGGCGCCGAAGCGCAGGCGGGCGCCGTCCACGGCCTTGGCCGGGTCGATGGGGGCCCAGACGTGGACCTGCAGCCGGCCCTGACGCGCCAGACCCCAGCCCACGATCTCGCGCCACAGGTGCTCGACCGCCTCCCGGTTTTCGGGTTCGCACTGCTTCAGGACGCGGGCCTGAACGGCCTGTTCGCGGTCGGGGCGCAGCTTGGTGTGGGGGCCGGTCGGCGCGTCCTTGGCCTTGCCGACCTGGGCGGCGATGGCGAGGCGGCGCTCGAACAGGTTCAGGATCTGGTCGTCCAGGCTGTCGATCTCGGCGCGCAGGGCGGCCAGCGCCTTCTGCTCGGGCGACAGTTCGGCTTGGTCAGCGGGCCAGACTTGCTGGAGATTGGAATTGGGCATGGGATTGGGCTTTCAGCATTCGAATTTCGATGGGGGATGCGTGTGATCGCGTCGCCGCCCTGGGTCAGAGCGGTCGCCGGTGAGACAGTCAGAGCTTGAAAAAACTCGACGCCTCAGCCGGCGTATCGAAAGCCGTAATAGCCGTAGCCAAAATAGAAGCCGGCCACCGCGCGCGTGGTGGTTTCAAGGGTCATTTGTGCGCGCAGCGAGGACATGGGTCCGGTCCGATTTCAGGATCAGGGTCGATCCGATCCCCTCTTAAGCGCGCAAAGTCCGTGCGCGGTCAAGCCCCGGGAGCACTGAGCAGGACAAATCGCGTCCGATTGTCGCTGAAATCCTGCAGATCATTGCGCAGAACCGTCAGTCCGTAAACCTCGGCGGCACGTGCAGGGGCCACGGCGGCGCGGGTCAGGTCGCCGGCTTCGGCCACGGCGGCGGCGGCCCCGCCGGTGTCGAACACCTCGACCGGCGCGATCTTCAACTCATCCAGAGCCTTGGAACATTGCTGCAAGGCGACGGGATGGCTCTCGGCCGTCCTGATGTCCGACAGCCGCGCCTCGGGCAGCCCCATCAAAGCCAGGCGGATCGGCCGCCAAGCTTCGCTGACCACGACCAGACCGGCCTCGCGCACCAGGCTGGCGGCGGGCTCGACCGTGCCGATCGTCGAATTCTCGACCGGGATCAGCGCGAACTGGCAGTCCCCGGACAGCAGGGCCTGGATGGCCCCGTTAAAGGTCTCGAACCCGACCGCCTCGTCCCACGGGCGCAGGTCGAGGCAGGCTTCATGGCTGAAAGCGCCGGGCGCGCCCTGATAGGCGACGCGCCCCGGCCCTTCGTTTTCGGCCGACGAGGTCACGCCGCCTCGGCGCGCGCCTGACGGCCGACCTTGAGGCGTTCCGCCACCAGGAAGGCCAGTTCCAGCGCCTGATCCGCGTTCAGACGCGGATCGCAGTGGGTGTGATAGCGGCTCGACAGCTCGTCCTCGGTCACCGCCTGGGCGCCGCCCAGACATTCGGTGACGTTCTGACCGGTCATCTCCAGGTGGACGCCGCCGGGATGGACGCCTTCGGCCTCCGCCACGTCGATGAAGGTGCGGACCTCGCCCATGACCCGGTCGAAGGGCCGGGTCTTGTAGCCGTTGGCGGCCTTGAGCGTATTGCCGTGCATCGGGTCGATCGACCAGATGACGCGCCTGCCCTCGGCCTTCACCGCCCGCATCAGGCCCGGCAGGCGATCCCCGACCTTGTCGTGACCGAAGCGGCCGATCAGGGTCAGGCGGCCTGGGATATTGTCCGGGTTCAGGGCGTCGATCAGCGGCAGGATGTCCTCCGCCGTCATGGTCGGCCCGCACTTGACGCCGATCGGGTTCGAGATGCCGCGCATGAACTCGATGTGCGCGCCGTCCAGCTGACGGGTGCGCTCGCCGATCCACAGCATATGGGCCGAGGTGTCGAACCATTCGCCCGACGAGCCTTCCAGGCGCGTCAGGGCGCTCTCGACGTTCAACAGCAGGGCTTCGTGGCTGGTGAAGACCTCGACGCGCGACAGATCGGGATGGGTCTCGGGCGTAACGCCGACCGCTTCCATGAAGGCCAGGGCCTCGGTGATCTTCTCGGCCAGCTCGCGGTAGGCCGCGCCCGCGCCGTTGTCGGCAAAGCCCAGGGTCCAGCGGTGGATATTGTACAGGTCGGCATAGCCGCCGCCGGCAAAGGCGCGCAGCAGGTTCAGCGTCGAGGCCGACTGGTTATAGGCCTTCATCAGGCGCTGCGGATCAGGCACGCGCTCTTCGGGCGTGAAGCCCATGCCGTTGATGATGTCGCCGCGGTAGGACGGCAGCTCGACGCCGCCGATCTCTTCCACCGCCGACGAGCGCGGCTTGGCGAACTGACCGGCGATGCGGCCGACCTTCACCACCGGCTTGCGGCCGGCGAAGGTCAGCACCACCGCCATCTGCAGGATCAGGCGGAAGGTGTCGCGGATGTTGTCGGTCGAGAACTCCTTGAAGCTCTCGGCGCAGTCGCCGCCCTGGAGGAGGAAGGCGTTGCCCGCCTCCACCTGCGCCAGATGCTGGGTCAGTTTGCGGGCCTCGCCCGCAAAGACCAGGGGCGGCATGGCCCGCAGCTCGTCTTCGACACGCGCCAGTTCGGCCATGTCAGGATAGTCCGTCGGCATATGCACGACGGGCTTGTTTCTCCAGGATTCAGGGGTCCAGCGCTTACTCATGCCGCCTAGATAGCCCTACGGGCCGTTCGGAACAACAAATGTTGCGCCGCAACGACGATTCAGAGCGGCGACCAGGCCTCGTCGGCGGGCAGAGGCGCGAACAGTTCGTCCAGGGCATCAATGCTGACGCCCGACAGGTCCTTGGGCGACCACCGCGGGGCGTTGTCCTTGTCGACGATGACGGCGCGGACGCCTTCCTGGAAATCGTGGGTGCGCACCACCCGGCCGCCCAGCGCATATTCCATCGCCATGTTCTCGGCGAAGGAGGCCAACGTCGCCCCGGTGCGGATCTGGCGCAGCGAAACCTTCAGCGACTGCGGCGACTTGGTCTTCAGCGTCTTTAGCTGCGCCAGCGCCCAGTCCGAGCCGTCAGCCTCCAGCGCGGCGAAGATGTCCTCGACCGTGTCAAAGCCGAACAGCCGGTCGATGGCCTCGCGGTGGGCGTCCAGCGGCGCCTCTTCCGGCTCGGTCGGACAGGCGTAGCGATCCGCCTCCTCGCGCGGATCAGCCGGGTTCGACAGCAGCGCGGCCTTGAAGGCCGCCAGGTCGATGCTCGGCACGAAATGGGTGTGGATGCCCAGCGCCACCGTATCCGCCGCCTTCAGCCGCGCCCCCGTCAGCGCCAACCAGACGCCCGTCTGCCCCGGCAGACGCGACAGGAACCAACCCCCGCCCACGTCAGGGAACAGACCGATCCCCGTCTCCGGCATGGCGTAGGTCGTGCGCTCGGTGGCGATGCGGATGTCGGCCGGCTCGCTGATCCCCACGCCGCCGCCCATGACGATGCCGTCGACGATGGCCGTCACCGGTTTGGGATAATCGAACAGCAGATGGTTCAACTGATACTCGGTCTTGAAGAAGGCCTTGGCCTCCGACGCATCCCCCGCCCCGCTCTCGGCGATCATGCGGATGTCGCCCCCGGCGCAAAAGCCGCGCTCGCCCGCATGGTCGATCAGCACCGAACCCACGGCTTCATCGCCGCGCCAGGCCAGCAGCGCCTCGATCATCGCCTCGCACATGGCCCGGTTCAGCGCATGGATCGCCTTGGGCCGGTTCAGGGTGATACGGCCCACGCCGTTCTCGATGCGGGTCAGGACTTCGGGTTCGGTCATCGAGGGGCGGCCTTTAATCACGCAGGTCGAAGATTTCCACGCCAAGCACGACGGCGGCTTGGAGCAGATCGGCATCGCGGCTGGCCAAGGCGGCGTCCTGGTCGATGCACAGTTGAAGATAGGCGTTGTCAAAAAGGTTCAGCCGTCGCGACAGGGCCGAGTCCACCGACGCGAGAACGGCGTCGGCAGCGGGGGGAACCGCGACCTCCACCTCAAGCACCTGAAGGTCGCCCAGCATATCGGCGGCGGACGCCCCGCTCTTCCGGGCGCGATTGAGAATCTGGTTTCCCAACTCCCAGGCGAAAATGCTCGGAGCAATGAAACGTCGCGGCTCCTCGGCCATGAGGAAAGCGTCCGCGGCGCGCGTCGCCTGACCGGGAAATATCCAACTGGCGGCGGCCGAGGCGTCAACCGTGACGGTCTTCATCACGCCCTATCCGCTTGAGCGCCGGCCAGTCCAGGTCATCGAAACCCTCGACGACAGGACGGGCGTCGCGCCGCCTCAACAGTTCCCGAATGGCCGCCGCCCGTTGCCCGGGCGCACGCCCCGAAGGCGTCTGCACCGGCACGATACGCACCGCCGCCCTGCCGTGTCGCGTCACAGTCACAACCTCCCCGGTGCGCTCCACCTCGGCGATCAGCCGGGTGAACGACGTCTTGGCTTCCAGAACTCCGATTTCGCGCATGACGATTTCCTGACTACAATGGTCAGAATATCCGAATTCAGCGGAGTCCGCCACTACCCCCGCGCCAACTCCCGCGCGATGATCACCCGCATGATCTCATTCGTCCCTTCCAGGATGCGGTGCACCCGCAGGTCGCGCACGATCCGCTCCAGCGGATAGTCCTTCAGATAGCCATAGCCGCCGTGGATCTGCAGCGCCTCGTCAGCAATCTGGAAACAGGCGTCGGTGGCCAGCCGCTTGGCCATGGCGCACCACTTGGTCTTCTCCGGATGGTCGTTGTCGATGGCCCAGGCCCCGCGCAGCACCATCAGGCGCGCCGCCTCCAGGTCCGTCGCCATGTCGGCCAGCCGGAATTGCAGGGCCTGGAACTGGCCGATGGCCTGTCCGAACTGCTTGCGCGTGGCGACGTAGTCCTGCGCCGTCTCCAGCGCCAGCCGCGCCCCGCCCAGCGAACAGGCGGCGATGTTCAGGCGTCCGCCGTCCAGACCGGCCATGGCGTATTTGAAGCCCGCGCCCTCTTCGCCCAGCAGGTTGGCCACCGGAATACGGCAGTCGTCGAACTGGACAATGGCCGTCGGCTGGGCGTTCCAGCCCATCTTCTTTTCCTGCGCGCCGAACGAAAGGCCGGGCGTCCCCGCCTCGACCACCACGGCGCTGATCCCCTTGGCGCCCTCTCCGCCCGTGCGGACCATGACGACATAGACGTCGGATGTCCCCGCGCCCGAGATGAAGGCCTTGGACCCGTTCAGGACGAAATGATCGCCGTCGCGCACCGCCGTGGTCCGCAGCGCCGCCGCGTCCGACCCCGAGCCCGGTTCGGTCAAGCAATAGCTGGCGATCTTGTCCATCGTCACCAGCGACGGCACGAAGCGCGACCGCAGATCGGCCGAGCCGAACTTGTCGATCATCCACGTCGCCATGTTGTGGATCGAGATGAAGGCCGCCGTCGCCACGTCCCCGCGCGACAGCTCCTCAAAGATCAGCGCCGCCTCGACCCGCCCCAGCGCCATCCCGCCGTGCTCTTCACCCGTATAGATGCCGCAGAAGCCCATCTCGGCCGCCGACTTCATCACGTCGACCGGGAAATGCTTGTCCTCATCCCAGCGCGCCGAATGCGGCGCCAGCTCGGCGTCGGCGAAGGCCCGCGCTGCGTCCTGAATCGCGCGCTGGTCGTCGTTGAGGGCGAAGTCCATGATCTATACTCCCGACTCTGGCCTGCCCTCTGACGGGGCGTTCTTGCTGCTTCTATCCAAGCGCCCGCGAAACGTCACCCTGTCGAAAACGTCACTCTGTGTCCGCGCATGACGCATGCGCGTGCTAGCGCTCCCCTATCCGTCATCCCCGGGCCTGTCCCGGGGATCCAGACACTCCACCTCGAGAGAAGGTTGCGCCGCGATCGCACATCAACCGTCGTGGTTCTGGATTCTCGGCACAAGGCCGAGAATGACGAGTCTTTGCCGGCGCCGATTTCAGACTATTCAGACGAATTGGACTCTGTTTTTTCGCGGCCGAGGTCCGATATGCGACCCCCAAGGCCGTTTCCCTGCTCCGCCTACCGGACTATGAGCCCTGCATGACCCTGCCCTTTGCTCCTGCCGCCTTCCCCTACGCCCGTCCGCGCCGCCTGCGCTCGCAGCCCTGGGTGCGCCGTCTCGTCGCCGAGACAACCCTGACGCCGGCCGACCTGATCTGGCCGATCATCGTCCATGACGGGTCCGAGGACCGGCAGGCCGTCGCCTCCATGCCGGGCGTCTTCCGCCTGTCACCCAAGGAAGCCGCCAAGGCCGCCGTCGAGGCCCGCGATCTGGGCATCCCCATGATCGCCCTGTTCCCGAACGTGGACGGCGCCATCAAGGACAGCATCGGCACCGCCGCCAGCGACCCCGACGGCCTGATCCCCGACTGCATCAAGGCCATCAAGGACGCCGCGCCCGAGATCGGCGTCATGACCGACGTCGCTCTGGACTGCTACACCGACCACGGCCACGACGGCGTCGTGGAGAACGGCTGTATCCTCAACGACGCCAGCATCGAACGTCTGGTGGAACAGGCCTTCATCCACGCCCACGCGGGCGCCGACGCCGTCGCCCCGTCCGACATGATGGACGGCCGGGTCCAGGCCATCCGCGAAGCCTTGGAAGCCAACGGCCTGCCGGACACGCTGATCATCAGCTACGCCGCCAAATACGCCTCGAGCTTCTACGGCCCCTATCGCGACGCCGTGGGCTCGTCCAAGTCGCTGACCGGCGACAAGAAGACCTATCAGATGGACTACGCCAACGCCGACGAGGCGCTGCGCGAGGTGGCGATGGACATTTCCGAAGGCGCCGACGCCCTGATCGTCAAGCCGGGCCTGCCCTATCTCGACATTGTCCGGCTGGTTTCCGACACCTTCAAGATTCCGACCTTCGCCTATCAGGTGTCCGGCGAATACGCGATGATGCAAGCCTCCATCGCCAACGGCTGGCTGGAGGAAGACCGCGCCATCCTGGAAACCCTCCACGCCTTCAAGCGCGCCGGCGCCTCCGGCGTGCTCAGCTACTTTGCGCCGAAAGCCGCGCGGCTGCTGGGCTAGATCTTCCTTCTCCCCTTGAGGGAGAAGGTGGGCCCGAAGGGCTCGGATGAGGGGTGTCAGCGCGACGCAAAACATGAGGGCGTGTGCGAATTTCCTGGCACCCCTCATCCGTCAGGCTTCGCCTGCCACCTTCTCCCTCATATGGAGAAGGCTCAGGTCACGCCGTCGGATCGACCGCCTGCCCATACTTCCCCCGGAAATAGGTCAGGGCGTCGCCGGGATGGGTGTCAAACGCCTCGACCCGCCCGACAATGACCAGGTGGTCGCCCATGACGATGCGGTCGTGGGTCAGGCAGTCCAGCCGCGTCACGGCGTTGCGCAGGCGCGGCGGGGCGGGATCGCCGACCTCGAACTCGTCGTCCGACAGGGTGCAGACGCCCCAGGCGAAGCGGTCCGACATGGCCTGATCCTCGACTGGCAGCATGTGAACGGCGAAGCGCTCGGCCCCGGCGAAGGCGTCATGGCGGTCCGACTTGATGTCCATGCACCACAGCACCAGCGGCGGGTCCAGCGACACCGAGGTGAAGCTGTTGACCGTAATGCCCAGCGGCCCCTCGGCCGTATGGGCCGTCACCACGCAGACGCCGGTGGCGAAACCGCCCAGCGCCTTGCGATAGGCCTTGGCGTCGAATTCGGAAGGAGATGAGGACCCGGACACAGGCCTGACCTAAGCCGTGGGCCGCCGCCGGGCAAGACCGAGTCCCGGAAACGACCGCGCCGCAACCGCTTCTTAACGGCCACGTGGGATTCACGACTAACGAACGACGTTAAGATTGGCCTGCCCATGTCCGCGAGCGATCGCCCGATCCTCATCAAGAAGGTGAAGAAGGTGGTCGCCGGCGGCCACCACGGCGGCGCGTGGAAGGTCGCCTATGCAGACTTCGTGACCGCCATGATGGCCTTCTTCCTGCTGATGTGGCTGATCAACACGACCGACCCCGAGCAGAAGCGCGGCATCGCCGAGTACTTCGCCCCGGCCAACGTCTCGGCCTCGACCTCCGGTTCCGGCGGCATCCTCGGCGGCACCGCCCTGGGCGACGACGGAGCCAAGGGCTCAGGCTCCATGTCCGTCATCGAACAACTGGCTCCCGAAGCGCCCGATTCGCCGGAGCAAGCCGGCCAGAGTTCAAACCTGGCCGCCGCCAGCGAGGCCGCCCTGCGCGCCGAAATCGCCAAGCGCGAGGCCGCCGACTTCGCCAGCGCCGCCGAGAGCTTGCGTCAGGCCATGCAGGCCATGCCCGAACTGGCCGAACTGTCGAAACAGCTGATCATCGACCAGACGCCGGAAGGTCTGCGCATCCAACTGGTCGATCAGGAAGGCCGCTCGATGTTCGAGAACGGTTCCGCCCGCCCCAACCCGCGCGCCCAACTGCTGCTGCGCGCCATCGCCAAGGTCATCAATCAGCTTCCCAACCGCATCTCGATCACCGGCCACACCAGCGCCGTCGCCGGCTCCAGCCGCGCCAGCGGCGCGGGCGACTGGACCCTGTCGTCCGAGCGCGCCAACGCCTCGCGCCTGACGCTCCAGGGCGCAGGCGTTAACGCCGACCGGGTCTATTCGGTCGCGGGCAAGGCGGGGTCGGACCCTCTCTATCCCGACGATCCTTCGCTGGCCGGCAACCGTCGTATCGCCATCGTCCTGCTGCGCGAAGCGCCGGTCCTGCCCACGGACACCAGCCTGTGACGACGGGCGCCGCTCTCACGGTACTTGCGAAATCGACGGCTTGCGCGCCAAATCGGAACATGGTGAACCCCGCGCGATACAGCCGACGAGTATGGAAGCGGACCTGAGGCCGTGACGCAGCATTTTCCGACCCGGCAGCTTCGGTTCTTCATGACCTCGAACGCGCCCTGCCCCTACCTGCCGGGCCAGTTCGAGCGGAAGGTCTTCGCCAACCTGCCCTTCTCGGACGGCGCCGACGTCAACGACGCTCTGACCCAGGCCGGGTTCCGCCGCAGCCAGAACATCGCCTATCGCCCCGCCTGCGAGGCCTGCGCCGCCTGCGTATCCGTGCGCATCCCGGTCGGCGAGTTCGTCTTCTCACGCTCGCAGCGCAAGATCCTGAACCGCAACGCCGACCTGTCGCGTGATCTGGTCGAGGCCGAGGCGACGATGGAGCAGTTCGACCTGCTGCGACGCTACCTCAGCGCCCGCCACCCCGGCGGCGGCATGAGCGACATGGGCTGGTCCGACTATGTCTCCATGGTCGAGGACACGGCGGTCCGCACCCACCTGATCGAATACCGCCTGCCCGCGACCGAAGACGGCCCGGGCGATCTGGTCGGAGTCTGCCTGACCGACCTGCTGCATGACGGCCTGTCGATGGTCTACAGCTTCTTCGACCCGGAACTGGAGCGCCGCAGCCTGGGCCAGTTCGCCATCATGGATCACCTGCGGCAGGCGACGCTGGTCGGCCTGCCCTATGTCTATCTAGGCTACTGGGTCCAGGGCTCGCCCAAGATGGACTACAAGGCCAAGTTCAGGCCGATGGAAGCGCTGCGGCCCTTGGGGTGGGAACGCCTCTAGCTTCCTTCTCCCCTTGCGGGAGAAGGTGGCAGGCGAAGCCTGACGGATGAGGGGTTGCGCGCCGTTCAACGCGCAGCCGTCATCCGATGTTGAGAGACCCCTCATCCGGCCCTGACGGGCCACCTTCTCCCGCAAGGGGAGAAGGGTTCTCACGTTGTCGGAACCGCCGTGCCGCCGCGCGCGGTCATCGGTCCCCACGGCCCCTCGTCCCGTCCGCCCGCGAACTTCACCAGCGCGGCGATCCGCTTCTCGATCGGCGGGTGGGTGGCGAACAGGCCGGCGAAGTCCGACTTGTCGGCGGTGTTGTCCAGGAACATGCTGCGCAGCTCATCGGGGGCCTCGACCTTCGAATGCCCCGACACCTTCCGCAGCGCCGAGATCATGGCGTCGGGGTTCTTGGTCAACTCGACTGCCCCGGCATCGGCCACATACTCGCGCGTCCGCGACAGGGTCATGCGGATGATCGCCGCCAGGCCGAAGCCGATCACCCCGATGGCCAGTCCGATCAGGATCAGGGGCATGGCGTTCTTGTTGTCCCGACCGCGTCCGCCGCGCATGTAGAACAGGCTGCGGAACACCAGTTCGGCGATCACGCTGATGATCCCCGCGAAGATCGAGGCGATCACCATGGTCCGCACGTCCTTGTTGATGACGTGGGTCAGTTCGTGGGCCAGGACGCATTCCATCTCGTCCCGGCTCAGGGTCTGCATCAGGCCGCGCGTCACGGTGACGCTATAGTTCCCCTCATGCAGGCCCGAGGCATAGGCGTTCAGCGACGGACTCTCGATGATCCGCAGCGTCGGCGTCCGCAGGCCGCGCGAGATGGCGAGGTTTTCCAGCAGATTGTAGAGCTCAGGCTCGACCCGACGCTCGACCTTCCTCGCGCCGGTCATGGCGTCGATCATCACCTGATTGCCGAAATAGGCGATGACGAACCAGATGGCGGCGACGACCAGCGCCGTCGGCACGGTCCAACCCAGCATGGAGGCGGCCAAAGCCAGATCCTGCGACAGGGTCCCGCCCGAGTTGGGCAACAGGCCGAAGCCCATCATCAGCACCTGAATGCCGAACAGGATGCCCACCAGCAAAACCGGGAACCCGGCCAGCAGGATCGCCGACCGGGTATTGTTCTTCCAGATATGGGTCTTGAGGCCGACGGCCTGACCGAAGACAGTCATGAACGCTTAGAACTTCACCGTCGGCGGAGCCGCCGTCATGGATGCGCGGTCGCCCTCGCCCACGTCGAAGAAGGGCTTGTCGGAGGCAAAGCCGAACATCCCGGCGATCAGCACCGTCGGGAACTGGCGGCGCACGGCGTTGAACTCGCTGACCGCATTGTTGAAGAAGCGACGGGCGGCGGCCAGCTTGTTCTCGATGTCCGACAGGTCCATCTGCAACTGCTGGAAGTTGGCGTTGGCCTTCAGGTCCGGATAGGCCTCGGACACGGCGAACAGGCGGCCCAGGGCGCCGGTCAGCATGTTTTCAGCCTGCACCTTGTCGTTGACCGTGGTGGCCCCCGCGGCGGCGGCGCGGGCCTGGGTCACGGCGTCCAGCGTGCCGCGCTCATGCGTGGCGTAGCCCTTCACCGTCTCGACCAGATTGGGGATCAGGTCCTGACGCTGCTTCAGCTGCACGTCGATGTCGGCGAACGACTGGTTCGCGGACTGATCCAGCGCCACCAGCTTGTTGTAGGCGCCGACGACGACGAACAGCAGAACGACGACGATGACGGCGATGATGATCAGAGCGATCATTGGGCCTCCTCCAGAGTTTCGGGCGAAATATGGGGGGCCGCAGCCCCCCTGCCTAATGACAATCCTGACAGGTCAGGTCAGCGGAACTTGCGCATCCCGCGCGGACCCTGGCGACCGGCGCCGGCGCGTTTGCCCAGCCAGTCCTTCCAGTCGGGCCAGTTGCGGCGGCGGCCGCCGCCGTCGGCCCATTCCGGCCCCGCCTCGGCGTTGAACACCGTCACGTCGGCCAAACCGCCCTGCTTGTAGCTCTGCAGCTTCACGCCCTTGCCACGGCCCATTTCGGGCAGTTCAGCGATGGGGAAGATCAGCGCCTTGATGTTCTCGCCGATCGTCGCGACGTGGTCGCCGGTGACGCGCAGCATGGCCAGCATGTCGCCGTTCAGTACCTGCTTGCCGCCGCGCTTCTGGGCCAAAAGCTCGTTCTCGGGCGCGACAAAGCCGTAACCGGCCTTGGACGCCACCAGAAGCTTCGCATTCGGTTCGTGCGACAGCACATTGATAATCTCGGCCTTTTCGTCGAGATCGATCATCAGACGCAGCGGCTCGCCGTGGCCGCGACCGGAGGCCAGCTTGTCGGCGCCGACGGTGAAAATGCGCCCGTCTGAGGCCCCGATCAGCAGCTTGTCGGTCGTGAAGGTCGGCACCAGGAAGGCCAGGCTGTCGCCTTCCTTGAACTTCAGCTCCGACGGGTCCTCCACCTTGCCCTTGGCGGCGCGGATCCAGCCGCGTTCCGACAGAATGACGGTGATGGCTTCGCGCGGGATGAAGGCCTCCGGCGCCACAAAGGCCGAGGCGTCCACCGCCTCGCCGATGGTCGTGCGCCGCGGCGAGATCAACGCCTTACGGACGACCTCCAACTCCTTGGAAATGGCCTTCCACTGCTTGCCTTCCGAGGAGGTCAACGCCTTCAGCGCCGCAAGTTCCTCGGACAGGGTATTGAATTCCTTCTCGATCGCCATTTCCTCGATCCGCGCCAACTGACGCAGACGGGTGTCGAGGATGTAGTCGGCTTGAGGCTCGGTCAGGCCGAAGCGCGCGATCAGGACAGCCTTGGGCTGCTCCTCCTCGCGGACGATGCGGATCACCTCGTCCAGGTTGAGGAAGACGATACGCAGGCCTTCCAGCAGGTGCAGCCGCTTCTCGACCCGCTCGATCCGCCACTGGCTGCGGCGGTTCAGCACCACGCGACGGTGATCCAGGAAGGCCCGCAGACATTCCTTGAGCCCCATGACGCGCGGCGTGCCGCCGGCGTCCAGCACGTTCATGTTGATGGGGAAGCGAACCTCCAGATCGGACAGCTTGAACAGGCTCTCCATCAGCATCTCAGGCTCGATGGTGCGGTTCTTGGGCTCGAGGATCAGGCGGATGTCTTCCGCCGACTCGTCGCGGACGTCGCCCAGAAGCGGCGCCTTCTTGTTCTCGATCAAATCGGCCAGGGCCTCGATCAGGCGGCTCTTCTGCACCTGATAGGGCATCTCGGTGACGATGATGCGCCAGACGCCGCGCCCCAGGTCCTCGGTCTCCCAGCGCGCACGCAGGCGCACCCCGCCGCGGCCAGTCTCATAGGCGTCCAGGATGGAGGCGTGCCCCTCGACCGAGACCCCGCCGGTCGGGAAGTCCGGTCCCGGCACGATCTGGACCAGTTCCGAGGTCGTCGCCTCGGGCCGTTCCAGCAGCAACTGGCAGGCGTCGATCAGTTCACCGACATTGTGGGGCGGGATCGAGGTCGCCATGCCCACGGCGATGCCCGACGAGCCATTGGCCAGCAGGTTGGGGAAGCCGGCCGGCAGGACTACCGGCTCTTCGTCCTGATCGTCATAGGTGGCGCGGAAATCGACCGAGTCCTGATCGATGCCGTCCAGCAGCAGGACGGCGGCGGGCGTCAGCTTGCACTCGGTGTAGCGCATGGCCGCGGCGCTATCGCCGTCGATGTTGCCGAAATTGCCCTGCCCGTCCACCAGCGGATAACGCTGGGCGAAATCCTGGGCCAGGCGGACCAGGGCTTCATAGATGGAGGCGTCGCCGTGCGGGTGATAACCGCCCATGACCTCGCCGACGACCTTGGCGCATTTGCGCGCCGCCGCCTGCGGGTTCAGCCGCATCTGGTGCATGGCGTACATGATGCGGCGGTGCACCGGCTTGAACCCGTCGCGCACGTCGGGCAGCGCCCGGTTGGTGATCGTGGACAGGGCGTAGGCGAGATAGCGCTTGGACAGCGCCTCGCTCATCGGCTCTTCAACGATGCGGCCGCCTTCGGGCGTCGGAGTGTGGATGGTCATGTGTTTTCGAATCGGAGATCGGACGCCGGAAGTCTAGCCCACTGACGGAATCAGAAGGGGGTAAAGTCGGGGAAACCTGAGACCCTGCATCCAGATGGCCTGTTGAGGCGTATCTTTACCCGAGGCGACAACGCCCGAGGACGACGCCATGCTCCTGATCCTCCTGTCCTATCTGGCCGGGGCGCTGACCATTCTCAGCCCCTGCATCCTGCCGGTCCTGCCTTTCGTCTTCGCGCGAGCGGGGCAGCCCTTCATGAAAAGCGGCCTGCCCCTGCTGCTGGGCATGGCGCTGACCTTTGCGGGGGTGGCGACGCTGGCGGCGGTCGGCGGCGGCTGGGCGGTGCAGGCCAATCAGGTCGGGCGCTGGATCGCCCTGGCGGTCATGGCGGTGCTGGGGCTGACGCTGGTGTTTCCGTCGCTGGCGGATCGGCTGACCCGGCCTCTGGTGGCGCTCGGCTCGCGCCTGACCGAAAGGGCCAGCGCGGAACAGCAATCCGGCGGCGGCGTCTGGCCCTCCTTCCTGCTGGGCGTGGCGACCGGCCTGCTGTGGGCGCCCTGCGCCGGGCCGATCCTGGGGCTGATCCTGACGGGCGCGGCGCTTCAGGGAGCCAGCGTCGGCACGACCCTGCTGCTGGTCGCCTACGCCGCCGGGGCCGCGACCTCGCTGGCCCTGGCCCTGCTGATCGGCGGCAAGGTGTTCCAGACCATGAAGAAGTCGCTGGGCGTCGGCGAATGGGTGCGAAAGGGTCTGGGCGTTCTGGTCCTGATGGGCGTCGCCGCCATCGCCCTGGGTCTCGACACCGGCCTGCTCACGCGGCTGTCCAGCGGCGGCACCAACCGGATCGAACAGAGCCTGCTCAGCCGCTTCGGCGCCGCCCAGCCGATGAACGCCCCTACCGCGCCACTGAATGCCCTGCCTATCGAAGGGGCCATGCCGCCCCTGACCGGCGCGACCGAATGGATCAACAGCCCGCCCCTGACGACCGAACAGCTGCGCGGCAAGGTCGTGGTGGTCGATTTCTGGACCTACTCCTGCATCAACTGCGTGCGCAGCATTCCCTATGTCCGCGCCTGGGCCGAGAAGTATCGCGATCAGGGCCTGGTGGTGATCGGGGTCCACACGCCCGAGTTCGCCTTCGAGAAATCGCCCGCCAATGTCCGCGACGCCGTGCGCCGCTTCGGCATCGCCTATCCCGTGGCCATGGACAACGACTTCGCCATCTGGCGCGCGTTCAAGAACAACTACTGGCCGGCCCACTACTTCATCGATGCCAGGGGGAACATCCGCTACCATCACTTTGGCGAGGGCGACTATGAGCAGTCCGAGCGGGTCATCCAGCAACTGCTGAAGGAGGCCGGGGCCGCCAACGTCGATCAGGCCGTGGTTCAGGTACAGGGCCAGGGCGCCGAGGCCGCCGCCGACATGGCCGAGGTCGCCTCGCCTGAAACCTATGTCGGCTATGCCCGGGCCCAGCATTTCGTCTCGTCCGGCGGGTTCGGCTTCGATGTGCGCAAGACCTATGAGGCCGCGCCGCTGCAACTGAACGACTGGAGCCTGTCGGGCGACTGGATCGTGCGCGCCGAACACGCCGATCTGCAGACGGCGGGCGGACGGCTGGCCTTCCGCTTCAAGGCCCGCGACCTGCATCTGGTCATGGGGCCCAGCAGCATGGGCAAGGCCGTGCGCTTCCGCGTTCGCATCGACGGCCAGGCGCCGGGCGCCGACGCGGGCGTGGATATCGACGCCCAAGGTATGGGCCGGATCGACAGTCAGCGCCTGTATCAACTGGTGCGCCAGTCGGGACCCGTGCGCTCGCGGACGTTCGACATCGAGTTCCTCGACCCCGGCGCTCAGGTCTTCGCCTTCACCTTCGGCTGAATGATCCTAGAGCCGTCCGGCCTCGGCCAGCCGTTCGATCATCCACACCCGCGCGGGCGGCAGCGGCTTGTTCAAGGCGTGGAAGACGAACTGTTCCAGGAAATGCCCAGTCAGCTCCAACCCCGCCTTCACGTCGCCTTCGCCCAACCCCGCCTGCGCCCCCAGCATGAAGGGCGGCAGGTTTAGCAGCTTGTCGGCATAGGGCGCGCCCGCCTCGCGGCTGACGGCGCGGCCGGTGCGCGGGCTGACGTAGATCAGGTCCTCCATCGAACCCGTGGCGGCGCAGCGCGACAGGTCCAGCCCGAAGCCCAGGTCTTCCAGCAGCCCCGCCTCGAACCGCACGAAGATAGCGGGCCAGACCTCGGGCAGCGCGAACGCCCCCATCATCGCCTCGAAGGCCAGAAACGCCCCCGGATGCGGCTCGCGCTCGGGCAGAGCGCCTTGCGCCACGGCGGCCGCGGCGTTCAGCCCGACCAGGGCCAGGGGATCGTCGAACAGGGCCGCGGGCCCCTCGCCCACCGGCTCCAGTCTTGCAGACCCCAGTTGGTCCGACGTCCGCGCTCGCAAGTCCGCCACGACCCGCGCCCCCGCCTGCAGGAAGGGCCGCATCTTGCGCGACGCCCCGCCGGCGACGTAGGCCGCACGACGACCGTGCCGCTCGGTCAGCAGTTCGACCACCGCCCCGGTGTCGCCATGCGCCCGAGCCGACAGGACGAAGGCGTCGTCCTGAACCTCCATCAGTCGGCCTTGATCACATCGACGACCGCGCGCGCCTTGTCGTTCGGCACGGCGAAGCTGAGGACGTATTGCTCGATCTTCCAGCCGCCCTCGGTCAGGCGCAGCACGCCCGAGCCGCGCGTGGTCCCATAGGCGTCATTGTCCAGCACCTCGTCGAACCAGGCGACGCAGCGGCAGTCGATCGGGGCGATGGTCACGGTCCGCGTCACCGGGCGATAGGTCCAGCCCCGCCCTTGCGAGAAGTAGGGCATGGCGTAGGCGCGGAACTCCGGCAGGCTCCAGCGCTCAGCCGCGTCGGTGCCGATGAAACGGCCGTCCGGCGTGAAGGTCGCGAAATAGGCCTCGCCGTCGGCCCGCGACGCGGCGGCGTGCATGGCGTCCAGCACGCGGTTCACGGGGGAGACTTCGGCCTCTAGCGCAGGCGCGGCCTGAACCGGGGCGGCGGACACTTGGAGCATCATCAGGGCGGCGGTGATCATGCCGATGTTCTAGTCCTGTTCTCGTACAGGTGAAAGCGCCGGCTTCTACATCCTGAAAACCCTTCTCCCCTTGCGGGAGAAGGTGGCGGCCGAAGGCCGACGGATGAGGGGTTCCCCACCATTTTCCCGTTCATCCCGGCGGACGCCGGGATCCAGTGCGAGCCCCACGCGCCCCGCTTATCACCCCAGGACTGGACCCCGGCGTCCGCCGGGGTGAGCGGTATTAAGGTGCAGCCATCACAATCCCCCCGCCCAATCCCTGACCCCGCAAGCGATCGCGTCAACGCCAGCCCCCATCACCTCGCCTCACCCCCAACCTGCGCCATGCTTTCCCTGTCCCGTCGCAAGGGGGGGCTCGCTCGGCCGGCGAACCGAAGCGGCGGCGGGAGCGGAGAGAACGGGGGTCTTGTCGGACCGTCAGCCTCTCGGCGCGCGCGCCGGGCAAGGGAGCACCCAGCGGAAGGCGGCGATGGATCAGGCGGGTGGTTCAGGATGCCTTGCGGGCGAGGGAACGAGGCGGGCGCCTCTACTGTCGTTCCGTGGCCTCAAGTAGCGCGCAAGCGCGATAGGCCACAGCATCAAGACAAGACGCCGCTGGGGCCTAGCGACGGGGCGTTCGACCCGTCCGCCATAGAGGCTCCGGTCAGGGTCGAGGGGGTTACTCGGACCGTTCCAGGACCGCGTCGTCGCGCGGCCTGCCCGTCATGGGCGCCGGGGGTAGCCGCAAACAGCGGCGCCTGCCCCGAGCTCATGTTCAACTCTTCGCGCGGGGCGCAGCGTCTTCGTCGAAACGGTAAAACTACAACCTCTCCGGGCGAAGGCCCGGCGCCCCGCCCAGCCCTCCGCCGCCCGCGATTTCGCGAGGCGGGCGTCCGCGCTCAAGCAGCCCGAAGGGCGATAGCGCACCCAAGATGTTTCCTTCTCCCCTTGCGGGAGAAGGTGGCCCGTCAGGGTCGGATGAGGGGTCTCGCGACATTGAAAGAAAGGAAGTCCAGACCTTCTGTTCAGCAACCCCTCATCCGACCTCGCTCTGCTCGGCCACCTTCTCCCGCAAGGGGAGAAGGACAACTTCGGCGCCCTTCACCGCTCTCGCGCGTTCAGACCTCCAACCCGCCAACAGGAGAGGTCCCATGAAGATCGTCACTAGTCTCAGCTTCCAGGGCCAGTGCCGCGAGGCGCTGGAGTTCTACGCCCGCGTTCTGGGCGGCAAGGTCACCGCCGCCTTTCCCTTCGGCGACGGACCGCCCGACATGCCGGTCGATCCCAAATACAAGGACTGGCTGATGCACGGCTGGCTGGAGGTCGAAGATCAGGCGATCATGGGCGCCGACATGCCGCCCGAGTTCGCGCCGAACATCGGCAAGCCCAAGAACGGCTTCGACGTCGCCTATCACACCGACGACGCCGCCAAGGCCAAGACGGTGTTCGACGCCCTGTCCGAAGGCGGCAAGGTGGGCATGGCCTTCGCCCCGACCTTCTGGTCCCCCGGCTTCGGCACTCTGACAGACAAGTTCGGCATCCCGTGGATGATCAACACCAACCCGGCGGCGGACTGGAAACCCGGCGGCTGACGCCTTTGTGATCACGGATCGTTACGACCAAAGCCGTATTGGAATCAGGGTGATGCGGCGCCTATGTCCGTCTCTCTCCCCGAGCCCTCAGGGCCGCCGTCGTCAGGTTTCCGATGTCCCGCGTCCGCAACGCCGCCCTGCAGTCGAAGATCATGTCCGCCCAGGACGCCGCCGCTCTGATTCCGGCCAACTCGACCGTGGGCATGAGCGGCTTCACCGGCTCGGGCTATCCCAAGGTCGTGCCGATGGCGCTGGCCGCCCGGATCGAAGCCGAGCACGCGGCGGGCCATCCGTTCCGGCTGAAGGTCTGGACCGGCGCCTCGACGGGGCCGGAACTGGACGGCGCGTTGGCGAAAGCCGACGGTATCGAGTTCCGCCTGCCCTACAACTCCGACCCCATCGCCCGCGAGAAGATCAACAGGGGCGAGATGGAATATCTCGACATGCACCTGTCGCAGGTGGCGCCCGTCGCCTGGCAGGGCTTCCTTGGCCCGCTGGAAACGGCGGTGGTCGAGGTCTCGGGCATCCGCGAGGACGGCGCGCTGATCCCCTCGTCCTCCATCGGCAACAACAAGACCTGGCTAGACCGCGCCGACCGCATCATCCTGGAGGTCAACAACTGGCAGAACCCGGCGCTGGAGGGGATGCACGACATCTATTACGGCACGGCGCTGCCGCCGAACCGGGTGCCGATCCCGCTGACCCGGCCGACCGACCGGATCGGCGAGACGGTCTTCCGCGTCGATCCGGCCAAGATCGCCGCCATCGTCGAGACCGATGCGCCCGACCGCAACCTGCCCTTCGCCGCGCCGGACGCCAGCGCCACGGCCATCGCGGGCCACTTGATCGAGTTCCTGCAGCACGAAGTGAAGCTGGGCCGCCTGCCCGCCCATCTGCTGCCGCTGCAATCGGGTGTCGGCAACGTCGCCAACGCCGTTTTGGCCGGTCTGGCCGACAGCCCGTTCGAGAACCTGACCGCCTATACCGAGGTGCTTCAGGACGGGATGCTGGACCTGCTGGACTCGGGCAAGCTGACCGTCGCCTCGGCCACCGCCTTCTCGCTCAGCCCCGAGGCCGCCGCCGACCTGAACAGCCGGATGGAGCAGTTCCGCGGCAAGATCATCCTGCGCCCGCAGGAGATCTCGAACCACCCGGAGATCATCCGCCGCCTGGGCTGCATCGCCATGAACGGCCTGATCGAGGCCGACATCTACGGCAACGTCAACTCGACCCATATCATGGGCTCGCGCATCCAGAACGGCATCGGCGGGTCGGGCGACTTTGCCCGCAACGCCTACATTTCCTGCTTCGTCACCCCCTCGACGGCCAAGGGCGGCAAGATCTCGGCCATCGTGCCCATGGCCAGCCACGTCGACCACATCACCCAGGACGTGCAGGTCATCGTCACGGAACAGGGGCTGGCCGACCTGCGCGGCCTGTCGCCCAAGCAGCGCGCTCAGGTCATCATCGCCAACTGCGCCCACCCGGATTATCGCGACGCGCTGAAGGACTATTACGCCCGCGCGCTGAAGGGGGCCTACGGCCTGCAGACGCCGCACCTGCTCAGCGAGGCGCTGTCGTGGCACCAGCGCTTCATCGAAACGGGGTCGATGAAGGGGTAAAGCGTGCTCTTTTCCTCCCCACTCTGTGGGGAGGGGACCGCGTAGCGGTGGAGGGGCCCGGTCGCGCCTGGCACGTGGCGGCCCCTCCGTCACGCCAGCTTCGCCGCCGCGCCACCTCCCCATTTCATGGGGAGGAAATCATGACCTCTAGCGGTGCAGACCTGTCGGGAACGGCCGGCCGAGGGCCTCAGCCATGGCCTGCTGGCTCAGCATGAAGACCAGGTCGCGCTGGTGGTAGTTGTTGGACAGGACCACCACGGTCACGTCGGCCTCGGGCTGGTACAGGACCAGGTTGCGGAACCCGGCCCAGCTGCCCGTGTGATAGATCTGCTTGTCGTCGAACGACGGCGAAACCTGCCGGCCCAGGCTGTTGACGTAGATGCCATAGCCATAGGCGCGGTGCGCGCGGCCTCGCTCCTTGGGCGTGTCCTCCGGCGCATGATCCGCCACCATGTCGGCATAGGACTTCTGGCTCAGGACGTGGCCCTTATGCAGGGCCCGGTTCCACACCAGCATGTCGTCCAGCGTCGAATAGAGGGCGCCGGCGCCGAAGACGACGCTGACGTTGGCGATTGGCTGGGCCGCTAGTCCGCCGGGGAAGTTGGCGTAGCCCATGGCCAGGCCCTTCGCGTCGGCGTGGGCGTCCGAGCCCGTGTCCTTCATCCCCAGTGGCTTGAGGACGGCGTCGTTCAGATAGGTCTCGAACGGCTTGCCGCTGGCCTTGGCCACCACGACCGCCAGCAGGTTGAAGGCGGCGTTGTCGTAGCGAATCTTGGTCCCCGGCTGGAACTGCAGACCATAGCGGGCCGAGGCCTGGGTCAGTTCGTCCGGCGTGTGCGGGGTGACGCGGACACGCCCCCACTCGGCCTGGGCCATCAGGTCGGGAATGCCCGAGGTGTGCGACATCAGATGGTGCAGCTTGATCGGCTTCCACGCATCCGGGCACGGCTCGATCCATTTGCAGATCGGATCGTCGACCGACAGCTTGCCCTCGTCCTGCAGCTTCAGGATGGCGGCGGCGGTGAACTGTTTCGACACCGAGGCCAGGCGGAAGCGGGTGTCCAGCTTCAACGGCTGGTCGTTCTCATAGTTCGCCTTGCCATAGACCTGGCGGAACAGGACCTGATCGCCCTTGGCCACCAGGATGGCCCCCATGAACTGCTTGCGCTCGGCCAGATAATCCAGCCGCGTCTTCAGTTGCGGCAGGGCCTCGACCACCTCGACCGGCGGCCGTTCCGGCAGCCGAGCCTTGGTCGCAACCGCCGCCTGAGTTTCCGGGGCGACGGCGTGCACGATCCAGGCGCCGGCGCCGGCGCAAACCAGGGCGACGGCGACCAAGGATCCGAGGAACCAGGGCCGCCCGCCTGCGGACGTGGGAACTTCAAACACGGTACTTAACTACGTTTTTTAGACGTCGAAATCCAACCCGAACTGAGCGTACAGGGCGCGGCTGTCCTGCCATTTGGGGTCGACCTTGACGGTCAGGAACAGGTGGACGGGGCGGTCGAGCAGTTCGATCAATTCTTCGCGCGACTTCTGGCCGATCCATTTCAGGGTCTGGCCGCCCTTGCCCAGAACGATGGGACGCTGGCTCTCACGCTCGACATAGATGGTCTGTTCGATGCGGGCCGAACCATCGGCCCTTTCCTCGAACGAGGTCGTCTCGACCGCCGCCGAATAGGGCAGTTCCTCGTGGACGCGCAGATAGACCTTCTCGCGAGTGATCTCGGCGGCCAGGACGCGCACCGGCACGTCGGCCGACTGGTCTTCGGGATAGAGCCAGTGACCGGCGGGCATGGAACGCGCCAGGCGCTGCTTCAGGTCTTCCACGCCGTCGCCGCTGAGGGCCGAGATCATATAGACCTCGCTATAGACGCCAGTTTCGAACAGCCGCTGCGACAGGGCCAGAAGGGTGTCGCGGCGCATCCCGTCGATCTTATTCAGCGCCAGGATGACCTTGGTCCCTGTCGACTGCAGATTGGCGATGATGGTTTCGGTGTCCTCGGCCGAGCGACGGTCAGCGGCCGTGCCTTCCTTGCCTTCGGAGTCGATATGCGACTGGGCGTCGATCAAGTGGACCACCACGTCGGCGTCCTGGGCCCCGCCCCAGGCCGAGGCGACCATGGCCCGGTCCAAACGGCGCCGCGGCGTGAAGATGCCGGGCGTGTCCACCAGAACGATCTGGGCGTCGCCCTCCATGGCGATGCCACGCACGGGGAAGCGCGTGGTCTGGACCTTTTGCGTGACGATCGAGACCTTGGATCCCGTCAGCCGGTTCACCAGCGTCGACTTGCCGGCGTTGGGCGCGCCAATGATGGCGGCGAAGCCCGCGTGCTGGTTGGGGTTCGGAATCTCGGTCAAATTTGGCCTTCTCGTTTCAACAGCGCCATGGCGGCGGCTTTTTCCGCCTCCTGACGCGAACGTCCTGTTTGTTTCTCGGGGTCGAAGCCGACCACCGCCGCTTCGACCACGAAGGTCGGAGCATGATCTGATCCGGTGCGCTCCACCACCCGATAGGTCGGTAGAGGACGCCCCTGCGCCTGAGCCCACTCCTGCAGAGCGGACTTAGGATTGGTCACGGCCGCAGCCGGCGGAGATGCGAACTCCTCGGCCCAGGCGATGTCGAACATGGCCTTAGCCGCCGTCAGGCCGCCGTCGCGATAGACGGCCGCCAGAATAGCCTCGACAGCATCGGCGATGACTCCGGCCTTTCTGCGGCCGCCCGTCTTGGTCTCGCCCGGCGACAGGCGCAGGGCCGCGCCGACATCCAGCCGCTCGCCCACACGAGCGCAAGCGCTCTTGTCCACTAGGGCGTGCAACCGCGCCGACAACTGGCCTTCGTCCGCCGAGGGGAAGTCCCGCGTCAGCCGATCGGCGACCAGCAGACCGAGAACCCGGTCGCCCAGGAACTCCAGCCGCTCGTTGTCGGCGGGGCGCCGGCCGTCGGCCTGTCCCGCGCCCTCGCCCACACTGGCGTGGGTCAGGGCGCGCTCCAGCAGCGACGGATCGGCGAAATCATGGCCCAGCCGGCGCCTGAGCGCGGCGACTGCCTCGGCCCGAACATTCGCCATCAATCGAGGATCTTGAAGAACCGGCTGGGACGCAGGTTGGCGACCCAGCTGACCGGATTGAACAGCGAAGCACCCGGCGACCAGGAGAACATGATGATCTCGGCCTTGCCCACCAGGTTCTCGGCCGGGACCATGCCCACGCCGGCCGACATGTCGACGCGGCTGTCGATCGAGTTGTCGCGGTTGTCGCCCATCATGAAGAAGTGACCGGCCGGCACCTCATAGACCGGGGTGTCGTCCAGATCGCCGCCGGGACCGAAGTCCTGGGTCATGAAGCTCTTGCCGTTCGGCAGGGTCTCGCGCAGCTGGGTCACCGGACGCGGGCCGAACATATCGGCCATCTCGGCGCGGCTGACTACGACGTCCTTCACCGGAGCGCCGTTGATGTAGAGCTGATTGGCGATCATCTGCACCTTGTCGCCCGGCAGGCCGATCACGCGCTTGATGTAGTCCGTCTTGTTGTCGCGGGGCAGCTTGAACACCACGATGTCGCCGCGCGTCGGGTCCTTGCCCAGGACGCGGCCGTCGAACAGCGGCGGGCTCCACGGGATCGAGTGTTTCGAATAGCCGTAGGACCACTTCGAGACAACGATGTAGTCGCCCTCATAGAGATTGGGCTCCATCGAGGCCGAGGGAATGGTGAAGGGCTGGAACAGCAGCACCCGCAGCACGAAGGCGATCAGCAGTGCGAAGACGACGGTCTTGATGATCTCAACCGTCTCGTTGCTCGCGGACTTCTCTTTTTTCACACGTTTGGCTTTCTTGGGACGCGGCGTGGCGTAAATCGGCTTGTCGCTGTCGAGGGCTTCGGGATCGTCGCCCATGTCGAAGGGAGCGTCGCCGTCGTCGCTCCAGATCGGTCGCTGCTCGGCAGGGTCTATGGCAGGATTGCCGGCGCCGCCGTTCGCCTTGGGGTCGTCGCTCATGGTCTGCTCGAATCCCCCGCCGAACGCGGGGTTGGAATAGTCGAGGCGTAATCGCTGATTACGCCTCGGGCAAGGCTTCGATCACCACGAAAGCGAGAGCATACGGGTGTTCGTCGCTGAGGGTCAGATGGATGCGTGGCTCATGCCCCGGCGGGACCAGTCGCGCCAGGTGTTCGGCGGCATGGCCGGTCAGGGCCAGGGTCGGCTGACCGGACTTCAGGTTCACCACCCCCATGTCGCGCCAATAGACGTCGGATCGCATGCCGGTACCCAGGGCCTTGGCGCAGGCCTCCTTGGCCGCGAACCGCTTGGCATAGCTCCAGGCCGGGTCCGGCTTGCGGTCCGAACGGGTGCGTTCCAATTCGGTGAAGCAGCGCTGCTTGAAGCGTTCGCCGAACCGATCCAGCGACTTCTGGATGCGGCGAATGTCCGACAGGTCGGCGCCGACGCCGATGATCACCGACCAACTCCGTTGACGGCTTCGTCCATCGCCGCCCGCATCCGGCGGATGGCGGCGTCCAGACCGACAAACACCGCCTCTCCGATCAGGAAGTGGCCGATGTTGAGTTCCTTGATCTCGGGGATGGCCAGAACGACGCTGGCGGTGGCGTAGTCCAGGCCATGTCCGGCGTGGATCTCCAGCCCCAGGATGTCGGCCTGGGCGGCGGCGGCGGCAAGGCGGTCCAGCTCGAACGCACGTTCCGCCGGATCGGTCAGGTGGCAATAGCGGCCGGTGTGGAACTCGACCACCTGTGCGCCCACGGCGGCAGCGGCCTCGACCTGGACTTCAGACGGCTCGATGAAGAGGGATACGCGGATTCCGGCGTCCGTCAGCGCCTTCACCACGGGGGCGATGCGCGCCTCATGACCGGCCACGGCCAGACCGCCCTCGGTCGTGACCTCCTCGCGCCGCTCAGGCACCAGGCAGGCGGCGTGCGGACGGTGACGCAGGGCGATGGCCAGCATCTCGTCGGTGACGGCCATCTCGAAGTTCAGTGGCTTGTTCGCGCGACGGCACAGGGCCGTCAGCACGTCGATGTCGGCGTCGGTGATGTGGCGGCGATCCTCGCGCAGGTGGGCGGTGATGCCGTCCGCCCCTGCCGCCAGCGCCGCCTCAGCCGCGCGGGCCGGATCGGGATGAGCGCCGCCGCGCGCGTTGCGAACCGTGGCGACGTGGTCGATGTTGACGCCCAGACGAACCCGCTCGCGCTTCATCCCGCCTCTCCTACTTGGCCAGCCGGCGGCTGCCCGGATCCTCGACCGGCAGTGCGGCCAGTTCGGGCGGCAGGGCGTCGGCCGGATAGGCCGGCACGTCCAGGGTCGCCAACGCGATCAGCGGCACGCCCACGTCGGCGCGTCCGCCCGAGCGGTCGACGATGCAGGCGGCGGCGACGACTTCGCCCCCCGCCTTCTGGATGGCGGCGATGCACTCGCGCGACGACAGGCCCGTCGTGACGATGTCCTCGACCATGACGACCTTCTCGCCCGGCTCTACGGTGAAGCCGCGGCGCAGCTTGAACTCGCCGCCTTCGCGCTCGACGTAGAGCGAGCGCACGTTCAAGTGCCGCGCCGTCTCATAGCCGGGGATGATGCCGCCGACGGCGGGCGAGATGGCCACGTCCACCGGGCCGACCGTGGCGACGATCTTCTCGGCCAGGGCCTTGCACAGACGCTCGCAGCGGCGACCGTCCATGAAGACCAGGTTCTTTTGCAGGAAGACCGGGCTGTGCAGGCCCGACGACAGGACGAAATGGCCTTCGCGCAGGGCGCCGGCGTCGCGGAATTCGTTGAGGACGTCTTCAGTGTTCATGCCCGCGTCCTTAAACCTTGGGGGTCCCCCCCTCAAGCCGCCGCTACTTCAGATCCTGCCCCGGCTTCAACCCGCCCTTCAGCAGGCAGGACCAGACCGTCTCGGCGTCGTCGGCGAACGAGAACAGGGCCATGTCCGCCGCCTTGACCATGCCGTGCTCGATCAGGACGTCGAAATTGATCACCGAGCGCCAAAAAGCCTCGTCGAACAAGACGATGGGAATGGGCGGCGACTTGTTTGTCTGGCGCAGGGTCAGGATTTCAAACAGTTCGTCCAGCGTGCCGAATCCGCCGGGGAAGACCACCAGGGCGTTGGCCCGCATCGCCAGATGCATCTTGCGCATAGCGAAATAGTGGAACTGAAAGGTCAGTTCCGGCGTGGTCCAGGGATTGGGCTCCTGCTCATGCGGCAGGGTGATGTTGAAGCCGATGGACGGCGCCCCGGCCTCATGCGCGCCCTGATTGGCCGCCTGCATGATGCCTGGGCCGCCTCCGGTGGCGATGACGTTGTCGCGCACCTCGCCCGGCGCGCCGTGCAGGGCGCCGCCCCGTTCCGAGGCGATATGGCCGAACCGACGGGCCTGCTCGTACCAGTGGCTGTGCCGACCGTCGCCGTTCCTGCCCACGCGGGCGCTGCCGAACACCACGATGGTCGAGCGTACGCCCCAGGCCAGCAAGGCCTCTTCGGCCTTTTCATACTCCATCAGGAAACGCACGCCGCGCATCCCGTCACTGAGCAGAAAATCCCGGTCCAGCGCGGCCAGACGATAGGAGGGCGACGCTTTTTGCGACGCGTTTGACGGATCTTGCTGTTCAGAACTCATGTCGTCCCCCCTCGCCAACCTTGGCGATCAGCCGCGCGCCCGGTCCACGGTGTCGACGGATGGATTGGCGCGCAGGGCGGCGATGATCATGGTCGCGTGACGGGCGTCCTCGACCTCGACGTCGATGTCCACGTCGAAGAAGTCCTGCTGTCGATGGGCCATCGACAGGTTGAGGATATTGCCGCCGGCCTCGCCGATGATGGTCGCCACCTGCCCCAGCACGCCGGGCGCATTGCGGATGGTGGCGCGCAGACGGGCCGCAGCCACCGCATCCTGTTCAGCCTGAGGCGTCCATTGCAGATCCTGCCAGACGGAGTCGTCGTCGGCGAAGTCGGCCAGGGTCTGGCAGTCGATGGTGTGGACCGTCAGCCCCTTGTCGGGCTCCAGAATACCGACGATGCGGTCGCCCGGCACCGGCGAGCAGCAGGCGCCGAAATGGATGCTGACGCCGGGCGTCAGGCCGCTGCCGCGCACGAACAGGCGGGCGTGTTCATTGCCGATCCGCTTGCGCTCGGGCCCGGCCTTCAGTTGGCCCTTCAGCGCCGGGAACATGGTCTCGGCGATCTTGGTCGCGGCCAAGCGGCCCCGACCGATGGCGTCGAACATGTCCTCTTCCGAGGCGATGGCGTGGGTTTCCAGCACGGGCTTCAGTGAAACCTCGGCCAGAGACTTGCCGGCCCGCTCCAGCGTCTGTTCCAGCGTCGCCTTGCCCAGACGCACGAACTCATCGCGCTCCGACGTGCGGATGTGGCGGCGGATGGCCGAGCGGGCGCGGCCGGTGACCGTCAGGCTGCGCCAGTCGGTCGGCACCTCGCGCTTGGTCCCGCGAATGATCTCGACCACGTCGCCGTTCTGCAGCGCCGTGCGCATCGGCTTCAGTTCGCCATTGATCTTGACGCCCACCGCCGTGTCGCCGACCTCGGTGTGGACGGCATAGGCGAAGTCCAGCGCCATGCCGCCGCGCGGCAGGGTGATCAGCGCGCCCTTGGGCGTGAAGACGAAGACCTGATCCAGATACATTTCGAGCTTGGCGTGCTCGACCCAGTCCTCGCCGCCCTCGCCGTGCTCGATGACCTGAACCAGATGGCGCAGGTTCAGCAGCGGGTCGCGCCCGCCGTCCGCCTCCATCGCCTCGCGATCGAAGCCGTAGGAATGGTTCTTGTAGGCCCAGTGCGCCGCCACGCCGTCCTCGGCCACGCGGTCCATGGTTTCGGTGCGGATCTGCATCTCGATGCGCAGGCCGCCCGGGCCGACGACCGTGGTGTGCAGCGAGCGATAGTTGTTCGACTTGGGCGTCGAGATGAAGTCCTTGAACCGCTCCGGCACCATGGGCCAGGCGCGGTGGATGACGCCCAGGGCGCGATAGCAGTCGTCCTCGGCCTCGACGATCACCCGGAAGCCGTAGATGTCCGACAGCGACGAGAAGCCCACCGACTTGCGCTGCAGCTTGCGCCAGATCGAATACGGCGTCTTTTCCCGTCCCTTGACGTGGGCCGTGATGCCGGCCTCGCTCAGCACAGTCTCGATCTCGCGAGACACGCCCTCGATGGCGCGGCCGTGCTCCAGTTTCAGCGCCTCCAGACGGCGCTGAATGGCGACGCGGGCCGTGGCGTTCAGGTGCTCGAACGCCAGTTCCTCCAGTTCGGAAGCGATGGAGTGGATGCCGATGGAGCGGCCCAGGGGCGCATAGACTTCCAGCGTCTCGCGGCTGATGCGCTCGCGCTTCTCCGGCTTGACGTACTGGAGGGTGCGCATGTTGTGCAGGCGGTCGGCCAGCTTGACCAGCAGCACCCGCACATCCTTGGAAATGGCCAGGATAAATTTGCGCAGGTTCTCGGCCTGGCGGGTGTGCTCGGCCTGAAGCTCCAGTCGCGACAGCTTGGTCACGCCCTCGACTAGGACCGCGACCTCTTCGCCGAACATGGCGGCGATGTCGTCGCGGGTGGCCGACGTGTCCTCGACCACGTCGTGCAGCAGGGCCGTAACGATGGTCGCGGTGTCCAGCTTGTAGTCGGTCAGGATGCCCGCAACCTGGATGGGGTGGGCGAAATAGGGATCGCCCGAGGCCCGCAACTGCGAGCCGTGCATCTTCATCGCATAGACGTAGGCGCGGTTCAGCAACGCCTCGTCGGCGGTCGGGTCATAGGCCTTGACCGCCTCGATCAGCTCGAACTGGCGCATGATCGGCGCGCGCTTGGTTTCGGACACGTGGGACTCGGACTGAGAGGGGGCTTCAGACGACTTCGGCGCCGCCCCGGAGAGGAGCGACGCCGACTGGTCTTGCTGATTCGCAGCTAGGTCCGGCGACGTGTCCGCGGGGGACCGCGCCGGAAGGATGGTTACGCCGTTGACAGGCTCAGCCGTCAGTAGCGTTCCTCCTGGCCGCCGTCCCGGTCGCTTTGCAGCGCGCGGATCAGTTCGGCCTCGGCCATGTTCATGTGCTGCGGCTCAGCCAGCAGCGCCACGACTTCGGCTTCGTCCTCGGCTTCGGTGCGCTCATCGACGCGTTGCAGCGTGGTGATGATGTTCTCGCGCAGTTCGTCCGGCACGACGGTTTCGTCGGCCAGTTCGCGCAGGGCCACAACGGGATTCTTGTCGTTGTCGCGGTCGATGGTCAGCGCGGCGCCGTTGGCGATGTTGCGGGCGCGGTGGCCGGCCAGCAGAACCAGACCAAAGCGGTTCGGCACCTTCTCGATGCAGTCTTCGACAGTGACGCGGGCCATGAAATTCCTCTGGCGGCAGGGAGAACCGCACAAAATATAGGGTTAGGCGTGATTGTGCAACGCCGCGAAGGCCGGAATGCGGCGCAAAGCCCCCTATAGACGCCGTTGCGGCCTAGCGTCGACCCCGACAGTGCACATCGCCGTCAATAGCTGCGCTGCAACATCAGCCGTTGGATGACGCCACTCCGGCGCGATCTCGGCCAGCGGCCCCATGACGAACAGCCGCTCGGCCGCGCGCGGATGCGGCAGGATAAGCCCGTCGAGATCGCCGCTTACCCGCCCATAGGCGATCAAATCCAGATCCAGGGTGCGGGGCGCGTTGCGGACACTGCGCCTCCGGCCGAAGACGTCCTCGATCCGGGCCAGCTTCCCCATCAGCGCCTGCGGGTCATGCTCCGTCCGAACGATCACGACTCCGTTCAAAAAGGGCGGATCGGTCGGATCGGGCCAGGCTTGCGACGACCACCACGACGAACGCGCCAAAACATCGATGCCCTCTGCCCTGAAACGCGCCAACGCCGCCTCCAGCGACTCTGCGCAGGACGCCCAGACGCCCTTGTCATTGCAGCCCAGCGCGACGATGACTGCCCCTTCCAGATCGAGGTCGCCTTCGGGGATTTCGGTCGGGACGCTCATATTCTCGACCATTTCCTCGGACTCATATTCATGACCGGCCACTCGGGCGACCGCATTGCCTTGTTCATCGACGGCGCCAACCTCTATTCGGCGGCTCGCGCACTCAACGTCGATCTCGACTTCAAAAAGCTGTCCGACTGGTTCGGCCAGAAGGGCCAACTGGTGCGCGCCTATTATTACACGGCGGTGGTCGAGGGCGAAGAGTTCTCGCCCATCCGCCCGCTGGTCGACTGGCTCGACTACAACGGCTTCACGGTCGTCACCAAGCCGGTCAAACGCTTCACCGACGCCCACGGCCATTCGCGCATCAAGGGCAATATGGATATCGAGATCGCGGTCGACATGCTGGAATTGGCGCCGCATCTGGATCACATGATCCTGTTCTCGGGCGACGGCGATTTCCGCCGGGTGGTGCAGGCGGTTCAGGCCAGGGGCGTGCGCGTCACCGTGGTCTCGACCACCAGGACCCAGCCGCCCCAGATCGCCGACGAACTGCGCCGTCAGGCCGACGCCTTCATTGATCTGGCGGACGTGATGATCCAGTTCAGCAAGCCCAAGAACGCAGGGCCCCAGGCCACGATGCGCACTTTTGAACGAGACGACCGCCCATGAGCCGCCCCCTGAACCCCGAGCCGCCGCGCGACTGCCCCCTGTGCCCGCGCCTAGTCGCCTATCGGCAAGAGAACATCCGTCAAAACCCCGACTGGTGGAACGGCCCCGCCCCCTCCTTCGGCGATCCCAACGCGCGGCTGCTGGTGGCGGGCCTGGCGCCGGGCCGCACTGGCGCGAACCGCACAGGCCGCCCCTTCACCGGCGACCACGCCGGCTGGCTGCTGTTCGAAACCTTGAGGAAGACGGGTTTCGCCAAGGGCGAGTTCCAGGCCAATCCCGACGACGGGCTGGAACTGGTCGACTGCATGATCACCAACGCCGTGCGCTGCGCCCCGCCGCAGAACAAGCCGACCCCAGCGGAGGAAAACACCTGTCGCCCCTTCCTGATCGACCGTCTGGCCGCCCTGCCCCGGCTGAAGGTGATCGTGACCCTGGGCGACGTGTCGCGGCGCAACATCCTGCGCACGCTCGGCTATCCCGGCACGGCCATCCCCGCCGGACACGGCGTCGAGGGCAAGGTCGGGAACTATACGATCATCAACAGCTATCACTGCTCGCGGCTGAACACGAACACAGGCCGTCTGACGCCGCAGATGTTCGAAGAAATCTTCCACCGCGCCAAACTGGCGCTGGAGGAATAGGTCAGGCGCCGCCGGCGACCTCGCCGGCCACCATCACCGGCGTCGAGGGTTCGCGGAAATAGCGGTCGATGCCCTCGGCGACCGAGCGCATCAGGCGACGACGCGCGCGTTCGTCGGTCAGGACCTGCTCGTCCTCGGGATTGGTGATAAAGCCCATCTCGAACAGGATAGCCGGAACGTCGGGCGCCAGCAGCACGGCCAGACCGGCGTCGCGGTGGCTGCGGCGCAGCAGCGGGTGGTCCGCACCTTCCAGATGAGTCAGCAGAACGCGCGCGAACTGTGCCGAGCGGTTCTGGGTGGCGCGCTGGGTCATGTCCAACAGGATACGGTCGACCGAGGGGTCGCGGCCCGGAAGGCGCAATTCACGCTGCCAGTCCTCGCCGCGCGTGAACTCGCGCACCGCGCGGCCCGCGCCCTGCTCCGACAGTGTATAGACGCTGGCCCCGCGCAGCGCCGGATCAGTCCCGGCGTCGGCGTGCAGCGAGATGAACAGATCGGCCCCGGCGTCGCGGGCGACCTGCACCCGCCGGCCGTGGATAACATAGACGTCGCTGTCGCGCGTCAGACGCACGCGATAGCGGCCCGTACGCTCCAGCGCGGCCTTCAGCTCTTGCGCGGCGGCCAGGGTGACGGCCTTTTCCTGCACGTGCTGGCCCTGTGCGCCCGGATCGCGACCGCCGTGCCCGGCGTCGATGACGATCAGCGGCTTTTCCTTACGCGCCTGTTCGCGACGCGGCGGAGCCAACGGAGCAGCAGCCGCCGCGCCCGTCGCCTTCAGATCAATGACATAACGATAGTGCTGCACCCCGTCGCCGGGCGGAAGCAGGAAGCGGCGCTCGATCTCGGCGCCCCGCGCCAGGTCCAGCCGCACGCGCGACGAGCCGCCCGAGGCGCTGACGTCGTAGCCGCGCACCAGGCCCGAGCCGCTTCCGTCCAGTCCGCGTCCAGGCGCGACATCCGACAGGGCGACGATCACGCGCCCGGCCGATCCATCCTCTATGACCTGACCGCGTGTGGTTTTTCCCAGATCCAGCACGACCCGCGTGCGCTCGGCGTCCCCGCCGAAGCGGATGGCGGAGATCTGATCATCGGCGACGAACGCCAGACCGCGCCCAGCCGTCAGCACGACGCCGCAAATGACGACCAGGGCCAAGCCTGTCATCGCCCATTCGCGCACGCCCCAACGGGCCAGATTGTCACGCCACCGACCATACATGGACGGACTTCACCCTTCTGGTTCAGCCGACAGGGTGACCTAACGTGCTAAGGATTTCGTTAAGTCACGTAACGGCGGCGGTTCTTTTATTTTCCATAAGTTAGGCCTATGGTGTGATCCGCTAGCGAACGATCGCGCCCTCTGCACATTCTCCGCAGGGCGGGCGCGGTCTCCTCGCGGCGCTGACTTTCACCTATTCCGAGGATCGCCCGGCCTGGCCGCCGATCCGACGAACGGGTCCGGGACGCGGCCTTGAACGGCGCGTTCGGATCCAGGACCGACAGACCTCATGGGCCGACCCGCCTGCGCTCCCGACCGGCAGACCTTTGCCGCTCTCGCATTCCGCGAGGGGATGACGCGCGCCCTGGCCCCCATTTCCATTCGGCGAGCCGCCCCCTTGTCCGCGGATGTATCCGCAGGGCCCGGCCTGGCGCGCCAGAGAGAGACCACCCATGTCAAAAACCATGCTGATCGATGCGGCGCACGCGGAAGAAACGCGCGTCGCAATCGTGGACGGACGTCAGGTTGAGGAATTCGATTTCGAATCCACGGCCCGCCGTCAGCTTCGCGGCAACATCTATCTCGCCAAGGTCACCCGCGTAGAGCCTAGCCTTCAGGCGGCTTTCATCGAGTACGGCGGCAATCGTCACGGCTTCCTGGCCTTCAACGAAATCCACCCGGACTATTATCAGATCCCGGTCGCCGACCGTGAAGCCATCATGGCCGAGGCGCACTCGGACGATGACGATCACGACGACCTGGGCCGTGACAGCGACGACGGCGAATCCGAAGGCGGCCTGGCCGACGAGGAGCGCCTGAAGCGTCGCCTGATGCGTCGCTACAAGATCCAGGACGTCATCAAGCGCCGCCAGATCCTGCTGGTGCAGGTTGTCAAGGACGAGCGCGGCGCCAAGGGCGCGGCTCTGACCACCTGGCTGTCTCTGGCCGGCCGCTACTGCGTCCTGATGCCGAACACCGGCAAGGGCGGCGGCATTTCGCGCAAGATCACCAACACCTCGGACCGTCGTCGCCTGAAAGCCGCCGCCTCGGCGCTGAAGGTGCCCAAGGGCATGGGCCTGATCATCCGCACGGCCGGCGCCAAGCGCACCAAGGCCGAGATCAAGCGCGACTACGAATACCTGCTGCGCCTGTGGGAGACGATCCGCGAGACCACCCTGCGCTCGAACGCGCCAGCCGTGATCTATGAGGAAGAAAACCTGGTCCGCCGCGCCGTGCGCGACATGTACGACAAGGATTTCGACGGCATTCAGGTCGAGGGTCTCGAGGGCTTCAAGGAAGCCCGCGACTTCATGCGCGTGCTGATGCCGTCGCAGGCGAAGAAGATTCACCTGTATCAGGGCTCCAAGCCCCTGTTCGCCGCCCACGGCATCGAGGAACTGCTGACGCAGATTCACCAGCCGGTCGTGCCGCTGAAGTCAGGCGGCTATCTGGTCATCAACCAGACCGAAGCCCTGGTCGCCATCGACGTGAACTCGGGCCGTTCCACCAAGGAACGCAATGTCGAGGCCACCGCCACCAAGACCAATCTGGAAGCGGCCGTCGAAGCCGCCCGCCAGTTGCGTCTGCGTGACCTCGCCGGCCTGATCGTCATCGACTTCATCGACATGGATGAAGGCAAGAACAACCGCGCCGTAGAGAAGGTGCTGAAGGACGCGCTGGCCAAGGATCGCGCCCGCATCCAAATGGGCCGCATCTCGGGATTCGGCCTGATGGAAATCAGCCGCCAGCGTCGTCGCCTGGGCGTGATCGAAGGCGCCACCGAGGTCTGCCCGCACTGCCAGGGCGCCGGTCGTATCCGCTCGGCGGAATCGGCGGCTCTGGTGACCCTGCGCGCCGTGGACATCGAAGCGGGCCGCAACGGCGCCGGTTCGGTCAACCTGCGCGTCTCGACCGCCGTCGCCCTCTACATCCTGAACCACAAGCGCGGCTATCTGCAGCGCCTGCTGGAACAGCGCGGCCTGAACGTCGTCATTCTGATCGACGATACCCTGGCCCAGGGCGAGCACGCCATCGAGCGCACCGACACCAACGAAGACTTCGTCCCCACCGTCACCCACATCTCGGCGGCGGAACTGGACGACGGCTTCGACGACAGCGCCTTCGACCACGAGGATGAGGACGAAGACGAGGAAATCATCAGCGGCGACGACGAGGACGACGCCGATCTCGACCGCGAAGACAACGACGACGACGAGCCGCGCGAGCGTGCCGAAGCTCAAGACGGCGAAGGCCGCGGCCGTGGCCGCCGTCGCCGCCGTCGTGGCGGTCGTCACGAGGAAGGCGCCGAAACCGAAGCTGCTTCGACCGACATCGTCGCCGTCGCCGCTGACGACGAGGACGATGACAGCGAGGCCGGCCGTCGCCGTCGTCGCGGCCGTCGTGGTGGTCGCCGCATGCGCGAAGACGGCGAACGCGACGCCTTCACCTGGGTGCGCGGCCGCACGCCGTCGCTGGACGACCCTTACGTCTGGTTCGACCCGATCAACCCCGCCCCGCGCAACGAACGCGCCCCGGTCGATGCCTCGGAAGCCCGTGACGTCGAGGAAATCGTCGGCGAACGTCCTGAAGGCGAACGCCATGAGGGCGAACGTTCTGAACGCGAAGGCGGCCGCTCGCGCCGTCGTCGGGGTCGCGGCCGGGGTCGTGATCGCGGCCAGGACAGCCTGACCCACGAGGCCAAGGTCGAGGCTCGCGCCGTCAACGAGGGCCTGCCCCCCGTCGGCTCGCCGGACACGCCCATGGCCACGATCATCCCTGCGGATGACGCCGTCGAAGACGTCCCTGCAGCGGTGGCCGAAGCCGTCGAGGCGCCCAAGCGTCGCCGCGTGCGCCGCAAGGTCGGCGCTGACATCGCCGCCGAAGCAGTGATCGAAGCTCCGGCCGAGGCTGAAGCTGAAGTAGAAGCAGAACCTGCCATGATCCCCGCCCAGCTGGACGTGGAACCCGTGGTCGCCGCCAAGATCGAGGCCGCCATCGAACAGGCTACGGCTCCCGAGCCTGAACCCGCTCCGGCGCCGGAGTCCGCACCTGAGCCGGTCGTCGTCCCCGAGCCGACGCCTGCGCCGACTCCCGAAGTCGACGTGGCCGCCATCATCGCCGAAGACCCGAACCAGATCGGCGCACCGCCCGCCAAGCCGAAGCGCGGCTGGTGGCGCCGTTGATCGGACACGATTAGGCTTGAAGACACGGGGAAGACTGTCGCTCTGGAGCACGCCATGACCAGGCTTCCCCGTGTCGCATCCCGCATCCTCGTCTCCGCCACGGCCATCGTGGCGGTGCTGGCGGCGGCTGGATCAGCCTCGGCGCAGAGTCTGATTCGCGACACCGAGGTCGAGGGCATCATCCACGACTGGTCCGACCCGGTCTTCACGGCCATGGGGCTGGAGCCGTCCGAGATCGAGGTGCTGCTGGTCAATGATCAGGATTTGAACGCCTTCGCCACGCGCGGGCGGATCATGGGGCTGAACACCGGCCTGATCCTGCAGACCAAGACCCCCAACCAGCTTCTGGGCGTGATCGCCCACGAGGCCGGCCATATCAAGAGCCGCCACACCCTGCGCGACGGCGCCCAGAACGCCGGCATGCAGCCTATGATCATGACCATGGCGCTGGGCGCCCTGGCCGCGATCGCCGGCGCGCCGGACGCGGGCGCCGCGCTTCTGGCCTCCAGCCAGTATTTCGGCACGCTGGGCGCCCTGCGCTACATGCAGAGCCAGGAAGGCGAGGCCGACATCACCGGCGCCCGCGCGCTGGAACGCGCCGGTGAATCCGGCAAGGGCATGGTCGATTTCTTCGAGAACTTCCGCGCGCAGGAAATCTTCTCGGATCAGCGCCGCTACCCCTATTTCCGCAGCCACCCTCTGTCCTCGCAACGCATCGAGGCCCTGCGTCGTCCGGTCGAGGCCGCGCCCCACTACAATCACCAGGACAGCCCCGAGCGTATGGCCCAGCACGCGCTGGTCCTGGCCAAGATCCATGCCTTCATGGACGCGCCGAACGCGACCCTGCGCGACTATCCGTCGTCTGACACCTCCCTGCCCGCCCGATACGCCCGGGCCATCGCCTGGTATCGCGACGGCCAGACGGAGAAGTCGCTGTCGGCGGTCGACGTCCTGCTGAGCGAACAACCGGCCAATCCCTACTTCTGGGAATTGAAGGGCCAGATCCTGTTCGAGGAAGGCCGCCCGGCCGAAGCCATCGGCGCTCACCAAAAGGCGGTCGAACTGAAGCCCGACGCGCCCCTGCTGCGCATCAACCTGGCCCACGCCCTGATCGAAACCAACGACGCCGCCAATCTGGACGCCGCGATCGACCAGTTGAAGCGCGCCATCGTTCTGGAAAAGGACAACACCCTGGCCTGGCGTCTGCTGTCCCAGGCCTACGCTAGCCAGAGCAAGGAGGGCGACGCCCGCCTGGCATCGGCCGAATACTGGTTCGCCCTGGGCCGCACTGAACAGGCCGCCCAGTTCGCCATGCGCGCCCGGGACATGCTGGACCGCAATTCCATCGAATGGCGCCGCGCCACGGACATCGTCTTCGCGTCCGGCGCCTCGCAGAAAGACATCGACGACGCCGTGCGCCGCAACGAGCAGCGCAACAGCCGAGGCGTCATCCTGCCCAACGGCTGACGCCGCCCAACTTCCCGATACTGAGACCTTCATGACCGACAACGCCCGCCCCGACGCCACCCCGCCCTCGCCCGCCCCGCGCAAGGTTGCGCCTTCGTGGCTGACTGGTAAGGCGCTGGGCGGTGCGGCTCTGGCTGTCTCGGTCGTGGCTCTGGGCGTGTCGGTCGCCCCCTATCTGACCGGCGGCGACTTCGGCGGACGGGTCCGGGCCTATCTGATCCAGAACCCCCAGGTGCTGGACGAGGTGCTGGCCGCGCGCCAGACGCATGAGGAGCAATCCCGCGTCCAGGCGATCAACGCCGTCGCCGCCACCAATCCGGCCCTGCTGGCCCCCGACGCGCGCGATCCCAGCTTCGGTCCCGCCGACGCCAAGGTGACGGTGATCGAGTTCTTCGACTTCCGCTGCCCGGGCTGCAAGGCCGTGGCCCACGACTACCGCGCCCTGATGGCCGCCCACCCTGAGGTCCGCTTTGTCTTCAAGGACTGGCCGATCCTGGACCGGGGCGACGACGTCACGTCGCAATACGCCGCCCGCGCCGCCCTGGCCGCGCATCAGCAGGGCAAGTATCTGGCCGTCTATGATGCCCTGATGAACGAGCGCGCGCTGGACCGCGCCGCCATCGACCGTATCCTGGCCGAGCACGGCGTCGACATGACCAAGGCCCAGGCGGCCATCGCCTCGCCCGAGATGACGCGCCACGTCACGGACATCCACACCACGGCCGCGACCCTGGGCCTGCAAGGCACGCCGACCTTCTTCATCAACGGCAAGGCCAGCCCCAGCATCGAGCCGGGCGAAGTCGCCAAGCTGATCGAAGCCGCGAAGCGCTAAGCTGCCGCTAGGCTCCGCTCGCCGCCGATCCACTCGACGTTCGCGCGTCGGGTCGCATTAGTCACGGCTTCGGTGTTGCCCAGTTTCCGCTCGGCTTCGGCCAGCACGAAGTAGCTGTAGGGATCGCTGGGCCAGTCGCTGAGCAGGTCCTCGATCTTGGCCTTGGCCCCGGCTGCGTCGCCGCTGGCCAGCAGGGCCGCCGCCAGACTGCGGCGCGTCGGGTACCAGATGACCGGCGGATCGCCGCCCTCGTCGTCCATGGCCTGAATCTGGGCGGCGCGGGTGAAGGCGGCCACGGCGGCCGTGGCATTGCCCTCGATCATGGCCGCGCGGCCTTCCAGAATGCGCTGGGACAGTTCGGCGAAGACTGCCCGCTGCTCGGCCATCGGCCCGGCGAAGGTCGTCGCCTCGCGCACCGTCTTGATCGCCTCGGCCTCGGCCCGAACGGCGGCGGCGTCGCCCGCTCTAGCTGCGGCCTCGCCCCGGGCATAGCGCCAGCTGATGCGTAGCAGCGGATGGGTCTCCGGCGGCTCCTTCAGCGCCGCGACCTGCTCGGACGAGCCGAAGCGGCCGTAGATGGCGTAGGCGTTGTTGCCCATGATCTGACGCCGGAAATCCTGAACGCCGACGTTGGGATAGGTGGTCAGGAACCAGTCGGCGAGCTTCAGCCCCTCCTTGCCGCCCCCGGCCATCAGAGCGCCGCCCATGCCGAAGTGAATGTTGTGGCCGTGCAGCCGCATCGCCGGCACGCCGCCCGGCGGTTTGGCCAGGGTGTCATAGCGGCGGTCCAGCGCCACCGCGTTGACGTTGGCCATCATGGCGTCGCGATAACGGCCGACGCGGTAATAGGTATGCGACGGCATATGCACCAGATGGCTGGCCGCCGGGGCCAGCAGCGCCAGCTTCTCGCCGTAGGGAATAGCCTTGTGCGGGTCGTCCGACCACTCGGTCAGGTGGATATAGAGGTGGATCGCGCCCGGATCGTTCGGATTCCTGGCCAGCGCCTGCTCCAGCAGGCCCATGGCGCGGGGGATGCCCGGATCGGCGGCCTTGCCGTCGTTGTCCCACCATTCGTGGGCGGCCAGCAGCCAGGCGTCGGCGGTGATGTTGGCGATGGCCCCGTCGTCGGGGTTCTGGCGCGCGATCCTGTCCATGCGAACGGCGAAGCGGTCGGCGCGGCTCTTTTCCGAGCCGGAATAGCGCTGGATCAGGGCGTCGATCATCTGCCGCTGCACCGGCGTGGCGTCGCGGGCCAGACGGCGGGCGTCGCGGGCGGCGCGACGGGCCGCCTCGATCGAGGCCTTGTCCTGACCGCCGCCGTTCAGATTGGGGCCGATGGCCCAGGCCTCGCCCCAGGCGCACATCCCGCAGGTCGGGTCCAGCGCCCGCGCCTTGCGGAAGGCCCGCACCGATTCGGTGTGCTCGAACGCCCAGCGCAGCCGCACGCCGTGGTCGAACCAGGCCTGGGCCTCGGGGTTGACGGTATCGACCCTGAAGCCACCCTTGCCGAAACCCTCGACCATGACGATGTCGCTGGTGGGGATGGCCTCGATGGCCGAGCCGCCGGGACCGCAGACCTGCGGCTGATCCAGCAGGTCGCGCACGGCCCGGTCCGCCGTCGCGTCGGCCACCGCCATCGGCCCGATCATGCACGCCGCCAAAGCCGTGCAGGCCATCAATCCGAAACGCATGGACCCCCTCTCCCCAGAGCAGGCCGGAGAGTGCGGCGCCGACGACGGCCCGGCAAGCCGCCCCAGAGTCGCGGCCTGTCGTCGCGGTTTCTAGATCAGGCCCGCCAGCGGCGACGACGGATCGGCATAAAGCCGCTTCTTCATCCGTCCGGCCAGATAGGCTTCACGCCCGGCGATCACCGCGTGCTTCATGGCGCTGGCCATCAGGATCGGGTCGCGCGCCTCGGCGATGGCGGTGTTCATCAGCACGCCGTCGCAACCCAGTTCCATCGCCACAGCAGCGTCCGAGGCCGTGCCGACGCCCGCGTCGACCAGGACCGGCACCTTGGACTGCTCGACGATCAGGCGGATGTTGATGGGGTTCTGCACCCCCAAGCCCGAGCCGATCGGCGCGCCCAGCGGCATGATGGCCACGGCGCCCGCGTCCTCCAGCTTGCGCGCATAGACCGGATCGTCGGTGCAATAGACCATGACTTCAAAACCCTCGGCGGTCAGCAGCTTGAGCGACCGCAGGGTCTCTTCCATGTCGGGGTAGAGGGTGCGCGCATCCGCCAGGACCTCCAGCTTGACCAGGGTCCAACCGCCGGCCTCGCGCGCCAGACGCAGGGTCCGCACCGCGTCCTCGCCCGTGAAGCAGCCCGCCGTGTTCGGCAGATAGGTATAGCGCTTGGGATCGAGGAAGTCGGTCAGAACCGGCTGGCTGGGATCGGTCAGATTCACCCGGCGCACGGCCACGGTGACCATCTCGGCGCCCGAGGCCTCGGCGGCGGCGGCGTTCTGGGCGTAGTCCCGGTACTTGCCGGTGCCCACGATCAGGCGCGAGTTGAAGGTGCGGCCGGCGACGGTCCAGCTGTCGGTGCGGGGGGCGGTATCGGTCATGATCCTGACCTAGCGCCGTGCGGCTCGGGGGGAAAGCGTCGTCATGGGATTTGATGCTGTCCGACACGCTTCGCTAACGGCGCGCCGTCTTCCCCTACGCGTCATCCTCGGCCTTGTGCCGAGGATCCAGAGACTCAAGGCTCGAAAATCGGAACAAAGCGCTTCATCCGGCGACGAGCGCGTTTCTGGATCCTCGGCACAAGGCCGAGGATGACGGAAGAGTAGTGTCAGCCGCCCCCGACGAACTGCACCAGCTCGATCCTGTCGCCCTCAGCCAGCGCCGTTTCGCCGTGCAGCGAACGCGGCACGATCTCCAGGTTGCGCTCGACCGCCACCTTCTTCGGGTCCAGCGACAGCTCCTGAACCAGACCCAGAATCGTGGTGGCGACAGTATCCCGAACCTCGCCGTTGACTTCGATACGCATGACGTTAGGTCAACCTCTTCATCGACGCGCTTTGCGTCGCGCCTTACCTGAGCTACAACGCCCGACCGAATCCGCGCGGTCGTGAGCGCCAGTTTTCCGAGCGAATGCCCGAAGCCCCTGTCCTCTACGTCCTGAACGGTCCCAATCTCAACCTCCTCGGGGTTAGAGAGCCGGACATCTATGGCTACGAGACCCTGGCCGACGTCCAGGCGTTGTGCGAGGCCGCCGCTGGCGACGTGCGCGTGGTCTTCCGCCAATCGAACCACGAAGGCCAGTTGGTCGACTGGATCCACGAGGCGCGCAATGAGGCCTGCGCCCTGGTGATCAATCCCGCCGCCTTCACCCATACCTCGGTCGCCCTGCTGGACGCGTTGAAGACGCTCAGCGTGCCCGTCGTCGAATGTCACCTGTCGAACCCCGCCGCGCGCGAGGATTTCCGGCGTCATTCCTATGTTTCGCTGGTTGCGACCGGCGTAATTTCGGGCTTCGGCCCCCACAGCTACGAACTGGCCGTCAAGGCCGCCCTTCGGCTTGCGCGGGAACGCGCAGACGCCGGGGCCCGTTCGCCCAAGACCTGAAGAGAGCACCGCCATGTCTGACGACAAACACAAGAACGAAGGCATCGACGCCGGCCTGATCCGCAGCCTGGCCGACATCCTCAACGAAACCGACCTGACCGAGATCGAGGTCGAGCGCGGCGAACTGCGTATCCGTGTCGCCCGCGAGATCACCATGACCGCCGCCGCACCGATGCATTATGCCGCCGCCCCGGCCGCCCACGCTGCGCCCGCCGCTGCCGCCGCCCCGGCCTCCATGCCGTCGGACCCGGCCACCATCCTTTCCCGCAAGGGCGAAGAGGTGAAGTCGCCGATGGTCGGCACCGCCTATCTGCAGGCCTCGCCGGAGGCTCCGGCCTTCGTCAAGCCGGGCGACAAGGTCAAGAAGGGCCAGACCCTGCTGATCGTCGAAGCCATGAAGACCATGAACCCGATCCAGGCCCCGCGCGACGGCGTCGTGTCGGAAATCCTGGTCGGCGACGCCCAGCCCGTCGAATACGGCGAAGCTCTGGTCATGCTGGAAGCCTGAGACCCGTCATGTTCACCAAGGTCCTGATCGCCAACCGGGGCGAAATCGCTCTGCGTATCCACCGCGCGTGCAAGGAGATGGGGATCTCCACCGTCGCCGTACACTCCGAAGCCGACCGCGGCGCCATGTGGGTGCGGCTGGCGGACGAAAGCGTCTGCATCGGCCCCGCGCCGGCGGCCAAGTCCTATCTGAACATCCCGTCGATCATCGCGGCCGCCGAAATCACCGGCGCCCAGGCGATCCACCCGGGCTATGGCTTCCTGTCCGAGAACGCCCGCTTCGCCGAGATCGTTGAAGCCCACGGCATGACCTTCATCGGTCCCAAGCCCGAGCACATCCGGGTCATGGGCGACAAGATCAGCGCCAAGCAGACCGTTCTGGACGCCGGCATCCCCTGCGTTCCCGGCTCGGCCGGCGAAGTCGAGACCATCGAGGCCGCCATCGAGGCGTCCAAGGCCATCGGCTTCCCCCTTATCGTCAAGGCCGCCGCCGGCGGCGGCGGTCGCGGCATGAAGGTCGCCCTGACCGCCGATGATCTGGTCGAGGCCGTGCAGACGGCCCAAACCGAAGCCAAGGCCGCCTTCGGCAACGGCGCCGTCTATATGGAACGCTACCTCCAGAAGCCGCGCCACATCGAGATCCAGGTCATCGCCGACAGCCACGGCAACGTCGTCCACCTGGGCGAACGCGACTGCTCGCTGCAACGCCGCCACCAGAAGGTGCTGGAAGAGGCCCCCTCGCCCGCCCTGTCGGCAGAAGGCCGCAAGGCTATCGGCGAGACGGTCAACAAGGCCATCGCCGCCATCGGCTATCTGGGCGTCGGCACGATCGAATTCCTGTGGGAGGACGGCGAGTTCTTCTTCATCGAGATGAACACCCGCCTGCAGGTCGAACACCCGGTCACGGAAATGATCACGGGCGTCGATCTGGTCCGCGAACAGATCCGCATCGCCGCCGGCCTGCCCCTGTCCTTCACCCAGGAGGACATCCACTTCGACGGCCACGCCATTGAAGTGCGGATCAACGCCGAGAACGCCGAGACCTTCACCCCGTCGCCGGGCACGATCACGGACTTCCACGCCCCGGGCGGCCTGGGCGTGCGTCTGGATAGCGCCATCTACGCCGGCTATTCGATCCCACCCTATTACGACAGCCTGATCGGCAAGCTGATCGTCCACGGCCGCGACCGCGAGGAGGCCCTGGCCCGCCTCAAGCGCAGCCTGGGCGAAGTCGTCATCGGCGGCATCGACACCACCATTCCCCTGTTCCAGAAGCTGCTGCAGGAGCCGGACATCTTGTCGGGCGACTACGACATCCACTGGCTGGAAAAATGGGCCGCCCGTCAGAAGGCTCAGGCCTAAGGCGTCTTGGAAGACCCCGAGTTCAGCGCCAGCAGCCCCTCCAGCGCCTTCGGGCCTGAAGAACTTCTGGCCTGCTACGCTCGGGGCGTCTTTCCCATGGCTGAGGCGCGCGACGATCCGCGCGTCTTCCTGGTCGAGCCCGACCAGCGGGGCGTCGTACCGCTGGATCGTTTCCACATCCCCACGCGCCTGCGCCGCACCGTCCGGCGCGAGCCGTTCCAGGTGCGGGTCGACACGGCCTTCGCCGCCGTGCTGGACGCCTGCGCGGCCTCCACGCCGGGGCGCGAGGACACCTGGATCAATGATCCGATCCGCCGCCTCTATCTAGAGCTCCACGCGCGCGGCCACGCCCACAGCATCGAGTGCTGGCAGGACGAGGTTCTGGTCGGCGGCCTCTACGGCGTGACCCTGGGCGGCGCCTTCTTCGGCGAGAGCATGTTCAGCCGGGCGCGCGATGCGTCCAAGGTCGCCCTGGTGCATCTGGTGGCGCGCCTGCGGCGGGGCGGCTGGAGTCTGCTGGACGCCCAGTTCCTGACCGAGCACCTCAGCCAGTTCGGGGCGGTGGAGACGCCACAGGCGGCTTACTTGCGGCTGCTCAAGCCCGCCCTGCGCCTGACGCCCGACAAGTTGGCCCTGACCGTGCCCCTAACGGGCGCGGAGGCCGTGACCTATGCCTTACAGCCAACCACCCAGGCGTCGTAGATCGGGTGTTGCAGGCCGCTGACGGCCGGCGACGACGCAAACATCCAGCCCTTGAAGATCTGGCGCGCCTCGGTCGGCACGGCGATGCCGCGCGGCTGAACCCCGACTTCCAGATAGGCGATGGCGTCCTCGGTCTGCTCGTCCGGCGCCGAGACCTCGCAGGCGCGAGCGCTGAAGATCAGGGTCTTGTTGAAGCGGACCGGACGACCTCCGACCTCGACCTCGAACCGCATCGTTTCGGCCGTGACCTTGTCGATGGCCTGGATGATGGCGACCGGGCGGCGCTGGCGACGACCGGGCGCGGCCTCGGGCGCCGCTTCGGGCCTGGGCGCTTCAGTTGCAGCCTCGGGCGGCGCCTCCTCCTGAACGGCGGCGACTTCGGTCCCGGGCACGATGACGGGCACGCCCGAATCCGGAGCCAGAACGCCGGCGGGGGCCGTCGGGGTCGGCGCAGGCTGAACGGCGGACGACGTCGATGTCGACGGCGCAGCCTGATTCGCCGCGCGGTTGGCGTCGCGCAGCACGTCGCCGACCGGGTCCTTGGCCGGCACCGCATCCTGCGGCAGGTCCATCAGGGCGCCGGCCATGCCTACGCCCGCGACCGCCAGTCCCGCCACGGCCACGCCGATCAGCAGGACGCGTCGTTTCATTCCGGGCTCCAGGCCTGGTAGTCGCCAGTAGCGGCGGGGCGCTTGCCTTCGTTGGCCAGCGAACCCTGCGGGCGCCACGCCATCGGCGTGCCCGTCATGTTCGGCAGGTGATCCTTTTCCCACGACCGACGCGGCAGCGGCTTCTCGCTGGGCGCCTCATCATAGGTGTAGCGCATCCAGCCCTGCCATTCCGGCGGGACCTTGGACGCCTCGGCATAGCCGTCATAGATGACCCAGCGGCGCTTGCGCCCGTCATAGCTGACATTGTCGCGCGACTGGTAATAGCGGTTGCCGAACTCGTCCGTGCCGACCAGTTGGCCGCGGCGGGCCACGGTGAACAGGGTGCCGATCGTGGCGCCGTTCCACCATGCGAAAATCTTGTTCAGCACGTCGTCGAACTCACTTGAATTCCACCGCCCAGGGAGGTCCGGCGGCGCAAAGCGATCATAGAAACCGCAGCCGCCCGCGTCCAGCGCCTAGCGTGACGGCCGAACATCAACATCTTGGGGGTAACCCGCACTCGAGACCCAAGATTTATTGAAACGCCTCACAGGGCGTCGTTAATGTCGCGATCAGGACACGCGCGGAGACGTCTGATGCGCATCAAGCCCCGATTTGCCCTCCTCGCCGCGACCGTGACGCTGGAGCCCCGCCTGATCGAACGCCCCGGCGTCATGGCGCCAACGCTGGCGCCCGCCGACTGGTCCGACGCCCGTGTCGAGGCCTGGCTGGACTGGGCCGAAGCCCTGCCTACCGACCTGCCAGACGGCGCCGCCGGCCTGAGCGAAGATCACGAAACCTGGCTGGAGGGCGCCGCCGACCGCTGGGCGCATCGTCTCGCCGCCTGGGGCCGCGTGCGGGGCCTGTTCACTATCGCCGCCGACGCCGCCGCCTTCGCCGAAGAACTGTCAGCCGCCCTGTTGCTGGGCGCCGCCGCACCCAGCGCGGTGCTGCGTGACGGGATCCGACCGGCCTCGACGAGCGAGCAGACGCCCAGCGCCGCCGCCTTCATTTCGCTGAACGAGCCCGGCGCGACGCGACGTCTAGCCGACCTGACCGCCGCCCGACGCGGTGAACGGTTGGCGGGACGCGCGGCCGAGGCCCTGTCCGACGCCCTGCAGGCCGTCGCCGACGCCGTGGACCGCTGCGAGGGCCCGCGCGAGGCCTGCGCCGATCCCGGCCGCAACCCGGCCCTGGCCCGCGCCGCCCTGACCGCCCGACGCTGCGGCGCGACTGACGCCGACATCATCCGCGCCGCCGAGGGCGAAAGCCCCGCCATCGCCCTGCCAGGCCTTCCTGTCCGGGCCGTGAAGCCGGTGCTGGCCCCGCGCGACAGCATCGCCTCGGGCGGGCCCGAAGCCCGGGCCGTGGGCGAGGCGGCGCTGGAAGGCGATCTGGCCCTGACCTTCACGCCGCGCGACGGCGAAGCCCTCGCCGACGCCCAGTTGGAGGCGCGCGCCGCCCTGCACCTACCCGTGCTGGCGGCCTTGACGGGCGACACCTTCGACGAAGCGCTGGACGATCTGGTCCGCCTCTGGGTCCTCGCGCTGGAGATCGAGACCGCCATCGGCTTCTGCGCCGACGCCGCCTCCGCCCGCCGACGCGAAGCCGCCCGGCCCATCGCACTCGGCCTGTCCGGTCTGGCCGACTGGGCCGTCGCGACCAAGGCCGAGGACGCAACCACCCTCGCCGCCTCGGTCGGCGCGCGCGTCTCAGCGGCCGCCGGCGCGGCCTCCAGCGAAATCGCCGCCCGCCTCGGCCCCTGCGCCGAATGGGACACGGCCAAGGACGAGGCTGTCGACATCGCTCTCCAGCGTGGTCAGGACGCGTCGGCCCTGACGCGCCACGGCCGTCGCCATGCGGCGATCAGCCTGTTCGTGGCCGACGCCGAGATCGACCTGCGCCTCGGCGCCTCTCCCTTCGCCCCCACCGACCTGTTCCAGACCGACGACGGCGAGACCGAACGCCGCCTGCGCCCCGCCCTGGCCCGCGCCATCGCCCGCGCCGGCGGGGACGTGGAAGACGCCGAGCGCCGCCTGTTCGGTCGCCGCACGCTGATGGGCGCGCCGGGCGTGAACCATTCAGCCCTGCGCGAACTGGGCTTCACCGATGTGGAACTTGAGGCCGTCGAAGACGCGCTGGCGCAAACGGATCGGTTGTCTGCGGTCTTCGCGCCGCCCGTGCTGGACGCCGGCTTCGTCGGCGACGTCTTGGGTCTCTCGGTCGAGGGCGGCGACGACCTGCTGCCCCGACTCGGATTCGACGCCGCCGCCATCGAAGCCGCCCGCGCCGCCGCCTTCGGCCACCCCAACCTGTCCGGCTGGGAGGCCGCGCCCGAGGCCCTGCGCGCCCTGTTGTCCTGCGATCCTGCGGTGTTCGAGGCGGGACTTCGCCGCGCCATCGAGCCGTTCAGCGACGCCCCCGACGCCACGCCCGACCTGATCGGCTGGCGCGCCGGCGCGCTGCAGGCCGCCCGCGCCCTGGGTCAGGCCGCGAGAGACGGCCGCCGCGCCGTCGTCCTGCGCCGCGCCTCGCCGCCTGCCGATTTCCGCCTCGACCTGATCGAATCCGACGCACCGATCCAGCGCCGCGCCGAGCCGGAAGCCAAGCCCGTCGAGCGCGTCGTCGAGAAGGTCATCGAGCGCGACCGAACCCGCCGCAAACTGCCTGACCGGCGCAAGGGCTATATCCAGAAGGCGGCTGTCGGCGGCCACAAGGTCTATATCCACACCGGCGAATACGAAGACGGCGAACTGGGCGAGATCTTCATCGACATGCACAAGGAAGGCGCCGCCTTCCGCAGCCTGATGAACAACTTCGCCATCGCCATCTCGATCGGCCTGCAATACGGCGTGCCGCTGGACGAGTTCGTCGACGCCTTCGTCTTCACCCGGTTCGAGCCCGCCGGGCGCGTGACCGGCAATGACTCGATCCGCTCGGCGACCTCGATCCTCGACTACATCTTCCGCGAACTGGGCGTCTCCTATCTGGAGCGACAAGAACTGGCCAATGCCGAGCCTGAGGGAAACCCCGATGGTCTGGGGGCCGTCACCACGAACGACGCCGAGCCGGTGCCGGCGGCTCGGTTCATTTCCAAGGGCTTCGCGCGCGGCGCGGCGCCCGACAACCTCGTCGTCGTCCCCTTCGGCCGCAAGGCCGAGGCCCCGCGTCCCACGACGCCGACCGAAGCCGTCGCTTGTCCCGAATGCGGCGACTTCACCCTGCAGAATCGCGGCGGCGGCTGGGTCTGCAACACCTGCGGGGCCGCGCCGCAAATGCAGGGCTGATCGCGAAACGTTCCGGCCCGCTTCTTGCTTGGAGACCTCAAAGCCCGGAGCCTTCGCATGAACCGTCTCGCTATCGCACTCGCCGCGACGATGATCGCCGTCACGACCCTGCCTGCGGCCGCCCAGAACGCCTCTCAGATCAGCCGCGTGCGCGGCGGCGGCGCCTGCCCCGGCTGCAACCTGTTCCAGAGCGACTTCTCGGGAATGGAGGTCCGCGGCCTCAATCTGGCCGGCGCCCGCCTGCGCCAGGCGGACCTGAGCCTGACGGTGATGAACCGCACCCGTTTCTCGCGCGCCGACATGCGCGACGTCGACGCCTACGGCGGCGTCTTCTCGGGTTCGAATTTCGCCGGGGCCGACCTGACCAACGCCAGCTTCGTCGGTGCCTACCTGGATGGCGCAACCTTCGCCGGGGCCCGCCTGAGCGGAACCAATCTGTCGGGCGCCCACCTGGCTCGAGCCATCGGCTTGACCCAGAGCCAGCTCAATCAGGCCTGCGGCGACGATGCAACCGTCCTGCCGTCCGGCCTGCGCATTCCGGCCTGCTGAAGGCCGGCTTCGTTACCACGATTTAAGTAGGGTTTTTCGGGAGGTGAGAGCATCTAGGTGACGTGATGAAAAGCACGCGTCCCCTCCTCCGTCGCCTGGCCACCGCAGCCGCCGCCCTGTCGGGGGCCCTGATCGCCGCCCCCGCTTTTGCCGGAGCAGCGGACATGGCCGAGATGCAGGATCGCGACGTCGCCCGCATGGTCTCCTTGGGCGGCAGTTGCAATCGTTGCGAACTGTCGGGCCGCGATCTATCGGGCGCCACCTTCACAGGCGCCAGCTTCACCAACGCCACCCTGGTCGGCGCCATCCTGCGCGGCGCCGAGTTGATCGGCTCGAACTTCTCGGGCAGCGATTTCAGCCGCGCCGATCTGCGCGGCGCCGAGATGGTCGGGGCCAACTTCACCGATGCTGTGTTCGCCAGCGCCAACCTGACCGGTGCCGAAGCGACGGGCGCGACCCTGATCCAGACCAATTTTCAAGGCGCTAACCTGTCTTCCGCAGAGTTGAACGGCGCGAACTTCAACCGCGCCGTCCTGATCCGCGCCAAGTTCAACAGCAGCGAGATGTTCGCCGCCACCCTGGCCAATGTGCGGGCCGAGGGCGCCGATTTCTCGAACGCCGAGGTCAACGCCTCGAACCTGACCAACGGCGATTTCGCCGGGGCCTCGTTCCGCAACGCCTCGCTCGACAGTGCCCGCCTGACCGGCGGAAACTTCGACCGCGCCAATTTCTCGGGCGCCTCCATGGACCGCACCGACATTCGCGGCGCCGACCTGTCGGGCGCGCGGGGCCTGCGTCAGGAACAGATCCAGGAAGCCTGCGGCGACGGCGCCACGCGCCTGCCCAGCGGCCTCTCGGTGCGCTCCTGCGGCGGCAGCGTCCGCATCGTCCGCGCCCACCCTGCGGCGCCCGCGCCCCCCGTTCCGCCGCGCCAGCGCAATCTGGTCATCGCCTCCGGCAACTGACCACGAGACAAAAAAGGGGCGGCCCGCGAAGGCCGCCCCTTTCCATGTCAGCGGACCGCCGCCGCTCAGATCTTGAGCGGCAGGGCCGTGCGGATCGACAGTTCCTTGAGCTGCTTCTCGGCGGCCTCGGCGGGCGCGCTCATCAGCAGGTCCTGGCCCTGCTGGTTCAGCGGGAAGGCGATGACTTCGCGGATGGCCGTCTGGTTGGCCAGCAGCATGACGATGCGGTCGATGCCGGGGGCCAGACCGCCGTGCGGCGGCGCGCCGAAGCGGAAGGCGTTCAGCATGCCGCCGAACTGCTCCTCGACCACCGAGGCGTCATAGCCGGCGATCTCGAAGGCCTTGAGCATGATCTCGGCCTTGTGGTTCCGGATCGCGCCCGAGCACAGCTCATAGCCGTTGCAGACGATGTCGTACTGATAGGCGCGGATGGTCAGCGGGTCCTGGGTCTCCAGGGCCTCCATCCCGCCCTGCGGCATCGAGAAGGGGTTGTGGCTGAAGTCGACCTTCTTCTCTTCTTCCGACCATTCGAACATCGGGAAGTCGACGATCCAGCAGAACTTGAACTGCTCCTCGTCGACCAGCTTCAGCTCCGTGCCCACGCGGGTGCGGGCCAGACCGGCGAACTTGGCGAAGACGGCGGGGTCGCCGGCGGTGAAGAAGGCGGCGTCGCCCTTGCCCAGGCCCAAGCTCGCCATCAGGGCCTCGGTCGGCTCCTGACCCAGATTCTTGGCGATGGGGCCGCCCCAGGCCTGCTGATCGTCCGACCAGAAGATGTAGCCCAGACCCGGCTGGCCTTCGCCTTGGGCCCACGAGTTCATACGGTCGCAGAAGGCGCGCGAACCGCCGGTCGGGGCCGGAATGGCCCAGACGGCGTTCTTGGCGTCCGCGCCCAGAATCTTGGCGAACAGGCCGAAACCACCGTCGCGGAAGTGTTCCGACACGTCCTGCATCTTGATCGGGTTACGCAGGTCCGGCTTGTCCGAGCCGTACCACTTCATCGACTGAGCATAGGTCAGGCGTTCGAAGCCCTTGTGCTCGAACGTATCGCCGAAATCGTTGGTGAAGGTGTGGACGCCGTCGATGGGCGAAACCGGCTTGCCGTCGCCGAACTCGTTGAACACGCCATTCATCAGCGGCTCAATGGCGGCAAAGACGTCTTCCTGGGTGACGAAGCTCATCTCGACGTCGAGCTGGTAGAATTCCAGCGAACGGTCGGCGCGCAGGTCTTCGTCGCGGAAGCAGGGCGCGATCTGGAAGTAGCGGTCAAAGCCCGAGACCATCAGCAGTTGCTTGAACTGCTGCGGGGCCTGCGGCAGGGCGTAGAACTTGCCCGGGTGCATCCGGCTCGGCACCAGGAAGTCGCGCGCGCCTTCCGGCGACGAGGCCGTCAGGATCGGGGTCTGATACTCAAGGAAGCCCTGCTCGACCATGCGCTGGCGGATCGAGTGGATCACCTTGGAGCGCAGGACGATGTTCTTGTGTAGGGTCTCGCGACGCAGGTCGAGGAAGCGGTTCTTGAGGCGGATTTCCTCAGGATATTCCGGCTCTCCAAAGACGGGCAGCGGCAGTTCGGCGGCTTCCGACAGGACCTCGACCGACAGCACGCGCACTTCGACGGCGCCGGTCGGCAGGTTGGCGTTGGTGGTCTCGGCCGAGCGGCTGACCACTTCGCCGTCGATCTTGATGACGCTTTCGGCGCGCAGGCGCTCGACCGCTTCGAAGCCCGGCGTCTCGGGGTGAAGCACCAGCTGCGTCAAGCCGTAGTGGTCGCGCAGGTCGATGAACAGCAGGCCGCCGTGGTCGCGCTTGCGGTGAACCCAGCCCGACAGACGAACATTCGAGCCCGCATCCGTCGAACGGAGGGCGCCGCAGGTATGGGTGCGATAGGCGTGCATGATCGGATTTCGTCTGAAAACGGCTGGAGAACAGCGTGAATTAGGAGGGGCGAAAGGCCCACCATCGCCCCGGAAAGTCAAGGCTGGCGGCTAAATCCACAGCACCGCGCGGTTGTCCACCGCAGCAAGGAACCTGCCCACAGCACGCCCGGCGGCCTCTGCTATGGTTCCCTTCATGACCGCCCTCGGCACCGACATCCAGCAACTGCGCCTGCCCCTGCGGCAGGAGGCGTCTCAGCGCGCCTCGGATTTCGTCGTGTCCGAATCCAATTCCAGCGCGACCTCGGTGCTGGCGACCTGGCCCGAGACGCCCGGTTCGGTCCTGTCGATCTTCGGCCCGCCCGGCAGCGGCAAGAGCCATCTGGCCGCCGCCTGGGTCGAGCGCACCGGCGCCGTCGCCCTGCACGGGGCCGAGGCCGCCCTGGTGGATCCGCTGGAACTGGAGGGCCAGTTCGTCCTCCTGGATCGCGCCCAGGACGCCGACGACGAGAGCCTGTTCCACCTGATCAACCTGACCCAGTCGGGGGGCGGTGCCCTGCTGCTGGTGTCGCGCGACCCTCCGGCGGCCTGGGCCTGCGACCTGCCCGACCTGCGCTCGCGCCTGAACGCCATCCGCACCGTCGGGATCGAGGCGCCCGACGACGCCGTTCTGGCCGCCATGCTGAAGCGCGCCTTCGCCACCCGCAACATCACGCCGGGCGAAGAGGTCGTGGACTATCTGGCCCGCCGCATCGACCGCTCGGCCGACGCCGTTGAGAACATCGTGGACCAACTGGACGCCTTCCACCGCCCGGTCACCCGCGTCCTGGCCCGTCAGGTGCTGGACGACAGCGACGAACTGTCCGACTGATCACGCAAGATCAGGCCAGATCACGGTTGCAGCCGTCACAGGGCCGCGCGACAACGGCTACATGACTGAAATCGCGCCCATCGCCGTCGACACCACCGGCGAGGAAGTCCCCTCCTCGCGCGCGCCGCAGCTGGAGCTGTCCGAGGCACTGATGGCCTCGCCCGAGCGCTTCATCAACCGCGAGCTGTCCTGGTTGGCCTTCAACGGACGCGTGCTGGAGGAAGCCGCCAACGAGGGCCATCCGCTGCTGGAGCGGGTCCGCTTCCTGTCGATCTCGGCCAACAACCTGGATGAGTTCTTCATGACCCGCGTGGCGGGCCTGAAAGGCCAGGTGCGCGAGCGCGTCCGCGTCGTCTCGCCAGACGGCCTGACCCCTGCGGAACAGCTGGAACAGGTCAACGCCGCCGCCGGGGGCCTGATGGCCGAACAGCAGCGCCAGTGGCGCGTGCTGCGCAAGGAGATGACGGCCGCCGGGATCGAGGTCGTCGACGGCGCCAAGATCACGCGCACCGAGCGCGAGCGGCTGGAGCCCGAGTTCCTGAACCAGTTGTTCGCCGTGCTGACGCCGATGGCGATCGACCCGGCCCACCCCTTCCCCTTCCTGCCCAACCTCGGCTTCTCGCTGGCGCTCAAACTGCGCCGTCACAGCGACAACCGGGTGCTCTATGCGCTGGTGCCGGTGCCGACCCAGGTGCGACGCTTCTGGGCGCTGGCGACCGACGGCCGTTCAGCGCCGGGGCGCAAGCGGTTCGTCTCGCTGGAAAACCTGCTGCTGCTGTTCATCGACCATCTCTTCCCCGGCTGCGAAATTCTGGAGAAGGGACTGTTCCGCCTGATCCGCGACTCGGACATCGAGATCGAGGAAGAAGCCGAAGATCTGGTCATGGAGTTCGAAGAGGCGCTGAAGCAGCGCCGGATGGGTTCGGTCGTCCGCATCAAGATTCAGGCCTCCATGCCCGAGGACCTGCGCCAGTTCATCATCGCCGAACTGCACGCCCAGCCTCAGGACGTGGTTCTGGTCGAGGGGATGCTGGGGCTGGCGCAACTGGCCGAACTGATCCCCGGCGGCCACCCGGACCTGAAGTTCAAGGGCTATGAGCCGCGCTATCCCGAGCGGGTGCGCGACAACGGCGGCGACATCTTCGCGGCGGTCCGCGAAAAGGACATGCTGATCCACCACCCGTTCGAGAGCTTCGACGTGGTGGTGCAGTTCCTGCGACAGGCGGCGCGCGACCCCAACGTCATCGCCATAAAGCAGACCCTGTATCGCACCTCCAAGGACAGCCCGATCGTCGCCGCCCTGATCGAGGCGGCCGAGAACGGCAAGAACGTCACCGCCCTGATCGAACTCAAGGCGCGCTTTGACGAGGAGGCCAACCTGCGCTGGGCACGGCAGATGGAGCGGGCCGGCGTCCACGTCGTCTTCGGCTTCGTCGAGTATAAGACCCACGCCAAGCTGAGCGTCGTCGTGCGTCGCGAGGGCGAGGCCCTGCGGACCTACTGCCACTTCGGCACCGGCAACTACCACCCGACGACGGCCAAGATTTACACCGACCTCAGCCTCTTCACCTGCGATCCGGTGCTGGGGCGCGATGCGACGCGGGTGTTCAACTACATCACCGGCTATGCCGCCCCGGACGAACTGGAGGCCCTGATCGTCTCGCCGCTGAACATGAAGACCAGCCTGCTGGAGATGATCGGCAAGGAGATGTCGGCCGCCGCCAAGGGCAAGCCCGCCGCCATCTGGGCCAAGATGAACGCCCTGGTCGACCCCGAAATCATCGACGCCCTGTACCGCGCCAGTCAGTGGGGCGTGCGGATCGAACTCGTCATTCGCGGCATCTGCTGCCTGCGCCCCGGGGTGGCGGGCCTGTCCGAGAATATCCGGGTCAAGTCGATCATCGGCCGCTTCCTGGAACACAGCCGCATCATCGCCTTCGCCAACGGCCACGACCTGCCCAACAACAAGGCGCGCCTTTTCATTTCGTCCGCCGACTGGATGCCGCGCAACCTCGACCGTCGCGTCGAGCTGATGACGCCGATTCTGAACGCCACCGTCCACGATCAGGTGCTGGACCAGATCATGGTCGCCAATCTGAAGGACGACGCCCAGAGCTGGGTGTTGGAGTCGGACGGAACCTATCGTCGCGTCACGCCCTCCGGTCCTGAACGTCCGTTCTCGGCCCACAAATATTTCATGACCAATCCCAGCCTGTCGGGCCGCGGCCGCAAGGTGAAGACCCTGCCCGGCGCCCTGTCCTATGCGGGTCTCAAGCCCCGGAAGCGCCGCTGATGGGCGTCGAGGCCGAATACCCGTCACGCCAGATCGCCGTCATCGACATCGGCTCCAACTCGGTGCGTCTGGTCCTCTACCGGCTGGAAGGCCGGGCGGTCTGGACCATGTTCAACGAAAAGGTTCTGGCGGGGCTGGGCCGTGACATGGCTGCCACGAAGCATCTGTCAGTTCCAGGCGTGGTCTCGGCCATGATCGCTCTGCGCCGCTTCGCCGCCCTGATCGAAGGCGTGCAGCCGGATCAGACCATCGTCGCCGCCACCGCCGCCGTGCGAGAGGCCCAGGACGGCTCCGAGTTTTGCGCCCGCGTCACCGCCGAGACCGGCCTCAAGGTCCGCGTCCTGAGCGGCGAGGAAGAGGCCCGCTATTCGGCGCTCGGCGTCCTGGCTGGCGCCCCGCGATCGCGCGGCGTCGCCGCCGACATGGGCGGCGCCAGCCTGGAGTTGACCCGCATCGGCGACAGCGCCCGGCATCAGCCGCTGGGCAAGGGCGTGACCCTGCCTCTGGGGCCGTTCGCCCTGGCCGACCCCAAGGGGTTCGACGCCGACCGCCTGCGCGCCCGTATCGCCAAACGGCTGGAGCCGGTCGCTGCGCCCTTCGCCACCGACGCCCTGCACGCGGTCGGCGGCGCCTGGCGCAGCCTGGCCCAGATGCATATGGCCATGAGCAACCATCCGCTGCGGATCGTGCACGAATACGCCATGACCGCCGCGGACGCGCGCGATCTGGCCCGACTGGTGGCGCGCCAGTCCAAGGCGTCGCTGGAAAAGCTGCCGGGCGTGTCCAAGCGCCGGGCCGAAACCCTGCCCTACGCCGCTCTGGTGCTGGATGGGCTGATCGACGCCCTGGGGCTGAAATCCGTGACCTTCTCGGCCTGGGGCGTGCGCGAAGGTCTGCTCTACGCCGGGATGTCGCCGGACATGGCGGCGGTCGACCCCTTGCTGGCCGGCTGTTCGGCCTGGGGCGGGCGCCAGGGCGTCGATCCGGCCCTGCCGCGCGCGCTGGACGGCTGGCTGCAACCGGTCGTCTCAGCCATGCCTGAGGCCTTTGGCGAGGAACGCGACGCCGTTCTGACCTCGTCGGTCTGCCGTCTGGCCGACCTCGGCGCCCGGCTGCACCCCGACCATCGCGTCGAACTGGTGTTCGATCAGGTGTTGCGCTCGCCCATTCCGGGCCAGACCCACGCCGAACGCGCCTTCCTGGCCGTGGCGATGAACGCCCGCTACGGCGGCGACGCCAAGACGCCGTCTCCCGGCGCCGTGGACCGGCTGCTGTCCGAAACGGGCCAGAAGCGCGCTCGCGCCCTCGGGCTGGCCATGCGGCTGGCCTGCGACCTGTCGGGCCGCTCGCCGCAACTCCTCGCCAACGCCGCCGCCACCGTCGAAAAGGGCGCGTTGCGGATCACGGCCGCCGAGGGCTACGCTGACATGTTGCTGGGCGAACAGACGCGCCGCCGGGCCAAGGCCTTGGCCGAGGCCATGGGGCTAGGCTTGAAAATTCAGGATGCGGCGTCGGTCTGACGTCGCTCGGATCTCGTTTTGGGAGGAACGACCATGCCAGTCACCGGAATCGGCGGCTTCTTCTTTCGCTCGAAGGACACCAAGGCCTTGGCCGACTGGTATCTGACGCACCTCGGCGTCGGCGCGCCCGAGGGCGTGTGGGTCTGGGATCAGCAGGCCGGCCCGACCGTCTTCGCTCCGTTCAAGGAAGACAGCGACTATTTCGCCACCGACCACCGCTGGATGCTGAACCTGCGCGTCGAGGGGCTGGACGATCTGATCGCCTCCCTCACGGCCGCCGGGATCGAGGTGATCACCAAGCCGGAATGGGAAGCCCCCGAGATCGGACGCTTTGCGCGCATCCACGATCCCGAAGGCAATCCGATCGAACTGTGGGAGCCGGCTTCGCCACCGGCCTGATCCCTAGCCTTCGATTTCGACCACTTCGACCCGGGCGCCGTTCAGCACCAGGGCGATCTCGCCGCGCTTCAGCTTCAGCGCGTCTTCGCCGAACAACTGGCGGCGCCACCCCTTCATGGCCTCGATGTCGGCGTTGTCGTCCAGGGCGATCTTTTCCAGATCGGCGACGTTGGCGATCAGCTTGGTCGCCACGCCGGCGTTGTCGCTCTTGGCCTTCAGCAGCACCTTCAGCAGCTCGACCACCGAGGGGGGCGCCGGCTGGCCGTGCGCCGGGCGCTCCAGCTTGGGCGCATGAGCTTCCGGGTCGGCCAGGACGCGCTTCAGCTCGGCCGCCAGCTCGATGCCCAGACGCGAGCCGCCGAAGCCCTTGGGCACCGAACGCAGGCGGTTGAAAGCGTCGGGGTCGGTCGGGGCCTGGGTCGCGATCTCGTCGATCGCCTCGTCCTTGAGGATACGGCCACGCGGCTGGTCGCGCTCCTGGGCCGCGCGCTCACGCCAGACGGCGACGGCGACGAAGGCGGCCAGGTATTTGGCGGCGTATTTCTTGGGCTTCAGACGTTTCCACGCATTCTCGGGCGTGGTGTCGTAGAGGGCCGGATCGGTCAGGGCTGCCATTTCGGACATGACCCAGTCGAGACGGCCCTCCTTCTGCAGCCGCTCCAGCAGCTTGGGATAGAGGGCGGCCAGGTGGGTCACATCGCCCAGGGCGTAGACCAGTTGCGCTTCCGACAGCGGGCGGCGCGCCCAGTCAGTGAAGCGGCTGCCCTTGTCCAGTTCCTGGCGCAGCATCTGGCGGACCAGTTGCTCATAGCTGACCTGATCGCCGAAGCCGGCGGCCATGGCGGCGACCTGGGTGTCGAACATCGGCCTGGGCATGGCGCCCAGCCGGTTGAAGATTTCCACGTCCTGTCGGGCGGCATGGAAGACCTTGATGATCGATTCGTCGCGCAGCAGCGCGAGGAAGGGTTCGAGGTCCAGATCCTCGGCCATCGGGTCGATGATCGCGGCGTCCGTGGGCGAAGCGGCCTGGATCAGGCACAGCTTGGGCCAGTAGGTCGTCTCGCGCATGAACTCGGTGTCGACCGTGATGAACGGGGCCTTGGCCAGGCGTTCGCAGAACTCGATCAGCGCGTCATTGGTGGTGATTGGCGTCATTCCGATGCTATAGCCCCGCGCGACGCCGTCGTGGCAAGAGCGCTGCGACAGATTTTCGCCCCCGATTTCGAGCCGTGACCGATGAGCGACACCCCGAAAGCCCCGAATTCCGGCCTCACCTACGCCGATGCGGGTGTGGATATCGACGCCGGAGAAATGTTGGTCGACGCCATCAAACCCCTGGCCAAGTCGACTCGCCGCCCCGGCGCCGAGGCTTCGCTGGGCGGATTCGGCGCCCTGTTCGACCTGAAGGCTGCCGGTTTCCAAGACCCGCTGATCGTCACCACGACGGACGGCGTCGGCACCAAGCTGAAGATCGCCATCGAGACTGGCCGTCATGACGGCGTGGGCGTCGATCTGGTCGCCATGTGCGTCAACGACCTGCTGGCGCAAGGCGCCGAGCCGCTGATGTTCCTGGACTACTACGCCACGGGCAAGCTGGACGTGGACGCCGCGCGCCGCGTCGTCGCCGGCATCGCCGAGGGCTGCCGCCAGTCGGGCAGCGCCCTGGTCGGCGGCGAGACGGCCGAGATGCCGGGCATGTATTCGGGCGGCGACTATGATTTGGCCGGCTTCTCGGTCGGCGCCGTCGAGCGCGGTCAGGTTCTGCCCTATCTGGACCAGCAGAAGGCCGGCGACGTCATCATCGGCCTGGCCTCGTCGGGCCCGCACTCGAACGGCTATTCGCTCATCCGCAAGGTCGTGGAAAAGTCTGGCCTGGCCTGGGGCGACGACGCCCCCTTCGCCAAGGACCGCACCCTGGCCCAGGCCCTGATGGAGCCGACCCGCATCTATGTGAAGCCGGTCCTCCCGCTGATGAAGGCCGGCCTGATCAAGGGCGCGGCCCACATCACGGGCGGGGGCCTGATCGAAAACCCGCCGCGCTGCATCGCCGACGGCCTGCAGGCCGCGTTCGACTGGAACGCCTGGTCCCTGCCCCCCGTCTTCGAATGGCTGAGCGTCGTCGGCGGCATCTCCGACCACGAACTGCGCCGCACCTTCAACTGCGGCGTCGGCTTCATCCTGATCGTCTCGCCCGAGAACGCCGAGCCGGTCCTGGCCGCCCTGCTGAACGCGGGCGAAGGAGCCTTCGTTTGCGGCCAACTCGAAGCCGCCTGAAGCGCGCCTCGCGCCTGAAATGACAAAGGCCCCGGTCGCGAGACCGGGGCCTTTTTTCTTGGGCCGGATTTATCAAGAGCCCTCCCCCTCGATGGGGGAGGGTTGGGTGGGGGTGAGGGCAAGCCGTTTCCGAAGAAAGCCCAGGAGGCGCCGACGCGTCACATGAGCCCTATCCGAAATGTCATGCGCACACCCCCATCCCCAGCCCTTCCCCCATCGAGGGGGAAGGGAGATGCACAGCCTGAGGCCTATCGAACCCCGCCGTTCTCGGTTTCCTCGTAGAACTTGGCCAGATCGCGGTGCAGGGCCACCAGCGCGGGGCGGCTCGTGTACATCATGTGTCCGCCCTCATAGTAGGTGAACTCCAGGTTCTGGCGCAGCTTCGGCTCCAGCATCATCTGGGCCAGATCGAACTCGGTCGAGAAGAAGGGCGTGGCGCCGTCGTAATAGCCGTTCAGCGACAGCACCTTCAGATGCGGATTGCGCCGCATCGTCGTGGCCAGATCGACCGCCGTGTTCGGCGTGGTCTGCGGACCACCCACCGGCGGACGGTGGCTCCAGTTCCAGTTGAAGCCCGGCAGGCCGCGCGCCGACTGGCGATACTCCATGTCGGTCCGGTAGTTCAGCGTATTGGCCACATAGTCGTTGAAGATGCCGAAATAGGCCCCGGTGACGGCGCTGCTCGACGGGTCTTCCTCCGGCTCGCCGCCCACGGCGTCGGCGTCCATGCCCAGGTAGCGGGTGTCCAGACGGCCGATGGTCTCACGGCGGTCACGCAGCAGTTCCTTGCGGAACGGCGACAGCTCGACCCTCAGGTTGGCGTTGTCGATGAAGGTCGGCGAGACGCCGATCAGTTCGCTCATCTGCTGGGCGATCTGGGCGCGCTCGGCGTTCGAGATCATGTGACCCTTGGCCAGGGCCGCAGCATAGGGCCCCATGGCGAACTCGCGCGTCCGCTGGACGTGGGCCTCGACCGTGGCGGTGCGGTTCGGCACCTTGTTGTGATACCAGGCCGTGGCTGCATAGGTCGGCAGCAGGGTGATGAAGTTCTGCGCATAGCCCGGCTGGCGCACGCCGTAGTTCATGATCGAGGACAGCAGGATGACGCCGTTCAGCGACATGCCGCGGCTTTCCAGTTGATGCGCCACGGCCCCGGTGCGCAGCGTGCCGTAGCTTTCGCCGAGAACGTATTTCGGGCTGGACCAGCGGTTGAACTTGGTCGTGTAGCGCATGATGGCGCGGGTGAAGGCGTCCGCGTCCTGATCCACGCCCCAGAAGGCCGAGCCCGGCGTCTCGCCCAGCGGGCGCGAGTATCCAGCGCCGACCATGTCGATGAAGACCAGGTCGGTCTTGTCCAGCAGGGTCATGTCGTTGGGACCGACGTTGAACGGCGCCGGACGCTCGACCACCGGGCTGTCGGTCTGCACCCGCACGGGGCCGAAGGCCCCCATGTGCAGCCACACGGTCGGCGAGCCCGGACCCCCGTTGTAGAGGTAGGTCACCGGCCGGCTGCCCGCCTGCTGGCCGTCCAGCGTATAGGCGACATAGAACAGGCTGGCCGTCGGCATGCCCGCGTCGTCGCGGATGGTCAGGGTGCCAGCCGTGGCCTTGTAGCGCATGGCGCGACCGTGGGCGGTGATCGAATGGCTGGTCGTCACCTCCTTTTCCTCGGGCGTCGCGCGCGCCCAGTTGCGCTCCACCTGCTCGGCGGTGGCGTTGCGCAGCCGGTCGGCAGCCGAGCGCACGGGGCCAGAGCCTCCGCCGGACGCTTCCTGAGCCGCAGAAACCATCGGCACGGCCAAAATCGCCGTCGCACAGACAGCGGTAAGCAGATGACGCATTGTGAAACTCCCCCTCACGCACCGGATATCCCGGCGCCGGGACGCTAGCGCCAAGCCGGTCCATCCGGCAACGGACTTTGTAACGCCCCCCCTGATAGCGGCATGGGGCTTGCCAAGCCGCCGTCGCGGTCGCATCCCTCGTCTCCTCCCCGATCCGTCGCCCGAGCCGCCCCATGCCGACTGAAACCGCCAAGCCCAAGACGCGCGTGGCCGTGCTGATCTCCGGCTCCGGCACCAACATGGCCTCGCTGATCGCGGCGGGACAGGCGGCGGACGCCCCCTATGAGGTCGTGGTCGTCCTCTCCAACGTGGCGAATGTGGCCGGTCTGGAGAAGGCCCGCGCCGCCGGGGTCGAGGCCCTGACGATTGAACACAAGCCCTTCGGCAAGGACCGCGAAGCGCATGAGCGCGCGCTGGACACCCTGCTGGTAGAGCGGAACATCGAGGTGATCTCCCTCGCCGGTTATATGCGGCTGCTGACGCCCTGGCTGGTGCAGAAATGGGCGGGCAGGATGCTGAACATCCATCCATCCTTGCTGCCCCTCTATCCCGGCCTGAACACCCACGCCCGCGCCATCGAAGCCGGCGACGCCGAGGCCGGTTGCACCGTCCATCTCGTCACCGAAGGGGTCGATGAAGGCCCCGTCCTGGGTCAGGCGCGCGTGCCGATCCTGCCCGGCGACACCGCCGAAACCCTGGCCGAACGGGTCAAGGCAGCGGAACATACGCTGTATCCGCAGACGCTAGCGGCCTTCGTCGCGCACTGACGGCGACGCTTTCCTTAACTATTATTAATGTGACGGTTGGTTCCAGGCGGGAGCAGGTTCGCCGCTCAAGCTCGACCCGGCTCTGCCGGCGACTGCGCTCGCCTGTTTCCACATGGGGAAGACCCGATGCTCAAGACCCGCCTTATGGGCGCCGCCGGCCTGGCGCTCGCCCTCGCGCTCTCCGCCCAGGCCGCCACAGCCCAGAACGCCCACCCCGCCCATGCCGCTGCTGACGCGCCCCAAATCCACCCCTGGGGCTTTGACCTGGGCGGTCGCGATCTGGCGGTGAAGCCGGGCGACGATTTCAACGAATACGCCAACGGGACCTATCTCAGGAACCTGCAGATCCCCGCCGACAAGGCCCGTTTCGGCCCGTTCGACGCCCTTTATGAGAACGCCCAAGGCCAGTTGAAGTCGATCATCGAGACCAGCGCCGCCAACCCGACCAACGCCAACGCCCAGAAGGTCGGCGCCCTCTACGCCAGCTTCATGGACGAGACCCGCGTCAACCAGCTGGGCGCCCAGCCCCTGGCCGCCGATCTGGCCGCCGTGCGCGCCGCTGCGGACCGTTCCGACATCGCCCGCCTGATGGGCGAGAGCCACGCGAAATTCGGCGGCTCGCTGTTCGCCATAGACGTGGCCGAGGATCTGAAGAACCCCCAGTTCAACACCGCCTATATGGGTCAGGGCAACCTCGGCCTGCCCGACCGCGACTATTACCTGAAACCCGATTTCGCGCCTCAGCGTGAAGCCTACGTCGCCTATGTCACCCGCGCCCTGACCGCCGCTGGCTGGGCTGAGCCGGCCCAGGCCGCCGCCGACATCCTGGCCTTCGAGACCAAGGTCGCCGAGAAGCAGTGGACGACGGTCGAGCGTCGCCAGATGGACAAGATCTACAACCCGGCCCCGACCGCCAACCTGGCCAATCTGGCCCCAGGCTTTGACTGGGCCGCCTTCCTGCAAAGCGCCCAGATCGGCGACGTGGACACCATCGTCCTGATGGAAAACACCGCCATCCCGGGCATCGCCCAGGTCTTCGCTGCTACCTCGCTGGACACGCTGAAGGCGTGGGCAGCCTTCCAGATCGTCGATCAGGCTAGCCCCTACCTGTCTGACGCCTTCGTGAACTCGCGCTTCGAGTTCCGCGGCAAGACCCTGCGCGGTCAGCCCGAGAACCGCCCGCGCTGGAACCGCGGCGTCGCCCTGGTCGACAACCAGTTGGGCGAGGTGCTGGGCCAGGAATACGTCCGCCTGCACTTCCCGGCCTCGTCCAAGACGCAGATGGAGGCCCTGGTCGCCAACCTCCGGGCCGCCATGACCGAGCGCCTGAAGGCTCTGGACTGGATGAGCGAGGCCACGCGCGAACAGGCCCTGCTGAAAATGTCCAAGTTCGGCGTGAAGATCGGCTACCCCGAGAAATGGCGCAGCTATGACGGGCTGGAGCTGTCGGCTGACGACCTCTACGGCAACGTCGAGCGGGCCTCGGCCTTCGACTGGGCGTGGAAGCGCGGCAAGATCGGCCAGCCGGTCGATCCGCTGGAATGGATCATGACGCCTCAGACGGTGAACGCCTACTACAACCCGCCGCGCAACGAGATCGTCTTCCCGGCCGCCATCCTGCAGCCGCCCTTCTTCGATCCCAAGGCGGACCCGGCGGTCAACTACGGCGGCATCGGCGCCGTCATCGGCCACGAGATCACCCACGGCTTCGACGATCAGGGCCGCAAGTCCGACGCCGACGGCGTGCTGCGCGACTGGTGGACGCCCGAGGACGCCGCCCGCTTCGACGCCCGCGCCAAGGTGCTGGGCGCCCTCTACGACGCTCAGGAGCCCATTCCGGGCGTGCATATCAACGGCGACCTGACCATGGGCGAGAACATCGCCGATCTGGGCGGCCTGCTGATGGCGCTGGACGCCTATCATCGCAGCCTCAACGGCCAGCCGGCCCCGGTGATCGACGGCCTGACGGGCGATCAACGCGTCTTCCTGGGCTGGGCCCAGGTCTGGCGCCAGAAGTCGCGCGAGGCGGCGTTGAAGGAGCAACTGACCACCGACCCGCACTCGCCGGGCGCTGCCCGCGCCGCCACCCCGCCGCGCAATATCGACGCTTGGTACGCCGCCTTCGGCGTCAAGCCGGGTCAGGCGGAATACCTCGCCCCGGACAAGCGCGCCCGCATCTGGTAGGCGCGACCTCCCTACGGACATGAGAACGGCGTCGGCTGCAAAGCCGACGCCGTTTCTTTTTGCCCGCGACCCAAAAGAAAGGCCCGCCTCCGTTTCCGAAGGCGGGCCGCTTTATCCCTGCCAGGCCGCGTCGGGTCGAAAAGGCGGAGCCTTTTGACCGCGGCCCAACAAGAAAGCCTTAGCCAACGATGTCGGCGTCGGTGAAGAACTGGGCGATTTCGATGCCGGCGTTTTCCAGCGAGTCCGAACCATGGACCGAGTTCTCGCCGATCGACAGGGCGAACAGCTTGCGGATGGTGCCTTCGGCGGCGTCGTTCGGGTTGGTGGCGCCCATGACTTCGCGGTACTTGGCGACGGCGTTGTCGCCTTCCAGCACCTGCACGACGACCGGCTCAGCGATCATCTGGCCGACCAGTTCGCCGTAGAAGGGACGCTCGGCGTGCACTTCGTAGAATTTCTTGGCTTGGGCTTCGGTCAGCTTGATGCGGCGTTGAGCGACGATGCGCAGGCCTGCGCCTTCGATGACGGCGTTGATCGCGCCGGTCAGGTTGCGGCGCGTGGCGTCGGGTTTCAGGATCGAGAAAGTACGTTCGGTCATGGCGAAGACTCTTTGCAGTTTGGAGGATTGAGGGTCGCGGGCTTATAGCGGCGCCCTCCCCGCTTTCCAACCGCCACCTGAACGTCAGACGCTCGCAATGCTCCAGATCACCAACCTGACGTTCAACGCCTGGGGCCGCCAGTTCCTCGACGACGCCTCCGTCAGCCTGCCGCCGGGCTCCAAAGTCGGCCTAGTGGGCCGCAACGGCATCGGCAAGTCGACCCTGTTCAAGCTGATCCTGGGCGAACTGGCCGCCAACGGCGACGAAGTCAGCCTGCCCAAGACCGCCCGCGTCGGCTCGGTGGATCAGGAACACCCGGCCACGCCCGACAGCGTGCTGGACACCATTCTGGAAGCGGACGCCGAACGCCATGACCTGCTGACCCGGCTTGAAACCGCGCCGCCGGAAGAGATGGGCGAGATCTGGGCGCGTCTGATCGACATCGACGCCGATTCGGCCCCCGCCCGCGCCGGTGAAATCCTGGCCGGCCTGGGTTTCAGCCAGGAAGACCAGCAGCGTCCCATGTCCGAGTTTTCGGGCGGCTGGCGGATGCGCGTGGCCCTGGCCGCGGCCCTGTTCTCAGAGCCGGACATGCTGCTGCTCGACGAACCGACCAACTACCTCGACCTGGAAGGCGCCCTGTGGCTCGAAAGCCGCCTGCAGAAATACCCGCACACGGCCCTGATCATCAGCCACGACCGCGAACTGCTGAACAACAGCTGCACCCACACCCTGCACCTGGCGAACCGCAAGCTGGAACTCTACACCGGCGGCTACGACATGTTCGAAAAGGCGCGCGCCGAGAAGGCTCGCCTGCAACTGTCGGCCAAGGCCAAGCAGGACGCCGAGCGGGCTCACCTGCAAGCCTTCGTGGACCGCTTCAAGGCCAAGGCCTCCAAGGCCGCCCAGGCCCAGTCGAGGATGAAGCGCCTGGCCAAGATGGAGCCGGTCTCGACCACCATCGAGGAACGCGTCGCCCCCTTCACCCTGCCCTCGCCGCCGCGTCCTCTGGCGCCGCCGCTGATCCGTCTGGAACGCGCCAACGTCGGCTATGAGACCGGCAAGCCCATCCTGCGCAATCTGAACCTGCGCATGGACCTGGACGACCGCATCGGCCTGCTGGGCGTCAACGGCGCCGGCAAGTCGACCTTCGCCAAGATGATCGCCGGCGCACTGAACGTCTCCGAGGGCGAACTGCACCGCGACAAGAAGATGCGCGTGGGCTGGTTCCACCAGCATCAGATCGAGGCCATGGACCCGACCGACACCCCGCTGGAGATCATCCGCCGGGCCATGCCGGACGCCAACGAAAGCAGCCGCCGCTCCAAGCTGGCCCAGTTCGGCCTCGGCTATGAAAAGCAGGAAACCACGGTCGAGAGCCTGTCCGGCGGCGAGCGCGCCCGACTGCTGTTGAACATGGTGGCGATGGACGCCCCCCACGTCCTGATCCTCGACGAACCGACCAACCACCTGGACATCGACAGCCGCCGCGCCCTGCTGGACGCGCTGAACGACTACAACGGCGCCGTCATCCTGATCACCCACGACCGCTCGCTGATGGAGATGGTCGCCGACCGTCTGTGGCTGGCCGCGGACGGCACGGTGAAGCCCTATGAGGGCGACATGGACGACTATCAGAAGTTCGTCCTCGACCGCGCCAAGGCCGCCGCCGTCAAACCCAGCCAGATCAAGCAGGAGGCCGCAGCCGCAGCCCCCGTTCAAGGCGGCAAGAAGAAGAACGACAAGAAATCAGGGCCTTCGCCCTCAACCCTGCGCCACGCAGTGAAGAAGGCCGAGGAGCGCATGGCCGCCCTGACCGCCGAGGTCGCTCGCATCGACGACGACCTGTCCAACGCCGCCGTGTCCAATCCCAAGGCGCTGGAAGGCCTGACGCGCGCCCGCGCCAAGACCCAGTCCGATCTGGAGGCCGCCGAGGCCGCCTGGGTCGAGGCCGAAGAAGCCCTGGCCGCCGTTTCCTGATGAACAAAGCTTCCTGATGACCAAGCCGATCCAGTTCACCAAGGAAGAACGCACCGCCATCGGCGGCCGCATCCGCGGCTTCTTCAGCAAGGAGTTGGATCAGGACATCAGCCAGCTTCAAGCCGAGATGGTGCTGGAGTTCTTCGGCGGACAGATCGGCGGCTGGTTCTACAATCGCGGCCTGGCCGACGCCCAGGCCGTGGTCACGGCCAAGGCCGAGGACATCGCCGACGCCATCTACGCCCTGCAGCGGAACGAACCGCCGCTTCGGTAAATCGTCGTTCTTCGAGGTGTAAGAATCATGCGACGGCTTCGGGCATTAGATCCTCGGAGCCGACATGATCAGAACCCTCGCCGCCCTCGCCCTGACAGCAGCCCTGATCACGCCCCCCTCCGCCCTGGCGCAAAGCGCCGCACCGCAGCGCTACGCCGTGGAGCTTCAGGTGATGGAGGCCGGCAAGGACGTGGTCGTGGCGCGCACCTTCGTGGCGGAAGGCCACCCGGCGACCCTGACGCTTAACGCGGACAAGGATGCGCTTGAGTTCAACGCCAACATCTACACCCAGCAGGGCGACGGCGCCGACGACCTGCTGGTCACCGAGATCAGCCTGGCGCGCAACGGCGAAGAAATCGCCGCGCCACGTATGATGATGAGGCGCGGCGGAACGGCGCGCTATGAAGTCGGGACCGAGGGGGCCGATGCGGTCCGCATCACGGTCAAGCCCGCCCCCTGAACCGCATCAGCCACAGCTGACGCGCGTCACCAGATCGCTCTTGTCGTCGTAGGTGAAGGTCACGCGGTTCTCACGGAAATCCATCGTGGCGGCGCAGCTGCTGCACAGGACGCGGAAGATACGGCCGGCCGGCGCGGTCGGAATCGTCGAGCGGTTGCGGCCGACATATTCCTGATAATCGCTGGCCTTGCAGGTCACCGGCGTCGCCTCGACGCCCGGGGTCGACGTCGTGCTCTGGCTCGGGGCGCAGGCCGAGAGCGCCACGGCGCTCGCGAAGGCGGTCAGCATCAGCATCGTCTTCATGGCGTCTCTCTCCGTTTTCGGCCTAGCCGCAGCCCACGCGTTCGACGATGCCGGTTTTCTGATTGTAGAAGATATTCAATCGGTAAGGTGAGTAGTCTTCGGTAACGGGACAGGTGGTGCAGGCCACCCTTCGGTTCACCACATCCACCGGAACGGGAATCTCGGTTTTGGGTTTCCCGACCAGCCACTGAAGCTCGCCCGCCTTGCACATGTCGGCGTCGGTCTGAGGCAGACGCGTGACGATCAGCTGGCTCTGGCGCTGTTCAACGATGCGGGGAGCGGTCGGAGCGGGCGCGCGCGAGGGCGAGGAAGAAGAGCAGCCGGCGACCGCCAGCAGCCCCAATGCGGCCAGAAAGGCGATCAGGCCGCCTTTTCCCAGCGCCCTTCGTCCGTCTGTTTCCAGTAGGCCAGATTGGCGTGCGCCGCCTTCAGCGTGCGCCAGCGCTGCCGCGCGAACTGCAACGCCTGTTCGTTTCGACCGTCGAAAATGATGAAGCACCGCTCGTACCCCTCCGTGGCCCCCAGCTCTGACTCATCGACGATGAACAGCGCCTGAGCAACGTTCAGGTTGTCGCCCGATTCGGACAGCAGGATCGGCTGGCGCGCGGCGTGGTCGTCCGACGCCCGGCCATGCGGCAGGAAGCTGTCGGCGCGATAGGTCCACAGATGTTCGTCGATGTCGTCGAGGCGGTGCGACGTCGCCCCGCGCACCAGCGCGCGCCAGCCCCGCTGGAGGGTCTTCTCCAGCAGGCCCGGCAGCACCTGATCCAGCGTCGAGCGCTCCAGGTGGTAGAACCAGATTTCCGGCTTTGCGTCAGACACCCGGCCCTACCCCCTAAATGCGTCGGATCAGGCTTCGTAGGTGTCGGCGACCATACGGTCCAGCAGACGCACGCCCCAGCCCACGGCGCCGTCCGGCACGGTCGGGTTGCGGCTGTCCTTGACCCAGGCGGTCGGAGCGATGTCGATGTGCGCCCACGGCACGCCGTTGGTGAAGCGCTGCAGGAACAGGGCGGCGGTGATCGAGCCACCGGCGCGGCCGTTGCCGGTGTTCTTCACGTCGGCGATCGGACTGTCGATGTGACGCTCGTATTGCGCCGGGATCGGCATGCGCCAGACGTTTTCGCCGACCTTGGGACCGGCGGCCAGGATACCGTTCGCCACGCCGTCGTCGTTCGAGAAGACGCCCGCGTATTCCAGACCCAACGAGATGATCATGGCGCCCGTCAGGGTGGCCAGGTCGATCATGAATTTCGGCTTGAAACGCTCCTGCGTGTACCAGAGCGCGTCCGCCAGAACGAGGCGGCCCTCAGCGTCGGTGTTCAGGACTTCGACGGTCTGGCCCGACATGGACACGACCACGTCGCCCGGACGCTGGGCCGCGCCGTCAGGCATGTTCTCGACCAGACCCAGGACGCCGACGGCGTTGACCTTGGCCTTGCGGCCCGCCAGCGCGTGCATCAGGCCGGCCACGGCGGCGGCGCCGCCCATGTCCCACTTCATCTCTTCCATGCCGTCGGCCGGCTTCAGGCTGATACCGCCGGTGTCGAAGCAGACGCCCTTGCCGACGAAGGCGATGGGGGCCTCGCCCGCCTTGCCGCCGTTCCACTTGATGACGGCCAGTTGGCTTTCACGCACCGAGCCCATGCCGACGGCCAGCAGGGTGCGCATGCCCAGCTTTTCCATCTCGGCTTCGCCCAGGATCTCGACTTCCAGGCCCAGGCTTTCCAGGTCCTTCACGCGGCGCGCGAACTCGGCCGGGTAGAGGACGTTCGCCGGCTCAGCGACCAGATCGCGCGAGAACAGGACGGCGTCGGCGACGGCCGACAGCGGCTGGAAGGCGGCCTCGGCGGCCTTCACGTCCGAGGTGACGACGCGAATTGTCGTGACCGAGGGAATCTTGTCGGCCTTCTGCTTGGTCAGGTACTTGGCGAAGCGGTAGGCGGCCAGACGCGCGGCGAAGGCGCCGCGAGCGGCGTGCTCGGGCGACAGGTGGGCGGCGTCGAAGGTCAGGACTTCCGCGCCCGACAGCTTGGTCGCGTGATAGGCGGCGGCGGCGGCGGTTTCGACCGCCAGGTCGTCCAGCTTGTCCGACGCGCCCGCGCCGACCAGCAGAACCGAGTTGGCGTCGACGCCGGCCGGAGCGGCCACGGTCAGGGTGCTGTTCGCGCCGCCAGTGAAGCGGCTGTTCGTCATCGCCTTGGTCAGGGTGCCCGACGCTGCGGCGTCCAGGGCCGAGCCCGCGCCGACCAGCGCGCGCCCGTCATGGACCAGCACGGCAAGGATTTCGGCGGAGCCGGGCGAAGCGACGAACTCGATTTTCATTAAACCTACTCCAGGCCGAGGTTCTGTGCCCCGGTCGTGCTTGAAACAGACATAGGCGCACCGGCTGTTTCGCCGTTGCGCTCGGATGTGTATTACATGGCCCGCATCGCTCGCGGCTGCAACTCGCTCGCCTCCCGAAACGCTTTCTTTCCCGACCATGACGCTGATTCAGGGCTATCTTTTCCGCCAGATCGGTCTGCCCGTCGTGGCGGCGTGCGCGGCGCTGGCCGGAATCGGCCTTTTGAGCCAGAGCCTGGATCAGCTCGAGGTCATCGTCGAACGCGGCCAGAGCGTCTGGGTCATGGCCAAGCTGACCTTGCTGGCCCTGCCGCAGTTGGTCGCCGTGATCCTGCCCATCGGCCTGTTCGTCGGGGCCCTGATCGCCCTGACGCGTCTGCAGCGCGAACAGGAGTTGACCGCCGCCTACGCCGCCGGCGTCAGTCGCTGGTCGCTGATCCGGCCCGCCATCCGCATCGCCGTCATCGTCGCCGTGGCGGCCCTGATCACCAATGTCTTCGTCCAGCCCTGGGCCCAGCGCGAGGCGCGGCGTCAGGCCTTCGCCATCCGCACCGACCTGGCCGCCCTGCTGGTCGAGGAAGGCCAGTTCGTTCAGGGGCCGGGCGGACTGACCGTTTATGTGCAGCAGATCGAGCAGAACGGCCTGCTCAAGAACCTGTTCGTCTATCTGGACAACGGCAAGACGGTGACGACCTGGGACGCCGAGACCGCGCGCTTCGGCCGGGTCGACGGCGTGCCCGTCCTGACCATGCAGAACGGATCGATGCAGCGTTATTCGTCGCGCGACGTGCTGAACCAGCTGTCGTTCGACCAGCAGGTGTTCGACCTGTCGCCCTATACCCAGACCACCGAGCGCATTCGTTTCAAGCCGTCGGACATGTGGCTGACCGAACTGTTCGACCCCACGCCGGCCCTGCTGGAAAGCGCGGGAACCCGCGGCGAACTGATGGCCGAGGCCCATTCTCGCCTGGCCTCGCCCCTCTACGCGCTGGCGGCGATGGCGCTGGCGCTCACGGCCATCCTCGGCGGATCGTTCAGCCGCACCGGCTACAGCGGGCGGATCGCCAAGGCGGCGGGCGTCTTCCTCGTGGTGCGGGTCATCGGCTACGGCCTGGTCGCGGCCAGCGCCTGGAACGGCGCGCTGAACCTGCTTCAGTATCTGCTGCCGCTGGCGACCTGTTTCGTGGCCCTGCGCCTGCTGTTCCGCGCGCTCAAGCCGCACCGGCGGCGCATCTGGGCGCCCTATGAGCGCTTCAAGGCGAGGTTCGCATGAGGGTCCGTCTCGGCCGCATCGAGCGCTATGTGCTGATCCAGCAGTTGCGCGCCCTGGCCGTCGCCTTGGCCATCATCTCGACGCTGGTGATGCTGATCGACTTCGTCGAGGTGTCGCGCGGGCTGAACTCGTCCGGCGAGCTTTCCAGCGCCCGCATCTTCGGCCTGGTGCTGCTGAAGTCGCCGACCGTGATCGTCCAGTTGCTGCCCTTCGTCTTCCTGTTCGGCACCCTGGCGGCCTTCGTGGGCCTGAACCGGCGCAGCGAACTGATCGCCATGCGCGCAGCCGGCGTCTCGGCCTGGCGCTTCGTGCTGCCCGCGGCCGCGGCGGCCCTGGTGCTCGGCGTCCTCACCGTCACGGTGTTCGGCCCCATGGCCGCCGCCGGCGACGGCATGTGGCAGCGCGAGCGGGGCCGCATCTCCGGCTCGACCCCCGGCGTCGAAACACAGGAAGCTGTCTGGCTGCGCGAGGGCGACGCCGCGCGCCAGATGATCATTCGCGGCGCGCGTCAGGAGCAAGCCAGCGGACGCCTGCTGGACGCCACCTTCTTCATCTACACGACCACGACCGGCGGCCGCCGCACCTTCACCGAGCGGATCGACGCCGCCACCGCCACCCTGAACGCCGGACGCTGGCGCCTAACCGACGCCACGGGGGCGCAGACCGGCCAGCGCGCCGTGCGCTACGCCACGCTCGACCTCCCCTCCAACCTGGCGGACAAGGAGGCGTTCCAGCGCTTCGCCCGCCCGCAGTCGACGCCCTTCTGGTCGCTGCCGAACCAGATTCAGCGAATCGAGGACGCAGGCTTCGCCTCGACCGCCTATCGCCTGCGCCTGCAACAGCTTCTGGCCACGCCGCTGATGTTCGCCGCCATGTCGATTCTGGCGGCGGCTTTCTCGCTGCGTCTGATGCGCCTGGGCGATCTGGCGAAGATGACGGTGGCGGCGGTGGTGCTGGGCTTCGCCTTCTTCTTCGTGAACCAGTTTTCCTCGGCCATGGGTTCGGCCGAGGTCGTGCCGCCTGTCCTGGCCGCCTGGCTGCCGCCGGTGTTGACGGCGCTCGCCGCCTTTACCTTGCTGTTCTATACCGAAGACGGCTAATCGGACGGTTTCCGGTCGCCCGGCAATGAGTGGATTCCGCATGAGTGATCGCCGCACATCCCGAGAGGGAGCCCTGCGCGCCCGGCTCCTGGCCGGCGCCGCTGCGATCGCCTGCCTGCCCGCCCTTCCCGCGATGGCCCAGGACCCCGCCTCGACGCCCCGCCCCGCCCCGACGACCGCCGCCCGGCCCGCGCCCGGCGCTGACGGCCTGGAGCCGGGCGCCGTCTATGTGGACGCCGCGTCCGCCAGCCGCCAGGGCGACGTCATCACCGCCGACGGCACGGCGCTGGACCGGGTCTTCGCGCGTTTCCGCGACCACAGCCTACGGGCCGAGGGCGTCACCTATGACCTCAAGACCGGCGCCGCCACGGCTGTCGGCCACGCCGAACTGACCGCGCCGGACGGCACGGTCGTTCACGCCAGCCGCATCGAACTGGATTCCGACTTCAAGGCCGGCGTGGCCACCGATCTGGCCCTGCGCCTCGCCAACGGCGCCAGCCTGATGGCCGCGACGGCGGTTCGCCGCTCCCAGAACGTCAGCGAACTGAACCGCGTCATCTTCACGCCCTGCCCGATCTGCGACGTGAACGGCCCCAAACAGCCCAGCATTTCGATCCAGGCCGACAAGGCGGTCCAGGACGAGAATCTGCGGGCCATCCTGTATCGCAACGTGGTCTTCCGTGTCGGCGGAATCCCCGTCTTCTACCTGCCCGTCTTCGCCCACCCCGATCCCAGCGTGGACCGGGCCTCGGGCTTCCTGATCCCCTTCCCCGACTATGACGAAGGGCGGGGTTTCTCGCTGGAGACGCCCTATCTCCACGTCGTTTCCCCGTCCGAAGACTGGCTGATCAGCCCGCAGATCAACACCAAGGTCGCGCCGCTGCTGAACCTGCAATGGCGGCGGCGCTTCGACGACGGCATGATCGTGGTCCGGGGCGGCTACACCTATGAGCGCAACTTCGGCGACTTCGATCTGAACGGCGACGGCAACGCCGAGAGCAACGTCCGCTTCGGCGACCGCACCAGCAGAAGCTACGTGCTGGCGCACGGTAAATTCGACCTCGAGGGGCCCTGGCGCTGGGGCTTCACCGCCGAGCGCACCTCGGACAAGACCCTCTTCGACCGCTACAATGTGCGCGATCCCTATCAGGACAACGGCCTCTACTACGGCGACCGCCGCCGTCTGATCAGCCAGATCTACGCCGAGCGTCAGACCCAGCGGTCCTATCTGTCGGTGGCCGCCTTCTCGATCCAGAGCCTGCGGGTCGCGCAGTTCAACGCCGTCACGCCCGCCCTGAACATCTTCGAGGACGACAAGACCCTGCCGCTGGTCGCGCCGCTGATCGACGCTCGGTGGGAACCCGAAGGCCCCGTGTTCGGGGGCCGGCTGCGTCTGCACGGCTCGGCGGTCGCATTGACGCGCGACGCCTATGTCGGCTTCCCGACGCTGTCTCCCGAACTGATTCCCTCCGGACCGACCGACGGCCTTCCTGGAGTGGACAGCCGCCGCGTCACGGGCCAGGTCGACTGGCGCCGCACCCTGATCTCGCCGATGGGCCTGCGCTGGGAACCGTTCGTCGACGCCCGATTGGACGTCTATTCGGTCGACGACCTGCCGCCGATGATGGGCGTGACCTCGGACGTCCTCACACGCGGTCGCGCCAGCGCCGGCGTGGACGTCAGCTACCCCCTGTATCGCCGGCTCAGCGCCCACGCGGATCTGATTCTCGAGCCCATGGCCCAGGTGTCGGTGTCGACCGACGCCGATCTGGATCCTCGCATTCCCAACGAAGACAGCCAGACGCTGGAACTGGACGACTCGTCGCTGTTCCGCATGGACCGCTTCCCGGGCTACGACCTGATGGAGGGCGGGCCGCGTTTCACGGCCGGCGCACGCGCGACCCTGCGTTGGGACGCCGGCCGCTCCGCCAGCCTCTTCATCGGCCGCAGCATACGCGCCGAGGACCAGCGCGAGTTCCTGACGCCGATTCCCGACGACCCTGCGCGCCTCTACGATCCCTCGGGTCTGGCCTCGCGCACCTCGGACTGGGTGGTTCAGGCCACCTTCTCGCCGTCCGACCGAATCCGCGGCTGGGCCCACGCGACCATCGACCCGAACGGCAACGTGCGTCGCGGCGAGACGACCGTCGATGGTCGCTGGGGCCGACGCAATCTGGCGAGCCTGAGCTACATCATCGACCGCTCCAATCCGCTCGCCGGCCCGCTGAACCGCAACTACGAGTTCGTCCAGCTTACCGGCCAACAGTTCGTCTACGGCAACTGGGGCGTGGCGGTGAACGGCATCGCCGATCTGGAACGCGACATCATCACCCGCTCCGAAGTGGGCCTTCTGTTCGACGACGACTGCTTCCGCGTCGAACTGGGCTGGCGTCGCGACAACACCCGGGTGCGCCCGACCGGCCCCTCGGAAGGGGTCTATATTCGTCTTAACCTCGCCACTTTTGGAGGTTCAGGCTATGATCGAAGTGATATGCGGTAAGCATGGCGTGCAGGGGCGTGCGCCCGCCATGGCTCAGGATCGTCTATGACGCTGCTGGGCCGGACGAGACTGCTAGGGAATCAGGACTGACGATGCGTTTGATGCGTTATACGACGGGCGTGGCCATGGCCGCCCTCATCGCCGGCTCAGCCGTCGGTCAGTCCGCGGCCCAGACGGCGCCTGCGCCGCGGGCGACCGCTCCGGCTCCGGCCGCGGGGACGCTGAATCCCGCCGCCGAAGAAGCGCCCCAGCGCCCGACCGCGACCCCGCAGTTCCGCCTGTCGGACGGCATCATCGCCACGGTCAACGACCGGATCATCACAGGCTACGATCTGCGCCAGCGGATGCTGGTCCTGATGGCCATGACCCAGGTCCAGCCGACCGAAGAGAACATCGGCGCCATCCAGCAGCAGGCGCTCAACGATCTGATCGAGCAGCATCTGCAGGCCGCCGAGATCGCCAAGTTCGAGCAGTTGAAGATCACGGACCAGGAAGTCGACGAAGAGATCGCCGGCATGGCCCGCGAGGCCGGCACCACCGGCCCGAACTACATGGCCTTCCTGGAACAGGGCGGCATCCGTCCCCAGGCCTTCCGCGAACAACTTCGCACCGAGATCGGCTGGCGCGACCTGGTCGGCGGCCGCTTCCGCGATCGCGCCAAGGTCAGCCGCGCCCAGGTCGAACAGGCCATGCGCCAGCTGACCGAATCGGCCACCAAGCCCCAGTATCTGGTCGGCGAAATCTATCTTGAGGCCAGCCGCGTCGGCGGCATGCAGGAGGCCATGAACGGCGCCCGCCAACTGGTGCAGCAGATGATTCAAGGCGCGCCCTTCATGGCCGTGGCTCGCCAGTTCTCGGCCGCGCCCTCGGCGGCCCGCGGCGGCGACGCCGGCTGGGTGGTCCAGGGCACGGTCCAGCCCGCCCTGGAACAGGCCATGGAAGCCCTGACCGTCGGCCAGCTGTCCAATCCGATCCCGGTCGATGGCGGCGTCTACATCCTCTACATGCGCGACAAGCGCTCGGGCGCAGCGACCAGCCTGGTGCAGATGAAACAGGTCATGATCGAGCTGCCGGAAACCGCCGGCGAAGCCGAAGTGACCGCCGCCACCCAGCGGCTTGAGGCGATCCGCAGCGGGCTCACCTGCGACAACATCCTGCAACGCGCCCGGTCGGAACAGGGCATGCAAGGCGCCGATCTGGGCGAGAGCGACGTGGCCAACCTGCTGCCGCAGTTCCAGCAGGTCGCCCGTTCGGCCGATGTCGGCACGGTCAGCAGCGTCGTGCGCACCCCGCTGGGCGTCCACCTCCTGGCCGTCTGCGGTCGTCGTCTCGGCGGCCCGGAGGCGCCCTCGGCTCGCGAAGTCGAATCGCGTCTGCAAAATCAGAACTACGCCATGCTGGGCCGGCGCTATCTGCGCGACCTGCGGGCCGACGCCCTGATCGAAATCAAGCAATGACGACCGGGCGGCCGCTCATCGTCACGATGGGCGACCCCGCCGGCGTGGGGCCAGAGATCATCGCCAAGGCGTGGCCCGTTCTGGCCACGCCGCCCGGCCCGCTCGCCCCCGTCACGCCCTTCGCCGTCATCGGCGACGCCGACGTGCTCGCGGCCCAGGGCGTCAAGGTCGAACAGATCTTCAGCCCGTCCGAGGCCGCCGCCGTCTTCGGCCGCGCCATCCCGGTCCTGCACCACCCGGCCCCCGCCCCGGTGACGCCGGGCCAGCCCGACCCGCGCAACGCCGTCGCCGTGGCCGACTGGATCGAACGGGCCGTCGATCTGGTCATCTCGGGCGAAGGCGGCGGCGTCGTCACCGCCCCCATCGCCAAGGCGCCGATGTACGCCTCGGGCTTCCGCTTCCCCGGCCATACCGAGTTCATCGCCGAACTGACCGCCGACATGCCGTTTTCCGGCACGCGAGGCCCGGTCATGATGCTGACCGCCAAGAACCTGCGCGCCTGTCTGGTGACCATCCATGTCGCCATCGATCAACTGCCGGAACTGGTGACGGCGGAGCGGGTCATGCGCGTGGCCCGCGTCGTCCACGAATCGATGAAGCGCGATTTCGGCATCAAGGCTCCGCGCCTGGCCATGGCCGCCCTGAACCCCCACGCGGGCGAAGGCGGCGCCATCGGCCTGCAGGAAATCAAGGTCCTGAGGCCTGCGGCTGAAGCCCTGCGCGCCGAGGGGCTGAACATCACCGACCCGCTGCCCGCCGACACCCTGTTCCACGACGAAGCCCGCGCCCGCTATGACGCGGTCGTCTGCCTCTATCACGATCAGGCCCTGATCCCGGTCAAGACGCTGGACTTCTGGGGCGGGGTGAACGCCACCCTCGGCCTGCCCATCGTCCGCACCTCGCCCGACCACGGCACCGGCTTCGACATCGCCGGCAAGGGGATCGCCCGCGCCGACAGCTTCATCGCCGCCGTGCGACTGGCTTCAGAGATGGCGGCGGCGCGCGCCACGCGCTAAGCGGTTCGTATGACGGACCTCCCCTCCCTTCGCGAAACGCTCGACGCCCACGGCCTGCTGGCCAAGAAGAGCTTCGGCCAGCATTTTCTGCTGGACCTCAATGTGACGCGCAAGATCGTCCGCTACGCTGGACCGTTCGAGGGCCGGGCCGTGATCGAGGTCGGCCCCGGCCCCGGCGGCCTGACCCGCGCCATCCTGGAAAGCGACGCGGGCAAGGTGGTTCTGGTCGAGAAGGACCCCCGCTTCATCCCGCTGCTCAGCGAGCTGGACGACGGCTCCGGCCGCCTGACCATCGTCGAGGGCGACGCCCTGAACGTGCGCGAGGCGCAACTGGTCGAGGGGCCGACGCATCTGGTGTCGAACCTGCCTTACAACGTCGGCACGCCCCTGCTGATCAAGTGGCTGACCGGCCCGTGGACGCCCTGCGCCCTGACCCTGATGTTCCAGAAGGAGGTGGCCGAGCGCATCGTGGCCGGCCCAGGCGACGACGCCTACGGCCGTCTGGCCGTCATCACCCAGGCGGTGGCCGAGGCCCGCATCGTCATGCACCTGCCCGCCGCCGCCTTCACCCCTCCGCCCAAGGTGGCCTCGGCGGTCGTGCATGTCGTCCCGCTGGCTGATCGCCCCTCGCCCGAACGGCTGAAGAAGCTGGAACGCGTCACCGCCGCCGCCTTCGGCCAGCGCCGCAAGATGCTGCGCTCCAGCCTGAAACAACTCGGCGGCGCCGCCCTGTGCGAGGCCGCCGGCATCGAACCCGACGCCCGCGCCGAAGTCATCGACATCGCCGGCTTCCTGCGCCTTGCCGACGCCCTGAAGTAAGCCTGCCATGACCGTTGAAATCGATCCCTTCCGCGCCATCAGCGTCAGCCGCCTGGCCCATGAACTGAAGACCGAAGGCCGCTCCATCATCCACATGGAGTTCGGCCAGCCCTCGACCGGCGCGCCCGACGCCGCCATCGCCGAGGCGCACCGGATTCTGGACAGCGAGCCCGGCGGCTATTGGGAAAGCCCGGCCCTGCGCGCCCGCATCGCCAAACTCTACGACGACCGCTACGGCGTGAGCGTCGATCCCGAGCGGATCGTCATGACCGCCGGCGCCTCGCCCGCCCTGGTGCTGGCCCTGATGATGCGGTTCCAGCCGGGCGACCGGGTGGCCATGGCCCGCCCCGGCTACGTCGCCTATCGCAACACGCTGAAGGCCCTGCACATGGAGCCGGTCGAGATCGACTGCGGCCCCGAGGTGCGCTTCCAGCTGACGGCCCAGGCCCTGCGCGCCCTCGATCCGGCCCCGGCGGGCGTCATCATCGCCAGCCCCGCCAACCCGACCGGCACCATCATCCCCGAGGCCGAGCTGAAGGCCATCGCCGAGGTCTGCCGCGAGCGGGGCATCGCCGTCATCTCAGACGAGATCTACCACGGCCTGTCCTACACCGGCCCGACGCCGTCGATGCTGCAGTTCGAACCCAACGCCTTGATCGTCAACAGCTTCTCCAAATACTGGAGCATGGCCGGCTGGCGTCTGGGCTGGCTGCTGCTGCCCGAAGCCGAGGTGCCCCAGGCCCGCGCCCGCGTCGGCAACATGTTCCTGACGCCCGCGACGCTCAGCCAGCACGCCGGTCTGATCGCCATGGACTGCGAGGACGACCTTGAGGCCAATATCGAGGTCTATCGCCAGAACCGCGCCCGGATGCTGGAGGCCCTGCCGGCCATGGGCCTGCGCTCTATCGCCCCGCCCGACGGCGCCTTCTACATCTACGCCGACATCGGCCACCTGACCGACGACAGCATCGGCTTCTGCGAGGCCCTGTTGCGCGAAACCGGCGTGGCGACAGCGCCGGGCGTCGACTTCGACCCGATCAACGGCCACCGCTTCATCCGCTTCAGCTTCGCCGTCTCGACGCCCCAGGTCGAGGACGCCATCAGCCGCATCAAGCCCTTCTTCGCGGCGCGAACGGCGGCTGCCGAGGAACGCCTCAGCGCCTAGAGGCGTTCGACAAGCCCCCGAAACCTTCGGAGCTTTCATGCCGAAATCGCGTCTCGCCGCTTCCGCCGCCCTGCCCTTCGCCCTGATCGTCCTGACCGCCTGCGGTTCTCCCTCTGAGACGCCAAAGCCCGAACAGCCGCCTGCCTCACCGGCCCCTCTCCCCGCGTTGACGCGAGATGCGATTGAGACGGCCGTGTTAGAGACCGCCTCGCCGTCCACTGCGAACGGTCAGACACCGCCCACCGCGCCCGATCCGGCCATCGCCCGCGCCCAAATCCTGCTGGACCGCGCCAACTTCTCGCCCGGCGTCATTGACGGCCTGGGCGGGGACAATACGCGTCAGGCCGTCGCTGCCTTCGAGAAGGCTGCGGGCCTGCCGGAGGACGGCGTTCTGGACGCCGAGGTCTTTCGGCGGCTGACGGCGGGCGACAACGGCAAGGTTCTGGCCGACTATGCGATCACCGCCGCCGACCTGACCGGGCCGTTCATTGGTCAGGTCCCGTCCAGCCTGCCCGACATGGCCAAGCTGAAGACCCTCGGCTACGCCACGCCGCTCGAGGCGCTGGCCGAAAAGTTCCACATGACCGAGGGCCTGCTGCGCGCCCTCAACCCCGGCGTCGATTTCGGCAAGGCGGGCCAGACCATCATCGTGGCGTCGGTCGCCCAGACGGACCTGGCCGGAGACGTGGCCCGCATCGTCGTGGACAAGACCGAACGCTCGGTCCGCGCCTATGACGCCGACGACAAGCTGCTGGCCTTCTATCCGGCCACCATCGGCAGTTCGGCGCGCCCGGCGCCCTCGGGCGACCTGACCGTGGTCGGCGTCGCGCCAGAGCCCAACTACACCTACGATCCCGACCGGGTCAGCTATGATCGGGGCGACCGCAAGATAATCGTGCCGCCGGGGCCGAACAATCCGGTCGGCTCAGTGTGGATCGACCTGTCGCGCGACACCTACGGCATCCACGGCACGCCGGACCCGTCAAAGGTCGGCAAGACCTTCTCCAGCGGTTGCGTGCGTCTGACCAACTGGGACGCCGAGCAACTGGCGTCGAAGGTCAAACCGGGGGTGAAGGTGGCGTTTCGATAGGAGCCCGCTCTCCTTCGCTGTCATCCCGGCAGCGACGCAACTGCTATCCGGGACCGCTCTAAACGCGACGCGTCGGGCGGTCCCGGCTCTCCGCCTCGCTACGCGAGGCTCCGGCCGGGATAATGAACTCCTCTTTCGTCATCCTCCGGCGAGCCCAGCGAGACCGGGGGACCCAGCGGCGCCGCAGGCGACCTTCACGGCAAGCACAGCGTGTGGATTTTTCGCCCTACGGGCGCCGCTGGGTTCCCCGGTTCCGCGCAGGCGCGGCCCGGAGAATGACGAAAGTTGGGTACAGCGCGTTGGCCGGGTCAGACCACTTCCTTCAGCAGCGCGCTCTTGTAGCCGTCGACCCACAGGTTGCGGTGACGGCGGCTGCGTTCGGCGTGGTAGATATGGGCCAGTTCGGCGTAGCTGCTGTCGAAGTCTTCGTTGACCAGGACGTAGTCGAACTCGTCGCAGTGTTCGATCTCGCCCTTGGCGTTGGCGACGCGGCGTTCGATCACGTCGTCGGCGTCCTGCGAGCGCGTCACCAGGCGGCGGCGCAGTTCTTCAAGGCTGGGCGGCAGAACGAAGACGCGCACGGCGTCGCCGGGGCATTTCTCGGCCACGTCGCGGGCGCCTTGCCAGTCGATATCGAACAGGACGTCGCGGCCCTCGGCCAGGGCGCGGTTCACCGGCGCGGCGGGCGAGCCGTAGCGGTTGCCGTGCACGTCGGCCCATTCCAGGAAGGCGTCGCCGTCGATCAGGCGCTGGAACTCTTCGTGAGGGACGAAATTATAGTCGCGGCCGTCGACCTCGCCCGGGCGGATGCCGCGCGTGGTCATGGACACGGACAGTTCCAGCCCCTTGTGGTCCGCCATCAGCCGGCGGCACAGCGACGTCTTCCCGGCCCCCGACGGACTGGCCACGATCAGCAGGACGCCACGGCGGGGGGTGCGGTTATTCGACATTCTGAACTTGTTCTCGAAGCTGCTCGATCACGGCCTTCAGTTCGAGGCCGATTCCAGTGAGCGCGGTCGTAGCGGATTTCGAGCAGAGCGTGTTCGCTTCCCGCATGAATTCCTGCATCAGGAAGTCGAGTTTTCGACCGGCGGGGGGTTGCTGCAACAGTGTCCGGGCCGAATCGACGTGGGCGGTCAGCCGATCCAGCTCCTCGCGCACGTCCGCCTTGGTGGCCAAAGCAGCGGCTTCGAGGAAGATTCTATCGTCCAGACCCGGCGCATCGGCGGCCAGTTCGCTGATCCGGCGGGTGAAGCGCTCGCGGATCGTCTCGGTCTGGGCCGAGGCTTCCTGTTCCGCCCGCGCCACCAGGGCCTCGATAGTCCCAACGAAATCGTGGATGACCGGCGTCAGCTGCGCGCCCTCGCGCTGACGCGACAGCTTCAGGGCGTCCAGCGCCTGTTCGATCGTGGCGGCGATGGCGGCCTCGACGGCGGCGTGCGCTTCGGGGTCCTCGACCTCCTCAGCGACTTCGATGACGCCCCGCAGGGACAGCAGACCGTCGGCCGAGGGCGGCGCCGCCCCCTCCTCCGCCAACTGGTTCGCCAGTTTCAGATAGGTCGCCAGCACGGCCTCATTGACGCGCGGCGCGGGCTCCGAGCCCTCGGCCCGCTTGGCCTGAACGCCCAGCGTGACCTGACCCCGGTTCAGGCGGGCTTGCGCCGCCGCCTTGGTCAGCCGCTCCAGATTGTCAAAGCCGCCGGGACCGCGATAGCGCACCTCCAGCGAGCGCCCGTTGACCGCGCGCGCCTCGACCGTCCAGGTCCAGCCGTCCAGCGCGCCGTCGGCCCGGCCAAAGCCGGTCATGCCAGAGATTGGGCTCATCGCGGCGTTCCCGGATTCATGGTGATGACGGCGGCGCCCGCGGGCGTCTCGACCACTGCGCCCTCGCCCATCGGCGTCGTCGGCACGGCGCCCGCGACCGCAGGGGCCTGACCCGGCGGCAGCCCGGCCTTGCGCCGCTCAATCTCGCGCCAGCGCGCCACGTTCAGCAGATGCTCGGGATAGGTGCTGGCGAAGACATGGCCGCCCGTGCCGTCGGCGACGAAGAAGACATATTCAGAACGCGGCGGATTCAGCACCGCCTTCAGCGCCTCCTCGCCGGGGTTGGCGATGGGCGTCGGCGGCAGGCCGTCGATCAGATAGGTGTTCCACGACGTCTTGGCGCGCAGTTCCGACAGGCGGATTCCGCGTCCCAGCGGACGGCCTTTGGTCACGCCGTAAACGATGGTCGGATCGCTCTCCAGCCGCATCCCCAACCGCAGCCGGTTGGTGAAGACCCCCGCCACCTGAGGCCGCTCCGACGCCAGCCCGGTCTCCTTCTCGACGATGGAGGCCAGGACCAGGGCTTCCTCCGGCGTCGTGACGATTGTGTTGGGCGAGCGCGCGGCCCACAGGGCCGCCAGCTTGGTCGTCGCGGCGCGCTGCATCCGGGCGACGACGGCGGCGCGGGTTTCGCCGCGCGACACCTCATAGGTATCGGGCCACAGGCTGCCCTCGGCAGGGACCTCGACCTCGCCGGTCAGGACCGGCTGCTTCATCAGGATGTCGACCGCCTGGGCCGAGGACCAGCCCTCGGGCAGGGTCACGTAGTGGCGCACGACCTTGCCGTCGACCAGCAGGCCGACGACAGCGGCCAGGGACGCGCCCGACGGCACCTGATATTCGCCCGCGCGGATCTTGCGGTCCGCGCCGGTCAGGCTGACGGCGGCGCGGAACAGGTCGGTCGAGCGGATCACCCCCGCCGATTTCAGGTTGGCGGCGATGGCCGGGACGCCCGCCCCCGACGGCAGGGTGACGATGGTCGCCTCGCCCTGTTGCGCCGACGGCCCTGGGCCCCAATAGACGGCCCAGAAGGCGATCAGAGCCGCAACCACGAACAGGCCCAATGTCCCCGCCGCCGTGATCAGGCCGACGCCGAGACTGGATTTGGGCGCTCCGCCGCCTCGACGCTTGGGCACGCGTTTCTTGGGAATGCGAACCTTGGGCTTGGCACGACGCGACGGAGCCTTGGCCAAATCAGTCGACCTTCTTGAAGATCAAGGCCGCATTGGTGCCGCCGAAACCGAAGCTGTTGGACATCGCAACATCGATCTTCATCGGCTTGCCCTTGTGCGGCACAAGATCAATGGCCGTTTCATGCTCGGGGTCGTCCAGGTTGATGGTCGGCGGGGCGATCTGGTCGCGGATGGCCAGAACCGAGAAGATGCTCTCGATGGCCCCGGCCGCGCCCAGCAAATGGCCCGTCATCGACTTGGTCGAGGACACCGCCATGTCCTTGGCGTGGTCGCCGACCAGACGCTCGATGGCCTTCAGTTCGATCCAGTCGGCCATGGTCGAGGTGCCGTGAGCGTTGATATAGTCGAGGTCCGACGGCTCCATCCCCGCCCGCTTCAGCGCCGCCTTCATGGCCCGCAGGCCGCCCTCGCCGTCTTCCGACGGAGCGGTGATGTGATAGGCGTCGCCGCTCATGCCGTAGCCGACGACTTCAGCGTAGATCTTGGCGCCGCGCGCCTTGGCGTGTTCGTACTCTTCCAGCACCATGACGCCGGCGCCCTCGCCCATGATGAAGCCGGCGTGGCCGCGGTCATAGGGGCGGGAGGCCTTCTCGGGCGTATCGTTATAGGCGGTGCACAGGGCCTTGCAGGCCAGGAAGCCGGCGATGCCGATCGGCACGACCGAGCTTTCGGCGCCGCCCGCCACCATGACGTCGGCGTCGCCCAGGGCGATCATGCGCGACGCGTCGCCGATGGCGTGGGCGCCGGTGGCGCAGGCGGTGACGACCGAATGGTTCGGCCCCTTCAGGCCGTGACGGATCGAGATCTGGCCCGAGGCCAGGTTGATCAGGGACGAGGGGATGAAGAAGGGGCTGACCCGGCGCGGACCCTGTTCCTTCAGGATGATCGCGGTGTCGGCGATGGGGCCGAGGCCGCCGATGCCGGAGCCGACCGTGACGCCGGTCGCTTCCTTGTCTTCCTCGGTCTCGGGATGCCAGTTCGCGTCGGCCAGGGCCTCGTCGGCGGCGGCAATGGCGTACAGGATGAAGTCGTCGACGCGCTTGCGGTCCTTGTGCGACATCACCTGATCGGGATCAAACACGCCCGGCTGGTCCGGCGCGCCGCGACCGCGACCGTCCACGGACGGCACTTCGCCGGCGATGGTGCAGCCATAGCCCTCAGTGTCGAAGCAGGTGATCGGACCGATGCCCGAACGGCCCTCGACGATGCCCTTCCAGACATGTTCCACGCCCGAACCGAGCGGAGTGACGAGGCCGAGGCCCGTAATGACGACGCGGCGCATGGTTCGCGCTCCTTCTTGGTCAGAATCGTAGCCCAAAATAGTAATGGCCGCCGGACGGTCCCGCTAGGGGCCCGTCACGGCGGCCATCATCTTGGAAGTGCGACGAATCGCAGCCGGATTAACCGGCCAGCTTCTCGTCGATGAACTTCACAGCGTCGCCGACGGTCTGGATGTGCTCAGCGGCGTCATCCGGAATCTCGACGTCGAATTCTTCTTCGAAGGCCATGACCAGTTCGACGTTGTCGAGCGAGTCAGCGCCCAGGTCGTCGATGAAGGAGGCCTTTTCCGTGACCTTGTCCGGATCGGCGTCCAGATGGTCGATAACGATCTTGCGGACGCGTTCGAGGGTGTCGGACATGAGTGTCTCTCTGCCTGTTTGTGGTCGCCGTGAAGGCGGGGTCTCATTTGTTCGCCGTGTCACGGCAGCCCCGAGGACGCAAGCCCCCGAAAAGACTCACCGCCGCGAAGCGTTCCCGCCCTTTAGCACAGCCATCGGGGCGGGAAATAGATTGTTGCGCGTCGTGAACGTGACGCGCAACGCCTTAAATCATCGCCATGCCGCCGTTCACGTGCAGGGTCTGCCCCGTGACATAGGCGGCTTCGTTCGACGACAGATAGACGGCGGCGGCTGCGATTTCCTCGCCCGTGCCCAGACGGCCCGAGGGAATCTTGCCCAGAATGGCCTCGCGCTGCTGGTCGTTCAGCACGTCGGTCATCGGCGAGGCGATGAAGCCCGGCGCGATGCAATTCACCGTGATCCCGCGCGAACCCACTTCCTGGGCCAGCGACTTGGAGAAACCGATCATGCCGGCCTTGGACGCCGAATAATTGGTCTGGCCCGGGTTGCCGGTCACGCCGACCACCGAGGTGATGCCGATGATGCGGCCCGAACGGCGCTTCATCATCCCCTTCACCGCCGCGCGGGTCAGGCGGAAATAGCTCTCCAGATTGATCTGGATGACGGACTGGAAATCCTCGTCCTTCATCCGCATCAGCAGGCCGTCCTTGGTGATGCCGGCGTTGGCGACCAGGATGTCCAGCGGACCGCCGGCGGCTTCCTCAGCCCGCGCCACCAGCCCATCGACCGATTCCGCGTCCGACAGGTTGGCGGCGGCGAAGAAGGCGCGCTCCCCCAGTTCCTTGGCCAGATCAGCCAGCACCGCTTCCCGCGTCCCCGACAGCACCACCGTCGCGCCCTGAGCGTGCAGCGAGCGCGCAATGGCCCCGCCGATGCCGCCGGTCGCGCCGGTGACCAGGGCGATCCTTCCCGAAAGGTTGAACATCAGATTCTCCTCTTCCTTCTCCCCTTGCGGGAGAAGGTGGCCCGCAGGGCCGGATGAGGGGTCGCACCGACCCCTCCATTAATCTCGTTGCTTGCGTACCTTCCCCCTCAACGGGAGAAGGATCAAAGGCTTTTCGCGAACGCTTCCAGGTCTTCCGGCGTATTCAGCGCCAGGCTCTCGGCGTCGGGCGCGATGCGCTTGGCCATGCCCGTCAGGACCTTGCCCGAGCCGATCTCGGCGAAGCGGGTCACGCCGCCTTCAGTCGCCATCCACTCCATGCTCTCGCGCCAGCGCACGCGGCCCGTGACCTGCTCGACCAGCAGGCGGCGCAGGACTTCCGGGTCCGTTTCCGGGCGAGCGGTGACGTTGGCAACCACGGCGACCCGAGGCGCGATGATCTTCGCGTCCGCCAAAGCATCAGCCATCTCATCGGCGGCAGGCTGCATCAGCGGACAGTGGAAGGGCGCCGAGACGTTCAGCGGGATCGCCCGCGCGCCCAGTTCCTTGGCCTTCTCGATGGCGCGGTCCACGGCGGCCTTGTCGCCCGAGATGACGACGTTGCCGTTGTTATTGTCGTTGGCGACGACGCAGACGCCGACTTCCGAACCGGCTTTCGCGGCGGCTTCGGCCAGGGCCAGATCAGTCTTGGGACCGATCAGCGAGGCCATCGCGCCCTTGCCCACCGGCACGGCGCGCTGCATGGCCTGACCGCGCAGCTTCAGCAGACGCGCGGTGTCCGACAGGCTGATCGCCCCGACCGCCGCCAGAGCCGAATATTCGCCCAGCGAGTGACCGGCGACGAAACCCGCCTTGGTCACGTCCACGCCGAACTCGACCTTCAGCACCCGCACCGCCGCGGCCGAGACGGCCATCAGGGCCGGCTGAGCGTTCTCGGTCAGGGTCAGCTGGTCTTCCGGGCCTTCGCGCATCAGGTCGAACAGCTTCTGGTTCAGCGCGTCGTCGACCTCGGCGAAGACCTCGCGGGCGCTGGCGAAGGCGTCCGCCAGGGCTGCGCCCATGCCGACGCTCTGGCTGCCCTGTCCGGGGAAGAGAAGCGCGAGGGTCATAGGGGAACGATCCGTGGTCCGTTGATTCAAGGGGGCGAGGCGTAGGCGAAACCCGCCCCTACGGCAAGAAGTCGCCCTCTCGAACCGGAACCTTCCGCACAACCGAACGCGCCGATCCCAATGAATTACGGGGATTGGACGGTTCTAGCATCCGTCAACGCGGGCCCGCCTGAACCTGAGCAACAATAGCGTCATGACACGTCGCACCGCTGCTCATTCAAAACCCTCCCCCGTTCTCGGGAAAGGAGACCGCCAAAGGCGGTGGAGGGCGGCGGCCACAGGCACAACCTCTCTCGCCAAGCCCGTCCTTGAACTCATACCGTGCGCGCGCGATCTCGCCCCCTTCACCATGCTTCGCACGACGCCCCTCCCCCGCTGCGCAAGGGAGGATCGCCACCCTGTCTCGGCGCGCCATGGGAAAAGCGGAGGACAACGGACGCTCCCGCCGATGGCGCCTATTGCACCAATTGCACTGTTTTTTTTCGTCGCGCAGTGCAATGCGGTCCTCCATCGAGGGTCGCGACATGTCGCCTGATCGACCGTCATCCTTGCCCTTGCGGCCCTTTTCCCCTATACGCGCCGCCTTTCCAGGGCTTCGGTCCTGTTGCGGAACGCCAAAGGGTTCGGGAAGTCATCCCGGCCGCCGCTTCAGGAGCCATCGTGGATAGGACTTACCCGGTCCGTTTCACGCCGATGCCCACAAGGGAGACTACCGCATGGCTCTTTACGAGCACACGGTCATGACGCGCCAAGATATCTCGGCGCAACAGGCCGAAGCGCTGAACGACACCATCAAGGCTCTGATCGAAGAAGGCGGCGGCAGCGTCGCCAAGATCGAGTACTGGGGTCTGCGCAACCTGACCTACCGGGTCAAAAAGAACCGCAAGGCTCACTATTCCCTGCTCGCTCTGGACGCCCCGGCTGCCGCCGTGGCCGAAGTCGAACGTCAGCTGTCGCTGAACGAAGACGTCCTGCGCTGGCTGACCGTCCGCGTCGAGGAACTCGACCTGGAACTGTCGCCCCTGCTGGCCCGTCGTGAACGTGAGCGCGATCGTGATCGCCCCGCGCGCACCGACGAAGCTGCGGCTTCGGAATAAGGAACCGGATCATGACCGACACCACTGCCCCCTCGCCGGGCGCTCCGGCTGGCTCCGGCGCCGCCGGCCGTCGCCCGTTCTACCGCCGCCGCAAGGTCTGCCCGTTCTCGGGCGCCAACGCGCCGAAAATCGACTACAAGGACGTGAAGCTGCTGCAGCGTTACGTTTCCGAACGCGGCAAAATCGTGCCCTCGCGCATCACCGCCGTTTCCGCCAAGAAGCAACGCGAACTGGCCAAGGCCATCAAGCGCGCTCGCTACCTGGCCCTCCTGCCGTACGTGGTGAAGTAAGATGAAGGTCGTTCTGCTGGAACGCGTCGAGAACCTCGGCGCCATCGGCGACGTCGTCACCGTCAAGGACGGCTTCGCTCGTAACTACCTGCTGCCGCGCGACAAGGCTCGTCGCGCGACCTCGGCCAACCTCAAGGCGTTCGAACTCGACCGCGCGGCTATCGAAGCCCGCAACGAGAAGAACAAGGCCGACGCTCAGAAGGTCGCCGACAAGATCGACGGCCAGACCTACGTGATGATCCGTCAGGCCGGTGAAACCGGTCACCTGTACGGTTCGGTCGCCGGTCGCGACGTGGCTGAAATCATTCAGTCCGAAGGCGGCAAGGTCGAGCGTTCGCAAGTCGTGCTGAACGTCGCGATCAAGGCCCTGGGCGTCCACGAAGTGCCGGTTCGCCTGCACCCCGAGGTTCGCGCCACGGTCAAGATCAACATCGCGCGCTCGGCCGAAGAAGCCGAACGTCAAGCCAAGGGCGAGGATGTCATCCGCGCCCAGTTCGACGACGAGCGTAACGCCGCAGAGCAGTCCGCCAAGGAACTGATCGAAGGCGGCGCTGGTCAACAAGAAGGCTTCGGCGACGAAGCCTGATCTGTCGACTGACGGTATCAATCAAGGGGCGCGTCCAGCCGGGCGCGCCCCTTTTTCTTGGCTGCTCGGTTTAGATTTTCTACGCATTTACCTACGGATTCTCGATACCCCGCGCCGCTTTCGCACCGTAATATCGCCATGGCTCATCCTCCCCGGTGGGCAGGAGACGATGATGCGAATGCGCTACTACGCCGACACACACCGCCCGGTTGTTCGACCGACGTGATGTCCAGTCCGCCGCTGATCGCCTTCCGGCCGGTCCGCCGCCGGCCCTGACCACAAAGACAATCGACGCAGTCTCACGCCGCCGGTCAACGGCGGCGCCCGATCCTGTGCGTCCAATCAGAAAAGCTGACTTCTCGAGATGCCCCGTCCCTTCGCCTACCGTTCCAGTCTGTTTCTCGCCGCATCCGGCGCCGCCCTGCTGATCGCGGGCGCGGCCTCAGCCCAAGAAAACCCCGCCGACGCCTCCACCGTCGACGACGTGGTCGTTACCGGCAGCCGCGTACCCAGCCGCTCGCGCCTCGACACCCTGGCCCCCGTCGATGTCGTGACCGCCGAGACCCTGTCGAACCGTGGCACCACCGAGTTCGCCGCCGCCCTGGCCCAGACGGTCCCGTCGCTGAGCTTCGCCCGCCCGTCAGCCAACGACGGTTCGGACTCGGTCCGCCCCGCCACCCTGCGCGGCCTGTCGCCGGACCAGACCCTCGTCTTGCTGAACGGCACGCGCCGGCACGCCTCGGCCCTGGTCAACGTCAACGGCACGGTCGGACGCGGCTCGGCCGCCGTCGACCTGAATGCCATCCCGACCGTCGCCCTGAACCGGGTCGAGGTGCTGCGCGACGGCGCCTCGGCGCAATACGGCTCGGACGCTATTGCCGGCGTCATCAACCTCCGCCTCAAGGAGGCCCGCGAGGGCGGCGGTGCCAGCGTCACCTACGGCCAGTACGCCACGACGGTGAAGACCGCGCGCGGCAAGCGTGACGAGACTGACGGCCGCACCGTCACCGCTTCGGCCTGGCAGGGACTGGGCCTGGGGTCCGACGGCTTCCTGACCCTGTCCGCCGAGTATTTGAACCGAGAGCCGACCAACCGTTCGGACCTGGACCCGCGCGTCGCCCCGAACGCCGTCACGGCCCGCCTGGGCGATCCCAAGGTCGAGCAGTGGACCGTCTTCGCCAACGCCGGCAAGCCGCTGGCGGCGGGCTGGGAGGCCTATGGCTGGGCCGGCTATCAGGATCGCGATAGCCAAGGCGCCGCCTTCCCTCGCCTGGCCGACAACGCCAACAACGTCGTCAGCGTCTATCCCAGCGGCTTCCTGCCCGAGATCGCCATCAACTCGCGCGACCTGTCGCTGGCCGGCGGCGTCAAGGGCGAGATCGCCGGATGGAACTCTGACTTCAGCCTGGTCTATGGCCGCAACGCCCTGGACTTCCGCACCGAGGACTCGCTGAACGCCACCTATGGCGCGGCCTCGCCGACCAGCTTCGATTCCGGCAGCCTGATCTATGACCAACTGGTCTTCGGCGCCGACTTCACCCGTCAGTTCGAGGTCGGCCTCAGCGGCCCGCTGAACTTCGCCTGGGGTCTGGAAGCCCGCCGCGAAGGCTACAAGATCGAGGCCGGACAGCCGGAATCCTGGAACCGCGGCCCCTTGGGCGGCAACACCGCCCTGGCTGGCGGCGCGCAGGGCTTCGTCGGCTTCCAGCCGTCGAACGAGGTGGACGAGGACCGCAACGCCGTCGCCCTCTACGCCGACGTCGAAATCCCGCTGACCGACAGGTTCACGGTCTCGGGCGCCCTGCGAGTCGAGGACTATTCCGACTTCGGCGACGCCCAGACCGGCAAGCTGGCCGCGCGCTACGACTTCACGCCGAACTTCGCCCTGCGCGGCTCGGTCTCGACCGGCTTTCGCGCCCCTTCGCTGCAACAGAGCTTCTTCACCTCGACCTCGTCCGTCATCCAGAACGGCGCCGTGGTCGAAACCGGCACCTTCCCGGCCACCAGCGACGTCGCCACGGCGCTGGGCGCCAGGGCGCTGAAGCCCGAGACCTCGACCAACTATTCGCTGGGCGCGGTGGTCCGGCTGGGGAACTTCGACCTGACGGTGGACGCCTACAAGATCACCATCGAGGATCAGATCGTCCTGTCCGAACTCATCAACCACAGCTTCTCGCCCCAGGTCGCGGGCCTGCTGGACCTGCGGAGCGTGCAGGCGGCGCGCTTCTTCCTGAACGGGGTGACGACCGAGACCGAGGGCGTGGACATGGTGGGCCGCTATCGCCTGCGGACCGAAAGCGTGGGTGATTTCGACTTCACCGTCGCCGCCAACGTCAACGACGTCAGCGTGACCAAGCTGCCGACCTCCTCGTCGGTGCTGAACCCGGTGCCGACCCTGTTCGCCCGCAGCCGCATCCTCACCATCGAGGAAGGCACGCCGGACACGAAGGTTTCGGCCTCGGCCGACTGGAGCCTGGGCCGGTGGGGCGCGACGGCGCGGGCGACCTATTACGCCGACGTGCTGCAACCGGGTTCGACCCTGGCCAATGACTATTCGACCGGGGCCAAGACGACGGTCGATCTGGAAGGCCGCTTCCAGATCACGGATCGCGTCGGACTGGCGATCGGGGTCGATAACGTCTTCGACGAATATCCTGACTTCGTCCCGGCCAGCCTGAACAGCAACGGCGTTCTGGGTTTCCCCTACTATTCGCCCTTCGGCTTCAACGGGCGTTACGGCTACGCTCGCCTGAGCGTGAAGTGGTGACGGCAGGAGACGACGCACGCGAGGAGGGCCTGCCGTCCTCCTCGTGCCGGACCCTGCTGCTGGGGGGGCTGCGGCGGCGTCCCGCCCGGCCGAGGCGTTGGGCGGCGAGGTGGAGCGGGTCTATCCCAACACCCTGCCGACGGCGCCCCTGGAAATCTGACCGCGTTCGACGGTCATTGTTCCGCCATCGAAGTTGGGCCAAGCTTGGCCTTTCCAATTCGGAGGGTCCCTATGAAAAAAACCACGCTTGCCCTCGCCGTCGTCGCCAGCCTCTGGGCGACCGGCGCCAGCGCCATGACGGTCCAGGAGTTCCTGACCTCGGCCAATCGCATCCCGCGCAATCCAACCGCCCTGCTGCGGTCCGACACGCGGCGGCTGATGACCGAGATGAATACTGCTCTCAAGACCGTCCGCGACGAACAGAAGGCCGCCCAGGCATCAAACCGACGCGCCGCCACCTGCATTCCCGAAGGCACCAAGATCAGCCTGACGCCCGACATGATCATGAACCGCTTCAACGCCATACCGGCGGCCCGCCGCAACATCAGCGTGACCCAGGCGGTGGGGGAATGGATGGCGGAACGCCACCCTTGCCCGGCGTGAACTGACGCCAAAGTCTCGCTTGCCTCAGGGACACCCCGTACCATCTCTGTCTGATGTCGCTGCGCGCGTTCCTGATCGCGGTCGCCCTGTGGCTGGCTGCTGTGTCGCCCGTCATGGCCGAGGCCATGACGGTGCAGCAGTTCATGACCATTGCCGACCGGATCCCGCACAATCCGTTGGCCATCCTTCGCCCTGACACCCATCAACTGATCGGCGAGGTCAAACAGGCGGTGCTGACGGTCAAGGCCGAGCAGGCCTCGGCCATCCAGGCCGGTCGACGGCCCGCCACCTGCATTCCACCGTCAGGCACGGGCATCACAGCCCAGACCCTGATGGCGCGCTTCAATAGCCTACCCGCATCGCGCCGCCAGGACAGCATCACCCAGGCCGTGCGCGACTGGATGGCGGAACGCTATCCCTGCCCGGGCTGAAGCGGCCAGCGCCGCTGATCGCACAGGGGTTTTCGGGACCGTCCACAGACGCTGGCGGAGTGTCCACCACGACGGCGGCGCCCGCGTCTGACGTAAGCGCCGCTTAAGGCTATGCGTAATCCGATGAACGCCTTCGCTCCCCTGCCCTACGGAAACGCCGATCAGGTGTCCGTCTCGTCGATGCCCCATAACCTGGAGGCGGAGCAGGCGCTGCTGGGCTCGCTGATGTTCGACAACGCCGTGTTCGAGCGGCTGAGCGACCGCCTGCGCGGCTCGCACATGTACGAACCCTTCCACCAGCGGCTGTTCGAGGCGATCGAGGACCATATCCGTCAGGGAATGCTGGCCGAGCCGACCATCCTGATGGAGCGGTTCAAGCAGGACCCGGCGTTCCAGGAATTCGGCGGCCTGCGCTACCTCGCCGATCTGGTCGACCGCGCACCCCCGGCGGCCAACGCTCCCGACTACGCCCGCGTCATCTATGACCTGGCCCTGCGCCGCGACCTGATCCGCATCGGCGGCGAGATGATCAAGGAGGCGCCCAACCCCGAGACGCCCGCCGACGAACAGATCGAACAGGCCGAACACACCCTCTATTCGCTGGCCGAGACGGGCAAGCCGTCGTCGGGCTTCGTCAACTTCTCCACCGCCCTGGCCGGGGCCGTCGAGATGGCGGGCGAGGCCTATCAGCGCGAGGGCAAGCTGGCCGGTCTGGCCACGCGCCTGGACGATCTGGACCAGAAGCTGGGCGGCCTGCACCCCTCCGACCTTCTGATCCTCGCGGGCCGTCCCTCGATGGGCAAGACGGCGCTGGCGACCAACATCGCCTTCAACGTGGCCCGCAACTATCGCTGGGAGCCGACCCCGGATGGCGGACGCAAGACCGTCGACGGCGGCGTGGTCGCCTTCTACTCGCTGGAAATGAGCGCCGAACAGCTGGCCATGCGTATTCTGGCCGACGCCTCCGGCGTGTCGTCGGACAAGCTGCGCAAGGGCGAGATCGACTCGTCCGACTTCGGCAAGATCCGCGACGCGGCGGTCGAGATCGGCGAAAGCCCCCTCTACATCGACGCCACCGGCGGCCTGTCCATCTCCAAGCTGGCGGCCCGCGCGCGGCGCCTGAAGCGGATGGAGCATGGCCTCGACCTGATCGTCGTCGACTACCTCCAGCTCGTGACGACCGGCGACAACAGCCAGAAGAACCGGGTGCAGGAAGTGTCCGAGATCACCGGCGGCCTGAAGGCCCTGGCCAAGGAACTGTCCGTACCGATCATCGCCCTGTCGCAGCTGTCGCGTCAGGTCGAGAACCGCGAGGACAAGCGGCCCCAGCTGTCCGACCTGCGTGAATCCGGCTCAATCGAGCAGGACGCCGACTGCGTCATGTTCGTCTATCGCGAGAGCTACTACCTGGGCCGCGCCGAACCGCGCGAGGGCTCGGAAGAACACCTGAAGTGGCAAGAAGACATGGACCGGCTGGAGCACCAGGCCGAGGTCGTGATCGGCAAGCAGCGTCACGGCCCCATCGGCATCGTCAAGCTGGCCTTCGACGCCAACACCACCCGCTTCGGCAACCTGGCCCACGACGGCCGCTACGGCGGCGCCTTCTCGGATATTCCCGAGTAAGGACCGGCGTCGCATTGCACTGCGCAAAGAAAAAAACAGTGCAATTGGTGCAATGGAAACGGGCGACGAACTGACTTGCCCTCCCGATGGGAGAGGGCCTGAGCCTCGGAGAGCGTAGCGATCCGTCAAGGCAAGGGGTGAGGGACCAAGGTGTCAGTCGACGCGAGTCGTGACGAAGGACGGCGCGACGGCTTACGCCGAAGGCAGTCGAGGAACCCTCATCCGGCCCTGCGGGCCACCTTCTCCCAACGGGAGAAGGAAAAGTGGGAAGCGCGGCTGAAGCCCTTTGACGGGCGGCGGCGGATGGCGATGTCAAAGACCGGCGAGCGCCAATCTAGGCCAGAGACGGACTACGGCGCGCTGGCGGACACCGCCGGCACGCAATCCCGGACGGTTCAAGGGATTGAGGGCGGTTCATAGGCGAGCTGACGCCTCTCGGCCGTCATCCTCGGGCTTGACCCGAGGATCGAATTTTCCGCGTGCGCGAGGCTGGATAGGTCGAGCGCGCGCCTCCGCTCGATCCTCGGCTCAAGCCCGAGGATGACGGGCAGAGTGGGGAAACCCGCGCCAAAGCCGGTGGCGCCGCACGAAACTTGCGGCATAAGGGGGCTCATGTCCCTCCCCGCCTCCCTCACCGTCGATCTCAGCGCTCTGGCGCGCAATTTCCACACCCTGCAGGGCCTGATCGGCGTGCCGGTCAATCCGGTCGTCAAGGCGGACGGCTACGGCCTGGGCGCTGGCACCGTGGCCAAGCGGCTGATGGCCGAGGGGGCGCGGACCTTCTTCGTGGCGCGGGCGGCTGAGGGCGTGCTCTTGCGCGACGCCATCGGGGCCGAGCCGGTCATCTATGTGCTGGACGGCTGTCACGGTCAGTCGGCGGCCCTGATCAAGGCCGCCAACCTGCGCCCCGTACTGAACCAGCCGGGCCAGATCGAGGCCTGGACGGCGGCGGGGGGCGGCGCGTGCGGCCTGCAACTGGACACCGGCATGAACCGGCTGGGCTTCCGCGTCGAGGACGCGCCCGAGCCGTTCGACGGGCTGGAGTTGGTCATGACCCACCTGGCCTGCGCCGACGAACCGGCCCATCCGATGAACCGGGCTCAGCGCGACGCCTATGCGGCGGCGGCAGCGCGCTATCCCGGCGTGACGCGGTCCTTCGCCAACTCCGGCGGCTGCTTCCTGGGACCCGACTTCGCCTTTGACGTGGCGCGGCCCGGCATATGCCTGTTTGGCGGCGGACCGGAGGGCAGGCCCGACAGCCGCATCGCCCCGGTGGCGACGCTGAACGCCCAGATCATGCAGGTGCGCGACGTGCCGCCAGGCGAGACGGTCGGCTATTCACAGGGCTATCGCGCCGAGGCGCCGATCCGCGTGGCGACCTGCGGCACCGGCTATGCCGACGGGGTGATGCGCGCCAACAGCCCGCGCGGTCAGGTCTGGGTCGCGGGCGAGTTGCGCCCCATTATCGGTCGGGTGTCGATGGACGTGCTGGCGGTGGACGTCACCGGCCTGGACGTGGCGGCTGGCGACACGGTCGAGGTCTTCGGCGCCAACCGTCTGGTGGACGACGCGGCGACGGCGGCGGGAACCATCAGCTATGAGTTGCTGACTTCGATCACGCCGCGCGTGCCGCGCCTCTACGTCAGCTAGGGGGTCAGTTGAGGGCCATCGCGCCCAGGCCGACCGTGCCGACCACGAAGCTGGCGACCACGGCGGCGGCGATGGCGCTGACCACGATCCACAGCACGATGGCGGAGATGACCACGACCGCGGTGTAGCCCAGCGCCTTGTCCTGCGACGTCTTCATTAGCGTCGGCAGGCCGAGGTAGAGCAGATAGAAGCCATAAAGGCCCAGCAGGCCGCCCAGCCAGGCCAGCGTCGGGAACAGGTTGAAGACCGAGGCCACCCAGGCCGCCGTCATCGAATAGACGGCGACCTTCATCGCCTGCACCCTGTCCTTGGTCCCGTTGAAGGTCGGGGCCAGGGCGTCGATGATCAGGCTCAGAACGAAGACCGACAGCAGCGACAGGCCCCAGGCGACGATGGCGCCCAGCACGCCGCCGACCGCCGGCGTCCGCATCACCGAGCCGAAGATGTGGATCGGGAACAACTGCCCGCCGATCAGGCCAGCGACCGGGCCGATCGCGGCCAGCAGCATGGCGTAGCGGGCGAACAGGCTACGCGGCGTGGCGTATTCAGCCTCGATGACCGGCCATTCCAGCTTGGGCCGCATCAGGATGTTCTTCACCCGGGCGACGAGGCCCGGATCGATGGCGGGCGGGTTCGGAGCGGTCATGGCGGCCTCGGCGGGGGTTGAGTCGTAACAGCGCTATAGCGTGGCAGGATGACGGGCATATGCGGCCCAATGCAACCCGCGCGCGTCGCCTTGCGTCAGATCCGGTCGCAGCTCCGCGCATCGCCCCTCGCCCGCGTGGCGATTCCTGCTAGGTCAGGAGCATGGCGCGCGACTCCCTTCTCTATGTCTGTCAGTCCTGCGGGGCGGTTCACACCAAGTGGGCGGGGCAATGCTCTGGCTGCGGCGAGTGGAACAGCCTGGCCGAGGAGTCAAAATCGGCCCCGCCCGGCGCGATGAAGCCGGCCTCGACGGCGCGCGGACGCGGCCTGCAGTTCGAGACCCTGCAATCCGACACCCCCGAGCCGCCGCGCATCGTCACCGGCGTGACCGAGTTCGACCGCGTCTGCGGCGGCGGCGTGGTGCCGGGCTCGGCCATCCTGCTGGGCGGCGATCCCGGCGTCGGCAAGTCCACCCTGCTGCTGGAGGTCACGGCCAAGGCGGCGCGCAACGGCGCCCGCGTGGCCTATATCTCGGGCGAAGAAGCCATCGAACAGATCCGGGCGCGGGCCAAGCGGATGGGGCTGGCCGACGCCAACGTCGCGCTGGCCTCGGCCACGGCGCTGCGCGAAATCCTGACGACGCTGAAGCGCGACAAGTTCGACATCGTCATCCTCGATTCCATCCAGACCCTGTGGTCCGACGCGCACGAAGCCGGTCCCGGATCGGTGACCCAGGTCCGCGCCTGCGCCGCCGAACTGGTGCGGCTGGCCAAGGACAACGGCCCGGCCATCGTCCTGGTCGGCCACGTCACCAAGGACGGCCAGATCGCCGGGCCGCGCGTGGTCGAGCACATGGTGGACGCCGTCCTCAGCTTCGAGGGCGAGCGCGGCTACCCCTTCCGCATCCTGCGCGCGGGCAAGAACCGTTTCGGCGCGACGGATGAGATCGGCGTCTTCGAGATGAGCGACGTCGGTCTGCGCGAAGTCGCCAATCCGTCGGCTCTGTTCCTGGGCGAGGGCAAGACGCGCGCGCCAGGCGCAGCCGTCTTCGCCGGGATCGAGGGGTCGCGCCCGGTTCTGGTGGAGATTCAGGCGCTGGTCGCGCCCTCCGCCTACGGCACGCCAAGACGGGCAGTCGTCGGCTGGGACAATGGGCGCCTGGCCATGCTGCTGGCGGTGCTGGAGGCGCGCTGCGGCATCGGCTTCGGAGACAAGGACGTCTATCTGAACGTGGCCGGGGGGTTGCGGATCAACGAGCCCGCCGCCGACCTGGCCGCCGCCGCCGCCCTGATTTCCTCAGCGATGGATATGCCCCTGCCCCAGGGCTGCGTCGTCTTCGGCGAGATCGGCCTGTCGGGCGAGGTTCGCGCCGTCGGCCGCGCCGAGGCTCGGCTGCGCGAGGCGCAGAAACTGGGCTTCGACCATGCCCTGACCCCGCCGCAGGCCAACGGCAAGACCAGGAAGAAGGGCGACGTCGCCGTCACCTCCATCGGCCTGCTGACCGAGGCGGTCGAGCGAATCTCTCAGAACCGCTATTGAGGCCGTCCATCTTCCTCCAACGATTGCAGTGCGCGTGACCGGCTACGACGTCTTCGTCATCCTGATGCTTCTGGCATCATGCGCCGCCGGCTGGTTCCGGGGCGGCGTGCGCGAGCTGACGGCCCTGTTCAGCTTCTTCCTGGCGGGACTGCTGGCATTGATCACCTTGCCGTGGACGGCGCCGCTGGGGCGGTCGCTTGTCGATCCCGACTGGGCCGGGTCGGTGCTGGCGGTGGGGCTGACGTTTCTGATTCTCTATTTCGGCCTGCGCTTCCTCGGCTCGGCCATTTCCAAGGGGGCGCGCGGCCATGCGCTTGGCCTCGTCGATCAGGTCTTCGGTCTGGCCCTCGGTCTGGTGCGGGCCCTGGCTCTGGTCGGCGCGGCGCACCTGACCATCATGGGCGTCATGACCGACAATCCCCCGCGCTGGCTGACGCAGGCCGCCCTGGCCCCGGTCAGCGCCAAGGCCGCCCACGCTATCCAGATCGTGCTGCCGACGCTCGGAAAAGGCGCCGACGCGCTCACGCCGGTCGTCGGCTCGTCTGTCCGCGAAGGGTTTTCGGATCGATGAGCCTTGCCCCCGCCCCAATAGCGGACTACGTGCGCGGCGCCGCCGCCTGAGTTATCCTGTCCCGGTCATCGGAGCCTGACGATGCGCCACCATATCGCCGATCCCATCGTTCACCGCGAACACTGGCGCGAGCCGGAGGATGACCAGCTGCGGTTGGAGTGCGGCGTCTGCGGCGTCTGGGGCGCGCCAGAGAACGAGGCCTCTTCCATCGTCGCCCTCGGCCTGCACGCCCTGCAGCATCGCGGCCAGGAAGCCTGCGGCATCGCCAGCGTCCATGACGACCGCTTCTACACGGAGCGCCATCAGGGCCTCGTCGGCGAGGCTTTCGGCAACGCCGAACTGACCACCCGCCTGCCCGGCGGCGCTGCGGTCGGCCACACCCGTTATTCCACCGCCGGCGGCAGCTTCCTGCGTAACATCCAGCCGATGTTCGCCGATCTGGACCAGGGCGGCATTGCCATCGCCCACAACGGCAATCTGACGAATTTCAAATACCTGCACGGCCAGCTGGTGTCGGAAGGCGCGATCTTCCAGTCGACGTCGGACTCCGAGGCCATCCTTCACCTGATCGCCCGCAGCCGTAAGGCCAAGATCATCGACCGCTTCATCGACGCCCTGGGCCGGATCGAGGGCGGCTACGCCCTGGTCGCCCAGACCCGCTACAAGATGATCGGCGCCCGCGACCCGCTGGGCATCCGCCCGCTGGTGCTGGGCAAGGTCGGCGAGGCCTGGGTGCTGGCGTCCGAGACCTGCGCGCTCGACACCATCGGCGCCACCTTCATCCGCGATGTCGAACATGGCGAAGTGGTCGTGATCGACGAGGAAGGCCTGACCTCAATCAAGCCCTTCCCGGCCCGCGCCGCCCGCCCCTGCCTGTTCGAATACGTCTACTTCGCCCGCCCCGACAGCGTGGTGAACGGTCGCTCGGTCTATAACGTCCGCAAGGAAATGGGCCGCCGCCTGGCGCGCGAGTTCCAGGTCGACGCCGACGTGGTCGTGCCGGTGCCAGACTCGGGCGTGCCGGCGGCTCTGGGCTATGCCCAGGAAAGCGGCATCCCCTACGAGATGGGCATCATCCGCAGCCACTATCTGGGCCGTACCTTCATCCAGCCCAGCCAGGGCGCCCGGCAGAAGGGCGTGCGCATGAAGCACAGCCCCAACCGCGCCGCTCTAGAAGGCAAGCGCGTCGTGCTGATCGACGACTCGATCGTGCGCGGCACCACCTCGCTGAAGCTGGTTCGCGCCGTCCGCGCGGCGGGTGCCAAGGAGGTGCACCTGCGCTCGGCCAGCCCGCAGATCCTCTTCCCAGACTTCTACGGCATCGACATGCCCGAGCGGACGCAGCTGATGGCCGCGACCCATACGATGGACGAGATGCGCGCCATCCTCGAGGTCGACTCTCTGGGCTTCCTGTCCATCGACGGCCTCTATCACGCCATGGGCGTCGGGCCGCGCGACCCGGCCCAGCCGCAGTTCACGGACCACTATTTCACCGGCGACTATCCGACCCGGCTGCTGGACCGCGAGATCGAAGAAGGCGGCCGCGACGCCCGGGGTTCGCAACTTTCCCTGCTGGTGACCGCTTAAGGCGGGATGATCCAGCTCGGCTACTTCACCCTCGACACCCCTGACGTCGAAAAGGCCCGCGCCTTCTATGCGGGCCTGTTCGGCTGGACGTTCGACGAAGAGGCCTCGCACCCTACCTATGCCCATGTGAGCGGCGGCCAGCCGGCCTTCGGCATCACCAAGGGCGAACACAGGGCGTTTCCGCATCTCTATTTCCGCGTGGACGACATTCACGCCGCCTGCGCCCGCGCCCACGAACTGGGCGGTCGCGCCGCCATACCCGCCGAAAGCCCGTCCGGCCTGTCCGCCGTGGTCAGCGACGATCAGGGCGTCAGCTTCAGTCTGTGGCAGCCGGCGCCGGGTTACTAGATCCCTCTCCCGCCGGGAGAGGGATCTAACCGCCATCAACCTTCGCCAATCTCAGCCTTGTTCTTTCAACCCGCGACGGGGCGCGCTATCAGCGGCCCATGTCCGAACACGCCTCCCTCCCCCTCGCCAACCGTATCGCCCTGGTCGTCGGCGCCTCGCGCGGCATCGGCTATGAAAGCGCCTTGGCGCTGGCCAAGGCCGGCGCCCACGTCGTGGCGACCGCGCGCACGCAAGGCGGCCTGGAAGAGCTGGACGACGCCATCTTCGCCGCCACGGGCCAGCACGCGACCCTGGTCCCGTTCGACCTGGTGGACGGCGGCGCCATCGACCGCCTCGGCGGCGCCCTGTTCGAGCGTTTCGGCAAGCTGGACATCTGGGTCCAGGCGGCTGCGACCATGGGTCCGTCGGGCCTGACGCCGGTGGCGCATGCCGAGCCGCGCGAGTTCGCCAAGGTCGAGAAGATCAACTTCACCGGCGTCTATCGCCTGATCCGCTCGCTGGAGCCGCTGCTGCGCGCCTCGGACGCCGGACGCGCCATCTACCTGACCTCGAGCGTGGCCACCGCCCCGCGCGCCTTCTGGGGCATGTATGCGGCGACCAAGGCCGGGGCCGAGGCCCTGGTCAAATGCTGGGCCGACGAGATCGAGAGCACCCCCGTCCGCGTCGCCGTGGTCGATCCGGGCCGGATGCGCACCCAGTTGCGCGCCCAGGCCTTCCCGGGTGAAGATCCGGAAACCCTGCCCCATCCCTCCGAGATCGGTCCCCTGATGGTGGAACTGGCCCGCCCCGACTTCACCCCGCCCCTGACCGTCAGCTTCAAGGACTGGAAGCACGGCCTGTCGGCGGACGCCCTGGTCTAGAGGGCTCCATGTCGATCCAGTCGCCGGGGGGCCGACTTTCAGGACCGACAGCACAATCCGTTCGACTGACGGCCGGCGGGGCGTCCCGGTCGGGGCCCGTGACCCGTGCGACGCCCTATGCGGACATTCTGGCGTTCCTGGCCTCGGTGCTGGTGGTGCTGATCTATTCGCAGTCCTGGGCCGCGCCGATGACGGGTTACGGCGCGCGCTCCGCCGACTTTCTGCGCAACGGCTACTACCCCGCCTACGTCCTGGCGGTCGGCCTGGTCCTGATCCGACCGGGCGCGGCGCTGAAGGCCCTGGCCCGCTCGCCGCTGATGATCCTGCTGCTGGCGCTGACGGCGGCCTCCGTCCTGTGGTCGATCAATCCGGACGTGACGCTGCGCCGGGTGTTGGCCCTGCTGTTCACGACGCTGGGCGGCGTCGCCCTGGCCTCGCGCTGGCGCTGGGCCACCCTGGCCGAGATCTTCGCCACGGCCATGGCGGTGATGATGGTCGCCTCCCTCTTCCTCGGAGCGTTGATGCCCGAGTGGGGGCGGATGCAGGAAATCTTCCCCGGCGCCTGGCGCGGCCTGTGGCTCGAGAAGAACGCCCTGGGCGAGAACATGGGGCTGGCCGCCCTGTTCATGACGGCCGCGGCGATCATGGTCCCGGCGCGACGGCGTCTGTGGCTGGCTCTCGCGGTGATCGCGGCGGTGCTGGTGATCCTGTCCACCTCCAAGACCGGTCTGGTGGTGCTGATCCTGTCCTTCGCCAGCATGGGCTTCGTCGCCCTGGTCCAGGCCGGACCCAAGCGCGCCATTGTCGGCACCTGGCTGGCCGTCGTGGCCGTCTGCGCCGCCCTGCTGGTCATCGTGACGCGCAGCGATCTGATTTTCGATTTGCTGGGCAAGGACGCCACCCTGACCGGCCGAACCGAAATCTGGGGCGGCATCCTTCACCAGATGCAGCAGCGCCCGTGGACCGGCTTCGGCTACGGCGTGGTCTGGGATGATACGTCGCCGGGCGGCCCCAACGCCTGGATCGCCCATGAAGCCAAGTTCACCGCCGCCCACGCGCACAGCGGCTGGCTGGAGGTCTATCTGGCGCTCGGCATTCCCGGCGTCGTCCTGCTGGGGGCCTGGATGGTCGAGATGTGGGGCCGGTCGCTGTGGGCGGCCTATGCCCGCCCGTCGGGCTGGCTGCTGATGCCGATGATGACGGCCTACACCCTGACCATGCTCACCGAGAGCATCACCATGAACTGGCACAACCTCCGCTGGGTGCTGTTCGTCGCCCTGGCGTTGAAGGCGGTCATCGGCGATCAGGATGCGCCAGCGCGGGTCGTTCCTGTATCTTCGCGCGTGCGAAGACCGAGACCGTTCTAGGCTGCGACGACGATCTGCCCCGTCATGGCGGGGTGAAAACGACAGGCGTAGGGAAAGGTCCCGGCCGCCCGCATCACCGCCGACCCCGTCGCGCCGGGCTGAAGGTCGACATCGAACACGCCATTGCGGGCCGTCGCCGTATGCCGGAATATATCCCGATTGACCCAGGCCACGGTGTCGCCGACCCGCACGCCTATCGGGGCCGGGCCGAACTTCATCTTGTCGACGACGATGGTGTGGGTCCGGGCCGCAGCGGCAGCCGGGAGCGCCGGCGCGAACGCCAACGCTCCCGCCGACATCAGGAGCATTCGCCGGGAGAGGCGCTCCGATCTCAAATCAGGGGAATTCATGAGCCAGGTGCTCAGCATGGGCCTGATGCTGCTCGAACAGTTCCAGCCCCGTCTGCAGCAGGGACTTCAGCTCGGGGTTGTCGGCGTCGGGGATGAGCGTCTTGCGCAACGCCTCGTTGACGGTGCGGTGATAGGCGACCTCGTTGTCGATATAGGCCTTGTCGAAGGCCCTGCCCGAAAGCCCGGCCAGCCGATGACGGGTCGTCGCCGCCGCCTCGCTCAACGACGCGCTGGTCGGATTGGCTTCCGGCGTGACATGCAGACGGGTGACGAGAGCCAAGGCCTGCTGGTTCACCGCCGCATGATCGCGCTCCATAGTTTCGGCGAAGGCGCGGACCTGGGGATTGGTCGACTTCTCCAGCGCCTGCTTGGCCGCGTCGATGTCCAGTTGGCCAGCGGTATAGGCGATGTGCGCGATCTGGGGGTCGGTCGGGCCGGCGTTCTGGGCCATGGCCGGAGCCAGAGGTGCGAACATCAGGACGCCGGCCAGCAGGAGGGCTTTCGACATGGGGTTTCTTCCTTTGCTGCGACGGCTTGACCGCCATCGTCTCAGCATTTGACGTCACATGACCGGAAAGGTTCCCCCCGCCTAGGCTAGCCGCCCTTCCCTACCCAATCTTTCCAGCACCGCCTCGGTGATGCGCGCGCATCGCGCCCCCAGGAAGGGGAAGACGCCGACCATGGTCGCGCCCAGTTGGACGTCCAGCGCCTGACGCAACAGGCGACGCGCGCGGTGCAGCCGGGTCTTCACCGTCTCGGGCTTCAGCCGCAGATTGGCGGCGGTCTCCTCGATGGTGCATTCCTCGATGTCGCGCATGATGAAGACCATGCGAAAGGGCGCCGGCAGGTCGTCCACGGCCCGTTCGATCAGGTGCCGGATCTGCATCCGCGCCGCATCGACCTCGGGGCTGCCGCCGCCAAAAGCGCCGACACCAAGGGCGTTGGGGAAAGGGATCACCTCGGCGGCCGTTTGCTGCGCCTGCTCGATGACATCCAGATCGACGGTGGGCCGGCGCCGACGCACCCGGTCCCGTGCTTCATTCAGAACGATCCGGGTCAGCCAGGTCAGGATACTGGCGTCGCCGCGAAAGGCGCCCATCGCCGCAAAGGCGCGCGCATAGGCCTCCTGCAGCACGTCTTCCGCCTCGGTATCGTCGCGGACCACGCCCCGGGCGATGCGGAACAGGCGCTGATTGCCTAACTGCATGATGGCGCGAAACTCCTCGCGGTCGCCGGACTGGGCCAGGCGCACCAGATCAGCCTGATCCAGCGCAGCGTAGTCGTTGGGTTTCCGCAGGTTCATGACGCGCTCCATCCAAGGCCTTTGGACGCGCGACGGTGGCTCAAGGTTCCCGAAAAGACAAAGGGCGAGCCGTCGTCGCCGACCGCTCGCCCTTCAACCTGTTCCGGCAGCCTGTTCCGGCAGCCTGTTTGGCCGCCTTACTTCTTCGGCGCGTGCTTCTGGCCGGTGCGGACCCGGCCCGAGCGCGAGACCTGACGGGCGCCGCCGCGGGCGCCCTTCTGGACCGCGATGCTCTGGCCAGCCTTCTTGCTGGAGCTGGCCTTCAGACCGCCCAAGGCCTTCACCTTGGGCTTGATGCCCGACTTCTTCTGCGCCAGCGCCTTGCCGGGCAGGTTCGACAGGGCCTCGGCCTTCTCGGCCTTCAGCACCTTGCGCGGCGCGGTCTTGGCGTCGCCCTTGTAGCGTTCGGGACCGGACTTGGAGCCGCCCTCGGCATAGGGGTTGGCCGAGCCGGACTTGACCGTCAGCCGGATCGGCGTGCCAGGCAGGTCGAAGCTCTCACGCAGGCTGTTCACCAGATAGCGTTGGTAGTGCTCGGGCATGTCGGACGCCCGGCTGGCCATCAGCACAAAGGTCGGCGGACGGGCCTTGGTCTGGGCCATGTATTTCGGCTTCACGCGCTTGCCGTTGACGGCGGGGGGCGGATGCCTCTGGGTAGCCATGGCCAGCCAGGTGTTCAGGTCCTTGGTCTTGACCTTCACCGACCAGGTTTCATAGGCCTTGATGATGGCCGGCATCAGCCGCTCGACGCCGCGTCCGTTGTGCGACGACAGGGCGACGAAGGGCGAGCCCTTCAGCTGCGGCAGCTTGTTCTCGGCCAGGGATTTGAGCTCGGCCATCTTGGCCTGCGGCTCTTCTTCCAGGTCCCATTTGGACGCGACATAGACCAGGGCGCGGCCTTCGCGCTCGACCAGGTCCGCCAGTTGCAGGTCCTGGGTGTCGAAGGCGTCGTCCTTGTCCATCACCAGCACGACCACCTCGGCGAAGGTGATGGCGCGGATGGTGTCGGCGACCGAGAGCTTTTCCAGCTTCTCCTGGACGCGGGCCTTGCGGCGCATCCCGGCGGTGTCGACGAAGCGGATCGCGCGACCTTCGTATTCCCAGTCAACCGAGATGGAGTCGCGGGTGATGCCGGCTTCGGGACCGGTCAGCAGGCGGTCTTCGCCCAGCATCCGGTTGATCAGCGTCGACTTGCCCGCATTCGGACGGCCGATGATGGCGATGCGGATCGGCTTATCCGGCTCGTCGATCTCTTCGATGAAGATGTCGGCCGAGGCCGCGATCAGGGCCTGATACAGGTCGGCCATGCCCTCGCCGTGCTCGGCCGAGATGGCGACCGGCTCGCCGAAGCCCAGCGCGTGGGCTTCCCCCACGCCGCCGCCGCTCTCGCGGCTTTCGGACTTGTTGGCCAGCAGGATGATCGGCTTGTGCACCTTGCGCAGGCGCTCGGCGAAGATCCGGTCCAGCGACGTCACGCCCTCGCGGGCATCCATCATGAACATGATGACTTCGGCGTCGTCGAGCGCGGCCTCGGTCTGCTCGCGCATCCGGGCTTCCAAGCTGTCGTCCGTGACGTCCTCGTAGCCGGCCGTGTCGATCAGCGTCAGATCCATGTCGCCGATATTGCCGTCGGCATAGCGACGGTCACGGGTCACGCCCGGGCGATCATCGACCAGCGCCAAACGCTTGCCGACGAGTCGGTTGAACAGTGTCGACTTGCCCACGTTGGGCCGGCCGACGATGGCGACTTTTAGAGCCATGTCGGCTTTCTAACTCAAAAACAGAGAAAAGATCAGCGGATGCTGACCAGTTGCCCCTTGTCCGTCAGGACATAGAGGGCGCCATTGTAGGCGGCGGGGGCGATATAGGCCGCCGCGCCCAGCTTCAGGCTGGACTGCTGCGCGCCGGTCTTCGGATCAAAGGCCACGGCCTCGCCGTCCGAGTTGACCAGCACCAGACGGTTGGAGGCCAGGATCGGACCCGACCATACGGGACGAACCGTCCTGGCGCCCATGCCCAGGAAACCGCCTTCCTTGCGGACGCGGCCCTCGTTCAGGTCGCGGGTCCAGTAGACCTGGCCCGTGTCGCGGTTGACCACGGTCAGTTCGCCCGACTTGGACACCACATAGACCACGTCCCCGACCGGCAGGGGCGCGTTCACGCCGGCGACCGGCAGCGACCATTTCGGCTGGCCCGAGCGAATGTCCATCGCCTCGAGAACGCCCGACTGGCTGATGGCGTAGACGAAGCCGCGGCTGACGACGGGCCGTCCGGCGATGTCGCGCAGTTCCGACAGGGCGCTGGTGCGGCTGGTGCGCGACAGAACCTGCTGCCACACCGGCTGGCCGTTCGAGGCGCGCAGCGCCACAAGCTCACCCGAGGAGAAGGGCGCGAGAACCGTGTCGCCGCTGACCGCCGGGCTGGAAGCGCGCATGATGCGGGCGGGCTCGGTGATGCCGCGATAGGACCAGTCCTGCTGGCCATTGTTGACGTTGAAGGCGACCAGTTGGTTGTCGACGTCGATGACGAAAAGCCGCTGGCCGGCGACGGTCGGCGCGCCGTGGATCGGCACTTCGACGCTGGTGCGCCAGACTTGGGCGCCTGTGGCGGCGTCCAGCGCCGTGACGCTGCGATAGCCAGAGGAGACGAAGACCTTGCCGCCGCTGACGGCGACGCCGCCGCCGAAGCCGCCCCCGGTCGATCCGCCGCCGATGCCGATGCCCAGGATGCGGCTGCCGCGATCCCGCTCGTCGACCTTGACGCTGGCCTTCCACAGGACAGCGCCCGTGCCGGCGTCCACAGCCGTCACGCCGGCCTCGCCGTCCAGGACGAAGATCTTGCCGTCGTCGGCGACGACCGGGGCCATCACCTGACGCGTCCGGCTGGACCCGACGCCGATGTCGCGTTTCCAGCCGATGGCGAAGTTCTGGGCCGCGATGACGTGTTCGACGGCGTTTTCGGCGTTGCCGCCGGGCTGGGTCCAGGCGGTGGCCGCCTGGGGGCCCGGCAGGAAGAAGTCACGCCCGGACAGGGCGGCCGAGGGGGCCAACTGCTGTTCGAACTCCAGGATCGAGATGCGCTGTCCCTCGGTCGCCTTGGCGACGTTCTCCTTCGAGCCGCCCATGCCGAACGGCAAGGCGTTGCGCACGGTGCCGCAGGAAGCGACGGTCATGGCGAGACCGCACAGCAGGGCGACTTTCAGCGTTCGGTTCATGGAGGGCGTCCTGAAAGCGTCGATTACGGGCGAGCGGCGGCGGGCGCCGCCTCGGCTTCGGCGGGAGCCGGCGCTTGGGCCGGAGCGACGACGACCGGCGCTGCTGCCGGCGCCGGCATGGCGATGGCGGCGCGAACGATGGCGGCCAGACCTGCGGCCGTGCCCGAATCAATCGCCTCGACGCCCGCCTGGGCGCGTTGACGAATGTCGTCCGGCACGCCCTGGCCCAGTTGCAGTTGAACGAAGGCCTGACGCGCCTCGGCGGTCTTGCCGTGCTGGAGTTGAGCCATCGCCAGGGCTTCCTGGGCGAAGGCGTGCAGCGGGCGCTTGTCGGCGGCCAGCGGCTCCAGACGCTTCTGAATGTCTTCCAGCGAGGCCGTATCCATCAGCAGGAAGGTGGCCTTGATGGCGGCGGCGTCGGCGATGATCGGGTCGCCGGCGGCCTTGGCGGCCTCGTCGAACAGTTTGACCGCGTCCTGAGTCTTGTTCGCCGTGACGGCGATTCCCGCCTGCTGCATCAGGGCCAGCGCCTTATAGGCGCCGTTGCCCGACTGAGCGGCTTCGGCGAAGGCGGTGTCGGCGCCCGACGGATTGTTGGCCTGAAGAGCCTCCATGCCGCGATCATAGGCGGCAGAGGCCTTGTCGGCCTGGTTCGTCACATAGCTCTGCCAGCCCCACCAGGCCAGGGCGGCGACCAAGGCGACGACCAGAAGGCCCGCCAGGATCGGCAGCCAGGTGCGCGCCAGACGCTTGTATCGATCGGAGCGAAGCTCCTCCTCGACCTGTTCGAAGACATCAACCACGAAACGTCGCCCCAAAAACCGCTGCCAAGACTGGCCTCTAAACCGGCGCGACCCTAGAGGGTCGTCGTCGCGCCCGCAACGCAGGCGTTACGCCGCGACCGGCTTTTTGCAGCAGTAGGTCGCGACTTCGGCAGGAAAACGGCGGTCAGATTTCCTGAGACAGTTTCACGACGCCCGCCGCCAGCAGGGCGACCAGCACCCCGGCCGTGGCCCAGAACAGCTGCATTCCGCCCATGGAACCCAGGTCCATGCCCGTCAGGCCGAGCCGATCCATCAAGGACTGTATGGCCAGACCGCCGTCCACCCCGGCCATGGACAGCCCATGCGCAGCGGTCTGGGCCGCCGCCGGCGAGGACGGCGCCGCGAGATTGAAATCGACGCTGAGAACCTCGCGAACGGCGATGACGCCGCCGACCAGGCCCGCGACCGACAGGGCCGCCGTCCTGAACCGCGAGGTCCTGGACAGTTTCGCCGCCACTCCCGCCTCGAACTGAGCCGAATCGGCAAGGGCCGGCGCGCGCGCGAACAAGCGCTCGATGACAGGGTCGAACTCGTCAACCGACATGGGACGCGCTCCCGTGAGCAACCGGTTCCGGCTGGAGCCGGGCCCGAAGTTTATCCAGACCACGCTTGACATGAGATTTCACCGTTCCAAGCGGCAAATTAATGGCGGCCGCGATTTCGGGATGAGAGAGGCCTGCGCCATGGCACAGGGAGACGCACAGCCGCTCCGGTTCGGTCAGCCCCTTCATCGCCTCGTCCAGATCCATGCGACCGGCGCTGTCGACGTTGGGCGCGATCTCGTCATTCTCGACCTCGGCCACATAGCGGGCGTCCTTCGAGCGACGTTTCAGATACAGTCGCGCCGCGATGCGCTTGATCCAGGCGCCGAACGTCCCCTCGCCCCGAAACTCGGCGCATTTCTCGAACGCCAGCAGAAAGGCGTCCTGGGCCACGTCGTCGGCCAGGGCGGGTTGCGCCCCCATCCGACGCAGCAGACCGCGCACCGCCGGGCTGTGGCGACGCACCAGTTCCCCGAACTCGCGCCGCCCGCCCGCCGCCGACAGGGCGGCGAGTTCGACGTCGTGCAGATCGCGCAAAGCCTTGGCCATGACGGTCTCCCCTCCCCGCCGCCCTCAGCCCTTGTTCTTGTTGAAGAAGCTCAGGACGATGAAGGCCAGACCGATCATGCCCGGGATCGCGGCGACGCCGCTGATCGGATAGAAGGCGTCCATGTCGGCAAAGCTGATCGCATAGCCGAGGATGGCGATGCCCACGCTGACGGCCAGCAGGATGACGCCGACACGCAGGTCGCGGGCGGCGGTCGCGGGCGGCTTGATATTGTCCTTGCTCAGCGAATCGATGACCTCGGGCGGCAACGGCTGACCCTTTTCGATCGCGGCGCGCAGGGTCGCCTGCATCTCCTTGCGCTCCTTGCTCTTGAGCCAGGCCGGCACGACCACGATCGCGATGATCATGATGAACGGCGCCAGAGGAATGAGAACTTCGAGTCCGCGCATGGGTTTCGCCCCTTATTGAACAGTGGAGCCGAGCGTGACGCTGCGGCCTTCTGATCACAAGAGGCGATGATCGGCCCGATCAGATGCAGGATCGCGCATGAACTCTTTGTAAGGCGCGGCCCGCGTCACCACAGCGTGACTCGACAGCGCGCCGCCGCGGGTCAAGCGTCTGGCGGGCTTTCAACGGACAGGGCTTCTCATGACCCAGATCACCTATCGCATCGTTCCCCACGACGGCGGCTGGGCCTACAAGCTGGGCGACAGCTTCTCGGAGACCTTCGCCACACACGACGCCGCGCGCGCGGCCGCCGTCGCCGTTTCACGCGAGCAGCAGGTGCCCGACCGCACCTCATGGATCGAATACGAGGACGCTTCGGGCCAGTGGATCACCGAACGCGCCGACGGCCACGACCGCCCCGCGACCGGGGTCGAGGATTAGCCGAAGACTTCCGCGTAGCGTTCAGGCTTGAATCCCACCAGCGTCCGGCCGTCGCCCAGGTCCAGCACTGGCCGCTTGATCATCGACGGCTGGGCCAGCATCAGGGCGATCGCCTTGTCGACGTCGATCTCCTGACGATCCGCCTCGGGCAGCTTGCGGAAGGTGGTCCCGGCCCGGTTCAGCACCGTCTCCCAGCCATGCGCGTCGATCCACCGCTCCAGATCAGCCCGGTTCGCGCCGGAGACCTTGTAGTCGTGGAAGGCGTAATCGACGCCGTTCTCATCCAGCCAGACGCGGGCCTTCTTCATCGTGTCGCAGGCCTTGATGCCGTGAAGGGTGATGGTCATGCGGCGCTCCCTCGCTTTGCCGAGGGCCGCGATCTGACATCGGGAGACGGAGGGGTCAAATTCCGCTGTCTGGCTTGAAGCGAATATCCGCAGCGCCCCCCATGGCGGACGCTGGCAGCGTATGCTCTCCTTCCCTCATGGCCCAAAACGCACAGTCCAGGGAGGTCATTTTTGAGCACGCCGTTGGCGTCTTGCGCAGAGTTACGATGTCCGAGGCAGAGCCCATCACCGAGGCCACCGAACTGTTCTATGATCTAGGGCTCGCCGGCGAAGATTTTGCTGAAGCTGTCGAGGGTATAAGAGCGCCCTACGGGACAGACTTCAGTCAAATGGACTTACGTCGCTACGGTCCGGGCGAAGTGTACGACCCCGGTTTCGATATCGTGCGGGATTTCCGCGAATGGCGGGGGGAAACGTACCTTTCGCAGCCTGACTCTCGCCAGCTTGATTGATGCAATCCAGGCCGGATCGTGGAACGACCGCTAACCACCCCGGACCGACCTTCTAAACGCCCGCTTCCAGCCGTCGAGCTCGATGTCTGCTCTACGGCGCTAAAGTGGGCCGGACGCGACCCAAAGCTGACCTCCAACGCCACAGACGAACCGCGCAACAGTCAACGGGCTCTGCCAGCCCTTCGCGCCGGTAGGGACGTCATCCCTTGATCCTGATCGAGGACGCCCCGCGGAATTCGAGGTCGAGGCCACGCGCCCGGACCCGGAACTCAAGCGGCACGTAAGCCGGTACGTCGAAACTGATCGTGAAAGGCTGACCGTCTGTCGGTCTAGCAAACCGGCGAACTGCCAGGGTGCCAGAGGGCGAAACTACTTCAAGGACCAGCCGGGAACGGGGTTCGCCCCTGAGTTTGGAAATGTCGAAGGTGAGGCAGTATCGCCCCGGGTAGAGGGGTTTGTATGGCCCAAATACCGTCGCCTTGGGGCCCGATGTGAATGGCGCTCGCAACAACTTCAGCCACGACCGACGCGCCTTCACGCGAAAAATGTCAGGGCTTGCGTCCACCAAGCCACGAGCCTGAAATTCCCGCGGTGTGAAAGCACGGCGAGCGTCGCTCTCTTTCAAGCGCTCGGAGACGAGCGAGAGAATGGAAGTCTCGCAATCGTTTTTACAGGATGCGCAGGTCTCGATCTCGTTCCAGCGCTTATTGTTAAGAATATCTGCTGCTCTCTGTCTTCCAGCGTTAGACAGGACTTCACGAACACTTTCCTTGGTCAGATCCCCGATAATTGTTCGGCGGTGGAAATCTTGGCAGCAAGTGACCACAGTCCCGTCCCAGTCGATGACGAGATCCGCCAGAATGGTCGGCGAGCAACCTGTAGCAACGGGCGCGAGCGCCGCATCTTCGAAGGCGTCGGCCTGACCGCCCCGATTCATCAGATAGGAGTAGAATGTGGAGCCCGCTCCACGCCCCTCCCACAGATCTCTTAGAGCGGCCATCTCGTGCAGATTGCGCTTGTGCACCGGCGAGATGATTCGAACCGGCTTGCCTCTCCGGTCTTCGATAAGCTGTTCCACCCGAGGAGCCGTCCGCGCCAGCTTAAGTGGACGCATCGAGGCATTATAGACTTCAGAGGTCACGCCTTCGACGTGAACGACCACGTCGTCAGCGTAGGATAAAGCCTCTCTGTGTTTGTCGGACTCATAGACGCCGGCATTTGTCGACGGGCAGATGATGGCCCTTGGCAAGCGCCTACGCACGAGCCGCATGCGCTCAAGGAATAATGGATCTGAAAGAGGATCGCCGAATAATCCGAACACCACGCCGCCGCTGAAACCCATCTCGGCCAGCTCGTCGACGATCCTTTCAAACAAGGCCATGTCCATGAAGCCTTTGGCCTGGGTTTTTGAATAGGCCTTGTTTGTCGGGCAATGGAAGCAGTTGGCGTTACAGACTGCCGTCGTGCCAAAGATGACCGACTTGGGCACCATCTCGTCGAGATCAAACTGCGGGAAAAACCGGAAGAGCGCCTCGTTCCCTTCGTAACGTTGCACGGGGGCTTGAGTGATGAAACGAAGATGCGTCATTCGGGCGTAAGCCGAGGCTTCACCTTCCAGAAAGATGCTAGCCGCCTCACTTAAAGAGAAGGTGAGAGTCATGGCATCCGCTTTGGACGCGGCCTCCGGCTCAGAAGTATCCAATGTCGCCTGAGCTAAAATTTCTCCTGTTTCAGACACGGCTGTGAGGCTTATAAACTGACGCCCGGCCTGCCTGGGCAGCATAACCTGCATCCGCAGGGTGTTTGGACCAGTTCCTAAGTTCAGCGTCTCCCTGCAAAAAACGCCGCCCGCCGCGGCACTCTGAGCGGGTGTCAAATCGTCATTAAGGCGCGCAGATGGATTGAGGCCGCCACGAAATGACTGCACCGGTATTCTCCAGGAGATTGAGGGCGAGGTTTTCGGTAACAGTGTATTTCGAAAGAGCCAACCTTTCGATGGCCTGCCGCGCCTCTACGTCCACCGGCGTCCGATGGGTTAAGCGACCAGCAGACTTTGAAAACCGGTTCCTTTGGCGACAGCCGGGGCCGCTCTGTGAACCCGCGATGTCCGCTCCCCACCCCCGGCGGACATTTTGAACGTCTGCAGACGAGCAACAAGGTTTGGAAGGACACGCGCATGAAGCTCTACGCCCACCCCTTTTCGTCCTACTGCCAGAAGGCGCTGATCGCCCTTTATGAGAACGACACGCCGTTCCAGTTCAGACTGCTGGAGGACGAGGCGTCCTTCGCCGAGTTGGCGGCCTTGTGGCCGATCGGGAAGTTTCCGGTGCTGCAGGACGGGAAGCAGAGCGTGTTCGAGGCCACGTCGATCATCGAGCATCTGGCCGTGCTTCACCCCGGCCCGGTCCGCCTGATCCCTGACGATCCCGCCGCCGCCGTCGAGGTGCGGATGATGGACCGGGTGTTCGATAACTATGTCTCGACGCCGCAGCAGAAGCTGGTGGCCGACGTCCTGCGGCCCGAGGCCGACCGCGATCCCTACGGCGTGGCCGAGGCGAAGCGGCTGCTGGAAACGACCTACGCCTGGCTGGACGGCCGACTAGCGGGGCGGGAATGGGCCACGGATCACGGCTTCGGCCTGGCCGACTGCGCGGCGGCGCCGGCCCTCTTCTATGCCGACTGGTCGCATCGCATCGACGCGCGGTTCGAAACGCTGAGGGCCTATCGCGCTCGACTGCTGGCCCGCCCGTCCGTAACGCGGGCGGTGGACGAAGCCCGCCCCTATCGCGCCTACTTCCCGCTGGGCGCGCCGGACCGGGACTGATCTAACCGGCTAAATCTTGTCGAAACCGCCGCCCGCTGCAACCATCCCGCCGGAGATGCGCAGGCTGTCGATGGACCCGTGCTGTTCGATGGGGGCGACGCCGGCGCCGTGGGTTTTCAGTCCGCCGGCGATGTCGATCTCGCGGGCCGAGCCGCCGGGTTTGATACTCAGGGCGATGGCCGACAGCGTCACCACCACGCCCTTGACCAGGGAGGGGCCGGTTCCGCCAAAGGTCTCGATGCCGCGCCGCACCAGAAGTCGGCCGATCGGCTGGCTGATCTGGATGCCGACCGCCCCGTCCGCGCGGGTCACGACCCGGTCGAACTCGGCCGAGCCGACTGTCCCCGTATAGACGTTGAAGCCCCGCGCGCCCTGACCAAAGGTCTCGATCGTCGCATTGACCCTCAGTTCGTGCACCGTGCCGAAATTGACGAAGCCTATGCCGCTGGGGCCGTAGGAGGTGATCTTGTCGTCGGCGATCCAGCGATCGACCACGCCCCAGTTGTCCAGAACCATGTCGTTGACGCCATAGGTCACGACCGGGCCGCGATTCCGAACCAGATCGACGTGCGCGCCATAGACGGTGAAGACGCCGCCGGTGATCTGATCCGGCGTGCCGGGGGCGATGCCGCCGTCGCTATAGACGGCATTGGTCTCCAGCCGGCTGACCGCCAGACGCCCGCCGGTATCGCCGGCCCCGCTGACGAAGACGCCGCTGCCGCGCACCGGGGCGCCGTTGCGGCCCACCGAGATGCCGACCAGATCGGCGCTGACCACGGCCTCCTTGTCGACCTGCATGTTCCACAGGGTGAAGGCGCCCTGCAGGACATAGACGCCGTAACCGTGCGGCCGGTCGGTTTCGGCCCGCGCATCGGCGGCGATGATGTCCAGATCATGCACCTCGACATGGCCGCCGCGCACCTTGTCACGCGCCAGGATCTGCACCCGACCGATGGTGGTGACGCCGTGCAGTTCGATCCGGCCCAGGCTGAAGACGGAGGTGTCGTTGAAGATCGCCCGCCGATCCGGCGCGACGGTCAGGCGAATGTCGTGCACCCGGTTGCCGGTGGTCAGCCGCAGCCCGTCGGCGCCGTCAGCAAAGGTGATCGACGCGCGCCCGTCGTCCCCGCGCAGCGACTGTCCCGGCGACAGGGTGATCGAGGGCGCGTCGGTCAGTGCGCCGCTCACGACGATGTGGCGGGTGCTGCTATCTCCGGTCGCGGCGGCCAGTTCCTCGACCGTCGCGACGATCGTTTCGAAGATGCTCATCTCACGCCTTTCGATGCGGTCAGCGCCGCCCCGGCTTGCCGAAACTCACGCCCGCAATCGAAGGTTCCCGAGCGGGGATCAAGCCGCCGCCGCGACCCCGGCCCGCTCGCTCCACAGGTCCAGATCAGGCTCGCGCCCGATCAGGGCCAGGCCCGAGGCGATGGATTCGAACTCGCCGCCGGTCTCGATACGGTCAGCGCCGAAGCGGCGGATGAAGATGTCGCGCACCGCCGGCACGAAGGAGGTGCCGCCGGTCAGGAAGACGCGGTCGATCTGCGCCCCCTCCAGGCCGGACTGGGCCATGGCCTCGTCCACGGCGGTCTCCATCGCCTGCAGTTCCGGCGCGATCCAGCCCTCGAACTCGGCGCGCTTGACCGGCTTCTCGATCCGCACCGATCCGGCGAGGAAGGAGAAGATCGCCTCCTCGTCCCGCGACAGGGCCTCCTTCAGGCCGGAGACGGAGCGGTAGAGGGCATAGCCGTGGTTGTCGTCCAGCACCTCGATCAGGCGCGCGATCTTCTCGGGCTCCAGCGCCGTCGAGGCCAGGCCGCGAATGTCGCGCATGTCCTTGGACGCCCGCAGCAGGGCCAGTTGGTCCCAGCGCGCGAAGGCGCTGTAGTAGCGTTGCGGGATCGGCAGACGATTGTCGAAGGCCCGGTACAGGCTGCCCTTGCCCAGTTCTGGCGAGACCAGCTGGTCGATGATCCGATAGTCGAAGGCGTCGCCCGCCACGCCGACACCCGACCGCGCCAGCGGCGTCGAGCGCAGGGCGCCGCCCGACCGCTCGAACCGCACGACGGAGAAGTCGCTGGTGCCGCCGCCGAAGTCGGCGACGAGGACATTGGCGTCCTGTTTCAGTTCGCGCGCAAAGAAGAAGGCCGCGCCGACGGGCTCATAGGCGTAGCGAATGTCGGTGAAGCCCAGACGGGCGAACGCCGCCTCATAACGCTCCAGCGCCAGGGCCTCGTTGGGATTGCCGCCGGCGAAGGTCACGGGACGGCCGACGATGATGCGCGGCGGCAGGTCGTCCATCGCCCCGTCGGCATGGTGCTTCAACCGCAGCAGGAAGGCCGAGAGCAGATCTTCAAAACGATAGCGGCGGTTGTCGATCCGCGTCTCGGTAAAGGCGGCGCTGGCGGCGAAGGTCTTGAACGACTGGATGAAGCGGGTGTCCAGCGGGTCCTCGACATAGGCGTCGATGGCCCAGGGCCCGGCCTCGATCACCCGCTCGGGCGAGCCCCCGTCGCGCGCCTCATGCAGTTGGAAGCTCAGCGCCGAGCGGAAGGCGAACAGGTCCCTCTCGTCCGCCTGGAACCGCACCAGGGTCGCCGGGCCGTCGCCATGGGTCAGCGACACCACCGTATTGGTCGTGCCGAAGTCGATGCCGATGGTGGCGGGCGTCGCGGACGTCATGGGAGAACCTGCGGGGAGAGGGGCCGGGGTTCGTAGTCCCCTGCCCGCTGGCGTCAAGAGCGAGCGTGGAAATGGACGCCGGCCTGGGTCACAGTGCCGGGATGCGCGATTCGTCCCCCTCAGCCCCCAGCTTCTATGAGTTCTTCGCCGGCGGCGGCATGGTCCGCGCTGGTCTCGGGCCGGACTGGACCTGCCTGTTCGCCAATGATTTCGACGCCAAGAAGGGCTTCTCCTATCAGGCTAACTGGGGCACGGGCGGCGAGCTGACGGTCGGCGACATCCGCGCCCTGGACGCGGCGCAGCTGCCGGGGTCTGCCGATCTGATCTGGGGCTCCTTTCCCTGTCAGGACCTGTCGCTGGCGGGCGCTGGGGCCGGGCTGGACGGCGAGCGATCCGGCACCTTCTATTCCTTCTGGAAGCTGATCCACGGCCTGATCGCAGACGGCCGCGCGCCCCGCATGGTGGCGGTCGAGAACGTCTGTGGCGCGCTGACGTCCCATGGCGGCAAGGATTTCGAGGCCATCTGCCGCACCTTCGCCGAGGCCGGCTATCGCTACGGCGCCCTGGTCATCAACGCCGACCGGTTCGTGCCCCAGTCGCGCCCGCGCCTGTTCATCATCGGCGTCCACGCCGACGTGGAGGTCGCCCCCGAACTGCTGTCGCCTGAGCCCATCGAACCCTTCCATACCCGCGCCCTGCGTCGCGCCGTGGGGAACCTGCCCGAGGCCGTGCGCGAGCCCCTGCTGTGGTGGAACGTGCCGACACCCGAGCGGCGCATGGCTGTCTTCGCCGACATCATCGAAGAAAAGCCCGACAGCGTCGCCTGGCACACTCAGCTCGAGACGAAAAAGCTGCTCGACATGATGTCGCCGGTCCATCTGGCCAAGGTTGCGGCGGCCAAGCGCGCCGGGCGGCGCATGGTCGGCGGCGTCTATCGCCGGACCCGCGTGGATGAGACCGGCGCCAAGGTCCAGCGCGCCGAGGTCCGCTTCGACGACGTGGCCGGCTGTCTGCGCACCCCGGCGGGGGGCTCCAGCCGCCAGGTCATTCTGGTGGTCGAGGGCCGCCGCATCCGCTCGCGCCTGATCTCGGCCCGCGAGACGGCGCGTCTGATGGGGCTGAAGGACAGCTATGTCCTGCCCCGGCAATACAGCGACGCCTATCACCTGACCGGCGACGGAGTGGCGACGCCGGTCGTGCGGCATCTGGCGGAGCATATCTTCGAGCCGCTCGTTCACGGCGTGGTCGCCGCTATCGACGGCGCACAGGCCGCCTGACTGCGGCTTTCGATCGACAGGACGAGCGAACATGACGGCGTGGCGTTTCTGGATTGATCGTGGCGGCACCTTCACGGACATCGTGGCGCGCGCGCCGGACGGGGCGCTGCAGACCGGCAAGCTGCTGTCGGTTAATCCCGAGCAGTACGCCGACGCCGCCGTCGAGGGCATTCGCCGCATCCTTGGCGCGCCCGCAGGACCCCTGGCGGCGGGGCTGGTCGATGAGGTGCGGATGGGCACCACGGTGGCGACCAACGCCCTGCTGGAACGCAAGGGCGAGCCGACCCTGCTGGCCATCACCGCCGGCTTTGGCGACGCGCTGCGGATCGGCTGGCAGGCGCGGCCCGAGTTGTTCGTGCGGCATATCGTTCTGAACGATCAGCTCTATGACCGCGTGGCCGAGATCGACGAGCGGGTGACCGCCGACGGCGCGCTGGATCGCCCGCTGGACGAGGCCAAGGCGCGGACCGACTTTGCAGCGGCCTATGCGTCTGGGCTGCGGGCCATCGCCATCGTCCTGGTCCACGGCTGGCGCTTCACCGCCCATGAGACGCGGCTGGCCGAGATCGCCCGCGAAGTCGGGTTCGAACAGGTTTCGGTCAGTCATGAGGTCGGGGCGCTGATCAAGCTGATCGGGCGCGGCGACACGACCGTGGCCGACGCCTACCTGTCGCCCATCCTGAGGGCCTATGTGTATCGGGTCGGGGCCGACCTGGGCGAGGCGACGCCGCTGCAGTTCATGCAGTCGTCGGGCGGACTGACGGCGGCCGACGCCTTCCGGGGCAAGGACGCCATCCTGTCGGGACCGGCGGGCGGCGTGGTCGCCATGGCCGAGACGGCGAAATCCGCCGGCTTCGACCGCGTCATCGGCTTCGACATGGGCGGCACCTCGACCGACGTATCCCACTTCGCCGGAGACTATGAGCGGACCTCGGACGCCGTGGTCGCGGGTGTGCGACTGCGCGCGCCGATGCTGAGCATCCACACCGTGGCTGCCGGCGGCGGCTCGATCTGCCGCTTCGACGGCGGGCGGCTGCGGGTCGGGCCGGAGTCCGCCGGGGCCGTGCCGGGACCGGCCGCCTATCGTCGCGGCGGGCCGCTGACGGTGACCGACTGCAACGTCATGCTGGGCAAGCTGAGCCCCGCCTTCTTCCCCGCCGTCTTCGGTCCCCACGCCGATCAGCCGCTGGACGCCGAGGCGGTGCGAGCCAAGTTCGAGGCCATGGCCGCTGAGGTCGCGAACGCGACGGGTCGAGCCACAACGCCGGGTGCCCTGGCCGAGGGTTTCGTCACCATCGCCGTGCAGAACATGGCCGAAGCGATCCGCTCGATCTCGATCCAGCGCGGCTATGACGTGACCCGCTATGTGCTGAACTGCTTCGGCGGCGCGGGCGGACAGCACGCCTGTCTGGTAGCGGACGCCCTGGGCATGACCAGGGTGCTGCTGCACCCGTTCGCGGGCGTGCTGTCGGCCTATGGCATGGGGCTGGCCGAGGTGCGCGCCATCCGCCAGACGACGGTCGCCGCGCCGGCCACGAGTGATCAGGATGCGGGGCTGGCCGACCGCATCGCCGAACTGGCCCAGGCGGCCCGCGCCGATCTGGAAGCGCAGGGCTTCGCATCCGAGGCCGTCTCGACCCTCGCCCGCGCCGAGATCAAGTTCGCCGGGTCCGACACGCCCCTGACCGTACCCTTCGGCCCCGCCGCCGCCATGGCCGAAGCGTTCGAGGCCCTGCACCGTCGCCGTTTCGGTTTCTTCGCTGACGGCAAGGCACTGGTGGTCGAGACGCTGGAGGTTGAGGCTGTCGGACGCTCGGATCAGGCCCCGACAACGCCGCTCGCGGCCAGCGCCGCCGAACTGAGCGCCGCCGCGCAACTGACCGTCCGCATGGCCGGCGAGGATCGCGACACGCCCGTCTATCGCCGCGACGCCCTGACGCCCGGCGTCGCCGTCGACGGCCCCGCCGTCCTGCTGGAGGACACCGGCACCACCGTCGTCGAGCCGGGCTGGCGCGCCACGGTCGACGCGGCGGCCAACCTGCTGCTGGAACGGGTGGTCGCCCTGCCCGCCCGCACGGCCATCGGCACCGACGTCGATCCGATCATGCTGGAGGTGTTCAACAGCCGCTTCATGGCCTGCGCCGAACAGATGGGCGAGGCCCTGCGCGCCACCGCCTATTCGGTGAACATCAAGGAGCGGCTGGACTTCTCCTGCGCCGTCTTCGATGCGGGCGGTGCCCTGATCGCCAATGCGCCGCACATCCCGGTGCATCTGGGGTCGATGGGCGAGAGCATCCGCACGGTCATCACCTCGCGCGGAACAGCCGCCAACGGTCGCGGCATGAGGCGTGGCGACGTCTACATGCTGAACGCCCCCTACAACGGCGGCACCCACCTGCCCGACATCACCGTCATCATGCCGGTGTTTCTGGACAGCAAGGAAGCAGAAGGAGGCGACGCCCCGACCTTCTTCGTCGCGGCGCGCGGCCACCACGCCGATGTGGGCGGGATCACGCCGGGCTCCATGCCCGCCTCGTCACGCACCGTGGACGACGAAGGCGTGCTGATCGACGACTTCTTGCTGGTGGACGCTGGACGGCTTTGCGAGGCCGAGACGCGGGTCCTGTTCGCCTCTGGTCCCTGGCCGTCGCGCAATGTCGATCAGAACCTGGCCGACCTGAAGGCCCAGGTCGCCGCCTGCACGCGCGGCGCCGATGAACTGCTGCGCATGACCGGCGAGTTCGGCCGCGCGGTCGTCGCCGCCTACATGGGCCACGTTCAGGACAATGCCGAAGAAGCCGTCCGCCGCGCCATCGCCGCCCTGAAGCCGGGGGCCTTCGCCTATGAGATGGACGACGGCGCCGTCATCCGCGTCCGCATCGACGTGGACGCCGCCAACCGCAGCGCGGTCGTCAACTTCACCGGGACCAGCGACCAACTGCCGACCAACTTCAACGCCCCGCTGTCGATCGCGCGGGCGGCGACCCTCTATGTCTTCCGCACCCTGGTGGACGACGCCATTCCTCTGAACGAAGGCTGTCTGAAGCCGATCGAACTGATCGTGCCGGAAGGCTCCATGCTGAACCCGCGGTATCCGGCGGCGGTCGTAGCGGGGAACGTCGAGACCAGCCAGGCCGTGGTGGATGCGCTGTATGGCGCCCTGGGCGTCCTGGCCTCCAGCCAGGGGACGATGAACAACTTCACCTTCGGCGACGAGACGCGTCAGTATTACGAAACCATCGCCGGCGGGTCCGGCGCAGGCCCAGGTTTCGACGGGACCAGCGCAGTCCAGACCCACATGACCAACAGCCGCCTGACAGATCCCGAGGTGCTGGAGACCCGCTTCCCCGTCCTGCTGGAAGAATTCTCGATCCGGCGCGGCTCGGGCGGCGCGGGGCGCTGGCATGGCGGCGACGGGACGGTGCGGCGCATGCGGTTCCTGGAGCCGATGACGGCGGCCATCCTGTCCAACCACCGGCGCGTGCCGCCCTTCGGCGTGGACGGCGGCGAACCGGGCGCGGTTGGGGTCAACCAGGTCGAGCGAACCGACGGAAGCGTCGAGACGCTGGGCGCGACCGCCGAGGCCGCCATGGAACCGGGCGACGTCTTCGTCATCGAGACGCCCGGTGGCGGCGGCTTCGGCGCAAAAGACGCTTCCTGAGCCGACCGAACCGCGCAACCATTCGTTCGGGGAGGACGAACCATGCTGGTGCTTCTGGGAATATTGATCGTGGTCGCGGGCTTTGTCGCCCGGATCAATCCGCTGGTCGTCATTCTGGTCGCGGCGATCGCCACCGGGGTGCTGGCGGCGGTCGGGCCGGGCGTCGACGCGCAGGGACTGCTGACCGCGGGGGTCGACACGATCTCGCGCTTCGGTCAGGCCTTCAACGACAACCGCTACTTCCATATCACCTGGCTGGTCCTGCCGATCATCGGCCTGCTGGAACGGGCGGGTCTGCAAGAGCGCGCGCGCGACCTCGTCACCAAGGTCAAGGCGGCGACAGCCGGGCGTCTGATGCTGATCTACCTGCTGGCGCGTCAGGCGACGTCCGCGCTCGGATTGACCTCGCTGGGCGGACACCCGCAGATGGTCCGCCCCCTGATCGCCCCCATGGCCGAGGGCGCGGCCGAGAGCGAGTACGGCCCCCTGACCGACAAGGCCCGTTTCCGCATTCGCGGCATGGCCGCCGCCACGGACAACATCGGACTGTTCTTCGGCGAGGACATCTTCATCGCCATCGGCTCCATCGTCCTGATCGTCGGCTTCCTGGAGCAGGCGGGCATTCGCGTCGAGGCGCTGCACGTCTCCCTCTGGGCTATCCCCACCGCCCTCGTCGCCTTGCTGGTCCACGGCGCGCGGCTGCTGATGTTCGACCGGCAGGTGAAGAAGGACATGGCCGTTCCGGATGTCGCAGACGACGTGGAGGCCGGTCGATGATCACGCTGGAATACGCCTATGTCGCCACCGGCCTGATGTTCGCGGCCTTCTCCATCCTAAGCCTGCGCGATCCGCTGAACCCGACGCGGTTCCGCAGCGCCCTGTTCTGGGGGCTGATCGCCCTGTCCCTGTTGTTCGGTTCCTGGCTGGGCGGGTTCGGCAACGGGCTGCTGGTCATCGCTCTCGTCATCATCGGCGCGACCGGCAAGCTGGGCGTCGGCCAGCCCGCGACCACCTCGCCGGAACAGCGTCAGGCCAGCGCCGCCCGCTGGAAGAACGCCCTGTTCGTGCCCGCCCTGATGGTGCCGCTGGTCGCGGTCGGAGGGACGCTGCTGGCCAAGCACACGCCCGCCGGGGCCTGGCTGATCTCGCCGGTGCAGACCACCCTGATCTCGCTGGGACTGGGCTGCGTCGTCGCCCTGGTCGCGGCCATGATCTGGTTCCGCCCCCCGGTCATGGCCCCGGTGCAGGAGGGCCGTCGCCTGATGGACTCCATCGGCTGGGCCGCCCTGTTGCCGCAGATGCTGGCCTCGCTGGGCGCGGTCTTCTTGGCCGCCGACGTGGGTCAGGTGGTGGGCGATCTGATCGCGCGCGTCATCCCCATGACCTCGGCCTTCCTGGCCGTCTTCGCCTATTGCGCCGGCATGGCCCTGTTCACCGTCATCATGGGCAACGCCTTCGCCGCCTTCCCCGTCATGACCGCCGCCATCGGCCTGCCCGTCGTGGTGCATCAGTTCGGCGGCGATCCGTCCATCGTCTGCGCCATCGGCATGCTGGCCGGATTCTGCGGGACGCTGATGACGCCCATGGCCGCCAACTTCAATGTCGTGCCCGCCAACCTGCTGGAACTGCCCGACCGCAACTCGCCTTTGAACGGAGTCATCCGCGCCCAGATCCCCACGGCGGCTGTCATGCTGGTGGCCAATATGTTCCTGATGTACTTCCTCGCCTTCCGGTTCGGATCATGACGCAACAGATCGACGCCGCCCTCGCCGCCCGCTTCGCCGCCACGGCCCTGGGCCATGTGACGCGAGAATATCCGAACCACGTGATGCATGTGCTCACCGGGCCGCAGGACGCTCGCACGCCGCGCGACATGCACCCCATCTTCTTCGGCAGCTTCGACTGGCATTCCTGCGTCCACGGCTGGTGGATGCTGTTCACCCTCTATCGGCTGCATCCCCAGATGGCCGAGGCGGCGCAGATCCGCGCCCTGGCCGACGACCTGTTCACCCCGGAAAACGTCGCGGGCGAGGCCGCCTATCTGGCGCGGCCAGAGGCCCGCGGATTCGAGCGCCCCTACGGGTGGGCCTGGCTGCTGATGCTGGCGGCGGAATTGGAACGCCATGACACCGACGAAGGCCGCCGCTGGGCCAAGACCCTGCGCCCCCTGGCACAAGTCTTCGCCGAACGGTTCAAGGCCTTCCTGCCGCTGGCGGATTATCCGGTGCGGGTCGGGACGCACTACAACACCGCCTTCGCCCTGCGGCTGACGCTGGACTACGCCGACGCCCATGACGCCGACCTTGCCGCCCTGTGTCGCGAGGCCGCGCGGCGCTGGCACGCCGAGGATCGCGACTGCCAGGCTTGGGAGCCGTCGCAGGACGAGTTCCTGTCCCCGGCGCTGATGGAAGCGGTGCTGATGCGGCGCGCCCTGCCCGCGCCCGACTTCCAGACCTGGTTCGACGCCTTCCTGCCGCGCTTGCCGGAAGGCCGGCCGGCGACCTTGCTCACACCCGCCCGCGTCAGCGACCGCACCGACGGCAAGATCGCGCATCTGGACGGGTTGAACCTGAGCCGCGGCTGGTGCTGGCGCGAGATCGTCGCCTCCCTGCCGGAGGGCGATCCCCGCCGCGCCGTCGGTAAACAGGCGGCGGCGGTGCATCTGAAGGCCGCCCTGCCCCATGTGACCGGCGACTATATGGGCGAGCACTGGCTGGCGAGCTTCGCGCTGCTGGCCCTGCTGGCGGGGACCGACGCGTCGGAATAGACCATCCGTCGGCGCCACCGCCGCTCGACGGCAGCCTCTCTACAGACGCGCCCCGGCTGCGCCCTGACGCCTGACGACGCCCGGCGAAATCCACTCGCGCGGACCAGTTCCATGCAAAGCGACCTCGGTCGAGCCTCGAAATGCAAACGGAACCCAAGTCCGCACTGTTGGTTAAAAGATTCCTAACGTGCCGCTTTGACTCTTTGAAAATTCGCTTGGCGGGTGAATGAAGTCGTCGAAAACAGATAAACTATTACTATATTGTTGATCACTTGGGGTCGCGAGAGATGGTTGAAAATAGTCATTTCTACAATCGCAATGAAAACTTCAACGAGCCATCTGCGGCGAACATCATGGTCGCCGGCGGCGCAGGCTTTCTTGGATCACATTTGTGCATCCGTCTGATCGAAAATGGCCACTCTGTTTTTTGCCTCGATAACTTCCATACTGGAAGGCCTCAGAACGTAGAACATTTGAAATCTTCGGGTCGATTTAAAATAATAAACCACGACATAAACGACCCTCTGCCAGAAGAGCTTCCAAAAATAGACCAGATCTACAATTTGGCCTGCCCAGCATCGCCGGTTCATTATCAGAACGATCGCGTCAAAACGGCGATGACGTGCTCGCTTGGAACGCTCAATCTTTTGAAAAAGGCCGCCGCCGACAAGGCGCGTTTCTTCCAGGCATCGACATCCGAGATCTACGGCGACCCTGAAATTCACCCGCAAACCGAGAATTACTGGGGCAACGTCAACACGGTCGGCCCCCGGTCCTGCTACGACGAGGGCAAGCGCTTCGCCGAGACCCTGGTGACGGACTTCGGCGCCCAGCATGGGCTGACGACAAGGATCGTACGCATCTTCAACACCTACGGCCCGCGCATGCACCCCGACGACGGCCGCGTGGTGTCCAACTTCATCGTCCAGGCGCTGCTGGGCGAGGACATCACGATCTACGGCAGCGGCGAACAGAGCCGCTCCTTCTGCTTCGTCGACGACCTGGTCGAAGGCTTCGTACGCCTGATGAACGCGGATTCGGACATCGACGGCCCGATTAACATCGGCAACCCGAACGAAACCACCGTCAACCAACTGGCGGAACAGATTCTCGCGATGGCCGGCTCCAGTTCCAAGGTCGTCCATTGTCCGCTTCCGGTGGACGACCCCCGTCGGCGCAAGCCGGACATTTCGCGGGCGCTGGCTCGCCTGAACTGGTCCCCGCAGGTGCAACTGCAGGACGGGCTTTCCAAAACCATCGCTTACTTCATAGAAGAAATGAGTAACAGCGGACGGATACCGACAAGAGCACTCGCATCCTGAGTTCAGAACGACGACGATAAAAGCCACTGGAAAGACGACACTCCAACACGGAAATTCTGGGCGGGCCTTTCGATGCAAACCTACGGAAACAACATTCCCATAATTCTCGTATGGCTATTCGCCATATCCCAGTTGCTTTACCTGGGATGCTTCCTGCTGGAGATGTATTTCCACTCCCTGCGCGTTCAGCGCGTGGACATGGACGACCCTCTGCCCGCGGACGCGGAGCTTCCCTTCATCGTCCTGCTCTATCCTGTGCTCCGCGAGTTGGAGCGCACGATGGAGACGACCTTCACCTCGCTGGCCAAGCTCGATTATCCGCGCAGTCGCTATCGCGTGGTGGCCATTCCCAATGCGAACGACACAGAAACCATCGCCAGCCTTCAGCGCCTGACCAGGGCCTTTCCCTTCGTGGAGATTCTCGAGGTGCCGCCGACCGTCGACCCTCGCTGGGACGTGGTGTGGAACGCCTGGGACGCCAACCCCAAGGTCTATTGGTGGCACCGAGGCAAGCGGGCCGGCGTCAAGGATCTGCCGCCCAAGAAGACCCGGCAACTGATCTACGCCCTGTATCAGGTCGCCGCGACGCACCGCGACAAGACCAATCTCGTCATCGACTATATCGACGCCGACAGCTGCCCGCCGGCCGACCATTTCAAGGCCGCGGCCATCGGCCTTCAGAAATTCGACGTGCTGCAGGCGCGCAACATCGCCGGCAACCTGAACGCCAGCCTGGCCGCCGCCTTCCACGCCTTCGACCACATGACGTGGGACGGCGCCAAGTACGGCCACCTGTCGGACCCGAAACAGCCCTACTGGGTTCTGGGAAAGGGGCTATTCTTCAAAGTCGACGACCTGATCGCTCTCGGCGGCTTCCACCCCTGGATCGCCATCGAGGACCCCGAGGTCGGCGAGCGGTTCTGGAAGAACGGCAAGACCCTGGGCATCATCGACAACTCCCTGATCGAGGAGGTGCCCGAAACCTTCGGCGAAGGCATCACGCAACGGAAGCGCTGGGTCGCCGGCTTCTTCCAGAGCCTGGGCACGCCCCTCAAGGAAATGGACTTCACCTTCGGCGAACGCCTGCGCGCCTGGACGAACTTCCTGCCCTGCATGTCGCTGTGGGTGAACACCCTGGGCATTCCGCTGGGCGTCTGGGCGGCGTGGCGCTTCTTCACCGGCGACAACTACCTGCCCCTGTGGCTGGTGGTGCTGTCGGTGTTCAACATCATCGCCTTCACGATCATGATCGTCGGTCTCTACATGCGGACATGGACGCGCACCGGCCTGGTGCTGGAGCGTACGATCGACCGCATCGGCTACATGCTGATGGTCAATCCGGTATTCTTGATGATCTGGTGGTTCATCTGGATCATTCCGCTGACGATGGGCTTCTTCATGTACCTGACGGACGGCGGACAGGCCTGGCAGCGCACCGAGAAGATCGACGCCAACAATGCGCTCGTGCGGTCCAAGCTGGACCAGTACGGCGTCCTTCGCCACCACCACTGAGCGGACGACGATCATGGACAAGCACATCCTGATCACGGGCGGGGCCGGCTTCATCGGCTCGCATCTGGTCGACGCCATGCTGGCGCGCGGCTATCGCGTCAGCGTCCTCGACAGCCTGTCGCCCCAGGTCCACGCCGATGGCGAGATGGACGCTGACGGTTGGCCGACCTACCTTGATCGGCGCGCGCGCCGGATCAAGGGCGACCTGCTGGACGAGGGCGTGTTCGAGGCGGCGCTGGAAGGCGTGACCCATCTGGCGCATCTGGCGGCGTCGGTGGGCGTCGGCCAGAGCATGACCAACATCGTCGACTACACGCGCAACAACGTCATGGCGGCGGCCGTCATGCTCGAGACGCTGTCGCAGAAGCCGCATACGGTCGAACGCATCGCCGTCGCCTCCTCGATGTCGATCTATGGCGAAGGCGACTACATCCGCCCCTCGACCCACGCCCATGTCACGGCGGACATCCGCCATCACGCCCAGTTGGAGGCGCGACAGTGGGAGATCATGATCGACGGGGAGGCGCTGGAACCCGTCCCCACGGCGGAAGACAAGCTGCTGCAGCCCAATTCGATCTATGCCGTGAACAAGCGCGACCATGAGGAGATGTTCCTCGCGGTCGGGCGGGCGCTGCAGATTCCGACGGTCGCGCTACGCCTGTTCAACGCCTACGGCTCGCGTCAGGCGCTGAGCAATCCCTACACCGGGGTCGCCGCCATCTTTATCGCGCGCCTGCTGAACGACCAGCCGCCTCTGGTGTTCGAGGACGGCCGGCAGATGCGCGACTTCGTCCACGTCCAGGACGTGGCGCGGGCCTTCGCCACCGTTCTGGACAGCGACCGCGAGACCTGGGACGTGTTTAACGTCGGCAGCGGCACCCCGATCTCGGTCAATGAAATCGCCGCCATTCTGGCCCGATTACTGGGAAAGAACATCGCGCCGGAAGTGCTGAACCGCTACCGCGTCGGCGATATCCGGCACTGCTTCGGCGACATCTCCAAGATCGAACAGACCTTCGGCTTCAGGCCGGAGCGCGACATGGAGACGGGCATGGAAGAGCTGATCGCCTGGGTGTCCCGCACCAAGCTCCCCGTTGATCGCAGCGCGGAAAGCCTGGCCGAGCTGACACAGGGGAAATTGGTCGTCTGAAAGTGTTAACCAAAATAATCCAGCCTATTTGAAGCGCCTTCCTCTGCGTCGCCCAAAACACGACGCGCTCGATACTTTCGTTAGGGAACGTTCATGACCGACCACCCCCGTCGCATCGCATCGAAAACGTCACTCGCAGCCGCCCTGGTCGCGCTCGGCGCGGCTGGCTGGTCGGGTACCGCTGCGGCGCAGAGCGACGTGACGGTCTTCGCCGGCGGCAAACTGGATGTCGCGGATTCGGCCTATGCGGGAGCCACGGTGGGTCTTCCGGGGTCCGCCGACCACAAGGGCCTGGCCCTGCGCGGCGCGATCTATACCGGCAGCTACGATTACCGCAGCGGGCCGAGAACCATCGACGCCGACTTCACCGGCGGTCAGGCGGAACTGATCTATCGCTTCGGCTCGGGCCCAACCTGGGGCAGCCTCGGCCTGGGCTATCGCTACGTCGACACCGACCTCAGCCCCGGCGATCCCGGTAACCGCCGCAACGGCGGCCAGGGCGAAATGATGATCAGCACGGACGGCGGCCACGTGGCCGGCCCCTGGCGGGTCGAATGGTATGGCTCCTACGGCTTCCGCCTCGACGACTACGACGCCCTGGCCAGCCTGACCCACACGGTCGGCTCCTCGGGCCGCCTGCGCGCGGGGATGGAGATCGGCGCCGACGGGGATTCCAACTACAGCGCCTATCACGTCGGCCCCGTTCTGGGCGTCAAGATCGGCGACCAGTCGGAATTCCAGATCTCGGTCGGCCTCAGCGACGGCGACAATCGCGGCGCTCAGGCCTATGGGCGCTTGGGATATTATCGCAGTTTCTGATCGCGACCACAGGACTGAACCATCGCATCGACCTCGTTCTTCTGACGAGTTCCAAGCTTAGCTTTAAAACAGTTCGCCAAATGGCGACTTCATTTCCGCCTTAAAACAACCCATCGACAATCGTTAACCCGGCGTTATCTCCGGGTGGATTAATGATCACGCTTACTCTTCTCCGCGACTTGAGAAGGTTAGGCGTAGTATGCTGACGCTTCCATCACGACGATCCGTATTGGCTGGCCTCGCACTAGCGCCGACGCTGGCCGTCGCGCCTCACGGCGCCTGGGCCGTGCCCGAGGGAGAAGGCGCCGCTCTGCCCGACGCATCGAACACGCCCCCCTCCCTGTCCCGCGCCGCTCGAAGCGGCGGACGCTATTACGGCGCGGCGGCTCGCGCCGATCATCTACGCGACGACAAGGCGCTGCGCGCCGCCGTCTTGCGGGATTGCGAAGTGCTGACCCCCGAAATCCATCTGAAATGGAACTCGCTGGAATGGCGCAAGGGACAGTTCAACTTCGCCCCGGTCGACGACTTGCTGGCCTTCTCGGACCAGAACGGCCTGCGCGTCCGCGGCCATACCCTGCTGTGGGATCAGAGCACCCCGGATTGGGCCAAGCGCGAAATGCTGGAGCAGCGCGACTGGCGGCTGATGTCGGACCATTTCTCGCGCGTCCTGGGCCGCTATGGCGCGCGCATCGACGAGTGGGATGTAATCAACGAGCCTATCGACACGGAGGCGGGCGCCCACGATCTGCGCCGCAACACCTTCTTCAGCGCCTTTGGCCCGACCTATGTCGAGCGCGCGCTGGAAGAGGCGCGAACCCACGCGCCCCAGGCCCATCTGGTCGTCAACGACTATGGTTTCGAATACGGCAATCCGGTCGACACGGCCCGACGTCAGGCCTTTGTCGCCCTCGCACGACGTCTGCGGGCGGCGAACGTCCCGCTGGACGGCGTAGGGGTCCAGGCCCACCTGGACCTGTCCAAGGGCCCCATCGACAAGGCCGGCCTGCAGGACATGACCCGGGCGCTGATCGACCTCGGCCTCGATGTCACCGTGACCGAACTGGACGTCAAGGAATCGGAAGCCGGCGCCTCCACTTCCGCTCGCGATCAGAGGGTCGCAGACGAGACGCGACGCTACCTCGACGTCATGCTGGCCTTTCCCGAGGTGCGCGGCGTCGTGACCTGGGGCCTGACGGACAAGTTCTCCTGGCTGACCGAACACGGCGATGATCGCGTCCGCGCCGCGCATGGCGTCAATCGCGGCCTTCCCTACGACGAGACCTACAGCCCCAAGCCGATGTACTGGGCTCTGGCCGACACGCTGCGCGCCCGCGCGTGAGGCGCCTGGGCCGTTCGGCGGCCCTCAAACGGCGCCACCGCTGGACAAAACCACGGTTTTTGCGTCAGGAACACGCACCCTTTCGCTGCGGCTCGCGTTAGGGGAGCGGAATCGGGGGATAGAGTGCGGATACTCGCCAAGACAATCGACCTGGTCGCAGCGTTCGACGCGTCGCCTAATCCCTACATGCTGCTGGACGACCAACTCCGCTACGCAGGCATGAATCAGGCCTATCTGGATGTCACCCACAGGCGCCGAAGCGACCTGATCGGTCGCCCGGCCATGGAGATGTTCGACGCGGGGCCGGGCGAGGAAGCCACGGAAAACGCGCGCCAGCTTCTGGCGTCCTTTCAAAAAGTTCTGGAGACCGGCGAAACCGACCATCTGGCGGTGCTCCACTACGCCATTCCCGTCCCCGGCTCCGACGGCGAGGTCGTTTATGAGGACCGCTACTGGAGTTGCAGCCACACGCCGATCAAGGATGACACAGGGCGCGTCACCCACATCCTCCAGCACACCAACGACATCACCGAACTCGAGAAACTGCGTCGGCAGGTCGCGCGGCAGCGGCCCAGCGAAACTACGTCAGCCCTGGACTCCATGATCGGCGGCGGCGTGTTTCGTCGCGCCATGACGGTTCAGGCCCACAACAGGCGGCTGGCGAACGAACGCAAGCAACTGCTGGACATGTTCATGCAGGCGCCCGGCTTCGTCGCCATCCTGAATGGGCCGAACCATGTCTTCCAGCTGGTCAACGGGGCGTTCAGCCAGATGATCGGTCATCGGGACGTCATCGGAAAGCCCGTGCGCGAAGCGCTGCCGGAACTCTCAGGTCAGGGCTATTACGACTTCCTCGACGACGTTTACGCCACCGGCGAACCCTTCCACGGGCGGCAAAGCGCGGTTCAGTTGCAACACACGCCCAACGGGCTGCTCGAGACCCGGTATCTCGACTTCATGTATCAACCGATCCGCGATCAGGCCGGCGAGATCGTCGGCATCTTCGTCCAGGGCCACGACGTCACGGACACGGTGGTCGCCGCCGAACGTCAGAAGCTGATGATCGACGAACTGAACCACCGGGTGAAGAACACCCTGGCCACCGTCCAGTCGATCGCGATGCAGACCGCGCGCTCTCACGAAGACCCGACGTCGTTCGCCGAGACCTTCCAGTCGCGGATCCTGGCCCTCTCCCACACCCACGACCTGCTGACGCGAAGCCATTGGGAGGGCGCGGACCTGCGGGCCGTTCTGGAACATGAGACGGCGGCGCACGGCCCCAACCGCCTGTCGCTGAACGGTCCCAATGTCGCTCTGGACCCCTCGACCGCCGTTTCGCTGGGCATGATCTTCCACGAACTGGCGACCAACGCCGCCAAGTACGGCGCGCTGTCGACGGGCGAAGGGCGCGTGCTGGTGGACTGGTCGGTCGCCGACCTCCACGCCCCGCGCCTGGACATCCATTGGCGCGAGACCGGCGGCCCGGCGATCTCGACGCCGGATCGGCGCGGCTTCGGCAGCCGACTGATCGAGCGCAACGTGCGGCATGATCTGGCGGGAACAGTCGAACGTCACTATTCAAGCGACGGCTTTACGGCGGAAATCTCCATTCCGCTGACGAAGGAAACAGAATGACGAACGCCCTGCAGGGCCGGCGGGTGCTGGTCGTCGAAGACGAGTCCCTGGTCGCCATGCTGCTGGAAACCATTCTCGACGACATGGGCTGTTCGGTCGTCGGCCCCGAATCCAATGTCGACGACGGCTTGAGAGCCGCCACCGGCGAGGCGTCTCTGGACGCCGCCCTGTTGGACGTCAACGTCGCGGGCCGCGAGGTCTTCCCCATCGCGGAGGCGCTGAGGGCCCGGGGCGTGCCCTTCGTCTTTTCGACCGGTTATGGCGAAAGCGGCCTGCCCGAGCACTGGCGCGGCCACCCGACGATTCAGAAGCCCTTCACCGAGAGCGCCATCCGCGACGCCCTGATGACGGTGCTGAACATCAGCCTGGCCTGATGTCTTTCAGGATGGCGCGGGCCGCGTTGTGGCCCGGCGCGCCCGTCACCCCGCCGCCAGGATGGGCGCCGGAACCGCACAGATAAAGCCCGGGCACCGGCATCCGGTGATCAGCGTGGCCCAGCACGGGCCGGGCGCTGAACAACTGATCCAGCGTCAGCCGACCGTGGAAGATGTCGCCGCCGATCAGGCCGAAGCGCCGCTCCAGATCACGCGGCCCCAAGGCCAGCCGCCCGACCACCGAGGCCTTGAAGCCCGGCGCATGGGCCTCGACTGTCTCGATCATCAGGTCGGCTACCGTGTCGCGATGTTCGTCCGCCAGATCCGGCGAGACGTGCTGGCAGAACAGGCTGGCGACGTGCTGGCCCGCCGGCGCCAGACTGTCGTCCAGGGTCGACGGGATCAGCATCTCGACGATGGGCTTTGACGACCAGCCGTTCAGACGCGCCTCGGCGTGGGCGCGGTCCATATAGGCGAGCGTCGGCGCGATGATGATGCCCGCCGTCAGGTGATCGCCCGCCCCCGGCAAGGCCGTGAACCGAGGCAACTCGGACAGGGCCACATTCATACGGAAGGTCCCCGAACCCGAGGCGTAGCGGCTCATCCGCTCGGTGAAGTCGGCGGGGACCACGGCCGGATCGACCAGCCGGTCGAACAACAGACGCGGGTGCAGGTTGGACACGACGGCGCGGGCGCGGACCACGTCGCCCGCCTCGGTCACGGCCCCGACCGCCCTGCCCTTTTCGGTCACCACCTCGGCGACGGGCGCGTCCAACCGGATGTCGACGCCCTGCTCGGCGCAGGCAGCGGCCATGGCCTGGGTGATGGCTCCCATGCCGCCGATGGCATGGCCCCAAGCTCCCTTCTTTCCGTTCACCTCGCCGAAGACGTGGTGCAGCAGGACATAGGCCGAGCCGGGCGTATAGGGGCTGGCGTAGTTGCCGACGACGCTGTCGAAGCCGAACAGGGCCTTGATCGGATCGCTCTCGAACCAGCCGTCCAGCCAATCGCCCGCCGACTTGGCGAACAGGTCCAGCAGGTCGCGCTGCGCCGCCATGCCCAGCCCCGAGACCCGCCGCCCCAGCGACGCCGCCTTCAGCATCTCCGGCAGGGCCGCCAGCCAGCCTCCCTCGACCACGTTCGGCGGCGTGGTCAGGATCAGATCGCGCAGGATGGCGGCGACCGTCTCCAGCCGCGCCTCGTAGTCAGGCAGGCGCTCGGCGTCGCGGGTCGAGAACTTGGCCACCTCGGCCTGGGTCCGCCCTTCGCCGGTCAACAGGTAGCGACCGTCGTCGAAGGGCAGGAAGTTGGCCGCCCGCCGCTCCACCACCCGCAGCCCGTGGCGCGGCAACTCCATGTCGGCGATGACGCGCGGGTTCAGCAGGCTGACGGTGTAGCTGGCGGTCGAGTTGCGGAACCCGGGATGGAATTCCTCGGTCACCGCCGCCCCGCCGACGACGCCCCGCCGTTCCAGCACCGTGACCTTCAGCCCGGCCCGCGCCAGATAGAAGGCGCAGACCAGCCCGTTGTGGCCGCCGCCCAGAATGACGACGTCCGTCTGTGATTGCGTCATGCCGTTCGCCCCCGATTCCAGACGCGAACGCTAGCATCAGACTCGGCGCGGCGTGAACCATCCCTCCTGGGTGCGCTGCACCGACCCCGCCACGGCCAGAACCGCCAGCGTCTGTTCGATGCGATCCTCCATCCGTCGCCCCCGACGGCCGCCGAACCGGGCCGCCAGGGCACGCGGGCCGACAGGGACGCCTTCCTGCCTTAGGGCGTGCAGCAAGGCCGAGGCCATGGCCCCCGGCGCCTCGGGCAGGGGCGGCAGGCTGACCGCCGCGTCCAGGGTCGCCTCGATCTGGACCGATCGCCGGGGCGTCTTTACCCTGCCCACCTGGAACTCGGGGCGCAGGAAACGCACCTCGCCGCGCGCCTCCTCGACCGCGCGCTCCCGGTTCAGCGCCACCAGTCGCGCCATCGCCTCCTGCGCGGACAGGTCCGCCGCCCAGCCATAGGCGCCCAGCACCGCCGCATCCAGCCGTTGATGCAGATGATCCAGCAGACCGACGCACCCCGCCTCATGCACCCCGCGCTCCGCCTCACTCAGGGGCGCGTTCCTCGTCCTGCGCGTCCGAGCGTTGTAAAGGCCGGTCATGGTCAGGAAGGAATGGCGAGCCAGAACTTGCGTCCGTAGTTCATCGATTTCCTCGGCCAGGGCCGCAATCTCGGCCCCCGCCCTCCCCGACAGGTCGGGAAAGGGAAAGGCGTCGAAACAGGCGCCCTTCGTGTAGATGGGACGATCCTCCAGCGTTCCGCCCTGCGCCAATGACCAGTCGACGTGCAGGCGCGACGACAAAACACCCAGCACTTCCGGCCGATCGGATGCGACGCAGACCAGCCGATTGTCCGGCAGGATGTCCGCGTCCAGGAACCGGAACCAGCGATGCTTGGCGGTTTCGACGGTGGCGATGTAGCGTCGCAAGCCTTCCAGCGCCGGACGCAATTCCCGGCGCGGTTCGCCGAATATCCACCAGTTGTCGCGATAGGCGGCCCGGTTGTTGCGGTCCCGTGCCGGCTTCACCGTCTCCAGCAGGTGCTGGAAGATCGCCGGATGCCGCCGCCGCACTTCGGCCTCCTCCCAGCCGAACAGGTCGATGACGTTCACCCCGCGAGGCCGGTCCGCCAGATCCCGTCCGTTGCGATAGGCCCGGATCGGCGAGATCGCCTCTACATCCGACGCGGACAGCAGGGCCATCGCCCGATCCGGCGCAACGATGAAGCCGGCGCCGTGCAGCTTGACCCCCGGGGACGACAGAAGGGCGTTGGCTTTCAGTTCGGCGGCTCCGGTCACATCGAGGCCCAGGGTCAGGCCGGCGGAAATCACGCCACGTTCCTCTCGGACGACGATCTCCGGCGCGTCGGTGTGCAGCCCCGCCTCCGACATCACCGTCAGCAACCGCCCCTGGCCGTTCGGCTCGCCGCGTTCGGCCACGGTCATGGCGATGCGGACGGCGGCCCGGTCGCCGCCCTTGATCCACGGGTGATCCGGCACGGCCAGGACCAGCCGCATCGGCGGCGCGCCCTTCAGATAATGCTCCAGCACCCGCCGGGAAAAGGTCTGGGTGATCGAGTTGGTGGTGATGAAGCCGAAGCGTCGCAAGCTGCTCGCCTTGACCGTCAGGATGTCCGCAGCCCGACCCCACCAGGCCGTCACCAGATCGGCTGAACGAAACCGGCCCTGCCGCACCTGCCACAGGGCGTCGACATAGCCGTCGCCTAGTTCCCGCCTCAAATCCTTGCCGCCGAGGAAGGGCGGATTGCCGATGATGAAATGGACATCCGGCCACGGCGTCGGGCGCGGGTCGATCAGGCAGACCACCTCGCGTTCCTCGGCCACAGGAAACAGGACCGGCGCGCCGCCGTCCTTGCGCCGCGGCCGCGAGCGGGTGACGGGCCGTCCCGCGGCATCCCGCACCAGTTCCTCGCGCGACCAGGTCACCAGGGCGTCGGTCTGCCGGATTTTCTCGAAATTACGCAGGATCGGCTCGGACGGCTTGGCGTCGCCATAGATTCGGAAATGCCATTGCAGATAGCCGATCCACATCACCATCTCGGCGATCCAGGCGGCGTAGGGGTTCTTCTCAAGTCCCCAGAACTGTTCGGGACTGACCGTGTGCCCATCCAGCGCCAGCAGGCCTTGCGACTCGCCCATTTCGGCCAAGACAGCCAGAACCTCTCCCTCAAGTTCTTTCATCAACCCCATGGCAACATAGAGAAAATTACCCGTGCCGCAGGCCGGATCCAACACGCGGATGCGACAGAGATCGCGGTGGAAGTCTCGCACCATCCGCCGCGCCCCCTTGTGGTCGCCCGCCATGAACAGGCCGATGGCGCTGGCCTCGGCCGCCTCCCAGTCGGCGCGCAACGGCTCCATGATCGTCGGCTCGACCAGACGTTCGACATAGGCGCGCGGGGTATAATGGGCGCCCAGTTCCGCACGCTCGCTCGGAACCAGAGCCTGTTCCAGCAAAGTCCCGAAGATGGCCGGTTCGACCGACGCCCAGTCGCGCTGGGCGGCGGCGATCAGAGCCTCAAGCTCGTCTTCGTTGATCGGCAGAGCGGCGGCGTGGCGGAACAGGCCGCCGTTGAAACGCCTCAGCGTCTGACGAATGGCCGAGCAATGCCCGCCCTCGTCCATGCGCCGAAAGAAGTCGCCCGCCCCCAGATGAAACTGAGCCGCATGGCCGCGATAGCTTTCCAGGAAGCGCCGGAACCCCTTGTCCTCGATCAGGCCGACGCTGTCGGCGAACATGGCGAAAATGCACTGCATGACAAACAGGGCCGTCTGATTGGCCCGCGCCGCCTTGGCCACTGGGTCAGGCCGCCCGTCGGGGCCGGTCGGGACGCGGGCGCCGATCGAGCGCACCAGCCAGGCCAGACGAGCGGCGATGTCCGTCGTCACCTCGGCCACGCGGGCGGCGGGGTCCAGACTCATCGGATCGCCCCAGACGCGCTTCAGCCGATCCCGCACCGCCGCGTCGCGCAAATGCGCCATCTCGATGCGGTAACGAGCGCGGTCGGGAAACGGGGCATAGGCCTTTCCCTGCCGCCCAAAGTCCGACCACAGTTCGATGGCCCGCCCCACGTCCACGACGACGATGAAGGGCGGCCATTCGTCCAGCGCCTTGGCGTAGTTCTCAGCCTGGCGCTTGGCGTTGCGCATCAGGGTTTCGAGCGCGCTGGGCGAAGCTGGCGCGGCCTTGCGCCCGCGACCGCCGAACAGGGCCAACTGAGGTTGCGGGTCCAGCGCCCCGCCGGCCCCTCGCTTGCCCGACTGCTTGGCCTCCAGCACGAAGGCGCCGCGTCGATAGCAGTCGATATAGCCGGGGTGGCTGCCGCCGTCCTCGTGCAGAAATTTCACCGGCCGCTCGAAACAATAGTCGAGATCGCCGGTCCGTTCGTCGTCCGGTGCGGCCACGCCGATCACTCGGCACAACTGGGCGATGAAGGTCTGATAATGCGCCCGCTCGCTGATCGGCGCTTCGGACCAGCGGCGAATGAAGTCGTCTGCATCCATGGATTGTCGGCCTCCCCGCCAACAACCCTAGATTAGGATAACGGCGGAATGCAACTCTTAGGAGATTGCGCCGCCGAGGTAGCGCCGGTGCAGCAGCGGCGCGCCCAGCCAGTAGCAAAGCTCGGCCGGGCGGCTGATGTCCCAGACGGCGAGGTCGGCGGCCTTGCCGGGTTCGATGGTCCCGACCTCGTCCTGCAACCCCAGGGCGCGGGCGGCGTGGCGGGTGGCCCCGGCCAGGGCTTCCTCAGGCGTCAGGCGGAACTGGACGCAGGCCAGGTTCAGCGCCGCCGTCATCGAGGCGACGGGCGAGGTGCCGGGGTTGCAGTCGGTGGCCACCGCCATGCGAACGCCGTGCTGGCGCAGCAGTGCGACGGGCGGCGCCTGGGTCTCGCGCAGCATCAGGAAGGCGCCGGGCAGCAGGACCGCTGTCACGCCCGCCTCGGCCATGGCCTGAACGCCCGGCTCGGTCGTGTGCTCGATATGGTCGGCGGACAGGGCGTGATAGCGGGCGGCCAGAGCCGCACCGCCGCCGTCCGACAACTGGTCGGCGTGCAGCTTGACCGGCAGGCCCAGTTCCTCGGCCTTGTCGAACAGGCGGGCGACCTCGTCCGTGGTGAAGGCGATCGGCTCGCAATAGGCGTCGACGGCGTCGACCAGACCCTCGGCGTGGGCGGCGGGCAGGATTTCGTCCACAGCCTTGTCCACATAGGTCGCGCGGTCGGCCTTATGCTCCGGCGGGACGGCGTGAAGGCCCAGGTAGGAGGTGCGGACCCGCACCCCGGCCTCGCGCCCGATGCGACGGGCGACGCGCAGCATCTTCAGCTCGCTGTCGTGGTCCAGGCCATAGCCGGACTTGATCTCGACCGTGGTGACGCCGGTGGCCTTCAGCCCCTCCAGACGCTTGCAGGCCGAGGCGTAGAGGGCGTCCTCGGACGCCTCGCGCGTGGCCTTGACCGAGGAGACGATGCCGCCCCCGGCGCGCGCGATCTCCTCATAGGTTGCGCCCTGCAGCCGCTGCTCGAACTCGCCCGAACGGTCGCCGCCGAAGACCAGATGGGTGTGGCAGTCGATCAGGCCGGGCGTGACCCAGCGCCCGCCCAGACTGTCGGTTTCCACAGCCTTGTGCACAGGCAGGTCCGCGCGCGGCCCGACCCAGGCGATGCGCCCGTCCTTGATCAGGATGGCTGCGTCCTCGATCGCGCCATAGGGGGCGCCGCCCTCGGTCATGGCGGCGACGTGGCAGTCGGTGATGAGGCGGTCGGCGAGGATCATCGCGCGGCCACTCCGCTGAGGATTTCGCAGAACCAGCGTCCGGCGGTCAGGGAGCCGAGGTCGCCAACTTCCAGCGAGGGGTCGTATTCGGTCAGGTCGACGGCCCGGACCTTGGGATGGGCGCCGATAACGCGCGTGGCGTCGAAGAAGTCGTGGATAGACACCCCGCCGGGGCGGGCGCCGGGGCTGGCGGGCCACTGGCTACGGTCGATGACGTCGATGTCGAAGTCGACGTAGATGACCTCGCACAGCGCCGACAGCCGCTCCAGTTCCTCGGCGACGACGACGGCCAGACCGCGCTCGCGGCACTCGCGCGCCATGCGGACGCTGATGCCCGCCGCCTTGGCCTTTTCGTGGGCGCGGCGGGTGTTGGCGAAGGGGGCCAGGCCGACCTGGCTGATGCGCTGTCCGTCTAACCCATCGTCCAGCAGGGCCTGGATCGGATTGCCGTTGGTCAGGCCCTGATCCGTGTCGCGCAGGTCGAAATGGGCGTCCAGCGTCAGCACGCCGACGCGGTCGAGGCCGAGCGCATGGACGCCGGGCCGGGTGATGGCGTTGTTGCCGCCGACGAGGATGGTCAGGGCGCGGTGGGCTTGGGCCGCCACCGCGTCGCGCACGGGCTCGAAGGCGTCGAACGGCGAGACGGCCTTCAGCGCCACGTCGCCGGCGTCGTGGACCAGAACCTCCAGCTCCAGCTCCGTCTCGACGTCATAGGTGGACAGACGCGGCAGGACGGCGCGCAGGGCTTTCGGGCCCAGGTCGCAGCGGCCCGGCGTCAGCGAGCGCTCGTTCAGCGGCGCGCCGATCAGGGCCACGGGCGCGTCGGGATGGTCCCCGACCAGAGCCCCGACGGAGCGCCAACCGAGGGCTTCAGACGGTTCGCTCATCAGGGTCATCCTTTGGTCGGAGAAAAGCGGGCGACCAGATCATAGGCCGCGCCGGGGAAGGTCTGCCACGCCCAGGTCACGCCCTGACCGTCGCGCCAGGTGCGGCGCTCCAGCCGCAGACAGGGCGCGCCGTCGGCGAGACCCAGATGCGTCGCCGTCTCATGGTCGGCGCCGACGGCGGAAATCCGATGCTCGGCCTCGGTCCAGGGCATGTGGGCCAGCAGCCAGCCGCCGGGCGGCTGGGCCGTAAAGTCGGCGGCCTCGGCCTCGGGCGCGGCGGTCAGGGAGATCAGACGGCGCTCGAAGACAAAGGGCAGGTCGTCGGCCAGATGCAGGGTTTCCAGCTCGACCACCCGCTCGCCCAGCCCCTCGTCGGGCCGCGCCGGGCGGACGATCCGGCCCAGCAGGCGGTGGGAATAGGTCAGCCCCCTGCCCTCGACCTCGGACTGAATGTCGGGGATGGCGACCAAGGCGGACGAGTGAACCGGTGGATGGGCCACCACCGTCCCGGCCCGTCTGCGCCGCACCACCAGAGCCCGCGCCGACAGGTCCGTCATAGCGCGCGACACCGTCATCCGGGCACAGCCGTATTCGGCCATCAGCTCGGCCTCGGTCGGGATGCGAAAACCCGGCCGCCACTCGCCCGAGGCGATGCGGCGCTCGATGTCGCCGGCGATCCGTCGATGAAGCGGCTCATGATCCATGAATCGAAACTGCCTCTTGCACGCGATAATGTCTAGACATAACACTCCTCCAAACACGACGGCCCAACCCGCACTCTGGGCCGCATGGAGGAATCGATGAGCGCCACGCCCAACACCCGCATCATCCGCAGCCCGCACGGCGCTGAAAAGACCGCCAAGACCTGGGCCGCCGAAGCGGCCATGCGGATGCTGATGAACAACCTCGATCCCGAGGTGGCCGAGCGTCCCGAGGACCTGGTCGTCTATGGCGGCATCGGCAAGGCGGCCCGCAACTGGCAGGCCTTCGACACCATCGTCGAGCAGCTGCAAAAGCTGGAAGCCGACGAGACCTTGCTGGTCCAGTCGGGCAAGCCGGTCGGCGTCTTCCGTACGCACGAGGACGCGCCGCGCGTCCTGATCGCCAACTCCAACCTGGTGCCCAAGTGGGCGACCTGGGAGCATTTCAACGAACTCGATCGCCAGGGCCTGATGATGTACGGCCAGATGACGGCCGGGTCGTGGATCTACATCGGCACCCAGGGCATCGTTCAGGGCACCTATGAGACCTTCATGGAGGCGGGTCGCCAGCACTATGGCGGCGACTGGTCGGGCAAGTGGATCCTGACGGCGGGCCTCGGCGGCATGGGCGGCGCCCAGCCTCTGGCCGCGACCATGGCCGGCGCGTCCTGCATCACCATCGAGTGCCAGCGCAGCCGCATCGAGTTCCGCCAGCGCACCCGCTACGTCGACGTCATGGCCGAGACCCTGGACGAGGCCCTGGCCCTGCTGGAGCAGTCGTTTAAGGACAAGAAAGCGTTATCAATCGGTCTGCTGGGCAACGCAGCTGACCTTTTGCCTGAAATGGTCAAGCGTGGTGTTCGCCCCGATCTGGTGACGGATCAGACCAGCGCCCACGACCCCGTCAACGGCTACCTGCCGTCCGGCTGGACCGTCGCCGAGTGGGAGGAAAAACGCGTCAGCGACCCCGCCGCCGTCGAGGCCGCCGCGCGTCAGTCGATGGCCGTCCACGTTCAGGCCATGCTCGACATCCACGCCATGGGCATCCCCACCGTCGACTATGGCAACAACATCCGTCAGGTCGCCTTCGACGAGGGCGTGAAGAACGCCTTCGACTTCCCCGGTTTCGTGCCTGCCTATATCCGCCCGCTGTTCTGCCGCGGCGTCGGGCCGTTCCGCTGGGTCGCCCTGTCGGGTGATCCCGAGGACATCCGCAAGACGGATGCGGCGATGAAGAAGCTCTTCCCCGACAACGCCGGCCTGCACCGCTGGCTGGACATGGCCAGCGAGCGCATCGCCTTCCAGGGCCTGCCCGCGCGCATCTGCTGGATCGGTCTGGGCGACCGCCATCGCGCCGGCCTGATGTTCAACGACATGGTGGCCTCGGGCGAACTGAAGGCCCCCATCGTCATCGGCCGCGACCATCTGGACTCAGGCTCCGTCGCCAGTCCGAACCGCGAGACCGAGGCCATGATGGACGGCTCGGACGCCGTGTCCGACTGGCCCCTGCTGAACGCCCTGCTGAACACGGCATCGGGCGCGTCCTGGGTGTCGCTGCACCACGGCGGCGGGGTCGGGATGGGCTATAGCCAGCACTCGGGCGTCGTCATCGTCGCCGACGGCACGCCGGAAGCCGCCAAGCGTCTGGAGCGCGTCCTGTGGAACGACCCGGCCACCGGCGTCATGCGCCACGCCGACGCCGGATACGAAATCGCCAAGGACGCCGCGCGCGCCAACGGCCTGAACCTGCCCTCGCTGGACCTGTAAGCCTATGACCACCACGATTGAAATCGGCGCCGCGCCGCTCACCCTCGCCCAGCTCCGCACGGTTCTGGCCGGCCCCGTCGCCGTCAGCCTGACGGATGCCGCCTGGACCAATGTCGAGAAGGGGGCGGCCACCGTCGCCGCCATCCTCGCCGAGGGCCGGACGGTTTATGGCATCAACACCGGCTTCGGCCTGCTGGCCAACACCAGCATTGCGCCGGAAGACCTTGAAACCCTTCAGAAGAACCTGGTCCTCAGCCACGCCTGCGGCGTCGGCCCGCTGCTCAGCGACAACGTCACCCGCCTGCTGATGGTGCTGAAGATCGCTTCGCTGTCGCGCGGCGCCTCGGGCGTGCGGCGCGGGACGCTGGAGGCGCTGATCGCCATGGTCAACGCCGAGATCCTGCCCTGCATCCCGTCCAAGGGCTCGGTCGGCGCCTCGGGCGATCTGGCCCCGCTGGCCCACATGAGCTGCGTCCTGATCGGCGTCAGCGAGGCCCGCTATCAGGGTCACACGCTGGACGCCGAGACCGCGCTGTCCAAGGTCGGGCTGAAGCCCGTCGTCCTGGGTCCCAAGGAAGGCCTGGCCCTGCTGAACGGCACCCAGTGTTCGACGGCCCTGGCTCTGGCCGGTCTGTTCGCCACCGAGGACGTCTTCGCCGCCGCCATCGCCGCCGGCGCCCTGTCGGTCGATGCGCTGAAAGGATCGGACGCGCCGTTCGATCCCCGCATCCACGCCCTGCGCGGCCAGCCGGGTCAGATCGAGGTCGCCGCCGTCCTGCGCGGCCTGATCACCGGCAGCGCCATCCGCGAGAGCCACCGCGAAGACTGCGCCAAGGTGCAGGACCCCTACTCGCTGCGCTGCCAGCCGCAGGTCATGGGAGCCATCCTCGACGTGATGAGGAACGCCGCCGCGACCCTGCAACGCGAAGCCAACGCCGTGACCGACAATCCGCTGGTCTTCATCGACGACGGCGACGTGATCTCAGGCGGCAACTTCCACGCTGAACCGGTTGCTTTTGCAGCGGATCAGATCGCCATGGTCCTGTGCGAGATTGGCAATATCTCCGAGCGCCGCACCTCCATCTTGGTCGATCCCAAGATGAGCGAACTGCCCGCCTTCCTGGTCAAGGAGAGCGGCCTGAACTCTGGCTTCATGATCGCCCAGGTGACGGCGGCGGCCCTGGTGGCCGAGAATCGCATGGTCGCCCATCCGTGCAGCGTCGACACCGTGCCGACCAGCGCCAACCAAGAAGACCACGTCTCGATGGCCACCCACGGCGCCCGTCGCCTGCTGGACATGGCCGAGAACGCCGCCACCGTGGTCGGCATCGAACTGCTGGCCGCAGCCCAGGGGTTGGAGTTCCACCGCCCCCTGACCAGCTCGCCGCAACTGGAGCAGGCCTACGCCATCGTGCGCGAGGCCGCCGCCCCCTATACCTCCGACCACTACTTCGCGCCGGACATCGCCCGGGCGACGGACGGGGTGCGGGCCGGTCGCTATCGCGGCTTCGCCGGCGACCTGCTGCCCTCGGCGTGAACCGCATCAGGCTCTCAACGCTTTAAGTCATGTGCGGCGCTTCCCGCGCATGACCGGAGCGATAGAGATGAAGACGCTGGCTTTGGCCGGTCTGGCTCTGGGCCTCACGGCCGCGGGGGCCGGCGGATGGGCGGCGTGGAACTCGACCGCCATCGCTCATCGCGATGCGGGCCACGGCGTCATGAGCGTGGAGGTCGTGGCGCCGCCGACGGAACCGGATCTTCCGCCGGGCTCCATCATGGCGGTGGGCGAGTTGCGGAACGGCTACGTGCATGACCCCGCGCGCCTGCAGCCGCCCGCCATCCTCGACGCCGAGTATGAAGCCTATCTGGACGACGCCTGGCTGGAGCCCCCGGCGCCGGCAGGGCCGCCCCCGCAGGACTACCGGAACGGGCTGGTGTGGGTGTCGCCCCGCCCCGCGACGCCTGTCCGACTGGAACCCGACGACTACAGCTTCGGCTTCGATCAGCCCCTGCCGGAACAGGCGCCAGACCCAGCGGATCGATTAGCCCATGTGAGCCTGTCGGATACGGTCGATTCCTCGCCCCTGTGGGACGAACGCGGCCTCGACTGAACCCGCCGAGGCCGCCTCGTCATCAACGCCGGGTCGAAACGGTCAGGGTGTAGTCGCCCTCTTCCGAGGCGCCGAGCGTGTTGGCGCGCACCGAATAGACGCCGGGGCTCAGGGTCTGGATGATCTGGGCGCTAGTTCCGCCGCCGCTGTCATCGTCCGAGGCCAGCGCATCGCCGTCGCACTGCGGGCCTTCGTAGAGGGCCAGATAGGCGTCGAAGTCCGCGGAATCGAGGCGAACAGCCACGCTGCCCGCGCGCGCGATCGACAGGGCATAGCAGTCGTAGAAGGAGCCGTCGTCGGCGCGGCGGTCGCTGAACTCCAGTCGGCCCGAACGGCTTTCGCCCACCGAAATCGGCAGAACCTGGGTGGTCGGGCGGATCCGCTCGCCCGACGAGACGCGCAGTTCATAGCGGCCGGTCTCGCCCTCGCTCAGGGTGTTGGCCTTGATGATCCACAGGCCGCCGCCGGAGGCGAAACGCAGTTGCGAGTTCGTGCCCATGTCCGGGCCGTCGTCGTTGGTGATCGAGGTGTCGTCGCAGTCCGCGCCGGCGCCGGCCGACAGATAGGTGTCGAAGTCCGACGAGCTGAGCGTGACCGTATAGGCTTCGTCCGGGTTGGTCTGCACGACGTAACAACGGTAGTGCGAACCGTCGCCCATGCGAGCGTCCTTGGCGGTGAAGTTGCCCTGCACCGTCTGACCGGGGCGGATGGTGCTCTGGGCCGAGGCGCCGCCGGCCACAGCCAGGGCCGACGCCAGGACGGTCGTCATCAGAAGGGCGCGCATGGGGGGAGGTCTCCGAATGTTGAACGTCGCCTGTAGCGTGACGCCCTAAACGATTGATTTATCTCGACGCTAGCAGCGGCGCTCGCTTGAGCGCGCCCAGATTGGCGGCGTTGGTGCAGAAGCAGACGGTGCGCAGTTGCCGGATCACGGTCTGGAAATGCTCGACCACCGCCTCGGTCGAGACGGTCGCGGCCTGAATGACGCCCGAGGCCATGCCGACCACGTCGGCGCCCAGCCGGATGGCCTTGGCGACATCAACGCCGTCGCGGACGCCGCCCGAGCCGATGATCAAGGCCTCGGGCAAGGCGTTGCGCGCCTCGGCGATGGCGCGAGCCGTGGGGATGCCCCAGGCGGCGAAGGCGGCGGCGTGGACCTTGTCCGCCGGATCGGTCGCCCGCTCCCCTTCGATCAGACCCCAGTTGGCGCCGCCGGCCCCGGCCACGTCGACGCCCGCCGCCCCCATGGCGATCAGGCGCTGGGCGGTCACAGCCGATATGCCCGCGCCGGTCTCCTTGACGATCACCGGCGCGTCCAGGCCCCGAATCAGGGCCTGAAGCGCGGCGCCGACGCCCCACCAGTCGCGGTCGCCCTCGGGCTGACAGGCTTCCTGCAGGGGGTTCAGATGCACCACTAGGGCGTCAGCCCCGATCATGTCCAGCGCCCGCCGGGCCTGGTCCAGGCCAAAGCCGCGCGTCAGTTGGGCCGCGCCGATATTGGCCAGGAGCACCGTGTCCGGCGCCCGGTCGCGTAGCGAGCGATCCAGCCCGCCTGTCGCCCCGCCCTCGATGGCGGCGCGCTGCGAGCCGACCGCCAGGGCGATGCCCAGGTGCTGCGCCGCCTCGGCCAGCCGGGCGTTGATCGCCTCGGCGCGCGCCGGCCCGCCGGTCATGGCGCTGATCAGCAGGGGCGCCTGCAGACGCCGTCCCAGAAAGTCGGCGCCCAGGTCGATCTTCGCATGGTCCAGATCCGGCAGGGCCTCGTGCACGAAGCGCCAGTCGTCGAAACCACTGGCCAGGGCGTGCCGCCCGCCGCCCGACAGCACCACGTCGAGGTGCTGGTCCTTGCGGCCTAGGATCAGGTCGTCGCTCATCGGGACCGTCAGGGCTGACGCTCGAGCATCAGGACATAGTCGCCGGTCGAGTTGGGTCCATAGCTGCGGGCGCGGACGACGTAGGTTCCGTCGCGCGGCGCGGTCCAATTCAGCCGGGCGTGGGTGTCCGACAGGCTGTCGTCGTCCTCGGCCAGACTGCGGAAATCGCCGTCCTTGTCCTCGCCCACCTCGACCACCGCGTCAAAGGCGGCGGAGATCAGGGTAAAGCGCAGCTTTTCATCGGCCTTGGCCTTGAACCGGTAGGCGTCGAAACTGATCCCGTCGTCGGTCACAGCATCGCTCTCGGTCAAAGAACCGCGCGCCGTCGCGCCGACCAGCAGGCTGCCAGGCGACGGTTCGGGACCCCGGTCGACCAGTTCCAGCGAATAAAGCCCCTTGCCGTCCTTGCCATAGGGCGAGGCGCGCAGGACGTAGTCGCCGGTTTCGGGCAGGGTGAAGGTCAGGCGGGCGTCGGTTCCCTGGCCCAGACCGTCGTCGTCGCTAGCCAGGGCCTCGAACTCGTCGCCGGCCGCGCCGATCTGCAGCAGGGCGTCGAAATCGCCGGAGCGCATGATCGCCTGGATGCGCCGCCCCTCCACCCCGTTGAAAACATAGTCCTCGGACAGCCGACCTTCGTCGTCGATCGCGCCGCCCTCCTTCAAGTCGCCCTGCACTGTCTGACCGAAGGCGATGGCGGTCGGCGGCGGCGGCGGGGCCACCTCCTCCAGCTTCAGGTCATAACGGCCCATGCCGTCGGAGAAGGTCCGGGCTTCGACCAGATAGTCGCCGTCCTCGGGCAGGGTGTAGGTCAGGCGGGCGTTCAACGCGCCGCCGCTGTCGTCGTCGGTGGCCAGACTGTTGTGGTTGGCGTCAAACAGTTCAAGGTAGCTGTCGAAATCGTCGGAACTCAGGCTGATCGCCACTCGCTGCCCGGCCCGGCCGGTGAAGCGGTAGAGGTCGGCGCGCGCCCCGGAATCGCTCCGGGCGCTGTCCGCGGTCAGGCGGCCGTCGACGTTTTCACCGATCGTGATCGTGCGAGCCGTTGGGGCCGGCGGGCCCTGTTCCAGAGACAGGCGATAGCCGCCCTCCCCGCCGCTGCCCGCCGAAGTCGCCTGAATGACGTACTCGCCCGCCTGCGGCGCGGTGAAGACCAGGTAGGAGTTCAGCCCCTTGCCCGCGCCGTCGTCGTTCTGGGCCAACTCCACGAAGGAGCCGCCGATCATCCGGCCGATGCGCAGGACCGGGTCGAAATCGTCCGATTCCAGCAGGACGGCGACCCGCTCTCCGGCCCCCGCGCGGAAGGCGTAGGCATCGAAGATGTTGCCGTCATCGTCCTCGGCGTCTCCGCTCGTCAGGCGGCCCGAGACGTCTCGGCCGACGGAGATTCGACCGGGCCGGGGTTGGCGCGGCGCGGCCCGCTCGCTGAGCGCCAGCGTGTAATTACCGGTCTCCAGCCCCGAATAGGGCCGAGCGCGAACGATGTAGACGCCTTCGCTCTCGGGCGTGAACCGCAGGCGGGCGTTCGAGCCGCTGCCGGCCCCGTCGTCGTCCGTGGCCAGAGGCTCGCCCGACGTCCGGCCCTCGGCGTAGATCGCCAGATAGGCGTCGAAGTCGCTGCTGCGCAGTTCGGCCTGCAGCCGCTGCCCCGCGTGCAACTGCACGCGGTAGTCGTCGTAACGATAGGCGTCGCTGCCACGGGTCCGCGCATCTCCCTCGTCCAGCCGGCCCCGGATCTCGGCGCCGATGCGGGCGTCGGCGGCTGCCCGTTCAGAGGATTGGGCCAAGGCTGAGCCCGTCGACAGCAGGGCGACGACGCTGACCGCGGCGAACAGGGCCCCGAACTGAGAATGACGCATGAAAACCTCTTTGCTGGCGCCATCATAGACGCCGAACCGCAGCGGCTGTAAATCGCGGCCACGCTTTCCAGTTCCCGCCCAGTCCCCCCTATGGAGCCGATCATGGCTGAAGAACTCGCCCGCGCCTCGCTGATCGACGGCAAGGCCTTCTCGCAGACCCTGGTCGAGCGCGTCGCCGCCGCCGCCGCCCGGCTGGAGGCCGCCCACGGCGTGACGCCCGGCTTGGCCGTGGTCATCGTCGGCGAAGACCCCGCCAGCCAGATTTACGTCCGCAACAAGGGCGAGACGACGCTGAAGGCCGGGATGCGGTCCGACACCCACCGCCTGCCTGACACCACGACGCAAGCCGAGTTGCTGGCCCTGATCGCGTCGCTGAACGCCGATGCGGGCATCCACGGAATTCTGGTTCAGCTGCCGCTGCCGAAACATATCGATTCGGCCGCCGTCCTCGGCGCCATCGACCCGGACAAGGACGTGGACGGCTTCCACGTCGTCAACGTCGGGCGTCTGGCGGTCGGCCTGCCCGGTCTGGTCCCCTGCACGCCGTTGGGCTGTCTGATGCTGCTGAAGGATCAGTTGGGCGACCTGTCGGGGCTGAACGCCGTCATCGTCGGGCGCTCCAACATCGTCGGCAAGCCGATGGCGCAACTGCTGATCGGTGAAAGCTGCACCGTCACCGTGGCCCATTCGCGCACCCGCGACCTGCCGGCCCTGTGCCGCACCGCCGACATTCTGGTCGCCGCCGTGGGCTGGCCCGAGATGATCAAGGGCGACTGGATCAAGCCGGGCGCGACCGTCATCGACGTCGGCATCAACCGCGTCCCCTCGCGCGACCCGGTCAAGGCGGCCGAGGGCAAGACCCGCGTCGTCGGCGACGTGGACTTCAATGAGGCGGTCGAGGTCGCTGGGCGCATCACCCCTGTCCCCGGCGGCGTCGGCCCCATGACCATCGCCTGCCTGCTGGCCAACACCTATACGGCGGCCTGCCGTTCGGCAGGGGTGGCGCCGGAAGACCTGAACGGCTGAGACTTCCCCCACTCCCGCTCATCCCGGCGGACGCCGGGATGAGCGGTTCAGGTTGCGAAAAATCCAGCCCTTGAAGCGGAGCCTTTCCGCTCCGATAGTCTTTAGCGGATCAGCGATCCCTTGATCGCCGGAGGATCTTTATGGCTGGATTTTCGCCCCGTCTCGCGGCCGTCGCCGCCGTCGTCGTCCTGACCCCCGCCGTTGGGGCTTGCGGCTACAACACCATTCCGACCAAGCAAGAGCGCGCCCAGGCCGCCTGGGCCGATGTCCAGAGCCAGTATCAGCGCCGCTCCGACCTGGTGCCGAACCTGGTGGCGACGGTTCAGGCCGCGGCCATTCAGGAACGCACCACCCTGACCCAGGTGATCGAGGCCCGAGCCAAGGCCACCAGCGTCAACGTCGACGCCTCCAGCCTCAGCGACCCCGCCGCCTTCCAGAAATACCAGCAGGCCCAGGGCGAACTGTCCGGCGCCCTGTCGCGACTGCTGGTGACGGTCGAGGCCTATCCCCAGCTTCAGGCCAATCAGAACTTCCTCACGCTGCAATCTCAGCTGGAAGGCACCGAGAACCGCATCGCCGTGGCGCGCCGCGACTACAACGAGGCCGTGCGCGACTACAACACGTCCCTGCGCACCTTCCCGACCGTGATCTGGGCCAAGACGCTGCAGAGCGGCTCCAAGCCGATGCAGTTGTTCACCGCCACGGCCGAGGCCCAGAGCGCGCCGACCGTGAACTTCAACCTCGGCGTTCCGGGCGCCCAGCCTGGAGGGAGCGCTCCCGCCGTCACGCCGGGCGCCGCGCCGACCGCCGTTCCCGCTCCCGCCCCGGCGGCGCGTTAGAACGACATGAACCGCCCCGCCCTCGCCTTGGGGGAAAGGCCGGCGCCCGGTCTGATCCGGGCGCTGCTGCTTTCGCTCGCGCTGCTGGCGGTTCTGCCCGGCCTCGCGCGGGCCGCGGACATCCAGTTCCCAGCCCTGACGGGCCGCGTGGTGGACGACGCCAATCTTCTGACTCCGGAACAGGAACAGGCCCTGACCGGCAAGCTGGCGACGCTGGAACAGCAGACCGGCGATCAGTTGGTGGTCGTCACCTTGCCTTCATTGCAGGACCAGCCGATCGAGGACTACGGCTATCGGCTGGGCCGCGCCTGGGGCATCGGCTCCAAGGAGAAGGATAACGGCGCCCTGCTGATCGTCGCTCCGGTCGAGCGCAAGGTGCGGATCGAGGTCGGTTACGGCCTGGAGGGCGTGCTGACCGACGCCCTGTCGGCGCAGATCATCCAGAACCAGATTCTGCCGGCCTTCCGCACCGGTGATTTCGCCCAGGGGATCGATGCGGGCGTCGACGCCGTCATCGGCCAGCTGCGCCTCGACCCGGCTGAGGCCCAGGCCCGCGCCCAGGCGGCCAAGGCACCGCGACCGAAGGCGCCGGTCGGTCCGGCCATCCTGGTGGGTCTGGTCTTCCTGTTCCTGTTCATCGGGCTGATCCGCGCGGCGGCGTCGGGCGGACGGCGGCGCGGAAGCGGTCGCGGCGACGGGGTCACCCCCATTCTGATCTGGGCCGCCAGCGAGGCCCTGCGTAATCGCGGCGGGCGCGGCGGCTGGGGCGGCGGCGGCGGATTCGGCGGCGGAGGCTTCGGCGGAGGCGGCGGCAGCTTCGGCGGCGGCGGCGCTTCGGGGGGATGGTGATGCAGTTCACGGACGACGACCACGAACGCGTGGCCCGCGCCATCGCGGCGGCCGAGGCCCGCACCTCTGGCGAAATCTTCTGCGTCGTCGCTCGACAGGTCTCGTCCTATCGCGACGTCAGCCTGGGCTGGGCGGCGGCGGCGGCCTTGCTGCTGCCCCTGGCGCTCATTCCGCTGAAATTCGATCCGTCCTGGTTCCCCGGTCTGGGCGACGCATGGGAGACCTCCCATTTGGCGGCGCTCGACATCGCCATCGGCCGCGCCCTGTCGGCCTATGCCGTGGTGCAGGCGGCGGTCTTCGTGACCGTGTTCCTGATCACTTGCATCCCTCTGGTTCGTCGCTGGGTGACGCCGCGCAGCGTGCGCCGGGCGCGCGTGCGACGCGTGGCGGTGCAGCAGTTCCTGGCCCATGGCCTGCACACCACCGACGCGCGGACGGGCGTCCTGATCTTCGCCGCCCTGTCTGACCATCAGGTCGAGCTGGTCGCCGACGAGGGCATCCATTCCCGCGTCGACCCCGAACTGTGGGGAGACGCGGTCGCCGCCCTGAGCGCCTCCATGCGCGCCGGCGATCCGGTCGAGGGGCTGGAGCGCGCCATCGCCTTGTGCGGCGACGTGCTGGCGGAACAGTTTCCACCCCGGTCCGCTGATATCAACGAGGTTCCCGACCGGCTGGTTGTCATCTAGGCCTGATATCGGGAATCCGGCGGCGGCGCGTCCAGCGCCGCCCTCGTCTCCCCGTCGCCGCCCGGCAAGGACCCATGCCCAGACTTCTGACCTATAATGTCCATCGTTGCGTCGGCGTCGATCGCAAGCTGGACGTGGCGCGCATCGCCGCCGTGATCGCGGGACTGGAGCCGGACATCGTCTGCCTGCAGGAGTTGGACGTCGGTCGCGCCCGTACCGGCGGCGTCGATCAGGCGAGCGCCATCGCCCAACGTCTGTCGATGAGCTTCCGCTTCCATCCGGCGATGAAGGTCGAGGCGGAACTGTACGGCGACGCCATCCTGACCCCGCACCCCGAACGGCTGATCCGCGCCGCCGCCCTGCCGACCCTGCCCAATCTGCGCGGACTGGAGCCGCGCGGCGCCCTGTGGTCGGCGATCGAGTTCAACGGGGTGACGCTAAACGTCGTCAACACCCACCTGGGTCTGGTGCCGCGCGAGCAGCGCCTGCAGACGGCGGCCCTGGTCGGGCCGGAATGGCTGGGCGATCCGGCCTGCACGGGGCCGACCATCCTGACCGGCGACTTCAACGCCACCTCGATCACCCGCCCCTATTACGCCCTGACGCGGCGGCTGGCCGACGCCCAGCGCGAACTGGGGCTGAAGCCCTCGGTGAAGACCTTCCCCTCCAGCTTCCCCGCCATCCGCATCGACCACTGCTTCGTCAGCCCCGAAATCAGGGTGACGGGCGTGATGACGCCCTTGCATCCGCTGGCGCGCGCCGCTTCGGACCACCTGCCGCTGGTGATCGACTTCGAGTTTCAGCCCCCCGTCTGAGGCCCTGTCTGAGCGCCCGTGATCCGTGGCCGGTGCGAGCGGTTCTGGCGCTTCCACGGCTGCCAGGCGTCGGAGGACGAGCCGGGATCGCCCAGTTGCCATTCAGCGATCATCCGCTGCGCGGCGTTGGGCGGGTCCGAGCCCAGAGCCGTCATCCGATCCGCGCCGAAGGTCTGAACCGCCTGACCGACCGAGCCCATCACGCCCTCGACCTGGGCGAAGTCCTCGCCCGATACGCCAAGGAAATGGCCGATGGAGCGTTGACGAAAGCGGCGAACAGCCTCGCCCCCCTCCTCCGTCGTCGGCTCGGCCGCCACGTCGCATTCGGTGTCCAGACCCAGCGAACGGTTGTTCAGATTGGTCGAGCCGATCCGCAGCAGCCGGTCGTCGATGATCGACATCTTGGCGTGAACGATGATCCGTTCGCCCTCGACGGTTCGGGGACTGAAGGCGAAGAAGCGGTTGTATTGGTCGGCCTGCTCCAGCCGATACAGGACCTCGGCGCGGGCCGTGTCCATGGTCAGGCTGTCGAACCAGCTGGGGCTGCGCCCGGTCGAAACCAGCACCACTTCCGGCCCGTCCGGCTCGGCCAGCCGCTCGGCCAGGGCGGCGGCAATGGTCGGTGAGGTGAAATACTGGTTCTCCAGATAGATCAGCCGCTGGGCCCGGCGGATCGATTCCAGATGCAGCGCCTCGTTCTCGCGCACCTCGGGCCGCCCCCGCACGCGCGGCTCGGTGCGGGCCACGCCGACGGTCACGTCGCTCAGGACCGCCTCGACGCCGTCCGGCCAGGGATCCTCGTCCGTCTCGTCCGGCAAGGTCCGTTCCCAGGTGGCGCGGAACCAGCGCTCGCGCGCCAGGTCGCCCAGGGCCATCGCCGCGGGACCGTCCAGAACACACATCACCTCATGCCGGGGCGAGCTGAACAGGCCTGACGGCTGGCAGCGGCGCGGATCGTTATCCAGATGTTCGTCCGTGTCCCAACGGTCGGTGGCGATGTCGCCGCCGCCGCAGAAGGCGACCTTGTCGTCGATGATCACCACCTTCTGGTGATGGCAGGCGCCCAGGATGCCGGGCTTGTCGAGCCTGAACTCGACCGTTCGCTTCCGGAACCATCGCTGCGCCCGGTGCGGATAGAAGCCCTGCGAGGCGGCGATCAGCAGCGGCGATTTCCAGATCAGCAGCCGGACGTCCAGTTCGGGCTTCTCGCGCACCAGCATCCGCAGCTGATGGCCGATCTCGCCGCGCCGGTCGGTCAGGTGCGAACTGGGGTCCAGCCGGGTGCGCGGGTCGAACTGCCAGCCCAGCACGACGATCGACTTCTTCGCCTTCGCCAGCGCCGAGGCCAGGGCGTCGAAATAGGCGTTGTTCTCCATCAGCGGCGTAAAGCGATGCGCCGTCGCCACGCGCCAGCAGTCCCGCCCCGGATCCAGCAGACTGCCTTCGTAGCTGTCGCCCCATTCTCTCATCTGGCCAGACTGACTGATTCGCATGACGAGCCTATGCGCCGGGCCCGCAAGCTTGACGTTCGACGCCCCGGTTCGTTCCATTCGCCCCGCCGTGCAGCTTCACAATGCCGCCGCATTGTAAACAGAGCCGTGTTCTGTCATTGTATGCGCCATGCAAATGCTGCTCGAAATGCTGGCTGGCCTGATCGCGCTGCTCGCTGCGGCGGCGCTGTCGCAATTCGGCGTCGATTTGCATGCCCCCCGCCAGTCGGAACGGGAAATCCAGCGCGTGCAGGACTGCAAGGACGCGCCCGCCGCCAGCATCGCCGTCGCCGCCCCGCGCGGCTGCTGACCCGCTGGCCTGACGGACCTCATCGCCGATCTCCTTTCGAATCCCTGCCCGTGAGCCTTTGCGCGGCCGGATCGAGCCGCTAGGGTCTCATCCCTCCGCGCGCCCTCGCCGCGTTTCCGGCGAATAGTGATCGAGAACGACGCCCCATGAAGTTCAGCCATCGGCCGCCGCTCAACCTTTCCGACCCCGAACCGGGCGAAGATCAGGATGAAACCATCCCCTCGATCACCGAGGAGGCGCTGGAACTTGCGCCCGAGCTGCAGCCCGAGCCTCAGCCGCAGTCTGAACGCCCGATGTCCGAGCGCCGTCGGCGGCGTCTGATGGAGGAGCAGCGGCTGGCCGAGCAGCGCGCCGCCGCCCTGCACGCCGCCGCGCCCGATCTGGCGCCGCTCGCCGTATCGGCCGACGCGCCGCCGGCGCCGCTGGACACGCCCGCCCCGGCCTCCATCTCTGTGCGCAAGGCCGCGCTTGCGCCTAGCGGCAACGCCTATCTGATCGCCGGCGTCGCCTCGGCCCTGTGGATCGGCGGCGTCGCGTCCTGGTTCGCCTATGAATTCGGATCGGGCGCGGTCCAGTTGGAGCCGCTCAGGCTGGCCGTCTATGCCCTGATCGCCCTGGCCCCCGCCGGCCTCGCCATCATGCTGGCTCACGCCGTGCGGCAAGGCGCCGGCCTGGCGCTGGAAACCCGCCGAGCCCGTGACATGGCCGACGCCCTGATCGGCCCGACGGCGCTGGCCGCGCATCAGACCGGACAGGTGCTGACGTCCTTGCGCGGCGACATCGATCAGGCCGCCCTCGCCGCCGAGCGCGCCCGCAACGACATGGCCCTGCTGCGCGAAGCGCTGGTCGAGGAAACCGTCCGCTTGAACGAGGCCGCCGAATCCGCCGGCCGCACCGCCCGTCGCCTGGCCGACCAGTTGGGTCGCGAACGCGAGCAGTTGGGCGCCCTTGGCCTACAGTTGGATGGCCAGGCCACCGGCGTCGTCGATGCGGTCGAGCGTCAGTCGCGCATGGTCGTGGACGCCTCGGATCTGGCCCAGACCCAGCTTCGCGAGGCCGAAGCGGCGCTGGCCGCCCGCGCCGCCGACCTGGCCGCCGCCGCCGGCGAGGCCCAGGACGCCGCCCGCGCCGCCGCCGACGACCTGGCCCGCCAGACCCTGCGTCTGGAAACGGCCGGCAGCGGCGTCGCCGAACAGATCCAGTCGGTTGAGGAAGGCTTGAGCCAGCAGCGCGCCGCCCTGGTCACTGCCGCCTACGCACTGCGCACCGATCAGGAAGACTTCTCGGCCCAGATCGAAAGCCAGCGCGCCCAGTTCACCGAACAATTGTCCCTGACCCGCAGCGCCGCCGGCGAGCTGAACCAGACGACCGGCGACGTCGGCGACGCCATCAAGGCCCAGATCGAGGCCGCCGCCGACCAGTTCCGCGCCCTGGTGGACCTGTCCCAGCGCGAGGCCGACGGCTTCGACCACGCCACCAAGCTGGCGCTCGACCGCTTCGAGGCCCTAGCCGCCGAAGCCCGCGACCTGCTGGTCGAGGAAACCCGCCGCGCCCTGACGGCGCTGCAGGCCACCGCCGAGGAACAGCGCGCTGCGGCCGCTGCCGCCATCGAACAGGCCCAGATCCGCGCCGACCGCCTCGGCGAATCCCTGTTCGACGCCGCGCAGAAGGCCGACGAAGCCGCCGAGGCCCGCATCGACGGCGCCCGCAAGATCGTCAACCAGACCGCCGACATGGTCGACCTGACCGGCGAGAAGGTCGCCGAACGTCTGGAAAGCACGCTGGAACGGATGACCGCCGCTCTGGCCCAGGTCGAGACGGCCGTGGCCGAGATGGACGCCCGCGCCAGCCGCCTGCCGGAAGAAGCCGCCGCCCGCGTCGACGCCGTGCGCGCCTCGGTCGAGGAGGGTCTGGCCGCCCTGACCGCCGCCTCGAAAAAGGCCGCCGAGGACACGGAGACCCTGGACGCCGGTTTCCAGGACCGGGTCCGTCGCAACTACGACATGCTGACCGAGGCCGTCCGCGTCATGGGCGTGGTGTCGGGCGACGCCCCCGCTGCGCGCCGCCGCGAGCTCCTACTGTCGGTCCCGCCGAGCGAGCCTGCCCGCTACAAGCCGCGCCGGGTCGAGCCCAAGCCGGAGCCCCTCCCCGAACCCGCCGCCAAGCGGCCCGAGGAACGCGGTTTCGGCCTGCGTGGCCGTCTGCGGCTGGAGCCGGCCGAGACCGCCTCGGAAGCGCCCGCGCCGGTCCCTGAGAAGGACGACATGCTGGACTGGAACGATCTGGTCGATGGCGTGGATCAGCACGCCGAAGCCGTCGAGGCCCCGCTTGAGCTGGACACGCCCGTCCCCGCCGCGGACCCTGGCGCCCTGGACCCGGGCGCCCTGGGCGACCGGATCACATCGGCGATCCGGCGCATGGGGGTCGATCCCAACGCCCTGCTGCCCCGCGCCCGGATCGAGGAAGCCGCCCGCGCCCTGGCCGCGCATGAACCGGATCGCGCCCGCCAGATCGTGCGCCGCGTCGCCCCCGCAGCAGTGCGCAGCGTGTCCCGCCGCATCCTGGCCGACGCCGAACTGCGCGCCGACGCCGACGCCTACGTCCGCGCCTTCGCCCAGTCGGTGAAGGAACAGGCGCGTCAGGGCGACGCCCACGGCGTCCAGAGCCGGCTGGCGACCGACGAGGGCCGCGCCTTCATGCTGCTGGACGCCGCCATCGGCGACCTCGGCTAGGCGTTGGGCGCCAACGCTGTCGCATTTTGTTCCGGCGGGCTTGACCTCCGCCCGGGTTTGACCGCACCGTCCGGGCGCTGTCGCATTAGTGTCACACAGGGTGGACTCCTTGCTGGATATGGATTTCGGGCTTCGCACCGACCGACGCCCCGCCATCGCCATCTGTGCGTGGGACCCGGCCTTCGACGCCTGGGACCCGGTCGAGGACCTTTCAGGCGAGCCTTGGAACCCCGTCGGCGCGCGCACCTTGCCTGTTGCCGGAAACGCCTCGGCTGACACCCTGGCGGCCCATCTCAGCACTCTGCTCGCCCGCGGCGAATGCAGCGCCCTGCTGCTGGTCGGGCGCACGGCGAATCCAGGGGCCTTCCGCTTGCAGATGCGGGCCGAAAACCGCTGCCTCGACCGCAGCGACCGCCTGGATCGCACAGGCCCGGGCGTCGTCCGCGCCACCGCCGCCGCCGCCGAGATCGTGCGCGACCTGACCGCTGCGGGGCTGAACGCCCTCGCGGCCTCGGACGCCGAGGAGGACGCTGGCAGCTATATCCTTTATCGCATCCTGGCGGACCTGCCCGACGGCCCGGCCTCGCCCGCCATCGGCCTCATCCGCGCGCCTTCGGACGCTTCGAACGCCAAGGTCCAGTCGGCGGTCAAGACGGCGGCGTCTGCGATCGCCCGCCACCTGGCTCCCCTGCCCCGCCCCAGCGCGGCCTGAAGAAGCGCGCGCCGCCTGAGCCTCAGCCGGCGTCCCGCCCTGACCTCAGGGTCAGCCCGGCCAAGCCCCCGACCAGCGCCAGAGCCGCCATCGCCAGGTAGCCCTTCAGGCCGAACGCGTCATACAGCGGCCCCGACGCCGCCGTCGCCAACCCGATCAGAACGCCGGCCGACACCACGGAACTGAGGGTCTGCGCCGCCGTATGGCTGTCGGGTGGCGACAACCGTTCGACGATCTGCACCCCCGCCAGATAGGTCGCGGCGAAGCTGAGCGCGTGCAGGGTCTGCAGCGGCCACAACGCTAACAGCGGCGGCGAAAAGGCCATCAGCGTCCAGCGCACGACCGCCGCCGTCGCGCCGATGCTGAGCACGGCCCGCGGCCCGATCCCGACGCGTCGTCGCCAAGGCTCGACCACCCACATGAAGCCGATCTCGACCAGGACGGAAAAGGCCCACAGCAGGCCGGTCACGCTCTCGGGAATGCCCTGCGCCTTCCAGGCGATGGCCGAGAAGCCGTAGTAGAAGGCGTGCGCCGCCTGCACCGCGCCCACCGCGAAGATGGCGGTCATGAAGACCGGATCGGCGACCAGCCGCCCTAGTCCCTTGAACCGCTCCAGCCCCGGAACCCGCGTGCTCTCGGTCACCCGCTCGGCGGGCAGGACCCGCCACGCTGTCACGGCGATCAGCACTGCGGCGACGGCGATCCAGATGATGATCGCGCACGGCGAGGTCCGGGTCAGCAAGGCCCCCATGCCGACGTTGGCGACCACGAAAGCCGCCGAGCCGCAGCCGCGCGGCAGGGAGAAGTGGAAACCCTCGCGCCGGGCGACCCGCAGCGTCATCACGTCGCTCAGCGGGATCAGAGCCGCCGCCGCCGTGGCCCCGACAAACCAGCAGACGGCCCAGGCGGCGAAACCCTGAACCAGTCCCGCCCCGCCGTATCCCGCCGTCATAGCCAGCCCCAGCAGGGCGATCGGCGTGCGCCTGTATTGGAATCCGTCGGCCCAGACGGCGATGGCCGGTCCCGTGACCAGCCGCCCCAGCATGGGGATGGCCAACAAGGCGCCGATCTCGGCCCCGCTCAGGCCCTGCTCGCGAAACCACAGGCCGGCGAACGGCAGGGTCACGCCGCTGGCGGCGAACAACAGGATGTATTGCAGCGCCATGCGCGGGGCGGACTTCATGGGCGCTGCGATAGCAGACTCCGTCACAGTTGTGGTCTAGACATTAGCCATGAGCCATGACCGCAACCTGCTCGTCTTCGCCGCCTTCAACGGGGCCATGGCCGTCGCTCTGGGCGCCTTCGCGGCGCACGGCGCCGGCCCGGCGATCAAGAGCCTGCTGACCACGGGCGCCCAGTATCAGATTGTCCACGCCGTCCTGGCCGTGGCCTGCGCCGCCTGGGCGACCGGCGGTCGAACCGCGCGGATCGCCGGTTGGCTGGCGGCGAGTGGCGGGTTGATCTTCTGTCTGGCCCTGGCCCTGATCGGCCTGCTCAGCCTGCCCGTCATGGGCGCAGTCGCCCCCGTGGGCGGCGTGCTGATGATCGCCGGCTGGATCGCGCTGGCCGTCGCCGCGTTCCGCTCACACATCGTCAACGCCTGACCGGCCAATCTGAAAACCCCCATTTCCTGACATGGCAATCCTCGTGACCAACACCCTTCGCCGCGACCTCTATCCCGAACTGGAAGCCTATGCGTCGGGCTGGATGCCGACCGACAGCATCCACGAGATCTATTACGAGGAAAGCGGCAACCCGCACGGCGTCCCGGTCATCGTCCTGCACGGCGGCCCCGGCGGAGCGGTCAATCCGGGGATGCGGCGCTATTTTGATCCGGCCAAATACCGGATCGTCATGTTCGACCAGCGCGGCTGCGGCCTGTCGCGGCCCAACGCCTCGCTGGACAACAACACCACCTGGGATCTGGTCGCCGACATCGAGCGCCTGCGCGAGAAACTGGGCATCGACAAATGGGTCGTCTTCGGCGGCTCCTGGGGTTCGACCCTGTCGATGACCTACGCCATCAAGCACCCGGATCGCTGCCTGGCGCTGGTTCTGCGCGGCATCTTCCTGCTGACCAAGAAGGAGTTGCACTGGTTCTATCAAGACGGCGCCTCGATGATCTTCCCCGACGCCTGGGAACGCTTCGTGGCCCCCATCCCCGAAGCCGAGCGCGGCGACCTGATGGCCGCCTATTCCAAACGCCTCCTCGGCGATGACGTCGCCGAGCGCGAACGCTGCGCCGTGGCCTGGTCCAGCTGGGAAGGCGAGACCGTCAGCGTCCAGGGACCGTCGGGCAAGCCGGACAAGTTCGCCGAGCCGGAGTTCGCCGTGGCCTTCGCCCGGATCGAGAACTGGTACTTCACCAACGGCGGCTTCTTCGACAGCGAGAACTGGATTCTCGAGAACATCGAAACCATCCGCCACATCCCCTGCTGGATCGCGCAGGGCCGGTTCGACGTGGTGACGCCGATCTCGGGCGCCTGGACCCTGCATCGCGCCTGGCCGGAAGCGAAGCTGGACATCGTCGGCGACGCCGGCCACGCTTCGACCGAGCCGGGCATCATCGACAGCCTGGTGCGCGGCACCGACTGGGCGGCTACCTTATAATCCCATCATCCCGGCCCAGCGGCGAAGCCGCGCCGAGCCGGGACCCGCCCAAACGCCGACGCTTCCTGCGGTCCCGGTTAACGGCTGCGCCGTTTCCGGGATGACGTTGAGCATCAGCCAACGCATCCGCGACCACCAATCCCTTGCCCCACAAGGGATCAACCCTCCTCGACCGCCCATATGCGCGCCCTGATCTCAAACCCGTGCACAGTGATGACCGGTCTTTGACAGCCCCATCCGCCGCCTCGCCGCCCCAGGCAGGCCGCTCCCCTCTTCACCGCCCCTCCGGCTGCGGCTTATTGCACCAATTGCACTGTTTTTTTCGCCGCACGGTGCAATGAGCGCGCCCTTCCTCGCCCCATAGCAAAGCCCGGCGTCCGTGGCGGTCCCGGCTGGGCGCGGCTTCGCCGCTGGGCCGGGATGACGCGTTTATAAGGTCGCCGCCTTCGGATTGGTCTTCTGCACCATTTCGCTGAGTTGGAAGCCGATGCGGCGCGCCTCGCGCTCCTCCGGCTTCCGGATCGCGGCGAGCACCACGTTGATCTGGGTGTAGTGCTGGATCAACCGCACCGGCTTTCCGTCGGCGTTGCGGCCAAAGAAGATGATCAGGTCCGGCCCCCAGAAGCCGACGTCCATGATCTGCATCGTGCCCTCGCCCGGCAGGCCGACGACGCGGGCGCCGATCTCTTCGTCCTTGTCGAGGTTGGCCTCGAACTCCTCGATCAGTTTGGACAGGCGAACGAAGGCCCATTCGGCGGGATTGTTCCGCATGCGGACACCCTCGGCCAGAGCCGCTGCCTCATTCTTGGGATCGCCCATCACCGGCTGTGGACAGGGCGTGTCGCCGCAATCCGAGAACATGGAGGGATCGGCCTTAGGAATGGCGGCGGCTTCAGCGTCGGGCGTCTCGTCGGTCATGAGACCAGCCTAACGCCTGAAACTGCGATTAGAACAGCCCGTGGCCCTTGGGCAGTTCGTCGTAGCGGTTGACCCGCACCGCCATGACCAGGCCGAAACCGATCATCACCGTCAGCATCACCGTGCCTCCATAGGACAGCAGCGGCATCGGCACGCCCACGACCGGCGCCAGACCCATGACCATGGCCCCGTTGATCAGGACATAGAGGGCGAAGGTCGCCGTCACGCCGGCCGCCGCCAACCGCCCGAAATGACTGTGCGACAGCGAAGCGATGCGCAGGGCGATCAGGATGATGGCCGCATAGCAGAGCAGCAGACTGAACGAGCCGATGAAGCCGAACTCCTCCGACACCGCCGCGAAGATGAAGTCGGTCTGCTTCTCGGGCAGGAATTCCAGCTGGCTCTGGCTGCCCAGGCCGAAGCCCTTGCCGAGCAGCCCCCCCGACCCGAGGGCGATCTTGGACTGCAGGATATGATAGCCCGTGCCCGAAGGGTCAGCCTCGGGGTTCAGGAAGGTCAGCACCCGGTGGCGCTGATACTCGTGCATCCCGAACATGATGTAGGGCGGCACCAGGGCCAGCGCAGCGCCGCCCACGGCCCCGATGATCTTCCAGCTGAGGCCCGCGACGAACATCATGGCCGCACCGGTCAGGCCGATCAGCATGGCCGAGCCCAGATCGGGCTGGTGCGCCACCAGAAGGAAGGGCGCGCCGATGATGGCGACCGGGTAGATCAGCTTCCAGCTGAATTTGGCGTCCTGAGCCGAGGCGCCGTGATACCAGCGGGCCAGCGCCAGAACGACGCCGATCTTCATGATTTCAGAGGGTTGAATCCGGGTCACGCCGATGTCCAGCCAGCGCGTCGCCCCCATGGCCGTGTAGCCGAACAGTTCGACGCAGACGAGCAGGAACAGGGCGATGAAATAGACCGGCCAGGCCAGCCTGAACCACCAGCGCAGGCTGACCATGGCCAGCACCAGCATCAGCAACAGGCACACGCCGTAGCGGATCAGGTGTTTGGCGGCCCACGGCTCCCACGACTGTTTGCCGACGGAATAGAGCATCAGGCCGCCGACGCCCGACACCAGGGAGATCAGGAACACGAAGCGCCAGTCGATCTGGCTCAGTTTGACCGACAGTCGCTCGCGCTCGCCGGGACGGGACAGGGCCGAAGCGGTCATCGCGGCTCCGCAAGATAGGGGCGAGGCCCGGTGGAGGCGACGGGCGCGGCGGGACGCGGCGCGGCGGTTTCGATCTCGGGCTCGGCCGGGGCAGCGCCGAAGTCGGCCTCGTCCGCCGTCACGGGACCGGTGGGTTCGGGCGGCAGGGGCCGTTCGATCCGCGCGCGCATCTCCGGGTCCTTGAGCAGGGTCGTGCGCATGATCTCGCGGGCGCGCGGGGCCGCGGCGGTCGCCCCGCCCATGCCGCCGTGTTCGACGATGATAGCGATGCCGTAACGCGGCTCGTCTACAGGAGCGAAGGCCACGAACAGGTTGTGGTCCTTCAGCGCCCAGACGTTCGATTTGCGTGACCCGGTGCCGTAGTTGCGGACCTGAGCCGTGCCAGTCTTGCCCGCCATCTGGATGTCGCCCAGCCCCAGTTGGCTCTGCCGATAGGCGCCGCCGGACCGGTCGTTGGCCACGGCGATCATGCCCTGACGGACGATCTCGAGGTGCTCGCGCGAGAACGGCAGATCGGGCGTCTCGGCGCCGCTGGGCCGCTCGACCCCGCCGACCGACTTGATCAGGCGCGGCTGCAAGGCTTTACGCGCGTTGGCGAAGCGCGACACCATGACCGCCAGTTGCAGGGCGGTGACATTGACGTCCCCCTGCCCGATGGCCACCGACAGGGTCTCGCCGGGGAACCAGACCCGCGACTCGGGATTGGGGTTGCGCTTGTTGTAATTCGCCTTCCAGGCTCGGCTGGGAATGCTGCCCGTCTTCTGATTGCCGACCCCGATGTCATAGGTCTGCATGAAGCCGATCTTCTTGGCGACTTCCTGGATTTTGTCGACGCCCGCGCGATTGCACATGTGATAGAAATAGACGTCGCACGAGTTCTTGATGGCGTCGTGCATAGTCTGGGGCCCATGGCCCCGATGGTTCCAGCAGCGGAACGTCCGACCGCCGTAGTGATAGCCGCCGGTGCAGACGACCCGCTCGGCAGGATTGACCCCTGCCTCCAGCAAGGCCAGGGCCGTGGTCAGCTTGAAGGTCGAGCCTGGGTGGAAGACCCCGCCGATCGCCTTGTCCAGCAACGGCTTGCGCTCATACTCGCTCAGCGCCTTGTAAACCTTGCTGGGCACGCCGCCGACGAACATGTTCGGGTCGAACGACGGTGCCGAGGTCATACACAGGATGTCGCCGTTGCGGCAGTCCATCACCACAGCCGCGCCGCTCTCGTCGCCGAACACCTCCAGCGCCCGATTTTGAATGTCGGCGTCGAGCGTCAGCACCACCTCGTCGCCCGGCACGGCGGGGCGCGAGCCGGCGATGTCCTCGGCCACCACGCGGCCGCGCGCATCGACCTCGACCCGGTTGCCGCCGGCGACGCCGCGCAGTTCGGGGTCCAGCGCCTTCTCCACGCCCGACCGACCGATGCGGAAGCCGGGGTTGAACAGGATCTGAGGCGGCTCCTCGCCCTTGTCGCGGATCGCCTTGACGTCGCGGTCAGAGACCTTGGCGACATAGCCGATGACGTGGGCGAACGACCCGGCGAAGGGGTAGTAGCGCGCCTCGTTCATGTCGGCCATGACGCCCGGCAGTTCGGCGGCGTGGAGATTGACGCGCGAGAACTCGTCCCAGCTCAGGTCGCTCTTGACCGGCACGGGCGAGAAGCGCGGCGCGGCATTGACCTCGCGGATGATGGTGCGGCGACGCTCCAGCGTGTCGGGCAGAAGCCGCCCCAGAAGGTCCAGCGTCTGATCCAGATCCTTGGTCTCGTCACGCACGACCAGAACGCGAAAACTGGGCCGATTGCCGGCCACGACCACGCCGTTCCGGTCCTTTATCAGGCCGCGCGGCGGCGGGACCAGACGAAAATTGAACTGGTTGTTGGTGGCGAGGGTCGCATATTCCGCAGCCTTGACGATCTGCAGTTGGGCCAGCCGCCCCGTCAGCGCCGTGATCCCCAGCGCCGTGGCTCCGCCGAGCAGAAAAGTGCGCCGCAGGAACGAGCCCTGTCGCTCATTCACATCCGAAAAGAAGATATGGGGTTCGCTGCTCATCGGAATCGCACGTCGGCGTCGTCAAACCGCTGGATCAGCCAGTCCGCCAGGGGGAAGAGCAACAGCGTCGGCACGACCTGGCCCAGGACGGCCAGGATGTTCGGCGAATTGCCTGCGTCCAGCGTAACGATCGTATAGGCCAGGAAGAAGGCCAGCCCGGTCGAGGCGGCGTAAAGGGCGAACAGGACGATGGTCGCCTGCCCAGCCAGGAAGTTGGCGGCCAGCAGGATCGCGCCATAGATCGCCAGCAGGCTGATCGGCCACAGGCCCAGCGGCCCGCCCCAGAACAGGTCCAGAAACAGGCCAAGCCCGAACAGAACCACCGGGGCCAGCATCGACGGCCGGATCAGCGGCCAGGCGAAGGCCAGGACGATCGGCAGGACCGGCTCAGGCAGGGTCAGGTCGAACAGCCGCAGCGGTACCGCCAGCAGCACCGTGACCGCAATGGCCGTCAGGGCCGGATAGACGATCCATTGCAGCGGGCCGACGACGCGGACCGTGATCGCCCGTCTCACTCTGCCGCCCCCGCGGGGGTCGGCGGCGCATCGGGAGCCGACGCGGCGGGCTCGGCCGGCGCAGGCGAGGACGGTCGGGGCGCTGCCGGACGCTGCGCGGCGGGGCGCGACG